>CAIYPP010000117.1 GCA_903928115.1 uncultured Planctomycetota bacterium
CTCCGATAGGGGATCCCCCGAGCAGCGCCGCAGGCGCTGCGCTGGCTGAAGCTCGCAGCAACAACGCCTTCGGTCTCAGGCTCGGCTCTGTTGCGCGAAGTAGCGTGGGGAACAAAACACAGCGGGCGGCCCATGTTGGACCGCCCGCCGTGTTTCGCTCACCGGCTTGCGCCGGTGGTTCCGCGATGGTTCAGATCACGGCGTGTAGGTCATCTGAATTGCGTTCGACAGGTTCGTCGACTTACCAGCCGGCGGGTCGCGGAACCACGCCTGCACCTGCACCGTGTTACCCGACGACCACGGGTTGCCCACCGCCGTCGGGTTCGCAGCCTGGAACGCGTTCCAGTCGAGGCTCAGCGTGCCGCTGCAGGTTCCAACCGTACCGCCGGAGTTCTGCGTCAGCGTGCGCTGCGTCGGAGCCTTCACACACAGGAAGCTGGTCGTGTTCCACGGCTGGATCAGCTGACCGGCGACCGAGTAGAAGATCAGGCCCGACTTCTGGCCTTCGACATTCACGACGTTGATGTTGCACGGCGTCGCGAGCGAAGCGCTCGGGTTGTTCGCCGCCGAGATCGACGCGTTGCAGCCGCTCGTCGTCGTACCGGCGGTGCAGTACGCCACCGGCGCCGCGGGACCCGCGAAGCACAGCTCCCACGAGGTGAGGAAGCCGTCGTCGAACGCCGGGCACCAGTCGTAGACCTTGAGGGTCCACGTGCCCGAGGTCACCGGGATCTGCGAGATCGGGGTGTTGTTGATACCCGCGCTTCCCGTCGGCCAAGTGCCGAAGGTCTGCGGGATCTCGCCCGTCGGGATCACACCGGCGCCACAAGACGGGATCGGCGTGTTGGCCGTCCCGCAGGCGTCGACGATGGTGTAGTCGCCGTTGAAGTCATCGCCACAGCCGCCGCAGTTCGAGCCGTTGTCGCGCTGCAGCAGCATGTGCTGGTTGCCGGCCGGGTCCTGCAGGACGACCATCGCGTCGGTGCCCCACGTGTGCTGGAAGCCGATCAGCTTGACGCCTTCGATCGCCGCACCGCCGGGGACCGTGATCACCGCCGAGGAGACGAGCTCGCCCGTCGGCAGCGTGGTCGGCCAGACGCCGTCCGCTGCACCGCTCGCCGGGAACGCCGCCGCCGGAGCGCCGCCCGCGACGCACTGGTTGGAGAACGGAGCTCCGCCGCCGCTGATGTTCGACGGCGTGCCAAAGCACAGCTCCCAGCCCGTGATCGAGCCCGAGTCGCCGCCGACCCAGTCATAGGCCTCGAGCTTCCAAGCGCCCGCTGCGATCGGAATTTGCTCCAGCGGCGTGTTGAACACGTTGTTGGTGCCGTCGACCCAGCCGCCGAACTCCTGCGCGTAGGTGCCCGCGACCGGGCTGCCTGCGACATAGAGGCCGGTCGACGCCGTCGGCGCACAGCCGAAGGCGAGGCGAGCGTCGATGATGCTGACGTCGATGAAGTTCCAGTCGGCGTTGGGGTCCGTCGGCATCGCGCAGCCGACGTTGTAGCTCGTGCCTGACGGCGAGGTCAGAACGAACTGCACGTCACCACCCCACGTGTGCGTGAGGCCGTTGAGCTTCACACGCTTGATGACGCTCGCGCCAGGAGGGATCGCAGGGACGTTGAGCGTGCTCGTGAACTGGGTCACCGGGAACGTCGTGGGGAACACTCCGCCACCGCCGGTACCCGAGACCGGGATGTTGCCGCCGGTGCCGACGAAGCAGCCGCTCGCGGGCGGCGGCGGCGGCGGCGGGACGTACGGCGTGCCGAAGCAAAGCTCGAACGAAGTCAGCGTACCGGAGTCGCCACCGAACCAGTCGAAGGCGTAGAGCGTCCACGTGCCGGAGGAGATCGGAATCTGCTCGAGCGGAGTGTTGTTGATCGTGACGGTGTTGCCCAGCGCCGTGGTGGCAACGGTACCCGTGGGCCACGGACCGAAATCTTGAACGTAGGACCCCGACGTGATCGGGTTCGAGCCCCACGGGAACGGAGTCAGGGCTCCGAGGCGCACGCGGTCGAACACCTCGTAGTCACCACCGAAGTCCGAGGCACCCGATCCGAAGAGGAGGTTGTGCCAGTTGCCCGCCGGGTCCGAGAGCACGAACTGCACGTCGCTGTTCCAAGTGTGCGAGAGTCCTTGCAGCTTGACGCTCGTCAGGCAGGTTGCGCCCGCAGGCACGGTGACCGCGATGTCGCCTTGGAACTCGAACGGAGGCAGTGTGTTGGGGTAGATGCCACCGCCACCGGTGCCCGAGAGGGGAATGGGACCACCGGGGCCGCCGCCGACGCACTGCGCCGCCGCCGAGGGGGTGAACGCGGCCGCGGTCAGCGCGGTCGCGACGAGAGCGAACAGTTGTGAACGAATCATCAGGCTGCTCCTGAGTGCGTAGCTGATGGGTAGTCACCGAGCGCCCCCCCCACGAAGACTGAGCGGGACCGAGACTTTCGGCGTAGCTCCGAAGCTACCCCCACCGAGCCGATTTGGGTGGAGTTTTTTTCGTCCCGGCCCCGCGCGTTCGACCGGCTGGCGACGGCGCGATGCGAAGGGCCCATGCGGCCCCGGCCCGACCCCGAGAGCGCGTGGGGCCCCCGCGCCCCCGCAGCGCTGTCGCTCCCCGAAAGCACCGCGGCCCCGGTGTCCCTCGCGGGAGACCGGGGCCGCGGATCACCGGCTTGCGCCGGGCCGTGACTAGAGCTGCTGGCTGACGCGGATGAAGTCGCGCGTCTGGAACACAGCGCCGTTGTAGAGCGTGCCCGTGATGAGCACCGGCACCTGCGTGCCTTCAGGCAGATTGCTGAGCAGGAACGCTCGGCGCATCTTGTCCTTGAGCACGCGGAAGGTCAGGTCGACGGAGCCGTCCGCGCCGAAGGCGTTGCAACCGCCCTGCGTGCCACGATACGGCGTCGAGTTGTCCTGGTAGATCTCGAGGCTCGGGTTCAGCGGGCGACCGATGCCGTCCGCGCGCTTGATCCGGAGCGACGTCGGCACGATCTGCGAGACGTCGAACTGGAACGAGCCGAGGACCGAGCCGCGAGCGTAACCCGGCGTCCAGACCTGGACCGTGTTCGGGCAGTTGCCCGGCGACATGTCGAGGAACACGCCGCCGTGGTTACCCGGCGAGAGCAGCGTGATCTTCTGGATGCAGCAGGCCTGCTGACCCGTCGCATCCGTCGCGCACCACGTGCGGGTGACGATCGTCTCCGGCTCACCCGGCGCCATGCCCGGCTGGAACGTGTCGCTGTAGGTCAGCGTCGCGCCGCAGTTGTCGGAGTACGTGGCGTAGCCCGTACGCGAGGGGTGCGTCTGGCCGCTGGCGGGGCCTTGGCCGACCCACGTCTCGATGAAGTCCGGCGGGCACTGGATCGTCGGAGCCTCGCAGTCGCGGACGGTCACGGTGAACGAGCATTGCTGGCTGTTGCCCGCGGCGTCCGTCGCCGTCACGACCACCGTCGAGGTGCCGACCGGGAACGAGGAGCCCGAGGTCGGGTTCGCCGTCACCGTCAGGCCCGAGCAGTTGTCCGAGCCCGTTGCGACGAAGTTCACGATCGCCGAGCACTGGCCCGGCGCGTTGCACACGTCGATGTTGCTCGGGCACTGCACGCTCGGCTGCTCGCAGTCGGTGACCGTCACCGTGAACGAGCACTGCTGGGTGTTGCCCGCAGCGTCCGTCGCCGTGACCACGACCGTCGTCGTGCCGACCGCGAAGGTCGAACCCGACGCGGGCGAGGCGACAACCGTCGGCTGGCCGCAGTTGTCCGCGCCCGAGACGTTGAAGTTCACCACCGCGCTGCAGGCACCGCTGTCGGCGCACTGCGTGACGTTCGACGGGCACGCGACCGTCGGGGCCTCGCAGTCGGTGATCGTCACCGAGAACGAGCAGCTCGAGGTGCGACCCGACGCATCGGTCGCCACCACGTTGACCACCGTCGTGCCGATCGGGAACACCGAACCCGAGGCGGGCGTGGCGACCGCCGAGCTGCCGGGGCAGTTGTCGCTCGAGCCGACCGAGAACGTGACCACCGCACCGCAGGTGCCGGCGTCGGCGCACTGCGAGATGCTCTGCGGGCAGGACGCGACCGGATCCTCACAGTCATTCACGGTGACCGTGAACGAGCCGTTCGTGACGTTGCCCGCGGCGTCGGTGACCGAGCACTGCACGGTCGTCGTGCCGATCGGGAACACCGAGCCAGAGGCCGGCGTCGCGTTGACCGTGTAGCCCGGGCAGTTGTCGCTGCCGGTGACCGCGTAGGTCACGACCGCACCGCAGCTGCCGGCGTCGTTGCACACCGTGATCGGGTTGGGCACCGAGATCGTCGGCGACTCGCAGTCGTTGACGGTCACGTCGAACGTGCACTGGTCGAAGTTGCCCGCCGCGTCGGTGGTGACGACGGTGACCGTCGTGGTGCCGATCGGGAAGACCGAGCCCGAGGCCGGCGTCGCCACCGTCGTCGAGCCACTGCAGTTGTCGCTGCCCGAGGCGTTGAACGTCACGACCGCGCCGCACTGGCCGGCGTCATTGCAGGCCGTGATGCTCTGCGGGCAGGACGCGACCGGATCTTCGCAGTCGTTGATCGTCACGTTGAACGAGCAGGTCGCCGTGCGTCCCGCCGCGTCCGTCGCAACGACGTTGACGGTCGTCGTGCCGACGGGGAAGAACGAGCCCGAGGCGGGCGTCGCCACCACGGTCACACCGGGGCAGTTGTCGTTCGCGGGCGTGCTGAAGCTCACGATCGCGCCGCACTGGCCCGCGTCGTTGCACTGCGTGATGCCGGCCGCCGCGCCGAGATTGCTCGGGCAAGAGACCGACGGATCTTCGCAGTCGTCGACCGTCACGGTGAAGGAGCCGTTCGTGACGTTGCCAGCGGCGTCGGTGACCGAGCACTGCACGGTCGTCGTGCCGACCGGGAACACCGAGCCCGAGGCCGGCGTCGCGTTGACCGTGTAGCCCGGGCAGTTGTCGCTGCCGGTGACCGCGAAGGTCACGACCGCACCGCAGGTGCCGGCGTCGTTGCACACCGTGATCGGGTTGGGCACCGAGATCGTCGGCGACTCGCAGTCGTTGACGGTCACGTCGAACGTGCACTGGTCGACGTTGCCGGACGCGTCGGTGGTGACGACGGTGACCGTCGTGGTGCCGATCGGGAACACCGAGCCCGAGGCCGGCGTTGCCACCGTGTTCGAGCCGCTGCAGTTGTCGCTGCCCGAGGCGTTGAACGTCACGACCGCGCCGCACTGACCCGCGTCGTTGCAGGTGGTGACGCTCTGCGGGCAGGACGCGACCGGAGCTTCGCAGTCATTGACCGTGACGCTGAACGAGCAGGACGACGTGCGACCCGCGGCGTCCGTAGCGACGACGTTGACCGTCGTCGTGCCGACGGGGAACACCGAGCCCGAAGAGGGCGTCGCCACGACGCTCACGCCGGGGCAGTTGTCGGTGCCCGTGGCGCTGAACGTCACGACCGCGCCACACTGGCCGGCGTCATTGCAGGTCGTGATGCTCTGCGGGCAGGTCGCGACAGGGTCCTCGCAGTCGTTGACCGTCACGCTGAACGAGCCGTTCGTCACGTTGCCCGCGGCGTCCGTGGCGGTCGTGTTCACGACCGTGGTGCCGATCGGGAAGACCGAGCCCGAGGGCGGCGCAGAGACCACCGTGACGCCGGGGCAGTTGTCGTTGCCCGTGGCGCTGAAGCTCACGACCGCGCCGCAGGCGCCGGCATCGTTGCACACCGTGATCGGGTTCGGCAGCGAGAGCGTCGGCGACTCGCAGTCGTTGACGGTCACCGTGAACGAGCACTGCGCCGAGTTGCCGGCCGCGTCGGTCACCGTCGAGTTCACCGTCGTCGTGCCGACCGGGAAGACCGAGCCCGAGGCCGGAGAGGAAACCACCGAGAAACCGGCGCAATTGTCCGCGCCATTCACGGCGAAGGTCACCACCGCGCCGCAGGTGCCGGCGTCCGCGCACTGCGTGATGTTCGACGGGCACTGGATCGTCGGGTTCTCACAGTCGTTGACCGTGACGTTGAACGAGCAGTTCGAGACGTTGCCGGCGGCGTCCGTCGCGCTGCAGCTGACCGTCGTCGTGCCGACCGGGAAGGCCGAGCCCGAGGGCGGCGTGCAAACGACGTTGACCGGCGTGCTGCAGCCATCGACGCCCGTGACGTTGAAGTTGACGATCGCCGAGCACGCACCGCTGTCGGCGCAGGTCGTGATGTCCGTGGGGCAGCTGATCGACGGAGCGTCGCAGTCGTTCACCGTGACGGTGAAGGAGCACTGCTGCGTGCCGAAGAAGTCCGTCGCGGTGACGACGACCGTCGAGGTGCCGATGGGGAAGGTCGAGCCCGAGGGCGGGTTCGTGGTGACCTGCAGGTCGGGGCAGCCGCCGCTGACCTGCGGGTTGAAGTAGACGACCTGCGAGCAGGACTGCGCGTCGGCGCAGACCGTGATCGGGTTCGGGCAGGAGATCGTCACCGCAGGGCAGGTGCAGACGTTGTCTTGCACCGGCGCCGTGCAGCCAGCGCCGAACGTCGCCACGCGGAGGCGGGACTGCTGGGCGATGCCGTCGCTGCGGCGCGCGACGCGAGCGGACGTCGAGCTCGGGCCCGCGGAGCAGCCCGTGGTGCAGTACAGGATGCCGTAGCCTTCGCAGGCGTTGGGCGGCATGTCCGTGATGAAGCGGTAGACGCCCGGCGAGAGGCGCGTCGCGGTGACGCACTGGCTCGCCGTGTTCTGCGAGTTGACGATCACCTCGATCGTCGCGGCGCCGCTGCAGTCCGTGACGTTCGTCAGCGTGACTTGGTACGACTGGTACTCTTGGACGTACCACAGCTCGGTGCCCGTCACCGGCGGCAGCGACTGCTGCACGCACCCGGTTCCGGCTGGAACCACGCTGGAGACGCGGCCCTGACCGAGCGCGTGCGAGAAAATCGTGTTCGCGGCGAAGCCCGCGGAGTTGCTCGCGGTGACTTGGAACTCCGAGCCGTAGGGCGCGGCCGGGTTCATCGCCCACGTGGTCACGATGTCGCCCTGCGAGTTCGCGATCGCCTGCCAAGGCGTCTCGAGCGACGGCGTGATCGCGTTCGGAACCGTGACCATGAAGGTCACCAGTTCGTTCGGCTGGAAGCCCGCGGCGGTGATGATCGCCGTCTCGCCCAGCTCATAGCTCGGCTTGTCGGTGGCGATGGATTGGGCGTTCGCGCCGAGCGCGAGGAAGGAGCCGCAGAGGAGGCTCGAGGTGAACTGGAGGAAGGTCGACTTCATGGACGGTCTTGAGGGGAATCTTGGAAGGAGTTGCCGGAGGCTTGCGAGCGAGTCGCGGCCCGTTGCGAGCAGGCGCGCGATGCGAAGGGTGATGGCAAGCACGAACCGTCCGCGAACTGGAAGTTCGAGGACGATACGGACGAGCTCGGCTCGGGGGAGACGGAACACCTTTCCATCCCACAGTAGCGACTTCCCCTTGCCGCAGTGTAAATGCGCACTTTTTTCGCTCGTCGTGCGCACCCGACTCGGGCTCTGCGGGCGCGATCGAAGTTTCTTTGGTGAAACCAACTAGCCGATCGGATTCATGAGAGCGCGGCGGCGAGGGCGCGAGCCACGTCCCTGACCTCGGGAAGGCACACTTCGTGGGCCATGGGGTAGGTCCGGAAGTCCACGGTCCAGCCCAGTGCCTCGAGCCGCTCCTTCGAAGCGACTCCGCGCTCGTGCATGACCATCGGGTCATGGCTCCCGTGGGCCATGAAGATCGGCAGGTCGCGGTTGGAAGGACTGGCCTCGGCGGGAAGGGTGTCGGGCAGGACGAGGTAGGTCGACAGCCCGATTGCACAGGCGAGGCGCTCGGGGTGGCGGAGCGCGGTGTGGAGCGCGATCGCGCCACCTTGGCTGAACCCGACCAACGCGATCCGTCGGGCCGGGATACCGCGCTCGACCTCGCGGGCGATCAGGGCCTCGATCTGGCCGCGCGAGCGCTCGATGCCGACGGGGTCATGGCGGTTGCGCAGGTCCAGATCTCGGATGTCGTACCAGGCGGGCATGCGCATCCCGCCGTTGAGAGTCACGGGGATCGAAGGCGCGTGGGGGAGCACGAAGCGCACCCCGAGAGAGGCCGGGAGGCGCAGCTCCGGCACGATGGGCTCGAAGTCGTGGCCGTCGGCGCCGAGGCCGTGGAGCCAAATCACGGTCGCGCGCGCGCGGCCGGCGGGTTCGATCTCGACGCAGGGGAGCAACTCTTGGGGGCGGGTCATCGCCGGGCAGGGTAGCGCGCGTCGGTCCATGTCGCACGGAGGTGCGGTAGTCTGCCCGCCATGCCGAAGTTCCAAGTCGACTGGTACCTGCACCGCAAGAACTGAACGGGCTGCAGCCGCGCCGACGCCTTCTTGGCTGCGCGCGGCCTGACCGCCCGTGAGGTGGTCGATGCTCGCAAGGTGCGCTTTGGAGCCGCCGAACTCCCCGCGCTCTTCGCTGGGGCCGCGCGGCTTGCGATCGCGAAGGGGAAGTCGCCGCTCGATGTGCGCGTGGTCGGCACCGTCGACCCAGCGGCGTTGCAGGCGGCGCTCGGACCGAGCGGGAACCTGCGCGCGCCGACGCTGCGGCTTGGCACTACGTTTCTCGTCGGCTTTGACGAGTCGCTCTGGACGCGCATCTTCGACGGCGCGTGAGCACGTCGGCGTGCCTAGGATGACGGTCCACCGCACGGGAGGATCGTGATGCGCGCGTTGTACTTCGGTCTCGGCTTGTCGCTCGTGGCGCTCGCGTCGGCGGCGACGCTGGAGGAGGGTGTCCTTGCACGGCTCAAGGCGAATGCCGTGCTCGGCAAGCACGACTACGTGCGCAACGCCGACCACGCACCCTACGAGCTCTTCTACCAGCGACCGAACAAGGACTACGCCGACGGCTTCGAAGCGAACATGGCGGCGAGCCACGGTCCGTGGTTGCAGGCGATCGCGTCGAACTTCGACGCAGACTACGCGCAGCCCAATGGTCTGCTGCGCCGCACGGACCGACTGGGTTCCAGCGTCGTGGTGTTGTGGACGCTGCAGGACTACCAGCCGTGGCTCAAGACCGCGGCAGAGCCCAACGGATTCTCGGACCTCGCGCTGTTCGATCGAGCGCTGGGTGCGGTCGTGACCGCGGAGTACGGAGTGCCGACGCAGGCGCCGCACTGGCGACGCATGCCCATGCTCGCGCAGGCTGTGCGCGCGGAACTCGACGCCTTCTCGCGCGACGCGAGCGTCCGACTTCCGCACTGGGTCGCGGAGGGACTGAGCGCGTATCTCTCGACGCACGAAGGCGCGGAGCCGACGGCACTGCGCAAGCACTTCATCGACAAGGAGCTCGTGCAGAAAGTCGTGATCACGATGCACGACCCGGGCGTGCGCAACTCGACGCTCTTGCCGCTGCGCGAGCTGTTTGGAGTCACGAGCTACGCGGAGACGCGCGCGGCGCTCGTGAAGAAATACGGGCCCGCGGTGGAGAAGCTCATCAAGCCCGAGCTCGCGCAAAAGATGGTGCACGGGCAGGCGTGGGCGCTCGTGATGTACCTGCACGAAGGCGCAGACGGAAAGTACCGCGCGAACTTCGTGAAGTATCTCGGCAGCGCGCTCTCGGGCGACGGCGGACTGAAGGCCTTCGAGCGCGAGTTCAAGGGCGTCGACGTCGGCGTGCTCGAAGCCGAGTTCTATGCGTGGTTCTTCGACGTGTACGCCAAGTTGTTTCCGGGCTTCAAGGCGGATCCACTTGCACTGAAGGGACTCGGCACGCCGGCAGGCGCGGATGCGAAGCCCGCGGCGTCGAAGAGCGCGGACCTCTCGAGCCTGCTCGAACTCGACGTGGCGTCGGCGCATGCGGGGCTCCTGTACGAGATTCGCGCGGGGCGCTTCGAGAGTGCGGTGGCGGAGCTCGAGAAGCTGCGCGCGAAGCCCAAGGTGGGAGCGCACGCGGCGCGCTTGGAGACGGAGATCCTGCGCTGTCGCAAGTTCATGGCGCTGCGCGACAAGCACGTCGGCGCGCTCGCGGCCGCGGGCGGCAAGCTCGCGTTCGAGCACGAGGGCAAGAAGCAGACGGCCAAGGTCAAAGGCATGGCCGATGGCAAGGTGTTCCTCGAAGAAAACCGCGCGAAGGTCGCGGCGCTCGCGCTGGAGTCGCTCGATCCGCTCGACCTCGCGAAGGGCTTCGACAAGGCGCTGCTCGAAGGGCCCGACGGCTGGGCGCGCTGGTATCCTGCGGTGCTCGCGGGCGACGCGAAGGCGGCGAAGGCGCTCAAGGGCAGCGAAGGCGCGGAGGCGCTGAAGAAGGACGCGGCGGACTTCTATCCCGACATGCTCGCGAACGGCGCGGGCGTCGCGCTGCTCGCGCGCGTCGCGCAGGGTGGCGGCGGGGATGCCGCGGCGGCGAAGGCACAGTTCGAGGCGCTCACCGAGCTGCTCGCCAAGCACGGGACGACGGAGCTCGTCACGACACGCAAGTCGGTGCTGCGCGACGCGGGCGCGTCGATCCTCGCGGGCGTGTGGGAGCCCTCGAAGGCTGCGGAGGCAACCGCGGCGCAGTTCACGGCGCTTCCCGACGGACGTGTGCGGCTCGTGTACGACTTTCAGAAGAAGGAGCAGGCGGCGGACTTCGCGGCGGACCACGGCTACTACGCGATCTGGCGCGCGAGTCTCTCGGGACACAAGGTCGCGTCGAAGCCCTCGGTGCAGATCGGCGACGGCGCGATGCGCATGACCGGTGCGGCGTGCATGCGCCACGCGTGGAGCTTTGGCGAGCCCGTCAAGCTCGAGTACGACGTGTCGTTCGAGGGGGTGTCCGAGGATGCGAACCGCACGCCGCTCTTCGCTGTGGGTGTGTGCGACGACCGCAAGGAGAGCTTCGTGTGGTCGCAGGGTTTCGGCAGCCTGTTCGCCAACGATGTCGCGAAGCGCTTCGTGCGCAACGCGGCGGTGAGCGAGGGCAAGCCGATCGAGAGCGGCACGGCGTACTCGCTCGGGCTCGAGGTCAAGTCCGGCGTCGTGATCTCGACGGAGAATGGCGCGCAGATCAAGACGATCGAGGGTGTGCCGCACCGCGGCGGCGGCGTCTTCTTCTACGTGCACTCCGACCCGTTGGTCGTGTTCTCGACGCTGACGATCGAGGGCAAGCCCGACATGGACGCGCTGCGCGACGTATGGGTCGCGCGCAAGCTCGAAGCGCTCGGTCTTTAGCGCGCTGTTTCGTGCTTGCGGTCCGGCGTGTGGGCGCTACCGTGCGCCGCCCATGTCGAAGCTGCTCGAGGGTCTGAACGCCGAACAGCGCGCCGCCGTCGAGACGACGGAAGGCAGCGTGCTCGTGCTCGCCGGCGCCGGCTCGGGCAAGACGCGCGTGATCACGGTGCGCATGGCGTACCTGCTCGAGAGGGGCGTTTCGCCGGACAACATCCTCGCGATGACCTTCACGAACAAGGCGGCGCGCGAGATGCGCGAGCGCGTCGGAAAGCTCGTCGGCAAGGAACGCGCGGACCGACTGCTCGTAGGAACGTTCCACAGTTTCTGCCTGCATGCGCTGCGCGAGCACGGCGTCCACGTGGGGCTCGGCGGCGGCTTTACGATCTGCGACGCGTCGGATCAGGTGTCGAACTTGCGCGGCGTGCTGCGCGAGCTGCGCGTCGGTAGCTCAACGGTCCAGCCTGCGGCGCTCCAGTCGCGCATCTCGCTGATGAAGAATCGGCTCGTCGACCCCGACGAGTTCCTCGCCAAGGCGGCGAGCGACGAGGACGAGCTCCTCGGCCGCGCCTACAAGCAGTACGACGAGCAGCTGCGGCGCTCGAAGACGCTCGACTTCGACGACCTCCTGCTCTACACGCTGCGGCTGCTGGGCAAGAAGGAGGTGCGCGAGCACTACTCGCGGCGCTTCCGCTACGTGATGGTCGACGAGTATCAGGACACGAACGGGCCGCAGTACGAGATCATCAAGGCGATCGCGGGCGCGCACCGCAACTTGTGCGTCGTCGGCGACGACGACCAGTCGATCTATGGCTGGCGCGGCGCGGACGTCACGAAGATCCTGTCCTTCGAGAAGGACTTCAAGGGCGCGAAGGTCGTGCGCTTGGAGACCAACTATCGCTCGACGAATCAGATCCTCGGCGCGGCCAATCGCGTGATCGCCAACAACCCCAAGCGCCTCGGCAAGACGCTGCGCTCGGCCTTCGGCGATGGCAAGCCGGTGAGTGCCGTCGTGCTCAAGGACGACAACGAGGAGGCCGATCACATCGCGAAGGAGATCAAGCTCGCGGTCGACCGGCGCGAGGCGAAGTTCGGCGACTTCGCCGTGCTGTTCCGTGCTTCGATCCTCGCGCGCGCCTTCGAGACCGCGTTCCGCGCGCGCGGGCTGCCGTACATCCTCGTCGGCGGGATGAGCTTCTTCGATCGCAAGGAGGTGCGCGATGTGATGGCGTACCTGAAGCTCGCGGTCGCTCCGGAGGACGAAGTCGCGCTCCTGCGCGTGATCAACTGCCCGCCGCGCGGCGTGGGCAAGGCGAGCCTCGACCACGCGCTCGAATACGCAGCCGAGCACGGCATCCCGCTCGCGAAGGCCTTTGAGCAGGATGCGATCCCGGGCGTCCCCGACGCGGCGGTGCACGCCGTGCGCGACTTCCGCCGCTTGGTCGCGACCGCGGCCCATGTCGACGAGAAGCTCGCGCTCGCGCAGCGTGTCGAGCGCATGCTCGATGCCGTGGGCTACAAGAACGAGATCGAGCGGCTCTATCCGGACGAGCTCACGCGTGCGCAGCGTTGGTCAGCGGTGACCGAGATCCTCGACCTCGCGCAGCGTCACCAGCAGAAGAACCACAAGGCGAGCTTCGCGACGCTGTTGCAGGACCTGACGCTGGAGAGCAACGATGACGGCGACGACGCCGAACACAAGAAGGACGTGGTCACGCTGATGACGTTGCACGCGGCGAAGGGACTCGAGTTCCCGCGTGTGTATCTGGTTGGCGTCGAGGAGGGGCTGCTGCCGCACGTTCGCTCGGTCACCGAAGACACGGTCGAGGAGGAACGGCGCCTGATGTATGTCGGCATCACGCGCGCGCAGCGGCAGCTCACGATCAGCTACACGCAGGAGCGCGTGAAGTACGGCAAGGCGCAGCCGTCGATGCCCTCGCGCTTCCTGTTCGAGATCAAGGGCTCGCCGCCGCCGGAGGGCTGGGTGCCCGCTGGGCAGGTTCCGCCGGTGAAGCCGGTGGGGGCGAAGGCGCGCAAGAAGGCCGCCACGGCGAAGAAGAAGGGCGCGGCGAAGTCGCGCAAGACGCTCGGCGACAAGCCGCACAAGCCGTCGTTCTAGTGCGTGCGGCCCGCGCGGCCTTGATCGGAGCTTGATCTTGCGCGCGGTGAAGCCCAAGGTAGACCGAGATGATCGCGATGCTCGAAGTAGCCGTCGGAGTGGAGACCGTTCTCCCGGAGATTGTGGCGCGCCTCGTCGGAGCCCTCGTCGTGGGCGCGGCGATCGGTTTCGAGCGCAGCTATCGCGGTCGACCCGCCGGTTTTCGAACGCACGCGCTCGTGTGCTTGTCCACGAGCCTTCTGATGTTGCTCACGGCCTACGAGGGCTTGTGGGTTCCCGAGTCGAGCGACGTGCGCGTGACGCTCGACCCCACGCGCATGGCGCAGGGCATCATGACGGGCATCGGCTTCCTCGGCGCCGGCGCGATCATGAAAGACGGCCTATCCGTGCGAGGACTCACGACGGCCGCGTCGATCTGGATCACCGCGGCGATCGGCATCTTGATCGGCATCGGCTTCTACACGCCCGCGATCATCGCGGCGGTGCTCACGCTCGCGACACTCTCTGTCTTCGGGTGGCTGGAGCGTCACTTGCCTTCGGAGTTCTACGCGGTTTTCACCGTGCGCTTCGAACGCACGGCGCAAGTGCCCGAAGACGAGATGCGTCGCATCGTCACCGAGCGCGGCTTCTCGATCGCGAACCTGCACTACCGGCTCGACTCGCAGAAGCACTTCTTCGAGTACCGCATGGTTATCAAGAGCGTGAACCCTCGGCACGCCCACGACCTGAGCGAGGTGCTCAATCAGCGCAAGGATGTGCTGGAGTTCAGCTTGGCTCCTGCGAGCGACTGAGTACGGCGCGTGCCGGTCTGCCCCTCGCCGACCCGTGCAGCGCGGGAAACTCGGAATCTTCTTGTGCCCAAGCGCGAGACGTGTGTCTCTTCGTGCACGGAGGTTTGCGTCTATGCACTATCAGTTGCTGTCTGTCGCGGCGAGTCTCACGTTCCTTCCGCCCGCCATGGCTCAGAATGTGCTCACCTTCGACTCCCTGCCTGCGATGAGCAATTCGCCGGGGGCGACGGTGCCGTCGGCAAGCCGTCTGTCGACGCTCTACGAGAGCACGTTGGGTGTGAACTTCTCGTCCCTCTCGACCTTCGTCGCGGTCGTGAATCACGGCGCGCTCACGCCGAGCGTTCCCCACATCATCGGCGGAACGTCGAGCACGGGCACGCTCAACTATTTCGCACCGATCTTCGCTCGCTTCGTCGATCCCGCGGCTCCCTCGAACCCGGCGACCACGAATTTCGTGAGCGTGCGGGGCGACCTCAACCCGATTCCTGGCAACGCGACGCTGCGGGCCTACGCGCTCGACGGCACGCTGCTTGGCTCGATCACGCTTCCTGATGCGACCGGCGGAGTCTATCTGTCGCTCGCCATTCCCGGAATTCACCGTGTCGAGATCACGCAGTCCTCTGGCACGATCGGAATGGACAACTTCACGTTCAACAACGTGGTGCCTTGCACTCCGCCTCAGTCGTACTGCACCGCGGGCACGACGACCAACGGTTGTGTCGCTCTGCTGGATGCGCTCGGAGTTGCGCGCGCCGGCGCCTCAAGCGGATTCACCGTTCGCGCTCAAGGGGTGGAAGGCCAGAAGCAGGGGCTGCTCTTCTACGGACTCAACGGAGGGCAATCCGTGGTGTGGGGCACGGGCACGAGCTTCCTGTGTGTCAAGTCGCCCACGCAGCGCATGACCACGCAGAACAGTGGCGGCACTACGGGTCTGTGCGATGGAACGTTTGCTACGGACTGGAGCGCCTACGTGAGTACGACTTCCGGATCGCTCGGAACTCCGTTCCTCGGCGGTGAGGTCGTTTCGATCCAAGCGTGGTTCCGTGACCCTTCGGCCCCGCTGGGAACCAACCTATCGAACGGGCTCCGTTTCGTGCTTTGCCCCTGAGCCGACGCCGAAGCAGCGATTCGCTTCAGCCAAGTCGGAGGAGCGCGGTCATTTCGTGGGGACGTTCTTGGTGAACGAGAGCGAGCGCGCGACGAGCGTGAGATTGCCGTTGGCGTCGAGCTCGACGGTGCCGCGTGCGACGACCGTGTCGAGGTGATCGAGGCCGCGGAAGCCCTGCGCGCTCTCCTTGATGACGCCTTGCTCGTTGCGCAGCTCGACCATCGCGGATGCGGCGGCGCGCTCCTCGGACGGAACGCAGCAATAGTCCCAGGGCGTCTCGCAGGCGCCCTCCATGGGATCGCCCTCGTCGCTGCAGGCGATCAGCGACGGGTCGATCACGCTGAAGGCGGCGCGTCCGCGGACGAAGTCCTTCACGCGTCCACGCAGCACGAGCTCGGAACCCGCCACGGGGTTCTTGCGCGCCTCGAGCACGGTCACCGAAGGACCTTCGGGGGCCGCAGCGAAGAAGTTGTCGAGAGCGCCGCCTGTCGTGGAGAGGGGCGGAGTCTCCTGCGAGCAGGCGACGAGTAGGAACGTGGCAACGGCGAGGAAGTGCTTCATGGGGAAACTACCAGAGACTAGCGTTCAGGGTTCCTTCAGGGCGGCCGCGATGGGCATGCGAAGTACGCGTAGCGCGGCTGGTGTGGTGCCGACGAGTCCGAGCAGGAGTGCTCCGCCAAAGCCGACAAGGATGGCGGCGGCATCGACCTGCAGTGCGAAGGCACTCATGGCGATTCGCACGGAAGAGCCCGCGAGGAAGAGCCGTGCGAGCAGGAGCCCGCACAGGGCGCCGCTCGCGGCGATGACCAAGGACTCCTGAGCGAGCGAGCGGATGAGCGCGACGCCCGAGTAGCCGACGGCTCGCAGCGCGGCGAGCTCCCGCAGCCGATCTTGCACCGCTGCATTGAGCGTGTTTGCGCCGCCGAACAGAGCGCCGAGCACAATCAGGCTCGCCATGGCCCAAGCGAGTGCACGAATCGGTCCGAAGTAATCGGAGAGCTCGCGGTAGTACGTCGAGCTCGGGATCATCGTGAGCTCGAGGTCGAGGCGTCGGCGCGTGAAGAGCTCCAAGTCCGCGAAGCCATCGGCCGACTCCATGCGCACGAAGGCGACTGAGCTGTCATCGCGCTTGGTGAGGCCGCGCAGCTCGGCGAGCGGCGTCCAGATCTCCGCTTCGATCGTGGTGCCCGGGGCGGCGAAACGGCCCACGATCTCGAACGTGGAGCCCTCGAAACGCAGCTTGCGTCCGAGTGCAAGCTCGGACTCTTCGACGCCGAGCTGTGCCGCGACCATGCGGCCGACGATGACCTCGCCCGTGCGCGGTGTCCGACCTTCGACCAACGTCACGGCCTCGTGCACGAGGAAGGCGCGCTCGGTCACGCCGCGCACGAAGCCTGCCAGCGGCTCGGAGCCGGGCGCGTCGGGGCCCGCGCCGAGGCGCAGGTTCGTGCCCATGTGAATCTCGGCGGAAATCGCAGGCACGCCGCTGATCTGGAGCACGCCCGGAACCGACGCAGCGACGAGCTCCGGCAGTCCCGCCGTCACGGTCGAGCGCACGACGTCACGCTCGGCGACGGTCGAGAGGAGAATGGCGGTGTCCTCTTGTGCTGCGCCAGAGAACGTGCCGCCGAGACCGCGCACGAACGCCGTGGTCGCGACGAGCAACGCAGCGACGAGCGCGCTCGAAAGCGCCGTGATCGCCGTGCGAAACGGGCGTCGACCCAAGTTGCGAACGGCGTAGTCGAAAGGGAGCACGCGTCCCATCTCAGGCGCTCCTCAAGCTCGCGACGATTTCCGAGCGCGACGAGCGCAGCGCTGGGATCAGTCCTGCGACCAGTCCGGTGACGATGGCGATCGCGAAGCCGCGCGTGACGAGCGAGAGGTCCGTGGAGAAGCTCACGGGCACTCCCTCGGCGCCGATGGTGAGGCTCGAGAAGTGGATCACCGCCAGCGCGGAACCCAGACCCAGCGCACCGCCGAGCATGGCGAGGATGAGCGCCTCACCCATCACGAGTCCAGCGATGTGGTAGGCGTGGAAGCCGAGCGTGCGGAACACGCCGAACTCGCGCACGCGCTCCTGCACGCTCATCACGACCGTATTGGCCACCAGCGCGAGCACGACCGCGACGCAGGCTAGCCCCAGGAGCCGTGCGAAGCCGAGAATCTCCCGCAGATCTCGCGTCGCTTGCTCCAAGAACAAGATGCGCGGCCGCGTGTCGGTCGGCTCCGGCGCCGTGCGGAAGAGCTCATCGATCTGAGCCGAGATTTCCTTGGCACGGGCAGCGTCCGCGATCTTCACCTCGAACTGCGTGACGGTTCCGAGGCGATTGACGGCGACCGCACGCTGCAAATACTCGAGGTGCGTGACGACCGTGCCTTCCTCGACAGGCTCGGCACTGCCGAAGATGCCCGCGACCTTGACGTTGATGCCACCGAAGCGGAACTGGTCGCCCACTGCGAGGTTTTTGCGCGCGGCGAAGGCGCGACCGACGAGCGCGGCGTCTCGCTCCGCGACGAAGCGCTCATAGTCGCCCTCGAGCACTTCGAAGCTCCGCGACGTCGCAAGCTTCTCTGCCGGCACGCCGTTGAACGGCACGATGTCGAGGCTCGCGCGGCAGTTGTTGAGGTAGACCTTGACGGGCAGCACGCTTTCGATGCCGTCGAGCTCTGCGATGCGCGGTCCGTACCACTCTGGCAGGAAGGATGTCTGAGGGCAGTAGCGATTGACGCGATAGACGATCAGCGTGCGCGCGGCGTCGCTGCCCGAGAGGGCTGCATCGAGTCCCGCGCCGAGGCTCTCGACCAAGAGCAGCATGAGCATCGCACAGGCGACGCCGCCGAGCGTGAGCAGCGTGCGCATCGGTCGTCGCGCGAGGTTCTTGGCCACGAGCCGCAAGAGCTTCATCGCACGTGCTCCGTCTCTTCGGCCAGCACACCCTTGTCGAGGCGGAAGTGGCGGGTGCCACGCTCCGCAGCGCGCGGGTCGTGAGTGACCATGACGATGCTCTTGCCGAACTCGCGATGCAGCCGTTCGAGCAGGGTGAGGATGCCCTCCGCGGATTCGTGGTCGAGGTTGCCCGTGGGCTCGTCGGCGACGAGCAGCGGGGGATCCGCCACGATCGCGCGTGCGATCGCGACGCGCTGCTCTTGCCCGCCGGAGAGCTGCTTGGGCAAGTGCTCGGCGCGGTCTGTCAGGCCGACGGCTGCCAGCGCAAGGCTCACGCGACGATGGCGCTCGGCGCGCGAGAGCGGCTGGAGCCATAGCGGCAGCTCGACGTTCTCGTACGCCGTCAGCACGGGCACGAGGTTCGACTGCTGGAAGATGTAGCCCACCGTTCGCGCGCGCCAATCGGCGAGGGCGGAGGCCGAGAGCTTCGAGAGCTCGGTGCCCGCAACGCGGACGACTCCGCGATCGGCTCGATCGACGGCTGCAATCAGGTTCATCAGCGTCGTCTTGCCGGAGCCCGAGGGACCGAGGAGCACGCAGAACTCGCCCTGCGCGATGTCGAGCGACACGTCGGCGAGCGGGGTGACCACGTGCTCGCCCTTGCGGTACGTCTTGGTGACGTTGCGGAGCTCGATGAAGGCCATGGCTACTCTCCGCGCGTCGTCACGCGCGCTCCTTCCACGAGCTGCTCGCGGCCCGCATCGATCAGCTTGTCCGTGGCGTTGATCCCGTCGGTGATCTCGACTTCGTCGCCGGAGCGGGTACCCACGGTCACGGTGCGCAGCCGGGCGGTGCGGGTGCCGCCGTCGATCACCCAGACGCGATCGCCCTCGACGAGCAGCCGCGCGGGAATCGCCAAGGACTCCCGCGGTCCGCTCGCAGGAGCCCCCGTACCGCCCATCCCGAGGACGCGCGCTTGGACGAGCATCTCGGGTCGCACCAGCGCATCGCCATCCTCGATGCGCACGTGCACTTGCAGCGTGACCTTCTGGATGTCGGCCTTGTGGACGAGTCGGATCACCTCGCCGCTGTACGGCCGTCCGGGGCGCGACTCCGCGAGGATTTCGGCTCGCATTCCGACACCCACCTTGCCGACCTCGCCCTGCGGAATGTCGACGCGCACGCGGATCGAGCGCGGGTCGTAGAGCGTGCACACGACGGCGTCCGCATCTCCCACGGAGCTACCCGGCATCACGCGGCGCTCCAGCACGATTCCATCGGATGCGGAGCGCACTTCCGTGCGCGCGAGTCGCAAACGCGCCTCCTCGAGCATCGACTGCGCAGAGGAGACCTTGGCGCGGGCGAGCGCGACCATCGCGAGGCTCGCGTCGAGCTGCTTGCGGTCGTCGATGCGCAGCTCGAGGTCGCGTTCCGCGCGGTGCAGATTCGCGCGAGCTTTCTCCGCGTCCGAGCGTGCGAGGACGGCGTCGGCCTGCAGGACCGCGAGATCGGCGGCGGCCTCGGAGACGCGCGCTTGCGCGAGCTCGACTTGTCGAGGCCCAGCTGCTCCTGCCTGCGCGAGCGCGCGCTGCAGTTCGACCTCTTCTCGCGCAACTTGGACGCGCGCCTCGGCTGAAGCCGCGGCCTGAACGCGGTGCTCGCGCTCGGCTTCACGGCCACGCAGTTCCGCCTGCGCCACCGCAAGAGCCTGCTGCACGGCGAGTGCGCTGTCCCACGTCGACTGCGCCGCCTTCGCTTCCGCTTCTGCGCGTGCCAACTCGGCGCGCGCTTCGTCGAGCACCGCTTGCGAACGCTCGGCAGCGAGCTCCGCGTCGCGGGCGACTAGCTTCGCCACGATCTCACCGGCGCGAACCGCCTGCGACTCTTGCACGAGCACTTCGCTCACGACGCCGGAGGTCAGCGCCGTTACCGCGGCGGGGAACGGATCCGGCTCGATCCATCCGGCGGCTTGGAAGAGCACGGTGCCCGCGGACTTCGCGGACGAGCCTTCGACGCTGCGCGGGCGGATCGTCGTGACCTCGACGGAGCCCTGTAGGAAGTCACCGAGCGTCGAGGCGAGCAGCGCGCCGAATGCGAGCAGGATCGCGAGCGGTACGAAAATGCGCAGCAGGCTGCGGCGCGGCGGCGGGAGCTCGGCTTGCTTGCGCGTGAGGCCCGCGAGATCGATGTCGGGTTGAACTTGGCTCACGGCGCCACCTCCGTGCGCGGGCCGCGAGCTTCCTCGCAGTCGAGCCACGCGCGGACGAGCTCGGCGCGCGCTCGCACGAGGGCCATGAGGGAGTCGAGGCGCTCGCCGACGGCAAAGGACCAGCGCTCGAGCCGCTCGGGATCGGCGAGAAACTCGGCCTGCGATGCGGCGAGCATGCGTGCCATCGACATGTCGGTGAGCGGCGCGTGCTCTTCGGCGAGCTCGACCGACTCCGCAAAGGTACGTGCGGTGCGGTCGAGCTCGGCCCGCGCTGCGACCAGCGCGCTCTCGAGCGCTTCGTAGCTTGCGTCGCGCCGCTCGCGCTGGGCGGCGATCGCGCCTTCGAGCGCACCAGGGAACGGGACGCTGAGTCCGATCATGCCGCCGAGCAACTGCTCGTCGGGACGCAGCATCGTGCGCGGCCCGATGCCGATCATTGGCCAGCGCTCGCGCGCCATGCGCACGAGCTCCGCCTCGGCCACCGCGAGCTCCAGCTTCGCGGATCGCAGCTCCGGCAGCCGCGCGAGCAGCTCCGCGTCGCTCGGATCGTTCAGCTCCACGTCTTCCGGCCGAAAGCGGTCGATCACACCACTCTGGGCTTCGTCGAACGCCGAATGCGTCGAGTCGAGGCCGCACAGCGCCGCGAGGTCGCTGCGTGCGCGGATCACCTCGAGTCGCGCGATGGATTGATGGTGCTCCAGCATGTGCAGCGCGGACAGCGCGCCTTCCGTCATGCCGCGCCCGATCCAGCCGCGCTGCGCGAGGATCTCGATACGTGGGAGGACCTCGGAACACTCGCCGTAGAGTGCAGCGAGCGCCGTCTCGAGGGATTTCGCCGCCGCGAGTTCGACCCGCGCGCGGTCGACTTCGAAACGCAGCGACCACACGCGCGCTTCGAGCGCCGCGAGCTCCGCGCGCGCGGTCGCGCTTGCGAGTTTTTTCGCCGCGTCCGCGGGTCCGACTCCGAGCAGTCCGAGCAGATCGACCATCGCTTGAAACTCGAGCTCCGCGGCAGGGTCGGAGAGGTCGAGCGCCATGGCCTGTCCTTGGATGGGCTGGGGCTTCCCCGCGGAGTCGAGCTCCGCCTGCGCCGCGCGCACGCGACGACGCATCGCGCGCAGCTCGGGATTCCACGCATAGGCCGCGGCATGCCAGAACTCGTCCATGTCCGGGCGTAGCTCCGCTGGCGCGCTGGGCACGGGCACCACCAGCGGGCCGAGGTCTGCGAGCTCCAGCGCTAGCGCGACGTCTTCGACCGTGGCGGTCGAACGCGTGCGCGCCGTGGCCGAGAGTTCGGCATCGGAATACTCGCGCGCCGTCGTGCTCGTGCAGGCGGTGGCGATCGAGATAGAGAGGGAGATCAGAAAGAAATCGAGACGCAGCTTCATGGAGACTCCGCAGACGTACGGACGGAGAGACAGGTCCTCTAGGACCCATCGACCGGCGACACGCGGAGTCGCGTCAGATGCGGAGCGGCAGCGAGTGCCCCACGCAGGGCGGAGCGCGTCCGACGGCGAGCCGTTCCAGCGCACGCTCGCGCGGCCGCGCGGCAGACACTTCCCGCCACGCAATCACCTGCGGAGGCGCGACGTGGGGGATCGCGGTCAGCGTGACCGACGCGAGGTCTTCGTTGCCGGCCTCGACGTAGAAGCACTCGCTGCAGTCGTGGCGCTCTTGCTCGACGCCTTCGTCTTCGCTGCAGCAGCCGCGCTCTTCGCTCGCGAGTTCCTCGCTCGCGCAGCACGAGAGCTCACCCTCGCCGCGCGTCATCGCTTCGCAGAAGCACAGACGCCACTGCCAGCCACTCGGAAGGAGCAGCGCCGGCAAGAGCAGCGCGAGCCACAGGGCGCGCAGCGGTGCGGGGAAGAGGTTCGTCACGCGGACCCAAGTCTAGCGCGACGCTCCGATCGGGGCGGGACAGTGCGTCCGCGGCCCCTCCTAGGCCCCTGCAACGGGGCTTGGCGCGCGTTCAGCCGCCGGTGCCGCCGCCCGAGCCGCCACCGGTGCCCCCGCCGGCCCCACCCCCGCCGCCGCCGGGCGCGCCGCCAGCGCCGCCCATGCCGGGGATCTGCATCTGTCCGCCGCCGAAGAACTTCTCGCGCTCGAGCCCGTCGTCGCAGATCGAGCGCAGCGGTGCGCGCAGCGTGGCGAGGTTCTCGCCCTTCAGCACCTTGAGCGCCGCTTCCGCCGCCGTCTTGAAGTTCGGATCCGCGTCGGCCGCGAGAGCCTTCTCGACGACCGCGACCCATGCGTCGTTGCGCGACAGACCCATCGCAACTACCGCCGCGCGTCGATCATCGGGCTGCGCGCTCGCGAGCAGCTCGCCGAGCACCTTGTTCACATCCGCGCCGGGCGCGAGCCAGCCGAGCGCGACCACCGCGTTGAGGCGCACGGTCGGATCCTTCTCGCTCGCGACGAACTTGAGCAGCGCCTTGCGCGCCTTGTCGTCAGCGGCGCCCGCGCTGCCGAGCGCACGCATCAAGTCTTTGCGGCACGCGAGGTTCTTCTCCTTGGCGAGCGCCGAGGTGATCGCGCGCACGGACTCGGGCACGGCGAGCTGCTCCAACGCCACGATCGCCTCGTTGCGAAGCTGATCGTCGTCGTTGTCGAGGTACTCGCTGACGAGCTTCCAATACACCGGCGGCGACAGCACGCCGATCGCGTGCATCAGGATGTCGCGCGGATCAGGGCCGTCACCGCCCGCGCCCGCGGATGCGCCGGGCACGCCGCGGAACCAGCCGCGCCGCCCGATCAGCTCGTTCTTCAGCTCGGAGCCGATGTATTCGATCGCCTCGGGCTCGGGCGACATCAACACGCGCTGGATCTTCTCGATGCGGCCCTCGCCCCACAGGGACGCCTTCAATTCCTTGATGAGCGCGAGGACCTGCTCCCGCGTCGGCGGCGCGAGGTTCGCGCCCGGCACGCCGGCCGGATCGAACACGCCGCCGGTGACCAGACGCCGCGGCGGCCGACCGTTCGCGGGCACGGCCTTCGCCGCCGCAGGATCGACGGCCTTGATCGCGTTCGAGAAGCACCACTGGAGCTCCTCCGCGCTGATCTCGTAGGGCACGGACAGGATCACGGCGCCGTCGGGGCCGAGGAACACGTGCTGCGGAGCGACGACGTAGCCGTTGGCGTCGGCCTTGAGCACGTTGGCGCGCACGGCGCCGTCGCAGCGCTTGTGGTCGATGCACTCGATGCCCGCGAAGCGCGTGCAGGGCCGCTTCTCCGGCGCGTGGTCGAAGCGCGAGGCGATCACGTTGATGGTGAGCGCGGCTGCCGAGGTCACGCGCTTGTCGGCGTAGACCTTCTCGGCCAGTCGATCATTGGCGGCCTCGCCGTCCATGTTCACGGCGACGAACACGACCTTCTTCTCCGCGGCGGCGCGGGCCTTGGCCTCTTCGAAGTCCTTGCTCCACGAGATCGACTCCCCGGCGAAGACGGGCAGGGCAAGGCAGACGAGGGCGGCGATGGGCGGAAGAAGTCGCATGGGAAGCCTCGAAGACGGACCGACGGCGCGGCGGGGAGCCGCTGCGCCCAGTGTAGGCACTACGCAGAACCCACGGACTTGGACGCGGTTCCTAGCGGACCAACGTGACCTTCGTGCCCTCGAGGGCGAGCTCGAACACTCGGTCGATATCGGGCTGCAACATGCGCACACAGCCGCTCGACGAGCCCTTGGTCAGCCAGTCGATCGCCGGGGCGCCCGTGTAGCCGTGCAGGCCGATGCCCGTGACCCCGCCCAAGCCCTCGGGGTCGAGCTTGATCCAGTACCCGCCGAGCACGTTGCCGGGGTCGCCGTGGGGGAAGACCTGCTTGGTCTTGGGCTCGGTCCAAGCCGGGTTGCGCACTCGGTCGACGATCTTGGTCGTGCCCGACGGGGTGGGGGACTCCGGCGCGCCGACGCCGACCGGCACGTACATGCTGAGCACGTACTTGCCCTCCGGCGTCTGGTGCCACGCGGCGAGGCGGTAGCGCGCGATGTCGACGATCACCTGCAGCGAGTTGTTCGACAGGTCGAGCACGTTGAGCTTCGCGCCTGCGGCGATGCGGCGCTCGTCGTACTGCGCGTTCAGGTACTTCAGCATCCCCGAGCCGATGCGGTAGCGCTTGGCGATCGCGCCCGGCAGCTCGCCCGACTTCACCTCGTGCTTCACGACGCCGAGCCGCTCGACGCCCGGGATCGAGGTCGGGGCGAAGAAGATCTGGCGCAGGTAGGGCTCGATGCTGTCGGCGAGCTGCTGACCCGCGGCGCCGTCGACCTTGGGGATCGCGTCGCAGACGTCGAGCACGAGCGGCACGATCTGGCCCGGCTCCTGCGCGGCCGTGCGGAGGCGCTGTCCGAAGTCGGGCGTGGCGGGCTGTTGGGCGAGCGAGAGCAGCGAAGCGGCGAGGACGAGGGCGGCGGTGCGCGTCATGGTGCGCGAGAGATTGCCACGCGGCGCGCGCGAGTTCGAGGTGCTACTCGGCGGCCTGACGGGAGACTTGCGCGTCGCTCACGCGGGCGAGAAGGTGCGCCGCGCGCCGAGACCGTGTCCGACGAGGTGGCCTGAGCGTTCGAGGGCGATGAAGGCGCGCCGCGCGCGCTGGCGGCCGATGTTCTGGGCTTCGCAGAAGCCGTCGACGGTCGCGGGGCTGTCCGCGGCGGCGCCGCCGCGCGAGACGGAGCGGACCCACGCGAGCACGCGTCGCTCCAGCTCGTCCGCGGGCTCTTTCGCGGAGCTCGCCGTCCCGATGGCCTTCTTCGTCGCACCGCTGGCCTCGCGGTTCGAGGACCCCGCGCGCACCACCGTCTCCCACTCGCCGTCCGGTCGGCGCGCGGCGTGCGGCCGCAGCCGCGACAGCGGCACCCAACAGGCGACGAGCAAGTGTCCGTCGAGCTCGACGCACTCCAGCTCGATCACGATCGGAGGCTCGACGCCATGGGCCGCGATCTCCCGCAGTCGCTCGACGGTCTGCGCGGGCTTCGGCGCGCCCAAGAGCTCGCCGCGGTCCCCGACGCCGACGAGCAACAGTCCGCCGCGCGTGTTCGCAAACGCCACGAGCGTGCGCGCCGTCTTCTCGTCGCGCGGCAGTCCGCGCTTGAACTCCACCTGCCGCCCCTCGCCCGCCGCGATCACCTCGCGCAGCCGCTCCGGCGTCCAGCGCACTTCGTCTTTTCCCCGCTCCACGCGCTCCTGCGTACCACGCGCACTTCAGCGCTGGAAGGCTGCGAGCCAAGCGGCGCACCAAAGTGCGAGCGCGGCGGCGGCGAACCACGGCTGGAAGCGGGGAGCGGAGAGGCTCTTCGGTGCGAGGCGGGCGTACAGCGCGCCGAGCGCGGCGCCGACGGCGAAGCCGAGGGCGTGGCCGGTGACGTCGACACGGCTCTCGACGCCGAGCTCGCGCGTGCCGCCGGAGCCGAGGTAGGCGAGCAGGAACGCGGCGGCGACGAGCGGGATCCAGCTCGCGCGGCGCAGGCTGCGCACGAGCGCGCGCTGCTGCCAGCGGTGGCCGCCGAGCAGACCGAGCGCGGCGAAGACCGCGGTCGAGGCGCCGATCGAGCGGAAGGTCGGCTCTTGGAGCCAGCTGTTGGCGAGGTTCGCGAGCGCGCCGGCACCGACGACCGCGAGCAGGCCCAGACCCGTGCCGAAGAGCTCGACCACGAGCGCGACGAACAGCGCGCCGAAGACGAGGTTGCCCAAGAGGTGCAGCGCATCCGCGTGCAGGCCGAGCGCGGTGACGGTGCGCCACCACTCGCCCGAGCGCACCGCGCCCGCGCGGCCGCCGCCCTGCTCCCACCAGTCGAGGCCGAAGGCGCGCTGGGCGCTGAAGGCGTGCTGCGTCATCAACACGACGAACCACACGAGCACCGCCGGCCAGCTCTCGGCCAGCGCCGCCGGCAGCTCCTCCGCGCGCCGCCAGCCACGGTTCTCGAGCTCGTACTGGCGCAGCTCGCTCACCGCGCGCGCGGAGTGCTCGGGTGCCACGAGCAGCGCGATGCCTTCCGGCGCATGGCGGAGCTCGGCCTCGATCCCCATCGCCGCGAGGACGAGCCCGTACTCACGCGCCACCTTGGGCTTGCGCGTGCGGGCGACCGCGATCGGCGCCAGCGGGTCGTCGAGAGGGGCTTCGGTCGCCATGGGGGAGCCTCTAGGACGCTTCGGGCGTCCTTGGGAGCCTTCCTATCGGGTCGCGGGCACCCAAGACTCGCTCGCAGCGTCGCACCGAGGTCCCGCGGGGGCACCGCGAGGTCCGGCGGGCACCCGCGCCGCAGGCCGCCGCGCAAGTTCTGCCGACTCGCACGCGGCGGGTCAGGGCTCCGCCCGGCGCGTTCGGTTTCTCGGCCCCGGAATTCGCTGTCCGACGCCCGTTCGTGGGCGGGCACGCGGGAACTCGCGCGCCCTGTCGTGCGAAACCCCCTTTTTCCACGCGGAGCGCGGACGGGGGCCAGCCGAAGGTACACAATGACGTCGACCCGCTACGGAAGCACCTGATGAAGCTCATCGCACTGCTCGCGTTCGTCTCGCTCTCGTTCCAAGCACCGGTCCAGCAGCCGACGCCCGAGTCGCAGGCGTGGGACGCGGCGATGCAGCAGAAGAACAAGGCGGCTTACGTCGATGCCGCCGGGCGCTGGGAGCAGTACGCGCGCGATTTCCCGACGGCGCCGCGCGCGCGGCAGGCGCTCGTCGAGGCGGGCGTGTGCTACTTCTCGGCGGGGCGCGCCGCGCAGGTCCTGCACCGCAACACCGACGTCGCGCGCGGACATATGGACAAGGCGAAGGCGCTCTTCACGCGCGTCACGACCGAGGCGCCCAAGGAGCTGATCGCGTCGCGCGCGCGGCACATGCTCGGCTCCGCGCACCTCTTCAGCGGCGAGCTCGTGCAAGCCGAGGCGGCCTACTCTTCCGTGCTCGAGGAGTTCTCGATGGACCGCGGCTATGTCGAGAAGGCGCTCGAATATCGCGCGATGACTCGGCGGCACTTGCTCAAGGGCGTGGACGCGATCGCGGACATGGAGCGCTTCCTGAAGGACTATCCCGCCTCGCAGCGCGTGGCGAACATGCAAGCCGAGCTCGGCTTCGCGCGCCTGCTCGGCACTCCGGCGACGCCCTACAAGCCCGAGCGCTGGATCCTCGGCGAGCCCGCGCCGCTGGAGGTCCTGAGTGGGCAGGTGGTCGCGCTCTATTTCTGGGCTACCTGGTGCCCCAACTGCGCCAAGGAAGAGGCCTTCGTGATCGACCTCGCCAGACGCTTCGGCCCGCGCGGACTTGCGCTCGTCGGCGTCACCGACCATCAGCAGGGCCAGACTCCGGAGTCGATCCTGCTGCACGTGAAGCAGAAGGGCTACAACTTCCCGGTCTTCCAAGACGGGGGCGCGACGTCGCTCGCCTACAAGGCGACGTCGATTCCCTACATGGTGCTGATCGACCGCCGCGGCGTGATCCGCTGGGCCGACAGCCCTGCGGACCTGTACGACGAGACGATCGAGCGGCTCCTGCGCGAGGAGTGAGCCTCAGGCGCTCGCGCGCGAGAGCTGCGGGCGCACGTTGTCGCGGAAGTACGCCGAGCCTTCGAACTCGGTCAGCATCTGGCTGAAGTGCGCGCCGCCGCCGCCCATGCCGCGGTTGGAGAGCGCGGCCGTCGAGGCGAAGAGCGCCTTCGGGTCGACGCTGGCGCGTCGGGCGGCGAGCCAGTATTGGCCGAGCAGCGCATGGACGGCGTTGAAGTCGACGCGCACATCGACGATCGAGAGCGCCGCAAGGCCGCGTTCGAGCGTGCGCTGGGCGTCCGAGCCGCGCGCGAGCTCCAGCGCTTGCTGGCTGAAGTTCCACGCTGCGTTGAGCGTCTCGGGCTGTGCTCCGACCCACGCGCGCACCTTGGCGCGCGGCTGGGGCAGCGGCTCGGTGCGATAGGCGTCGCAGAGTCCGGCGAGGAACCCGAAGAGCTCGACCGCGAGGTCCTCCCCCGCGAGCTTGCGCGCTTGTGCGGCACACTCGTCGAGCTCGCCCTGCGATAGCTTGCGGAACCAGCCCTTGCGCTCGCGCGCGAGCCGCGCGTACTCGGCGTCAAAGCGCTGCTGCCACTGGGTCAGGCGGGCCTGCCAGCCCTCGATCTTCGGCTTCCAGTCTTCCATGGGGCGAAGAGTGTACGGAGCGGGGCCCGCGCGCCAAGTAGTCCGAGGGCAGGGCTAGGGGGGAAAGAAGTTCCGTGTGGGGCGCCGGAGGAAGGCGCATTCCGTCCGCAAGCACGCCCTGACGTGCGCGGCACTTCATTCCCCGCAGGGGCAGCGCCGATCTACGCCGCGAGTCCCCTTCCCCGCAACGCGGGTCCATCCTTCCATGCAACAGCCGCTCCGTTTCGTCGCTTTGGCCTCGTCGTTCCTCTTGCTCGCAGCCTGCGTGGGCGGCGGTGGTGACAGCGGTGGTGGTGGGGGTGGTGGGGGTGGCGGTGGCGGTGGAACGCCGCCCTCGGCCCTGACCTATGGCACGACGGAGCTGACGTTCGCTCCGTGCGGCGAAGTCACCCCTGCGACGCCGACGTTCTCGGGCGGTGCGCCGACCTCGTGGTCGATCACCCCGGACCTGCCGACGGGACTCTCCTTCGACACCACGACCGGCACGATCAGCGGAACTCCGAGCGGAGTCTGCCCCGCGGTCACCTACACGATCAGCGCGTCCAACGAGGATGGCTCGGACACCGTACGCGTCGACATCGGAGTGGAGCTCACGCCTCCGACGGGCTTCGACTATCCGCAGCTCCCGAGCGAGCTCGGACAAGGCGTGCGCACCAAGTTCAGCCCGAAGTTCGATGCGGGCCGCGGGACGAGCTTCAGCCTCACGTCCGGCACGCTGCCCGATGGCGTCCAACTCGACACGGTGACCGGCGACATCGAAGGCGTTCCGATCGCGCTCGAGAGCGTCTCCTTCGAGATCACGTCGACCGACTGCGTGGGGCAGACTGCCTCGCGCAATTTCTCGGTCGACGTCGTGCCGCCCTTCGCGCGCGGCCTGATCCTCGCCGATGGTGGCGCGGGCACCCTGACCAACTTCTGGCGCCGTCCCTCGGGCGGTGACCTGATTCCGAACGGCTGGCAGTGGAGTGGTCCGGGCATCTCGCACGTCACGGTCCACCCCTGGGGCTGGTTCACGTTCATCTCCAACGGCTCGCGCGTCGACGTGCACAAGCTCGCGCTCTACAGCGACGAGCTCGAGGCGGTGAGCGCGAGCGAGACTCTCGACGGCAATGTCATGGCGATGGCGTGCACGCCGGACGGGCGCTTCTTCTTCGCGAGCACCGACGCCGGCACCTTGCACGCGTACTCGGTCGAAGCGACGTCGGGTGCGCTCACGGCGCTCGCCGGCGGCGCGATCACGGTCGGTGCGGCGCCCTGCGACATGGCCTGCTCGCCGGACGGTCGCACGATGTACGTCACGCTGGAGAACGACGGCCTGATCGCGATCGTGCCGATCGATCCCTCGACGGGCGCCTACGGCACGGTGAGCTTCGCTCCTTCGATGATCGGCGGTTGCGATCTCACGATCAGCCCCGACGGCCACCGACTCTACGTCGCCGGCGGCCCGAGCGGCGACCTGCGTGGCTACGACGTCACGCAGCAGACGGGCGCTCTCGCGCCGCTCCCGTGGAGCCCGGCCGCGCTCGGCATCACGGGTGAAGTGACGCTGTCGCTCACTCCGAATACGGAGTTCCTCTACATCGCGACGCAGTCGGCCAGCCCGATCCGCATGTACTCGCTCAACCTCGCGACCGGTGAACCGAGCGCGCTGAGCCCGGTGTCGGTGCCCGGCCTTGGACCGGTCGCGCACCTCGAAGTCGAACCGCGCGGCGCCCAGCTCTACGTCGCTCTCACCAACGGCCGCTTGCTCGTTTACGACATCGAGACCAACGGCACGCTGTCCTTCGCCGAGGTCGGCGTTCACCTGCGCGGCAACTCGCTCGCGGACTTCGACTTCGTCCGCGGTCACGTCCCGTACCGCCTCGTGACGGAGAACGTCTATGCAACCAGCGTCGCGAATGACGCGGTGTACGAGTACTCGTTCGACACCAACACGGGCGAGCTGCTCGATCTGCCCGCCACTCCGTTTGGAACCGGCGGCGTCGATCCGCGCACCGTGTCGGTTCACCCGTACTCGGAGCACCTCGTCGTGGCGCACGGCAACTCGACGGGCGCACCGGCGCTCAGCGTGCACGCGCTCGACGCGAGCGGACTGATTCAGGCCGGCGCCAACCAAGGTGCGGAGCGCAACAACGCTGGCTTCGCGTTCGACCCCTCGGGTCGCCGCGCCTACATGACCTCCAACGGCACGAACGGACCTGTCGTCGTGCGCTACGAGTTCAACGCTGCGACCGGCGCGCTCGATCCCATGGGCACGACGACCTCGATCGGCGGCTTCCTGTGGCCGCCCGCGGTCCACCCGACCGGCCGTCTGCTCGCCATTCCGGACACGACCGGCGACGAGCTCGAAGTGTTCTCGATCGACTCGCAGACGGGTGCGCTCACGCAGCGCACGAGCGTGCCCACCGGCGGCATCGACCCGTTCCGCTGCGTGTTCGACGCGTCGGGCCGCTTCGTGTTCACGGCGCACATCGGCTCGCCCTCGATCGCGGCGCATGCGATCAACCTGACCAACGGCACGCTCACGCCGGTCGCGGGCTCGCCGTTCGCCACGGGCATCCACCCGCTGGTGATGTCGCTCTCGCCGGACGGACGCTCGATGATGATCGCCGACACAGCCAACGCGCAGTGGCGCTTCCTTGCGGTCGATCAGGACCCGAGCAACGCCACCACCGACGGCACGCTCACGCTCGTTGGCAGCGGCACTCAGACCAACATGGCGCTGCTGCGCTTCGACGCGACGAGCACCAAGCTCCTGTGGGTGAACTCGGGCACGCAAGAGCTCGTGTGCAGCCCGATCTCGTCGGGCACGCTCGGCGCGCCGCTCTCGAGCGCTCCGATCGGCGCCTCGATCACCAGCATGGACATGCGCAATCGCGCCCGTTGAGGGCCGGTTCTCGCCGCGCGCCACGCTCGCTCCCGCGGCGTGACGCGAGGTCGAAGAGGGCGTCGTGCAGCTCCCGCGGCACGGCGCCCTCGGTGCATCTCTAGAGCCGGTCGCGCCGGCGCGTGAAGCGCGCGACGGTCCCTCGGCGCTCGTGGCGGCGGTAGCCGAGCAGGTGCAAGAGCTCCGCGGAGAAGAAGCGCGCGATGCGCGAGTCGACTTCGAGCTGGTCGCCGCTGCGGTCGACGAGTCGCACTCCGGGGAGCCATCCAAGCACGCGCTCGAGGTGCGCGCGGCGCAGCAGCGCGGCGAGCGCGAGCTTGCGCGGCGCGACGGCACGCCCCATGAAGAAGCCGTCGCGGCCTTGCTTTTGATAGCGAGGCATCAAGAGCACTCCGTCGATGGGAGCGACGACCGCGCGCGAGTTCGCGGTGTCGGCGTGTGCGAGCAGCTGGCCGCGCCGCACCATGACGAAGCCTGAAAGCCCCGGCAGCATCTCGAAGCTCGCCTCGTCTTCCGGGGCGATGTCGTGGCGATGCACGACCTCGATGACCGCGGGCAGGCCCGCGCACACCGCGCCGAGTCGACGCTTGTGCTCCGCGTAGTCGGGGATCTCCGCCGCCTGCGCGAGCCCCGCGGAGACCAGCGTGAGCCAAACGGCGGACTCCAAGTGGTCGACAGTGCGGGGGTCCGCACTCTGACCGCCTTCGAGGACGACGGAGACGTGTCCGAGCGAGCCCACGTAGCCAACCAGCGTGCCCTCGACGTTCTCCTCGAGCCCGAGCAGCACGGGTACCCCGAGCGCGAAGGCCACTTCGCGGTTGCGCAGTGTGTCGCCCATGAGCGCGAACGGCGGGCCGCCACCCGAGGTCGAGTGCAGGTCGAGCAGGGTCACGCTCTCGTGATCGCCGGCGAAGCAACGCGCGAGCTCGGCATCGAGTTCGCGCTGCTCACGCTGCTCGGTGCTGTCGTGCTCCGGCGCGCGCTCCGCTGCCGCGGTGCGATGCTCTTCGGTCCACAGGCGATTGAGGTCTGCGTCGACGTAGCGCACTCCGCGCTCGAGTCCGGCGCGATTGCCTGAGAGCGCGATCAACTCGCCGCGCAGCGCGAGCTTGTGCACGGAGAGCGTCGCGAACACGCGCTGCACCGCGAGGATGCCTGCGGGCTCGTTTCCATGGATGCCCGCCGTGACGACGAGCAGCGGCCCGCCCGCGGAACCGTGTCGGCCGAGCACGCGTTCGGGCGCGGCCTCCGCGGCACGCGACGGATTGCGCAGCGCAGACTGCAAAGGCCGTGCTCGCCAGCGCCGGAGCGCTAGGAGTCCTTGAGCCAGCGGTCGAGCAACACGGAGGCGAGTTCCATGAAGTCGTGCTCCGTGAGCACGCCGACGAGGCGTCCGTCCTGTACGACGGGCAAGCAGCCGATCCGATTGCGGCGCATCAGTTCGAGCGCCTGCAGCGAGCTCGTGTCAGGGCTCACCGTCACCACGTCCGCGCGCATGATCTCGCGCACGCTGCGCGTCGAGCCATCGCCCGCCTTCGCGCGCGCGAGCATGCTCAGCACCGCGCGGTGCGAAACGAGGCCCACGAAGCGCCCGTCTTCGTCCTCGAC
>CAIYPP010000118.1 GCA_903928115.1 uncultured Planctomycetota bacterium
GCCGCCTTGGAACGGAACGCTGTTCGAATCGAAGCCATAGAAGAGCAGGCCGTTCTTCTGGTTGATGATGCGCATCGCCGTCACCCAGTACGGCAACCCACTCGACAAGCTCGGCGCACCGATGCCCTCGATGCGCGGCGCACACCCTTGGCTGTTCACCTTCGCCGCGCAGTACACGAAGTTGAGTGCGGGCGTCGAGTCGCGGACGACGATCTCCGAGCTGTTGAAGTCGAGAGGGAACAGGTTGGGGGCGTCGCAGCGGAAGGCGAGCACGGTGCCATCGGGGGAGAAGCTGGGCGTACGTGCGCCGTACTCGTTGGGAACACCGCCGTTGCTGACGCTCTCCAAACGGGTGATGCCCGTCACGAGGTTGCGAACGTACACACGGCTCGCGCGCGTGACGATGCCGGGAACGAGGTCGTCCGCTTCACCGACGAAGGCCACCTCCGCGCCGTCTCCGCGGATGTTGGCTTCATGGTTGAACGGCGCCGCAGCGGCTACCGATAGCCCGTTGATGTTCGCGCTGACGAGCGTGAAGGTGCCTAGCAGCATGTCCTTGACGTAGATGTCGTTGCCGCCCGTGTCCACGGGGACCAGCGACTGCTCCGTTCGGAATGCGATGAGTCGGCCGTTGTCGGAAATGCTCGCCTCGACGCAAGAGAAATTCGCCGTTCCCGCAGCGACCATCTCGATCGTGCCCGTCGCGCGGTCGAGCCGATAGATGCTCATGTTGCTGACCGGTGCATTCGGAGTGAAGGAGGTGGTCGTACTTTCGAACACAACGTATCTGCCGTCTGGAGTGATTCGCGGACGCCACGAATAGCCGCTGGAAACCCATCCGCCGGGCTGCACAACACTCAGAACTTGGGTCGATGAGAGGAGGCGATCTCGAAGGAAGATGTGAGACACGCCAATGTTCGACGAGCTCGCCGAGAATACAACGTACCGCGCATCCGGTGTGGTCGATGGGAACGAGCAATTGGCGAGAAAGGTCGAGCCAGGCGGCGGGACCGAGACCATCGTGGTCGTCAGCGTCTGGCGATCGTGCAGGTAGATCTGATCGCCGCTGCTACCCCAGCCCGTGACGGTGCCCGACGAGCGGAACGTGACGTACCGAGCGTCCGGCGTCATGTAGGGTTGGTCGCTCGTGCCACTGCTGATCTGGCCGCCGCCCGTGGTGACGCTCGCGCGCGAGATCGCGCCGGTCTCGCGGTCGCGCACGAAGATGTCTTGGATACCGTTCGTGTCGTTTGCGACGAGCGCGTCCGTTGCGGTGAACGCGACGTAGCGTCCGTCGGCGGAGAGCGAAGCCTCGGCGGAGTTCGTACGCGAACCCGCGACCGTCGTGCTCGCGCGCAGCGTCGAGTTCGCGCTCACGTCGTACACGAAGACGTCTTGCAGCGCGTTCTGGTCGCCCGACTCCAGATTGGTCGCCGTGGAGGAGAATCCGATGAAACGCCCGTCCTCGGACACGCTCGGCAGATCGCTCGCGCCGTTGGACTGCTGGCCAAGGAAGGTCAGGCTCACGCGGCGCAGGAAGCCGGTGAGGCGGTCGCGCAGGAAGATGTCCTCAGCGCTGTTGGTATCGCCGTCGGCGAAGTTCGTTGCGGCAGAGCGGAAGACGAGGTAGCGGCCGTTCGGCGACAGGAATGCCTGTCCGGAGGCTTGGTTGCCGAGCTCGCGCAGCGTGCTGAGGCTCTCGATCGAGGTCGTCTGGAGCTGCAGGTCGCGGATGAAGACGTCCGCGAAGCCGTTGGTGTCGTTGGGCACGAGGTTGGTCGCGTCGCTCACGAAGGCGACGTAGCGAGCATCGCTGCTGATGCTCGCACCCCACGAGTCCCCGTTGGCCTGCGTGCCTCCCGTGGCGATGCTGATGCGCTGGAGACCGCCCTGCGTGCAGAAGACGTCGCGCTTGCCGTTGGTGTCGCCAGCGATGAGGTCGGTCGCGAGGCTCTCGAACGCGACGGCGCCGTTGTCCGCCACGCTCGGCGCAAAGGAGGCCGCATTGCCCGCGTTGCCCTGAGGGTTACGGCTGACCAAGTACGCCGAGTGGGGGGTATTTGGGCTGTTGTTGATCGATAGGGCATACACATCCGACGTGCCGTTGCCGTCGAAGGGTGCCAGGCTCCATGCATCGCTCTCGAAGGCGGCAAAGCCGCCGTTGAAACTGATGCTCGCGTTGCGCGACGCGAGATTGCCCTGACCGTTCGGTCCAAGGCTCAGTCGTACGGTTGTCGACTGGCCCCCCAGAGTCCTCCGCAGGAAGATGTCGCGCACTCCATTGGTGTCATCCGCGACGAGATTCGTGGAGTCGCTCTCGAAGACGACCATCGGAACCGAGGGGCTGTAGTTCGCGACCGGTCGTTCCGAAGCACCGTTGCCCTGCTCGCCGGACGTGCTCTGGCTGATCAACACGAGCGAGTCTTGATCGAAGCGCCGCAGATAGACGTCCGAGACGCCATTCGTGTCGCCCGGGATCAAGTTCGTGGCCGCGCTGGTGAAGACGATTCCTTGCCCGTAGTACAACATCTGCGCCTGATTCGAAGCTCCATTCCCCTCAGCGGGCAGCCCTCCGCGTCGACTGGCGACGTCGGTGAGGGTCTGCGAATAGGCGACGGAAGACAGAATCGGGAAGACGACCGACAGAATCGGCGAGCGCATGCGGGACTTCTCCGTGGGAGGGAGATAGGGGGGGCGACAGCCAGACGCTAAGCGCACCGCGCAATTCTCGCAAGGGGCCGCAGTGTCATGGGAATGCGACTCGACGGGGCTTTGGTGTCCCGCGCGCGCGGCGGAAGTCGCTGCGTGGGCTCACGGCCTCGCGCTCCAATGCACCGCGGCCTTCGAGCGGACTCCCGAGGAGTCGCGTAGGAGGGCCCGCAAGATTGGAGCACGAGAGCCTGCGGCGGCCCGGCTTCCGTGCCGCGCCGAGCGTGCCCCGAGCTGGCTGTGCGCTGTCGCCCGCAGCGTCTCCGCCGTAAGGTGGGGCTCCATGGCTACGGGACGAGAGGGATCGAAGCGCGAGACGCTGCTCTTGGCGACGTTGGCGCTCTTCACGGGCTTCTTCGTGGCGGCGAACTTCCTTGGCAACAAGCTGTGGGAGTTCACGCTGCTGGGGTTGAAGCCCAGCGACCTCGGGCTCGACGGCGAGACGTTCGTCGCCACGGCGGGCATCATCGCGTTCCCGCTGACCTTCATCCTCACGGACCTCGTGAACGAGTACTTCGGCAAGCGCGTGGTGCGCACGTTCACTTGGCTCGCGATCGCCGTGAACATCGTGCTGCAGCCGATCGTGATCGGTGCGGCGGCGGCGCCGACGGTGAGCTTCACACCCGGCATCGACTCGGCGACCGCGCACAAGTCGTACGAGCTCGCCTACGGCGCGACCTGGACGATCACGATCGCGAGCCTCGCGGCCTTCGCGCTCGGACAGTTCGTCGACGTCGCAGTCTTCTCGTGGCTGCGGCACAAGACCGGCGGCAAAATGATCTGGCTCCGCGCGCAGGGCAGCACGGTCGTGAGCCAGCTCATCGATACGCTGATCGTGATCTACCTCGCGTTCTATCTGCTCCCGGCACTCGTCGGCGACGAGCACATGAGCGCCGAGCAGGCCGGGCGCATCGCGCTCACCAACTATGTCTACAAGTTCGCGCTCGCGGTCGTGATGACGCCCATTCTCTACTTCGCTCGCGGGCTCGTCGTGGCGTGGCTCGGCAAGGACGAGGCCGCGGCGCTCGCCGACGAAGCGCACCCGAGCGATCCTCACTGAGGAACACTCATGAGCACGTTCTGTCCGCACTGTGGCGCTGCTTCTCACGAGGGCGCAGCCTTTTGTCCGTCGACGGGCAAGTCGCTTGCTCCTCCGGCTCCCGCGCCGACTCCTGCACCGATGCCGAGCGAGCCGATGGTCGAGTACGGCGTGGGGGAGACGATCCTCCTCTCCGTCATTACGTGCGGAATCTTCGGTCTCGTGCGCTTCTATCAGGCAGCCCAGTCGTACCGTCGCGCGCTGCCCGGAGGCGCGCCCAACTTCGAGTGGCAGTTCTGGACCCACCTTGGCACCGGCCTGCTCGGCTGGGCGACCGTGAGCATCTTCGTCGGGGTGCCGCTCATCATCGTCTCGATCGTGATCGGCGCCTTGATGCTCGGCGAAGTCTGTGCGGCTCGGGCGGAGCTCGCGAAGCGCGCGGGCGTCGCGCCGATGCTCTCGAGCGGCGGGACGCAGGTGACCTTGTGGGTGCTCGGGGAAGTGCTCGCCATCGGCGTGGTCGGCCTCGTGCTGCTCGTCGTGCAGGCCGTGCAGTTCTTCCAAGACCACAACACGGTCGCGAAGGCGCTCGAGCGCCGCGCGACCTGAGCGCTCAGACTGCGGGCTGCTGCTGCGACAGGCAGTGGATTGCCCCGAGGCCCCAGATGAGCTCGGTGCAGTCGATGCCGATCACCTTGCGCGAGCGACCGAAGAAGCGCTGCAGCGTCGCCAGGGCCTCCGCGTCGTGCTTCTTGTGGCGGTACGTCGGCACGAGCACCGCTCCGTTCACGAACAGGAAGTTCGCGTAGGTCGCGGGCAGGCGCTGGCCGTCGTGCTCGACCACGCCGGGCATCGGCACGGTCACGACGTCGTAGGGACGTCCATCCGCGTCGCGCAAGAGCTTGACGCGCCGCAGGTTGTCGGCGAGCAGCTCGTGGTTCGCGTCGCGCGGGTCGGGCTCGAGCGTGGTCAGGATCGTGCGCTCGTCGAGGAAGCGCGCGAGGTCGTCGATGTGGCCGTCGGTGTCGTCGCCGACGATGCCCTCGCCGAGCCACAGCACGCGCTCGACCCCGTACCACCCGCAGAGCGCGCGCTCGATGTCGCGGCGCTTCATGTGCGGGTTGCGGTTCTTGTGCAGCAGGCAGGCTTCGGTGGTGAGCACCGTGCCGCGGCCATCGAACTCCACCGAACCGCCTTCCATGACGATCGGTGCTCCCTTGTGGCGCGGGAGCCACAAACCCTCGAGGCGACCTTCGATCGACGCATCGCCGGAGGCCATCGCCTCGGCGACGCGCGTGGGCACGGCGTCATCGGCATCCCAAGGCGGGTACTTTCCGCCCCATGCGTTGAAGCCCCAGTCGACGATCGCGACGCGACCGCGCTTCGCGCGCGAGCGGTTCACGAGGAATGCGGGGCCGTGGTCGCGGCACCACGCCTCGTTGGTCGGGATGCGGTGGAAGCGGATGCGCTTTCCGAGCCACGCGCGTCGGATGCCGTTCTCGACGAGCTGTTCCGCGACGATGCGCTCCCAGTTCCCGTTGGGCACGTTGATGTGCACCAGCTCGCGCGGCGCGATCTCGCGCACGATCGCGGCGAGGTTCGCCGGGACCGTGTGGTACTTGTCGGGAAACGAAATGCCCTCGGGGCGGGGCCAGCTGAACCAAGTCCCGCTGTGGCGCTCCCACTCGGCCGGGAAGGTCCAGCCCTGCTGCGCGGGCGTCCCTGCGAGCAGCTTCGGCGTGCGCTGCTTCATCGCTAGACGCCGAAGCGGCGCGTGATGCCTTCGTACGCGTCGATGCGGCGGTCGCGAAGGAAGGGCCAGTGGGTGCGGCTGAACTCGACCTTGTCGAGGTCGGCGGGCTGCACGATCACCTCTTCCTTGTCGACGCTCGCGCGGTACACGATCTGGCCGTTGGGCGAGGCCATGAACGACTGGCCCCAGAACTGGATGCCGTCGGCATTCACCGGCTTCTTGTCGAGTCCGAGGATGTGCTCGTGCCCGATGCGGTTGGGCGCGACGACGTAGCAGCCGTTCGCGACGGCGTGCGAGCGCTGGATCAACTCCCACGAGTCGTGCTGTGCTTCGCCGTACTCGGCTTTCTCACTCGGGTGCCAGCCGATCGCCGTCGGATAGAAGAGGATCTCGGCGCCCTGCAGCGCGGTGAGACGCGCGCCCTCGGGGTACCACTGGTCCCAGCAGATCAACACGCCGATCTTCGCGTGGCGTGTGGTCCAGGTGCGGAAGCCGAGGTCGCCGGGCGTGAAGTAGAACTTCTCGTAGTACAGCGGGTCATCGGGGATGTGCATCTTGCGATACACGCCCAAGAGCGAGCCATCGGCGTCGATGATCGCCGCGGTGTTGTGGTAGAGGCCGCTCGCGCGCTTCTCGAACAAGCTGGCGACGATGACGATGCCGTGCTTCTTCGCGAGCTTGCAGTAGAGGTCGGTCGTCGGGCCGGGAATCGTCTCGGCGAGCTGGAAGAAGCGGTGGTCCTCGATCTGGCAGAAGTACTGGCTCGTGAACATCTCCTGCGTGCAGACGATCTGCGCGCCCTTGCGGGCGGCCGCCTCGATCAGGCCCGCCTGATGCTTGCGGTTCGTCGCGACGTCCTCGACGCAGCGCATCTGCGTGAAGCCGATGTTCACGACGCGGGACGAGGGCCGGGAGGCGGTCTTGCTCTGCTTGCGTGCCATGGGGCGGAGATTATGGAGTCCGTCGGCCCCGCGCGCGAGCGAGGGAGCGCGCGAGACGTGCCCGCTGCGGGCTTCCCGAGCGCGCCGCGGCTATTCTCACGCGCATGACGCCCCCCGTAGGCCGCGAGCGTTGGCTCGGACCCGCGCTCCTCGTGCTCGCGTTCCTTGCGTGGGGCGGCGCGCTGAGCGCCGAGTACGTGCTCGACGGTGCCCTCGTGGTGCGCGACAACGGCCTGCTCTCGCCCTTCGAGCCGCTGCGCATCGCGGGGCTCGACTGGTGGGACGGGACGGGGCGCCCCGGCGGTCTCTATCGGCCGGTTCCGCTGGTGATTCTGGCGTGGCTGCGCACGCTGGGGGGCGACTCGGCGTTCGCGATCAACTTCGTGAACGTGCTCTTGCTCGGCGTGGTCGCGTGGCTTCGCTACGGACTGTTGGTCAGGTTGCTCGGCTCGCGCGCGGGCGCGCGGCAAATCGCGTTTGCAGTCGCGGCGCTCGCGCTGGTGCACCCGACGAACGCCGAGCTCGTCGCAAGCCAAGTCGGCATGGCGGACCTGCTTGCACAGTCGATTGCGACGGCGGCCGTCCTGCGCGCGTGCGACGCTGGAGTTCCGAGCCTGCTCCTCGCCAGTCTGATGTCCATGCTCGCGGTCCTGTCGAAAGAAAACGGCGTGCTCGTGGTTCCGCTCGCGCTCTTGTTCGAGGGCTGCCGAGACGCCGAGGCGGGAACGGCGCGGCGGCGCATGTTGCTCGCCGCGAGCTGGTCGCTCGTCGGAGTGCTCGCGGCGCTGGCCGTGCGCTACTCGGCGCTCGGAAGCCTCGCTTCGGTCGATGACCCCGTCTACGCGGGATTTCCTCTGATCGCGCGTGTCGCCTCGTCCTTGGCGACCTTCGCCGAGTTCACGCTGCCGTTGGTCGCTGCGCCCGTTGCACAGCTCGCCGTCGCCGGTCATCAGGATGTGCTCCCCGCGAGCGGATTCGGCGACCTGCGCTCGCTCGCAGGGCTCGCAGTCCTCTTGGCGCTCACATTTCTCCCGCTGTTCGCTCTGCGGCGCGGCCGTCGCGAGCTCGCCTTCGGTGCGTGGTTCTTCCTCGCTGCGTGGATTCCGACGGGAAACCTGCTCGTCTCGACGGGCGCGCTCGCGGCGTCGCGGTTCCTCTTCCCCGGACTGTTCGCGCTGCTCTTGGTATTGGCATCGCCAGTGTGGGAGCGACGCGCCGGGCGCATCGCGCTCGCACTGCTCGGTGTCTTCTTCGCGCTGCTTTCGTGGCGCGAGGCGCTGCTCTGGCGCAACCCGCTCCATCTGTACGAAGCGCAGGCTGGGCGCGCGCCGAACTCGGCCTATGCGCTCTACGATCTCGCTCTCGAAATCAGAGCCGCAGATCCGGTGCGTGCGCGGGAGCTCAGCGAACGTGCGATCGCGACGCCGCGGGTGGAGATTCCCGGAGTGGGAATCGAGCCGGAGGACGTGCTCGAGCCACGTTGGCTCGCGCAGATGGCGCTGGCAGAGAGTGCCGAGGCAGAAGGAGACACGCTCGCGGCGGAGCGGCACTACCGCGCGGCCGCGGATTGGGCGCAACAGGGGATCGACGCTCGTGCGCGGATTCCTTTCATCGAGGACTGGCAGCGCTCACGGCTCGCTTCGCTGCACAAGCTCGTCGCGTTGGAGCTCCTCCGCGTGAAGGAGCTCGACCTCGAAGCTCGCGAGGCGCTCTCGACGCAGATCGCGCGCGACATCGATGACTGCGACCGCTGCGACCCGTCTTCGGCGGAGAACGTGCGCCTGCGCTCGCTCTTGCTCGATCGTCGCGGTGATTCCGCAGGTCGCGCCAAGCTGATCGAGGAGGCGTGGCTCGCGCAACCGAACGAGCCGCTGCTTCGCATCCTTTGGGCGACAGAGCTCCGACAGCGCGGCCGAAGCTCCGAGGCGCTCGCGATCGATGTCGATGTCGCGCTCTCGATCTTCGATAGCTACGACCGAGCGCGGAGCTTGGCGATCGCGCGCGAGGCGCTCGCCCACCCCGACGCTCGCCTTGCGGCTCGCGGTCGTTCTCTCTTGGAGCGCCTTGCGGTGCCTGACGCGCGGCTCCCGCAGTCTCCTGCGATCTCTGCGGAAGCGACTCAGCTCCTGCGCGCGACGCCGCCTCGGAAGTAGCGCGGCGCATCCTCGCGAGCAGCAGCTATCCTGCGTTGCATGGAGACGGTCGAGCGACGAGGAGCTTCCGCACTCGTGGGCGCTGCGTTCCTGATGGCGACCTCCGCCATCGGTCCGGGCTTCCTGACGCAGACTGCGGTGTTCACGGGGCAGCTCGGCGCCAGCTTCGCCTTCGCGATCCTCGCTTCGATCGTGATCGACCTGATCGCGCAGCTCGCGATCTGGCGCACGCTGATTGGGCACGGACAGCCCGCACAGCAAGTGGCGAGCGGTGTAGTGCCCGGACTCGGCGGTGCGCTTGCGCTGCTCGTCGCGCTCGGTGGTTTTGCGTTCAACATCGGCAACGTCGCCGGGGCTGGGCTCGGCCTCGAGGCCCTGTTCGGGCTCGATGTGCGGTGGGGCGCAGGAGCCACGGCACTGCTCGCGATCTTGCTCTTCCTCGCACGCGAAACGGGGGCTGCAATGGATCGTCTCGCCGCGGTGCTCGGCGCGCTCATGCTCGCACTCATGGGCTGGGTCGCGCTTTCGTCGGGCGCGCCGCTCGGCGAAGTCGTGGTGCAGTCGGTCTTGCCCGAGCGTCTCGACCCGCTCGCGATCGTGACGATCGTCGGTGGCACGGTCGGTGGCTACATCACCTTCGCAGGGGCTCATCGCCTTCTCGATGCTGGAGTCCGCGGTGAGGCGGGCGTTCGTTCGGCGACGCGCTCCGCCGTCTTGGGTGTCGGAATCGCCTCCGGCATGCGGGTTCTCTTGTTCCTCGCCGCGCTCGGCGTGCTCGTCGGTGGTGTGAGTTTCGCGGACTCGACGAATCCTGCTGCCGTAGTCTTCGAGAGCGCGGCGGGCTCGCTCGGTCGTCGACTCTTCGGGCTCGTGATGTGGTCGGCGGCGATCACGTCGGTCGTCGGCTCCGCCTACACGTCCATCTCTTTCCTGCGCACGCTGCATCCGCGCGTGGTCGCGAACGAGCGCACGCTGCTCGCGACGTTCGTCGCAGGATCCACGGTGGTCTTTCTCGTCGTCGGCAAGCCCGTCAAGCTGCTCGTGCTCGCTGGTGCTTTCAACGGCCTGATCCTGCCCGTGGGGCTGGCTGTGATGCTGATCGCCGCGCGCCGCAGTGCGCGCCCGCTGCCGCGCCTGCTCACGTCTCTCGCGTGGATCGTGGCGCTCGCGATGGGCGCGATGGGTTGTGTCACCTTGGCGCGCGAGCTCCCCAAACTCGCCGGCGGCTAGTTCGCGCCGAGGGGCAGGAGCTCACCGTCGCGCGCCACTCGCATCCCAGCCGACTCGATCGTGCGCGCCGCGTCGCTGTGCGGATCGCAGGCAGGATTGGTGTGATTGAGGTGCGTGAACACGACCTTGCGGCGCAGCTCCGGCGCGACGCTCGAGAGACGCGCGAGCGTCTCTGCGATGAAGGGATGTGGAATCTCGGCCATGGCGCGGCCGGGAACCTCGCCGTCACCGAAGAACGTTCCGTCGAGGAGCGCGAGGTCGACGTCGGTGAGCAGCGCTTCGAGGGGCGTCGCCCAACGCTCCCACTTGTCGATGTCAGGGATGTACGCGACCGAGTGACGCGGCCCGCGGACGATGAAGCCGACCGTGTCGCTGAACTCGTCGCGGTGCGGGACGAGCATGGATTCGACGCTCAAGCCCGGCGCGAGCTCGACCACCGAGCCCGGCGTCACCTCGCGCAGCTCGATCGCTCGCGTCTGCACGAGCAAGCTCCAAGGCCCGTTGCTCTCCAAGAATCCCCGCATGCGCGGCGTGCACCACACCGGTACGCCGCGCGCTCCGTACACCTCGCGGCCGAGCTGCGCGAGTCCCGCGTAGTGTCCGATGTGCGCGTGGGTGAGGAAGACTCCGTCGAAGAGCGGCGGGCGTGCCTCCGCGGATCTGCGACGCGGCGCGAGCTCGTCCGCGAGCGCGACCTGCTCACCGAGGTCCGGAGTCGCATCGAGCCACCACCGTTGGCCCGTGCGTGGGTCGACGATGGCTAGCGATGCCACGTTGCGACGGAACTGCGCGTCGTTTCGGGCGCGAGCGCAGAGGGCATCCATGCAGCCGACCTGCGGCAAGCCGCCGTCCTGCGCGGTTCCGAGCACGACGAGGTAAGGCTCGGAGGGTAGCGATCGCGGCGCCGCGCAGCTCGCGACGGCGACGAGCGCGAGCGTCGCCCACCTCAAGGACACACCATGGCTCGCAGTGCGTCGGTGAGTCCGAGATTGTCGGGAGCGGCGTAGCCGTTGTCGCGCGACCACCACTGGAAGAACAGCACCTGTCCGGCGAGGAAGCCGTTGCTTGCGAGCAGACTGTCCGAGAAGAGCTGAGCGTACGTACCGCTGCAGTCGTTGCCGCCCGCGCTTCCGCCCGAGCCCTGCACGGGCATGCGGCGCACAGGTGCGCCGACGCAACGGAAGCCGGCGCCGAGCGGCGCGAGCACGCTGCTCGTTCCCCACATCAGCAGCCCTTGGCGCTGGCTGAGCACGTTCGACGCGCGCACGACGAAGTTGTCGGGCGCAGCGAGCGTGAGCGCGCCGGTCGCAGAGATCGACGGCGTGCAGCCGAGACTGTTTTGGAGCGGGAGGCAGAAGCTGGAGCCGCGGCAATCGCACTCGTCGGGGAGTCCGTTGAGGTCGCTGTCGGGGCTCGCACCGTTCACGAGGTCGCACGCGTCATCGCTGCCGTTCCCGTTGCAATCGGGCGGCTCGCGGAAGAACACGCGCAGCAGGTTGGCGCCGCTCGCGGTCGGGTTGCTGCCCACGTCCGCGTAGAGGTCCGTGAAGTACAGTCCGTCGGGGCCCGCCTCGAGTCCGCAGACCGTCGCGCGGCGCGATCCTGTGTACTCGACGAACGGAATCGGACCCGCGACCAGCGCGCCGTTCGCATCGAGGATCCACTCGGTGATGCGCTTGCCTTGCGCGTTCTGACCGTTCGCGTAGGTCGGGCCGGACTCCGTCACGAACGCGTGGTCGAAGCTCGCAGCGGGGAAGCCGCTGCCCCCGAAGGTCTGGGGTTGGATGAACGCGAGGTTCACGGGACCCACGGCGGGGTTCCAGTTCTTGAGCGCGTAGTTCGCCATCGACCCGTCGCTGCCGTCCCACAGATAGTTGCGGCCCGCGACGATCTTGGCGAAGCGGTCGATGCTCGGTCCATTCTCGACGATGTAGTGCGCGCCGTCGGAGGCGCGTCGCTCGCCACCGAACGGGTTGCGCACGCCGTAGGCATACACGTAGTCGCGCGCGCTGATCCCGTCTGCGGCGTTGTAGAAGGGATTCGTCGTCGCGGGCGATCCGTCGAGGTTGAGGCGCAAGATCTTGCCGCGGAACGAGCCGAGGTTCTGCGCGGTCGCGGCGTCGAAGCCGTCGCCCATGTGACACAGGAGCGTGCCGTCAGGGAGCAGCGTCAGGTTCGAGATCTGGTGGGACTGTCCCTGCGTCTCGCCGGGCATATCGAGGATCGTCGTCGCGATGGCGGCGGTGCGTCCGCCATCGTTGCTCGAGAAGCGCACCAGCTTCGGGTTGTGGTTCGCCGGATTCGCGATCGGCGCGTAGAGCATCGCCGCGATGACGTCGCCACTCGCAGGGTCCACCGCAATGCCCGTGACACCCTGCTCTCCCGAGCCCGGGAACGCACCTGTGGGGCTGAAATTGAGCAGGTTCGACGCGTACACGCCCACCGTGCGGTTGCGGTAGAGGACCTTGATCTTCCCGTAGAGCTCGGTGACGTACAGGAACGGGTCCGAGGCGGCAGGCCCCGCGTTAGGCACGAAGGCGATGTTGATCGGCAGCTGGAACCCGCCCGCGACGATCTCGACCTCGAAGCCGGGCTGGCGCGCGCTCCAGGGCGGCGTGGGGGTGCGGGCCACGCTCGCGAAGCTCGGGCTCGTCTGGTTCGCGCTCGCGTAGAACGTCGCGCCGCTCGAGGAAACCCAGTAGCTCACGCTGGCGCCCGCTGCGAGCGAGATCGCGGGCAGGAAGATCGCGTGGCGCTCGCAGTGCTCGTCGACCAAGCGCAGATCGCTTGCGCCAAACTGCATGCCGGTCGATCCGGCGATGACTCGCACACGCACAGGGTCGTGCATGCCGAGCGCCGCTGCATCGACGGCGACGTTGGCGCCGCTTCCGCCGCGCAGCTCGTACAGCGGCGTCCCGCTGGAGCTCTCGATCACGAGACGCGCGGGCGTGGAGCCGCCGGGCAAGAGCAGCGCCGTGGTCGAGCCTGCGTAGCTCCACGTGACCGGGGGCGTGGTCGCGATGTCTTCCAGCTCGAGCGGAAATGTCGCGGTGAGAGCGCCGGTGACGAACGTGCGCTGCGACCAAGGACTCCAGCGCGTCGCGGGCACTCCGCTGTCATCGCTGTGGCGCACGCGCAGCACATAGTTCGTCGAGGCGAAGAGCTCGCTGCGACCCGCGTGCGAGCCGGTGAAAATGCCGTCGCCGAAGTGGGTGTGCGTGCGCTCGACGCCTTGGATGCAGCTCGTGAACCAGACGCGCTCCGCGAGCCCCGCGGTCCAGATCTCCCAGTCGGTGCAGAAGTGCTGATCTCCGACGTCGGGGTCCGCGAACGGTGCGGTCTCCATGTGGACGTCCGCTGCGCTCACGGTCACGCCGTTCGCCACGGGCTCGGTGATCACCGGCGCGAGCGGGGGCGTGTTGGAGGCTTGGAGAAGCGCGAGCGCGAGCCAAGGGGCGGCGGGGGACATTCCACGAGACTACGCCACGGAGGGGATTCTGGCAGGGATCCGTGCGGCCGGTTCCACTCCAACGAACGCGGGGGCCGCCGGCATTGCCGACGACCCCCGCAGGGAGCCTGCTCGCGGGCAGTGCCCGCGCGTCACAGTGCTAGTCGTCGATCTGGGCCTCGATCTCGAAGGCCTGGATCAGGTTGGGGCCAGCGAGCGAGAGGCCGTACACCTCAACTTCGAGCGACTCACCGGCCTGCAGGCCGTTGAAGAGCGCATAGAACTCGCTCGCGTTCGCGGCTTCGTCGTCGAAGTAGCACGCCGCGTCGATCGTGACCGTGGCCGGCCCCACGGTGACCGAGCCACCGAACGGATCCTCGAGTTGCGAAATCGTGAAGGTGAACTGGTTCACTCCGGGCGAGATCGAGGTCACGAGTCCGCGCGCGCGGCCGGCGTGGATCTCCGTTCGGTTCGCCGTGACGATCGGGGCGGTATTGGGACCGCTGATCGCGCCGCGCACCTCGAGCTTGAGACCGACGCTGAGCTGCGAGGTCGTGAGCGCCGGATCGCCCTTGGTGTCCAGATACAGCGAACTGCCTGTGAGGTCGACGGTGACATGCGTGGCGGTGCCCGCCACGCTGCCGCCGAGCGCCGGGTTGCCCGGGAGCAGCTGCATGGTCAGGCTCGTCGGCAGACCGGCGAGCGAGGTGATCACACCTTCGAACTCCGGTTGACCTTCGACTTCGATCAGAACCGCGCGGAACGGCTCGCCGATGAATGTGGCGAACTTGGCCTTGATGCGCTGGCCGTTGGTCAGGCTTGCCTCGGTCGTCGGCACGTTCTCGTCGAGCAGGAAGACCGCCGTCGCGTCGTCGTAGTCGCAGGTGATCGGATTGCCGAGCGACGTCAGAAGCGGGTTGGCAATCGCGCCACCCTTCTCGACTTCGATGACGACGAGATCGAAGGTGTTGAGCGTCGTGTCGAGGTTCCGAACCAGACCTTCGAGCTTGACGCAGTAGACCACGTTGTCATCGGGTCCTTCGACCTCGATTCGGCTGGCAAGGATGCCGCCGTTCACGATGCTGCCGTGCACCTCGACGCTGGTCACGTTCGACGTGAGGGCCGCGAAGAAGGCACCGACGTTGGCGAAGGCCAAGCCGCTGGCATCGAGCAGCAGGGCCGTGGGGGCCGGCGTGATCGTGATCTGTCCGAGCGCCACCGTGCGGTCGTCATCCGCGAAAGCGTCGACGACGAAGTCCGTGGTTCCATTGACCGAGCGCACCACGCCCTCGACCTCGTCGACGCCGACGGGCAGCGCGGCATTGGCCTGCGTGGTTACGATGCCCGTGGGGTTGAAGACGATCGGCGGGGTGAAGACGCTGCCGGTCAGCGAGGCCCCGAGGTCGATGTCGAGCACGATCCGCGGGAAATTGCCCGGCGTGACCGAGAGCGGCGTCGGGAAGTTGGTCGTGAAGGTCGACGCAGCCTGCGTGACGGCGACGGGCGCTCCCGCGAGATCCAGCGCGATCGGCGTCGCGGTGTCCTCGAGCGTGGCTTGCACGCCGCTGTACGTGCCGACGGGCAGGCGCGCGCGGCTGACCCAGCGCGGCGCGAGGCCCGCTCCGATCAACTCGATGGCGAGATCCTCTTCCAATACGTTGGGCGTGAGCGCGCCGGTCGAGCTGTTCACGAGGCGCAGCGACTGCACCTTGACCGTGAACGAGAGCAGCTCGTCCACCGTCGCGTCGGTGATCAGGATGTCGGTCGCGCCCGTCACCGTCTCGTCACCGTCGTCGCCACCGCTGCAGGCCAGTGCAACGAGGGGCAGGGTCGCCGCGAGCGTCCAATTCCAAAGTTTGTTCTTCATGTTTGAGAGCGTGGTTGGGTCGGCAGCGCCCTCTGAGGCCCGAGCAGGGCAGCGCCGGTCCGACACCTCGGGAGGTATCGGATTGGGACCGTCGGCAGATGAAACGGATGTCATGTTTGACGCGAGCGTCAGTCCGTTCCTGAGACGCCCGCCCCACGGGCATCAAAAGGGGAGGCCAAAAATATCATATACGACATCTTGAGATGGCGCCATGTCGCGTTATCTTCAGGCCATGGACGGGCACGGTCCCCACAGCATCGAGAGCCTCGAGCGCCTCACGGGCATCCCAGAGCGCACGATCCGCGCCTACATCGCCCGCGGACTCCTGCCTCCGCCCTACGGCCGCGGTCGGGCGTCCTCCTACGGTGAGGCGCACCTGCTCCGCCTCCGGTTCCTCCAAGCGGTCCGACAGGCCGTGCCGGTCGAGCTGCCGCTCGACACCCTCAAGAGTCTGCTCGAGCGGCTCTCCCTGCAGGAGCTTGAGCGCGCCGCGCGCGGCGACCGCGCGGTCCTGAGCAAGATGTTGGAAGGCATCGACACGTCGCTCCTGCGCAAACGGCGTATCGATGCCAACGTTCCACCGAGCTCAGCTCCCGCACTGCACGTCTCGTTGGGGGCGCCGCGGAAGCATCTCCCCACCTCACCCGTGGACCCGGCGCCTCTCTCGGAACGGATTCCGCCGCCGGAGTCCGACAACTCTGACCTGTGGAGCACCGTCGACGTCAGCGCGGACCTGCGCATTTCGATGCGCGGTGCGAGCGCTGAGAGACAGTCCGAGCTGCGCCGCCTCGCGGCGCGAGTTCGGGCGTGGCTCGCGAGTGGTCCGCCGAGCTGAGAAGCTGCGGCGAGCCGCGAACTGAAGAGAATTGCTCGCGATAGCGGGCGCTGGTGACGCCGTACCCAACGGCGCCCGACACTCAAAAGCTCTGCAAGACACGCAAGTGCGTGGACGCTGCCGGTCTGTCCACCACTCTGCACTTCGAAGTCCTATCCGGCGCAGCATCGAGAAACTCCCCATGTCCAATGAACGCATCGCCGCTCCGATTCTGTCCCTCCGACTCGATTCCTCGCACTGCCCGCAGAGTGGAGGGCGCGTGCACCTCGTGTGCGAGGTCACCACGCCACCGGCTCTCGCAGAACTCTCGCGCCGCCCGCTCGAGCTGGTGTTCGTGCTCGATGCTTCGGGCTCGATGGCGGGAGAGAAACTCGAGGCCGTGAAGCGCGCGAGCGTCGGGCTGATCTCCCGCCTGAGCCCGCTCGATCGCGTGTCCCTCGTGACTTTCGCCGAAGACGTCCGCATTCACGGCCACAGCGCCGCTCCGCACACCGCGCCGTGCGCGCAGCTGCTCGTCGAGCTCATGCAGCTGCGGACGCGAGGCCGCACGAACCTCTCGGGCGGCTGGCTCACGGGGGTCGAGCTCGCGATGGGGGCCCGGGAATTTGGCCGCCACCCGGTCGTCCTGCTGCTCTCGGACGGTCAGGCGAACGCGGGCGAGGTGGATCCCGAAAAGCTCGCCACTCTCGCGGCGCATACGAGTGGGCAGGGGATCACCACGACGTGCATCGGAGTCGGTGCGGACTACTCGCTCTCCCAGCTCGGTGCGATCAGCGAAGCCGGCGGAAGTCGATTTCACCACGCCGATACCGCGGACGCGATCGAGGCCGTGATCCTCGGTGAGCTCGGCGAACTGGAGACGACCTGTCTCGACTTCGCGGACCTCGCGCTCTCCGTGCCCCCGGGCTTCTCGATGCAGCCCTTGAGCATGGAGGCGCAGCAAACGGATGGCAGCATGCGCATCTTCCGTCTCGGCGCACTGCTCTTTGGAGCGACTCGGCGCGTGGTCGTGGCCCTCGACGCGCCCGCCGCTTGGGAGGGCGCCGAACAGCGAATCCACGTCGCGCTCCACGCAATGCGTGCTGTCGATGGCGCCCCGGTGACTCTCGGCGAGTCCGTGTGCTTGCATTGGGCGGACCGAGAGTGCGGCCTCAGGCGAGCGGAGGATGTCCTGCTCGTGGTTCAGCAGTGGCGCGCTTGGCTGGAACGGATGGCTGCGAGCGCGAATGAGCGGGGTGACTTGGGGGCGGTGCGGCAACTGCTCGACCTTCACTTGACTCCACTGCAGACCTACGCGCGCACGCATCCGGAGGCTGAGCAGGAGCTCACCGCTTGTCTCCACAACCTCCTGCGTGCCGCGACCCCCATGTCCCCGATGCAATGCCGAGAGGAGTTCATCTCCGCCCGCAAGCGCGGCCGCGGCGAGCGCGACCTGCGCTAGATCGTGGGGGGGGCGACGCGGCTGGAGGCGGGGAACCCAAAGCGCACCAAGTGCGTCAGACTGGGGCCATGCTTCGCCCCGCCCCTGCGACGCTTGCATTCCTCTTGGCGGCTCCCGCTCTTGCCCAGTGGAACCCACCGGTCGGCCAATGGGGCAAGGTGGACGCGCGCGACCTGCGCGTCATGAGCTGGAACGTCCAAGACGCGCTCTGCACGACGAACGCCAAGGTGGAAGGCGCCAACAACTGGACCGCATGCGCGCGCACGCTGGCGGCGCTGCGTCCTGACGTCGTGTTCCTCTCCGAGTGCGCGGACAACTCCGGCAATGGAACGGGTTCGGGCGTCGACAGCGTCGCGAACCTCACGGCGGTCCTCGACGACTTCCTCCACGGCGGAACCGACTCGTTCAACGGCAACACTGCGGTCACCTCGTGGGTGCAGAAGTACGCGCCGAGCTACGACCTGCCCTACGTGTACGTCTCGGGCTCCAGCGACGGCTTCAACCGCAACGTCGTGCTCTCGCGCTATCCGTTCGCGGACCGCAACGGCGACGGACAGAGCCGCATCCAAGACATTCCCGCGGTGACGGCGAGCGCGTGGGCTCCGGGCGGCAACGGCGGCATTCGCGGCTTCTTGTTCACGGAGCTCGACCTGCCCGATGCGCAGTACGCAGGCGACCTCGTCTTTGGCGGTGCACACCTGAAGGCGGGGAGCAACTCCAGCGACAATACGCAGCGCGTGACGGCTGCGCGCAACGTCTCGTACGTCGTGCGCTACTGGTGGAACGGAAACGGCGGCGCGACGCCGGACCCGCTCGCGAAGATCGGGGACTCGCCCGCGGCGACGAGCGTGCTCGGCGCAACGACGCCGATCGTGCTCGTCGGCGACTGGAACGAAGACGAGCAGCAGAACGGTACGACGCGCGGCCCCGTGGCGTGGCTTTCGGAAGCGCAGACGAGCGGTGGTCTCACGGACGGCACCGATCGCGATGGATCGGACATGACCTACGACGCGTCGGTCCACTACTTCAGCGGCAGTCGCCAGACGATCGGCACGACCGGCACGAAGTTCGACTACATCGCGTGGCAGGACAGCATCGCGACGCTCCGACTTTCGAGCGTGTTCGACTCCGCCGCGAATCCCGCTGCGGCGCAGCCGCCGGAGCTCGCGGGCGTCTCTGGGGGCGCGGCGGGCGTGACAGCGCGCGCTTCGGATCACCGGCCTGTGTTCGCGGACCTCGTGCTGCCCCAACCGCTCATCGACTGCAACGGCAACGGCATCGCCGACGCGCTCGACATCGCCGCAGGGACTTCGCTCGACACGAATGCGAACGCGGTGCCGGATGAGTGCGAGCCTTGCACCATCGTGATCAGCTACTGCACGAGCGGGACGACCTCGAGCGGCTGCGTGCCGCTGCTCTCCACGTTCGGCACGCCTTCGGCTGCGGCGAGCAGTGGCTTTACCGTGCGTGCGACGTCGGTCGAAGGGCAGAAGACGGGACTCATTTTCTACGGAACGAGCGGGCCGAAGAGCGTGGCTTGGGCGCCGGGGAGCACCAGCTTCCTGTGCGTGAAGTCGCCGACGCAGCGCACGAGCGCGCTCGCGACGGGCGGTGCCGCGGGCGCTTGCGACGGAGCGCTCACGCTCGACTTCCTCGCGTGGAAGGCCGCACACCCGACAGCTCTCGGCCAGCCGCTCGTCGCCGGCGAGATCCTCAACTTCCAAGGCTGGTTCCGAGATCCGCTCGCGGCGGCGACGACGAACCTCACGAACGCGGTGCAGGTCAAGCTCTGTCCGTAGCGCGGAGGTGCTCGTGCGCGCGGAACGTCGGGCCGCGCGGGCTCAGCGCAAATGGAACTCGACGTCCGCTCCGTCGATGGCGAGGCCCATCGGACCTGTAGGCAACTCGTAGGGACCGAAACGCTGCTCGCCGACGCGGAGGAGCACGCGGCCGCTCGCGGGATCGCGCTCCGCGGAGATGCTCCACCAGCCCTGCGCATCGGCGCTCGCCTGCAGCGCGTGCACGCCGAGCACGTTCCAGCCGCCGCGCCAACGATCGACGCGCAGCTCTTTGCCCGAGTCGATGACCGCGATGGTGTGATCGTCGTTGGACGCGTAGTGGACGAGCAGGCCCGCTCGCCAGCGCCCACCGTGGAGCGGGCGCAGCTTCGCGGAGTGCTGCGCGACCGGCCCACGCGTGCGGCAACTCGCGACGACCTGCGCGGTTCCCCGCACGCGATCCTCGGCGAGGCTGTCCCACTCGTTGAAGAGCCAGACGTAGGGCTGTTGGACCGACGCAAGCCACGTGTCGAGCGTCGTGGCGAGTGCGTCGGACTTGAGTCCAGACGCCTTGAGGATGGCCTTCTCGTCGGCGCTCTCGCCGCGATCGAGGCGCTCGCGCAGCGCGCGGAAGCCCGCGGTGGGCTTGCCGCTCTGCGAGGTCGCGAGCCAGCGCGTGAGGTGCATCTGCAAGGGACGGTTCTCGGGCTGGGTGGGCAGCGTCTCCCAGCGGAAGTCGGCGCTCGCCGCGCTCGCGAGCGCGCGCGCGGGGTAGTCTTCCAGCGAGATCGGTGGGATTACGCCGAGCCGCAGGTGCTCGCCGTCCCACGTGTGGTGCGCGAGATGCTCGACGACGCCCTCGCCCCACCACGCAGGCGGTGGCCCCTTGCGGCCCTTGCGCGTCTCGCCGACGAGCCAATGGAATTGGTGCGCCGCTTCGTGGATCAGAAGTGCGCGCGTGTACCAGCGCGTCGGCTGGCGAAAGAGAAACGCCGTGCGCGAGACGGGGCAGTAATAGCCGCCCGCGGTGGTCGGCGGCGAGCCGCCGCCGGCGCGGATCGCGGCGCTCATGGTCTCGAAGCTCTCGTGCAGCGAGATGCGCAGCTTCTCGTCCTTCTCGCGGCGCGGCTCTCCGTCGAAGAACGCTTCATACTGCGGCCACGCCGCTTCGAGGACCGCGAGGGCCTCTTCGGCGTCCGCTCGCCGCACGAATCCACGCTCGTCGGGACGAGGTGGCGTCGACAGCGCGGGACGATCCGCCGGGATGCCGTGCACCTCGATCGCGTAGTGTGCCGACTCCGCTCGCTGCAGCGAGGCGTCGGCTTGGGTTGCAGCGAAGAGCGCGACGCATGCGACGAACGACATGCCGAAACTCTACTCCCAAAGAACCGAGGGCGCGCAGGGCCCTTCGCAGGCTCTGCGCGCCCCCGGCTGAGATTCGCGATGGCTTCAGGGCAGCAGCGTGAACTCCAGCGCATTCGAGAGGCTGGTGCTCTTGGGTGCCGGCGGGTCGCGGAACCAGCCCTGCGCTTGGAACACTTGACCTGCGGCCAGCGGCGCGCCGATCGAGCTCGGATTGGCCGCGATGAACGCGAGCCAGTCGGCAGAGAGCGAGCCGTCGCAGGCACTGACCGAGCCGCCCGAGGACTGCGACGGAAGTCGCTGCGTCGGCGACTTCACGCACAGGAAGCTCGTGCCCGTTCCCCACTGCACGGCCTGACGCCCGGTGACGCTGTAGAAGAGCAGGCCCTGCTTCTGGCCTTCGACGTTGGCGATCGAGAGGGTGAAGCCCGAAGTCGCGGATGCGCTCGGCGTGCCGCTGGCCGCGAGCGTCGCGTTGCAACCGTTGGTGGTGGTGCCCGCGGTGCAATACGAGCTCGGCGGCGCACCGTTGCAGTCGTAGCGCAGGCTGCCGTTGAAGAGGCGCGGTGTGAACGGCGTGCCGGTCCACGGGACGTTGAGCGCGGCGCCCGCGGTGAGCACGAGGTCCGCGTTCGAGTACTGCGTGATGGCAGTGCCCGTCGTGTAGTCGAAGCCCCACGTGGTGTCCGCGATCAGCGCGACGCCGTAGCTGCCTGCCGGCAGCGTGATGGGGGTCGCGAAGTTCGCGATCGACGGCTGGTTGGCGCCGTTCAAGACGCCCGTGGCGGTGCCGACGAGAGTCCAAGCGGCGCTGTTGATCTCGTTGCCGACGTAGGTGCCCGGAGTCGTGTACATCGACGCCGTGAACACGCTGCCGACGGGCTCGCCCGCGTTGATCTCGAGCTGCGAGAACGTCAGGCCGCTCGGCCGCAGCACGTTGAGATCGAAGAAGACCTGGCCGCCGAGGGAGCCGCCGTTGCCGCCGGCGAAGGCCGTAGTGAGCGCGGTTCCCGGGCAGGGCGGAATCGCTTGGAAGGTCGTTTTCAGGCTGAACGCGCCCGGCGTGCCCTTGTCGGAGATGCGGATGCGCAGCTGTTGACTCGGCGTCACTTGCAGGGAGAGCGCGTCGGCGACCCCCGTGGTGCACACCGCGCCGTTGTCGTTGCATGCGAGCAGGTTGCCGCCGCAGGTGTCGTACACCGAGAGCACGGTGTCGATCGCCGAGCCACACGTCGAGAAGTTGACGGTGCCGCCCAGAGTCGGGGCCGTGTAGGCGTACCAGACGTCGTTGCCCGTCGGATCGCAGCTCGAGCTGCCGTCGTTCGTGGCGAGGCTCGTCGTGCCGACGATGGTCCCGTAGTTGAGGACGCTGGCGTTGACGCAGGTGTTGTTCGAGGGCGGCTGCGGCGTGACCGAAAGGTTCCAGTTGTCGAAGACGGCCGTCGTATTCCACGCGCTCAACCCGTGCGCCAGGCCAAGGTTCGCGGCGATCGTACCCACGCCGGTTCTGGAGTAGGTCTGGTCCGTTGTGCCGTTGAAGTCCGTGTCGATGTCGATCTGAATCGTGTCTGGCGTTGGGAAGAAGACCTTCATGCGGCCCGAGACGAACGGCACGGAGAGTGCTGCGAAAGCCGCGGTGCCGGTGCCGGTCCACGCGCCCCATGCCGTGGCGCTGGTGCGGTGGTAGATGGCGATGTTGGTGAAGCCCGTGAGCGTCGTGCTCTGGTCTTGGATCTTGACCATGATCGTGTCGGCGCCGCCGAGCCCGATCAGCACGCCAGAGAAGTAACTCGCGGTGCCGGTGTTGGAAAACACGTCGAGCTCGGCGACGGTGCTCGCGTAGCTGCCCGAGGCGAGCGTGTGCTGCAGGATGGTGTTGGTGGCGGTCGAGGTGTGCGCGCCTTGGTTGTTCACGATCGCCCAAGTGCCGCTGACGGTGGTCCAGCTGCCACCGATGGGGCCATTGGCGCGGTTGAAGTCATCGGACCAAGACTGTGCAGAGGCATGGGTCGCGAGCGCGAGGAGCGCGGCGAGGGGGGCAATGCGTTGCATGAGGCAGGACTCCGAAGGGGTGGATTTGGACGCGAGACGCTCCCGCGGCGACTTGGACGATAACCGAGACGTGCAAATTGGGTGGGCGGGAGGGTCGAGAAAACGGAATTGCTCGCGGAATCCACTCCGATCGAGGCCTTGGAGGGGGCTGACGCCGTCTTCAGCGCGTGGGGCGCTCGGCCCGGTCGCGGACGATCGACAGGATGTAGCCCTGCACGTCCGCCATGATGAAATCGGTCCAGAGCGTCGCGTAGAAGTTGAAGTGCGTCGAAACGCGGTGGCGCGAGCGCAGGTGCAGGAGGACCGCGCCGTCGGGCAGGGGCTCCAGCTCGTACTCGCCTTCGAGCACGTCGAAGTAGGGCCCTCCGACGGTGACGTGCTGATCGAGCGTGTGGGGCGGGATCGTCTCCGCGTCCGCGTGAATCGAGAAGGTGAGCTTGCGGGGAGGCTCCCAGTGCGTGACCGTCTCGATGAAGAGCACGTCGCCTTCGAAGGTCGCGTGGCGCACGCCGCCGACGCCTTCGTGGCTGAGCGTCGCCTCCAGTGGACGGGGGAAGCCGATCGCGTGGCTCAGCGCGAAGCGATGCTCGCGTTCGTCGAAGCGCGGAACGCGCGCGATGTTCTCCCACACACGGTCGGCACTCGCTTCGATGCGGATCGAGTTCTCGATCGTGCGCAGCGTCGTCTCCGTCTCGATCGACCTCTCGATCGGGCCCGCGAGGTAGGGCAGCAGCAGAACGCACGGCAGTGCGCTCCCGTTCCCGTCCTTGCCGGAGCGGCGGCGTGCGTCCGCGATCGCGCCGGCCAGCGCACCGCCGAGCGCGGAGAGGACGACGTACAGCGGGAACCACAGGAAGATGCAGATGAGCCCTTCCCACGCGAGGGCGAGCGAGACGGCGAGCGCGAGGATTCCCGCGAGGATCGCGAGCGAGAGCCTCGCAGGCCACTTGAGGCCTTGCCGTCGCTCCGCGAGCGCGACCGTCACGAAGCCGAGGGAAAAGGGGACGAAGAAGATGAAGCTCGCTGTCATCACCTCCAGAAAACGCTGCGTCTCGCTGGCACCAAAGAGCGCGCGGGCCATGAGGCCGTGCGCTGCGCCGGCGCCGATCGGCAAGACATAGCGCTCGACGATCTCGGCACGGCGTCGCTGTGCGCGCTGGCGGTTGTACGCGTCGAGATCGTCGCTCACGGGCTGCAAGCTAGCACCCCGCGCACGGCGGCTCCACGCGTCGCGCGCGACGGGCTCAGGGCGTCCAGTCGACGGTCCAGCCGTTCGAGAGATTGAACGTGCCCGTCGTGCAGTAGGCCGGGTCGGGGTTGCGGAACCACGCCTGATAGGTGCGAGTGCCTCCCCCCGCAGGCACGGCGCCCTTGATCGAGATCGGCGTGTCGAGCGGCGGGGAGTACTGCGCGAAGTTCGCGACGCCCTGCTTGGCGCCGAGGCGGATCACCGAGCCCCCGGCGCAGCGCAGGCCGTCACCGAAGACCTGTCCAGCGCCGTTGCCGAGCTGCAGCGAGCCTTGGAAGAACAGCACCGACGTGTTCGGGATCGGATAGACCGAGAGGGTGAAGCTGTCCGACGACAGCGATGCCGAACCGCTCGCGCGCAGGCGCGCGCCCATGCCGAGCGAGGTCGCACAGCCGCCGCCGTCTGTGGTCGTGTTCCCGCACGGGCAGGGAGTCCCCGCGCCATTTCCGAGGCAAAACGCCGAGCCGGTCGGCGGCGGTGCGAAGACGTCGCGGTAGAACTCCCAGTTCGCCGGGCCGAGCGCATTCAGGAGCGCGAGCGCATCGTGGTCGACTCCCGCAGGTGTGGTCCAGCTGTGCGGAATCCCCAGCGTCGTCATCTGGTCGTGCAGCGCCGTGTGGTTCGCGATCATGCAGTCGAGCAATCCAGTCGCCATGCGCAGCTTGATTCCGCTGGCGTTGATGGTGCTCACATTGTTGGTGGCGAGCGTCCACGGAGTGTTCGCGAGGTAGTACGCCGGGTCGCTGCCCCACACGTTCTGGTAGAGCTGCAGGCGCACCGAGAGCGGCGTCGTGCTGCACGGCGGCTCGTCGAGGAAGTCGAGCTGAAGCGGACCCGCGCCGAGGAGCGAGGCCGCGACGAACAGATGCGGAAACTTGAAGGCGAAGCGGCCGGCGCCTTGTCCGCCCATGCTGAAACCTTCGACGATGCGGCCCGCGCGCGACGGGATCGTGCGAAGCTGCGCATCGACTTCGGGAATCAAATCGCCGATCACGACCGTCTCCATCGGGACGAGGCCGTTCTTCGAATCGCACCACATGCTCGAGCCCATGCCGTTGGGGAACACGATGAGCATCGGCGGGATCAGACCCTGAGCGATCGCGGAGTCGAACCAGCTCGAGAGCGGCGCGATCGGCGCGATCGGCGAGCCGGAGCCGTGCAGCCAGTACAGCACGGGGAAGCGCCGCGTCGGCTCCGTGTCGTATGCGGGCGGCGTCCAGACGTGGTAGCTCACGATCGCGGACGCCGTGGCGCTCTGGAACGTGCGGTACTGCACGCGCGGCGCGATGACCTGCGGGGTCGTCCACTGCGCGAGCGCCGGAGTGTGGAGGCCGACGCAAGCCAAGCTTGCGCAGAGCGCCGCGCGAGCGAGTTGGAGCCAGCGAGGCGGATTCGAGTCGCGGGGAGAAGGCCGTGCGTTCATCTCGTGGGGGCGGGCCGCGCGTGTGAGGACGCGGAACGGCCATCTCTTGATGCTAATCGAAATCGAAGGGCCGGTAGTCCCGCGAGGCATCCGGTGTTGGAGAAAGGCTACGGAGGGGCCCGCGGGCTGCGTCGCGCAGGCCGCCAAACGTCCGAACCCGTCGTACGGAAATCCCTGCGGGTGCGCGTCTTGTACGGCGCCACAGCGTGCATCTCCGATTCCCAGTCGACGTCTCCAGATGCGTCGAGCGGCGCGTCGATCTCCAAGAAACGACCGGGGTGCGCTTTCCAAGTGAACGCGCTCTTCCAACCGGCCCCCCCAACATGAAGACTCGCCAAGTGTCCGGCTTCACGCTCGTGGAGCTGATGATCGTCGTCGCCATCATTGCGGTGCTCGTCGGCTTTGCCGTGCCGCGCTTCCTCGGCGCCCGGCGCTCCGCGAACGAGACGAGCGCGATCACCGTGATGCGCTCGATCGTCGGCGCGCAGCTCTCGATCCAGTCGGCCGGCTCCATCGACACGGATGCCGACGGTCAGGCCGAGTTCGGCTACCTCGGAGAGCTCACGGGCACGAAGCCTGCGCGCATCGCCGCGGGCGGCTCGCCTTCGGCGGGCGTGGCCGGGACGCACGAGCTCGATCCCTCCCCGCTCCTCCCTTCGATGGGGCAGTTGACGCAGTCGGTCGTCACGCACTCCGGCTACGTTTTTCAGGTGTGGCTACCGGGGAATTCGAGCACGCCGATGACAGGGCTCGCGGAGGACGCGCTCGGCGGCAAGCTCGCGGGGCCGTTCCCCGATCCCGACGCGTGCGAGACCCGCTTCTGCGCGTACGCGTGGCCGGTCCGCGCGGGTTTTACGGGCACGCGCTGCTTCTTCGTCAATCAGGAAGGCGTCATCCTCGAGATGAACAACCGTGGCACGGCAACGTACTCCGGGATCACGGGCGGACCGTCGTTCGACGCGGCCTTCGCCGCGAGTGGCGACATGAGCGCGGGCTTCGCGCGCGGCGTTGCTGCTGCGGACGGCAACCTCTGGCGCCCCGTTCAGTGAGTCGCGCGTCCGCGAGCGCTATGCTCGCGCTCGGTTGGAATCCGAGGCGGATCGCGGGAGGACGAGCGCGGTGAGCGCCAGCACGGCGAAGCACAAGCTGCAAGGAATCGAGGCGGCGCGCGGAGTCGCGGCGTCGCTCGTCGTCGTCTATCACGCGGCGCGGCACCTTGACCGCAACGGGTCTGGGCTGCCATGGGCGCTCGGAATCGAGAAGTTCGGCCACGCCGGCGTCGACTTCTTCTTCGTGCTCTCGGGCTTCATCATTTTGTTCGCGCACTGGGGCGACCTTGGCTCGCCCGCCGCGCTTCCGCGCTACGCCGAGCGGCGCTGCACGCGCATCTTTCCGCTGTATTGGCCCGTGCTCGCTGCCCATGCCGTGCTCGCCACGCTCGGTTCTCGCGCTTGGTCCCCATCGGTCGGCGAGGTCGTTGCCAATCTCTTGCTCTTGCCGAGCTCGAGCGAGCCCATCGTCGGTGTCGCGTGGACGCTTCAGCACGAGATGCTGTTCTACGGGCTGTTCGTCGCGTTGCTCGTGTCGCGTCGGTTGGGGCTCGTGCTGATCGGCGCTTGGGTTCTCTGGATCGTGGCGACGTTCGCAGGAATGCTCGAGGCATCCGAGCTGCGCACCTTGCGAGTGTGTGCCTCTGTGTACAACCTCCAGTTCGTGATGGGCATGGCGGCTGCGTGGATCTCGCGGCGTTGGCGGGCTCCCGGAGCTGGAGCCATGGCGCTCGCAGGGGCGCTCGCCTTCTTCGCCGTGGGAATCGCGGAGAGCCGTGCTTGGATCGACGGCTACGCCGATCCCGCGCGCTTTCTCTACGGCGTCGCGGCATGGCTGTTCGTCGTTGGGATCGTCGAGCGCGAGCGTGAGAGCGAGCTGAACGTACCGCGCTGGCTCGCGGTGCTGGGCAAGGCGTCCTACTCGATCTATCTCGTGCATCTCTTGGTGCTCGGGCTCGCGTACAAGCTGTTCGAGCGGATCGGTTTCTCGCAGCTCGATGTGCACGTCCAGCATCTCCTGCTCGTCGCCGTCGGTATCGTCGGAGGCGTGGCGGTGTCGAAGTGGATCGAATATCCCGCAATGGGGCTGGCGCGGACGTGGTGGACGCGTGTCGCAGGACGCGCGGCTCGGAGCGGCGCATGAAGACCGTCGGGCTTCGCGGCAGGACGGTGGGGCTGCTCGCGCTGTACTTACTTGCGCTGCACGGAGTACTCGCCTTCGTCGTTCTCAAAACGAACTTCCTGCCGCTCGCTCGCAAGACGCTCGGCTGGGAGCCGCCCGAGGAACGCAACGTCGCGCTGTACCAAGCGATGCTGCAGTGGCCTGCGCGGGACCGCGCGGTGCCGCGGGGAGCCGTCGTCGTACTCGGCGACAGCTTGCTGCAGGATCTGGGCGCTGACGAGCTCGGTCGCGAGGTGCACTCGTTCGCGCTCGGCGGAACCACGGTCAGCACGTTGCTCGAGGGGTTCGCACTTCTTCCGTGCACGAACCGTGCGGGTTGCATTGTCCTCGGTGTCGGTGCGAACGACCTGAAGTACCGCGAGCCGGACGTCATCGCGCTTGAGTACGCGACGCTGCTCGCGGCGCTGCCAGCGGAGGTCGCGGTCGTCGCGCTGCCGATTCTGCCGGTCGATGAGACTTGCGAAGCCGTCACTCAGCGGCCATATCTGAGCAATGCGCGACTCCGCGAACTGGATCGACTCCTCTCGGAGCGTTGTTCGAAGCGCGCGCTGACGGCGCGCGTCGATGTGTCCGAGCTCATCGCCAAGGATGGAAATCTCCGCTCCGATCTCCATGCGGGAGACGGCTGGCATCTTTCGGACGAGGGCGATCGCGTGCTCGGGCGTGCCATTGTGCGCGCGGTCGACGCCTCGAAGCGCTGAGCGTGCGGCACGAGACCGAGGAAACCTCGCAGGTTCGCAGCTAGGGTCTCGGGTATGTCGCAGCAGGTCCTTGCTGAGAAGGCAACGCGGGCGCTGGTCGCGCTCTTTCTGCTTGCAGGTTGTGTGTTGCGCCTGACCGCGCTTGACGTGCATTCCCTGTGGTTCGACGAGTGTGGAACGCTCGCAGTAGCGCTGGGCGAGGACCCGACGCAGGTGCTGCTCGCGGATCGGCATCCACCTCTCAGCTTTTGGGCATTTCGCGTGGGGTCGAGCTGGCTCGGCGAGTCGGACTCCATGTTGCGTCTGCTGCCGGCACTCCTGTCCTGTGGCGCGTTGCTGCTCTTCGCGCTCTGGTCGCGCTCTTGGACCACGCAGGGCGTGCGTCCCATCGCGATCGCTCTGTTCGCACTTTCACCCTTCCAGATTTGGATGGGGCAGGAAGTGCGCATGTACCCGTTCGTCGAGTTCGGTGCGCTGCTCGCGCTCGTTGGCGCCGAGCGGGCGCAGAAGCGTGCCGTCTCGGGAGCGGCTCTTGTTGCGCTCGGGACCGCGTGCGCGTTCGGTTCGCACTACCTCGGTGCGTGCGCAGGCCTGCTCGCTTGCGTACGTGGAACGAGTCTCCAGAGTCGAGTCCCGGTGTTCGTCGGAGCGGGGATCGGGCTTGCTTTGTGGGTGCCGTGGCTCCTCTACGCTCTCCCTTCGCAGCTTCAGAGCGAATGGGGCGACACCTTGCGCATCGCACCGGCGGACTTTGCGGAACTCGTGCCGCGCCTCTTGTCCGTGGAGTTCGACGCGGTGGATCCCGCGTGGCATTGGCTGGTCTATTTGCTCGGAGCGCTCGCGTGGATCGCGGTCGCGCGCTGCACTTTCCTCGCGCTTTCGGAGCGCGAATGTCGGGAAGCGCTCGTGCTCTTCGTGTTGCCTGTGGCTGCGACGCTCGCGCTGGCCCTCACGGTCGGAGGTGGCTTTCAGCCGCGCTATCTGCTGCTCGCGACGCCGGGACTGAGCTGGGCGATCTCGCTGGGGCTGCGAACGCATCGAGCTTCGATCGGCGGCGCGCTCGGCGCAGTGTTGTGCATGGGGCTGCTGCTTCACACCGTCCTGCTGCGTCAACGGAACCTCCGCGAGGATTACTCCTCGGCTTGCGCGGAGGTCGAAAGTGCGTGGCGCCCCGGAGATCGCGTGGTGTCCATCACCGGCACGAGCGCAACGTTCGCAGACGCGCCGCTTCGTCACTACCTGCGCACGCGGCCCGAAATCCTCGCATCGCTCACGACGTGGAGGCGAGTGGCCGAGGAACTGTCGGCGGGCTCCAAGATGGATTTCACGCTGCACGTGGTCTACCGCGACTCCGACTACGCGCGTCCGGAGCTCGAGGCCATCGCATCGACGTTGGACCGGATCACGGTGGGGGAAGCGCGCTTCCGTATCCAGCACTCGAGTTGGCGAAGGACGCGCTAGGCTCTCCGCATGCGTGGTTTCCTGTTCTGTGCGCTCGTTGCTTTTGGCGCGTGTCGCTCCACCGAGGAGAACCTTGTGATTTCACAGGCGAGTATCGATCAACGCGCGTGGCACGCGCAGCGCCTCGTAAGATTGCAATCCGAGGATGGCTGGCTGACCCTCGTCGGGCTTGAGTTTCTCGCGGACGGCCGCTTCCGAGCGGGGAGTGCCGCGGACATGGAGCTTCGCTACGCGAACTGCGAACGCGCTCACATCGGCACGTTCGTGGTCGAGTCGGAGCGCGTGTCCTTCGAGCCTGCGGACGGTGGTTCCGCGCTGGAACTCGTCGCCGACGACGTGGGTGCACCTTCGGTGGTTCGCAGCGGGAGCGTCTCCTTCACGCTGCTGCGCCGCAACGATCAGCTCGCCCTGCGCGTGAAGGACAACGCGAGCGCGGTGCGTACGCAGTTTCGTGGAATCGAACTCTTTGAGCATGATCCGGCGCTCGTAGTGCAGGCACGGGCGTTCGAGCCCGAGGCCCCGCGGATGGTCGCCATCACGAACGTCACGGGTTTTGTGGAGCAACAGAGCGTCAGGGCGGAGCTGGAGTTCTCGCTCCATGGCCGCGCCTACCGATTCGTCGCGACCGCGGGCAGCGCGGGAGGCCTCTTCGTCGTATTCGGAGACGCGAGCAACGGGCGAGAGAGCTATGGGGGCGGACGCTTCCTCGACCTCCCTGCGCCGAAGGACGGCTTCGTCACGATCGACTTCAATCGCGCGTACCAGCCGCCTTGCAGCTTCACGCCGTACGCCACCTGCCCCTTGCCGCCCGACTCCAATCGCATCGCTTCGGCAGTGCTCGCCGGTGAACGGCTCTCGAAGTCTGCACACTGAACTGGCGCCGTGCGCGGTGCGCACGTACGTTCGCGATATGAAGCACCTCGTCTCCGCGCTCTCCGTGTTGTGTTTCCTCGCAGCCTGCGCGACCACGAAGCCTTCTCAAGTCGCACCCAGCGCGCAACCCGTCGCCGCACCGAGCGTGAACAGCGCGGTGATTCCCGCGCCGCGCACGGATCCCTGGATTCTCGAGCGGCAGGCCGAGTGCGTGCGGCGCGCGGCCGAAGCGCCACAGGCGAACGTCGTGTTCCTCGGCGACTCGATCACCCAGGGCTGGGAAGACGGCGGAGCGGAGGCGTGGAGGAACACGCTCCAGCCGCTCGGGGCACTCAACCTCGGGGTCAGCGGGGATCGGACGGAGAACGTCCTGTGGCGCCTGCAGCAGGCGCCGATCACGCGACTGCAGCCGAAGTGCGTGGTGCTGCTGATCGGAACGAACAACCTCGGCCACGGCACGCACACGGGCGAGCAGGCTCTCGCAGGCGTGCTCGAGGTGATCCGCACTCTCCGTGCCCAAGCGCCCGCGGCCAAGCTCCTCGTGCTCGACGTCTTTCCGCGTGGCGAGCGCTTCAACCCGATGCGCGGCGAGCTCGCGCAACTCAACCAAGCAGTGCGTGCGCAGGCTGCGACACTCGGCTACGAGTCCGTGGCGATCGGCGACCGCTGGGTCCGCGCCGATGGCTCGCTCGACCCCGCCGACATGCCCGACTTCCTGCACCTTTCGCCGCGCGCGTACGCCGCGTGGGCCGACGCGCTCGCGCCGCAGGTGCTTCAGGCGTTGCGTTGAGACCTGCTCACAGCGCTCGCTGCTCGGCGACGAACCCAGAGCCAGCGTCCGACGTGCCCATTTTCGGCGACCGGCCATGGCCGGTCATGAGCTCGGCGCTGGAGGAGCTTCGAGCGTCTTCTCAGGGGCAGACGCGGAACTGCAGCGCGTTGCTCATGCCGACGCCGCCTGTCGATGCCGAGTCGCGATACCAGAACTGCACGAAGGCATCGACACCGATCGAGAGCGCCGGATCGAGGCCCGAGCGCAGTCGCGTGTTGAAGTCGAACGCGAAGGTGCCGCTGCAGTCGTCGGCTCCCACGTTTCCGCCCGTGCTCGGCATCACGATGCGCTTCAGCGGCGAGCTCACACACTTCGTGCCACCGTAGAAGGCGCTCGCGGACGGAGCGAAGCCGTAGAAGAGCAGGCCGTTGCGCTGGTTGATGAGCTGCGAGGCGGAGATCGTGAACGGGCTCGCCGACGTCAGGCTCGGCGCGCCGGAGGACGCCACGGACGGCGTGCAGCCTTGGCTGTTGATCTTCGATGTGCAGTAGACGAGCGGAGCCGGGCAGTTGAACGTGCCGGGCCCGAGCTCGACCAGACTCACGTCGTCGATGTTCCAGCCGCCGAACACGATGCCCGTGTCGCTCTGGAGCGAGAACTCGAGCTGCACCGAGGGATTTCCGGCCGCGAGTGCGGTGATGTCGATATCGACCGGCACCCACTCGGTGTCGATGAAATCGGCGGTGGTCGGGTTGGACCACACCACGGTGCCGTTGACCTTGACTCGCGCCTTGTCCTGCGTGCCGGACTCCACGGTGAGCCAGCGACGGAACTGCAGCCGAACGCTGCTCGCGCTGGAGCAGTTCACGACGGGCGAGCGCAGCCAGCAGTGCGTGCTGTTGTTGTAGTCGCCATACCACGTCGACTGCGTGCCGAGGTCGTTGCCCCAGCACTTCGCGCCGCTGTAGGCCGTCGGCGCGTCGCCCGACTCGCCGACGGGCTGAGACCACTGCCAGTCGTTCAGGCCGCTGTAGGCGCCATTGGTCCACCCGCCGATGTTGGTGCCTTCGAAATCGGTCGCGTAGAGGACATTGCGCGTTCCGACGAAGAACTTCCAAGGCGGCACGCCCGCGTCCACGCCCTCGGGCGCGAACTCGCCGGCGCCGTTCGAGTCGAGCGACTCAATCCAGTACCACAGCTCACGCGGCGAGCCGAAGGTCGGAATCGACGCGCTCCAAACGTTGCCGCTCTGCGACATGGCCCGCGTGTTCCAGCTCTGGCCGAGATCGCCAGAGTAGTGCAGCGTCGCCGACTGCACCGTCGCACCGCCGCTGGCCGTGATCGTGGCAGTCACGAGGTACGGACCGGTCGCGTCTGTCGTGTTCGGCAGGGGCGTGTGCGCGATCGTCATGTCGAGCGGCTCGGCCAGCGTCAGGCCGCACGCGACCACGCCCTGCACGATCATCTTGGCGAGGTCGAAGTCGTTGGTGGAGACGGTGAACGCGTCCGACGGCGTATGGATCTGCGAGAAGTACTGGCCCAAGTCTTCGAAGAAGAACGCGGCGTGGAAGCCCGCCCCATGGAAGGCGGCGTGGTCGGAGCTTCCCGCGAGCAGCGAGCCCGTCGTCGCGGCCCAGCCGGTGACGTAGCGCGGCGCCGTTTGCAGGCAGAACGCCGTCAGCGGCCCCGAAGTGTTGTTGACGGCGAGGTCCGCGTCGCGCGCGTCGTTCGCTGCGCGGTACGCGATCATGTCCATGTTGAGCATGCCGACGACTTGCTTGCCCTGCTGCGCCATCTGCGACGCGAGCGCGCCCGAGCCGAGCAGGCCGTACTCTTCGCCGGAGAACCACGCGAGCCGAATGGAGTTCTCGAACGGTCCCTTGCCTGCGAGGATGCGCGCCACTTCGAGCACGCCCATGCTGCCGCTCGTGTTGTCGTCGGCTCCCGGCGCGGATGCGTTCGTGCCCGAGCTGTAGTTGCGCGTGTCGAAGTGCGACCCGATCACCACGAACTGGTTGGGATTCCTCGCGCCGAGGATGTCGACGATGATGTTCGTGCCGTGTTGAGAGTCCCACTGCTGCGTCGTCGGCGCGTAGCCGTAGCCCTGAAGGCGTGAGATCAGCTGGGCCCTGCCCGCATTGAAGTTGTTGAGGTTGCGCGAGTCGCGATTCGTCCACGTCGACGAGAAGTACTGCGTGTTGTTTTGCAGGTTGGTCTTCGAGACAGCGTCGACGATCGTCTGGATCCGCGCATCGCCTCCGACGAGCAACGCCGGACCTTGAGTGGTCGAGAGCGCGGCTACGCTCGGGCGACCCGGCGCCGCCGCTGCGAAGGGAGCCAAGGGGGAGCCGGGCGCCGGAGCCTGCGCTGCGCGCATCGGAATGCGAGGGACGGCGGTATGCCCGCCATGGCATGTGCGACCGGGTCGCAGGCTCTCGGGGTATTCGTCGAGATTCACCGGCACGCTGACGACGGCCTGTCGACCGCAGCGGTAGAGGATCGTCCCCGCGGCGTCGATGTCCGCGCGCACATCGGCATGGGCGAGATCGACCACGAAGAGCGGATCGAGCGCGCCGAGTGCGCTGAGCTCGTGCACCTCGGTCCCGCGCTCGCGCAGCGCCGCGATGTCGGCCGGTCGAAGGGCACCGACGAGGAATTCTCCCGCGTCGAACCAGACCTCGCCGGCCCGACAGAGCCGCTCGCGAAGGTCGATGTCGTGGGCATGCTCGACGGTCACCGGAACCGGACGAGACGGAGCGGGCGTTTGCGCGAGGGCGGTGGTCGAGAGTAGCGCGAAGGAAAGCCAAGTTTGCCGCATGACGGATCGGGACTCCTCGTTTTCGCCACCGAGGATACGACCTTCCGATCCACCGCGGCGCGTGCGCGCGGGCCGAAAAGCACGGGGAACCGACGGAGTGCGGGAATCGTCGTATCCTTGATAGCGATACTTCCACGGCCGACGGGCGATGCGCACGGGGTGGGGGGGTATCGACGCTGGCGTCCAGAGTTCCAACCGTCCATGCCGATCGTCCCGAGCGCCGCGCTGGCCGCGGTCTTTGTTTCGTCCCTGTCGATCCAAGGCGCCGGCACAGCGCAGGAGCAGCTCTCGCGCAAGCCCATGGCCGTGGTGCACGGGGGCGACGGGGAGCTGATCGAGAAGCTCAAGCGCGTGGGCGAGGTGTGGTTCGACGCCGGGCCGTTTCTCGTCGGCGCTCTCGGCGAGCGCGACATGAACGCGCTGCGCGGGCGCGAGGTGGAGCTCTATCCGCTCCTCGGGATCGCGCCAAGCGACGAGCTCTTCGTCGTCGACTTGAACGACGAACACGTCCGCGAGGACGTCGCCGCATCGGCGCGCATCGAGTTCGCGCGCGACGGGCTTGCGCTGGTCAGCGTTCCCCACGGGCTGCCGGAGTATCCCGAGAGCCTCCGGCCCGGTCGCACGTGCCACTCGGGTCACACTGCGATCGCGCGCACTCCGATGAAGCCGCTCGCGCCGCTCTCGGTCGCCTCCAGCGCTCCAAGCGCGCTGCTCGCCGCGGATCCGCGCATCCAGTCCCTCGTCGACCAAGTCACCAAGGCCAACTTGCAGTCTTGGGTGCAGTCCTACACGACGTACACCAATCGCGATTCGCAGAACCTGACGAACTACAACGCCGGTAAGTCCCAGCTTGTTGCGCAGCTACAGAGCTACGGCTACTCGCCCGTGAGCGAGAACTGGAGCGCGTCGCACGGCACGAACATCGTCGTCGACATTCCCGGCGCGGTGACGCCCAACCGCTACGTCGTGATCGGCGCGCACTTCGACACACGTAACTACTCCGGCGGCACGGCCGCGGTCGGCAGAGGCGCAGACGACAACACGAGCGGCAGCTCGGCGGTGCTCGAAATCGCGCGCATTCTCGCGTCGTCGAGCACGACCTTCGCCAACTCCGTGCGGCTCGTCTGGTTCTCGGGCGAGGAGTACGGCCTGCTCGGCTCGGGTGCCAACGCCAACAACATGCTCGCGCAGGGCAAGCAGGTCGTCGGCATGCTCAACATGGACATGATCGCGTATCGCGCGAGCACCGATGTGCGGGACTGCGACTTCGCGACGAACAACACTTCACCGGCGCTCACGGCGTTCTGCCAGCAGACCGCGCCGCTCTATGTCGCGAACTGGGCCGCGACGAGCGGCAACCTGAGCGCCGGGAGCTCCGACCATGCGTCGTACAACTCCGTCGGCATCCCCGCGGCGTTCTTCTTCGAGGATTTGACGCAGTATTTCTCGCAGATCCACACGAGCTCCGACGCGTTCCCGACCTCCACGACGGACTTCGACCTCGCGCAGATGATCTGCAAGGGCGTGCTCGCCTGCGGCGCGACGCTCGCGGATCCGGTCGATCTCACGATCACGCACACGGAGCTTCCCGATACCACCGACGCGCTCGGACCCTACGTCGTGCAGGCCGATGTGCAGAGCCTGTACGCCTCCACGGTGAGCAATGTCTCACTGAAGTACCGCGTGCGAGGCGCGGCGACTTGGAGCTCGACTGCCATGGTGAGCACCGGTGGCGTCGGTTGGCGTGGGTTGCTGCCTGCGCAGGGCTCGCCTCGCGTGATCGAGTACTACATCGAAGCGCTCGACAATCTTGGAGCCGTTGAGGTTGCGCCCAAGGGTTCGGACACCGGCGGCACGCCGTACGACTTCTTCGTCGGCACGCGCACGGTGCTCTACTCCACGGGCTTCGAGGAGGCCACCGACAATGGATGGACTCACGCGCAGGCCGCTACGCAAGACGATTGGCAGCGCGGCGTGCTCTACGGCAAAGCAGGCGACCCGGCGACGGCATTCGCGGGCACGCGCGTGTGGGGCAACGACCTCGGCCCGACGGGGTTCAACGGTTCGTATGCGAACAACGTGAACAACTATCTGCGCTCGCCTGCGATCAACTGCTCAGGCGCGCAGCAGGTGTTCCTCGAGTTTCGCCGCTGGCTCACGGTGGAGTCGTCGCAGTACGACCAAGCGCGCATTCGGGTCAATGGTACGCAAGTGTGGATCAACCCGAACACGGCGGACCTGATCGACACTGCTTGGGTTCCCTTCCAACTCGACATCTCGTCGCTCGCCGCGAACAACCCGACCGTCCAGATCGAGTTCAGCCTGCAGTCCGACGGCGGAGTGGCTTTTGGCGGCTGGAACCTCGACGAATTCGCGCTCGTCACCTTGGGCCCTGGAAACAGCACCTGCCCGTCGCCCAGCGTGTACTGCACGGCGAAGACCAACAGTCAGGGCTGCGTGCCGCAGATTGCGGCGAGCGGGAGCGCGGGTGTGAGCGGGACTGCGCCGTTCACGATCACCGGCGCCAACGTGATCAACCAACGCTCGGGGCTTCTGTTCTACGGCTTCACGTCGGGATCGACGATCTTCCAAGGTGGCACGAAGTGCATAGGTGGGACGCCCAAGCGCTCACCGCTCGTCGACTCCGGCGGCAACGTCGGCCCTGACGACTGCTCCGGTGTCCTCTCTTTCGACTTCAACGCACGCATCCGCGCCGGAGTCGACCCCGCGCTGTTTGCGGGCAACACGGTCTACGCGCAGTGGTGGTACCGCGACGGCGCGGATCCGCAGGGGTTCGGGACGGGTCTCTCGAACGCCGTGTCGTTCCGCATCTGTCCCTGAGCGCTCGCTTCGCGGCGCGTGACCGCTACAGTCGCGCGCCATGACCGCGTTCCCCGACCCCGACGAGTTCGTCTTCGTTCCGGCTCTCGAAAGGCACTTCGAGGAGATCTTGCTCGAGCTGCACGCGCTCGGCCGTGAGCGCTTCGTCGATGCACCGGATGCACTCTCACTTCCGGGAGGCGACTACGACGAGCGGGGTTGGAAGTACTTCACGCTGTTCGGGAGTGATGCGCGCTGTGCGGAAAATCGCCGTGCATGTCCGCGTACGGCACGCGCCTGCATGCTGGTCCCCGGCCTTGTGAATGCGGGCTTCTCGCTGTTCCTGCCGGGCACACGGCTTGCAGCCCATCGCGGCGAGCTCGCGGGTACGCTGCGCTGCCATCTTCCGTTGATCGTTCCGCGCGGCGACGTCGGCATCCGCAGTGGTGACGAGATCCGACGCTGGGAGCGCGGCCGCGCGCTCCTCTTCGATGACTCGCGCGAGCACACCGCATGGAATCTCGCCGAGAGCGAGCGCGTGGTCTTGCTCGTCACGTTCCGCGCCTAACTTCCAAAGGGCGTTCGGGTGGCCTCACGGGTCACCGGTCACGAGGCCGTTCAGCACGGCGCTCCGCGGCGCTGGCGGTCCCACGCGACGGCGAAGCCCGCGAGGAACACGAGGTCGACCCAGGCCAGCGGGACCCACAGTGCCGGCAGTCCGCCCGTGAAGTAGTGGCCGAAGACCGTGATGCAGTAGGCCACCTTCAAGCCCATGCCGTAGGGGATCAGATTCCCATTGCGAACAGGGTCGAGCGCGATCTGGAGGAACAGCGCGCCGAATACGAGGAGCAGGAGCGCCGGGAAGTGGAGATACGCCCAGTGATTGGGGGGCTCGATTCCGGCAGCCGTGAAGATGCGGGGACCGGCGAACAGGAAGGCGAGGCCGAGCAGCAGGTCGTAGAAGCCGCCGATCCAGAAGATGGCGCGTGTCCACGGCAGTTTCATGGGGAGACTCCTTCGTGCTCTCTCTCGCGCGCCACCGCGCCGTGTCGCAGTCGGCCTCTCGCCGAGTCACGGACTCAAGTTGTGCGTACTCGAAAAAGAGGACACCCCTCGCGCGAGCTGGGGCTCGTGGGAGGGGTGTCCGGCATCGCGGCGCTCCTGAATCACCGCGCGCCTGCGGCTGTCGCCCTGCAGCGTGTCAGGGCAGGTTGAAGTTGAGGATCGAGTTGGTGACGTGCGGGGCACCGATGCGCATCGCCGCGCTCGTCGGCGAGGTGTTGCAGCTGCCGTAGTCCTCGAACTGGCGGCCGAGGGTCGTGCCGGCCCAGTCGAAGGCCGGGAATCCGCCGATCGTCTCGCTGCCTTCGTACCACTCGGTCGTGACCGCGCCGGTGCAGCCGTTGACAAGCTGCATGCTGCCGAAGTCGAACAGCACCGTCTCGATGCCCGGGAAGACCGCGGGGTTGTTCCAAGTACCGATGCGCTTCTGGGTGAAGCGATTGTTCGGAGTCATCATCACCTGCGTTCCGCAGATGCCGCTCGCCGTGAGGAACGTGTTGATGAACTGTCCGGCAGCGGGCGCCACGTTCGCGCACAGGCAGAAGGCTGCGAGCGCCGTGAGGCTGCCGTTCGCCGGCTCGCGGTAGGTGCAGACGTTCGTGCCCGCGGCCCAGTTGTTCCAGCGGATCGAGCCCTGCACGATCGGACCGTTGCTGATCGGTGTGTTGACGGGCGTCGGCACGAATCCGGTGCCGGGGCCGACGATGGAGAAGCTCTTGGCGGGGTCGAAGCCGCCAGCGGGAGCCGGCCGCGCGGAGGTCGGCGTGTGGTGGATCTGATCGCATTCGTGGCTCAGTGCCCACGCCACGCTCCACTGACCCGTGGCGCAGTCGAGCGCGTAGTCGATGTGGCCCGAGACATACAGGCGCGAGTACGTGCCGAGCGAGGCGGGGCGGTCGAGCGGCGTCATCGGAACCGCGGCGGACGGGACGAGGTCGCCGTTCACGATGAAGCGCCACACCGTCAGGTTCACCGCGCCGGGGATGCTCGACTCCTGCCAGTTGCGCGAGTACTGCGCGCGCAGGCCGCCGGACCAGTGCAGCACGCCCGTCGGGCAGTCGCGCAGCTGGAGGCGAATGTTGTATTGGCCGCAGTAGACGGCGCCCGCGAGCGAGAGCGGCATCGGCTTGCCGAGGTCGACGCAGTAGAGCTTGTTCAGCGCGAGGTTGCAGTTGTCGAAGGCCAGCCAGCGAGCGTCGGTGCCGAGGATCTTCGGGAAGTTGGGCAGGACGGCGCTCGCGGGGGCGCAGCAGGGTCCGCCGTCGAGGTTGTCCGGGCCGCACTGGGCGGCGGCGGGAGCCGTGGTGAGAGCGGTGGCGAGGCCGAAGGCGAGAGCGAGGCGGGAGAGGGTCGAGAACATGGCGAAGGGTCCTTTTCGAGGGGTTTCAGGAGTGGGTCGGAGCGACCTACGCCACCCAAGTGACCCACGGGGCCCCCGCTGGACGCGAACTCCCGAATTCCTTGGACCGACCCTTGGAGCGGCCTCGGCGGGGCCGCCACGCGTGCACACCGGCCTTCGCGAGACTCCGGGAACCGCTTGGATCCGCACCGCCCGGCGGCGTCCAATGCTCCCGTGCAAGTCCCTCCGCTCCTCCTGCTCTCCGTGCTGATGCTCGTCGCCTACGGCTTCGAGGTCACCTCGCCCCGTACTCGAATCCCCACGGTGATCTTGCTGCTCGCGCTGGGGATGGCCTGCCGGTGGCTGCTCGATCGTCTCGGCGTCGTCGCCGTCGAGCTCGACGGAGTCCTGCCCACGATCGGGACGTTCGGCCTGATCTTGATCGTCTTCGAGGGGGCCCTCGAGCTGGAGTTTCGCCCAGAGGCCAAGGCGATCGCTTTACGAGCATGCCTCGTGGCTCTCCTGCCGATGCTCGTGCTTGCGGGACTGCTTGCCGCATATCTCGTGCGCGAGACGGGCTGCGATCCGCGCGTGGCGCTCCTCCACGCCTTCCCGTTCGCGATCATCTCGAGCGCCGTCGCGGTGCCAACCGCGCGCGTCTTCAGCCGAAGCACGAGCGAGTTCGTGGTCTACGAGAGCTCACTGTCGGACATCCTCGGCGTCTTGGCCTTCAACTTCGTTCTCGCCAGCGAGACCTTCGAGCTCGTCGTCGCATTGGAGTTCGGCGCCCAGCTCCTCGCGATCCTCGTCTTGGCTGTGCTCGGGTCCGTGCTGCTCGCGCTGCTCGTCGCCAAGCTCCGTCACCGCGTCAAGTTCGGTCCAATCCTCGCCTTCGTCGTCCTGCTCTACTCCGTGTCGAAGGCACTCCACCTTCCGGCGCTCGTGCTGATCCTCGTCTTCGGCCTGTGCCTCGCCAACTTCCGCAAGCTGGCGCAACTGCGGCTCTTCCGCTTCCTCGATCCCGCCGAGGTCGAGCAGCAGGTGCATCGCTTCAGCGAGATCACCGCCGAGGTGACGTTCGTGGTGCGCATCGCGTTCTTCATCTTGTTTGGCTTCGTCTTGGACGTCGTGTCGCTCGCGGATGTCGGGACGCTCGGTGTTGCGCTCGGCGTCGTCGGAGGAATTCTCGTCCTGCGCGCGATGACTCTGCGCGTCTTCCGCCTTCCGGCGATGCCGTTGCTCTTCATCGCGCCGCGCGGCTTGATCACGGTTCTCTTGCTGCTTTCGATCCCAACAGAGCTTCGCCTCGGTTTCGTTTCCGACGGACTCACGACGCAGATCGTGATCCTGTCCTCACTTCTGATGATGATCGCGACGATCGGCGGAGCACGGAGCGCGGGTGCTCAGGAGAGCACGCGCCCGAGCAGCATCCCGCACCCATAGGAGACGCCATTGGCTGCGAAGGCCGCGAGCCATGGCTTCGGGCTCCGCGGCTCACGCAGCACGAGCGCCAACGCGAGCCCTTCGACGAACGCGATGGCGACCTCGACGAAGAAGACCTCGCGCGAGTCGGCGGCGAACTCGAGTTGCCACCAAGTGAAGAGCGGGTGTGTGAGGAGGTTCAGCGCGAGGGTGAGCAGTGGAACGCGCCACCACGGACCGCCGATTCGACCGAGAGCCCACGCGTAGACGGGGAGCTCCAGAACGAGCGTCCAAGTGAAGAGCGCGAGCCAAAGGGTCACGGTCGTGCCCCCTTGGCCAGCAAGTAGGCCGCGACCGCGAGCTCCAACCAGCCGTGCGCCAAGACCGCCTGAAGGTACGCTTGACGTGTCTCGGCGGGAGCGATGGAGCCGAGCAATGGCACCGCGAGCGCAACGAACACGCAAGCTCCGAGGGCGGTTTTTCCGAGGTGGCTGCGAAGTTCCCACCGCGTCCCGCCAGGCAGGTTCCAAGACCAGATTCCGTAGTGGACGAGCTGTGCGAACGCAAACGAGCGCACCACGGCATCGGCAAGGTCCACCGAGAGGCTCGGCGCGAGCTCGCGGTGCATCTGCGTGCCATCGAGCCCGCCTAGCACGGCGCCGACGACGCTGGCGTCAGAAACGAACACAACCCATGCCGCGCTGAGCACATAGGTCCCAGCGACGCCCAGCGACTCGGAGCGGGAACGATTCCACACGATCCAGAGCACGAGCGCGACAGCATTGTGCCCATGCGCGAGCGCGAGAACGCACTCCCGCGGAAATCGCCAACAGCTCCATGCCGCGACGAGCAGCGGGAGCACCATGGCGGCCCGACGACGGGGAGTGGTTGCGCCCGCCCAAGCCGCGACTGCAACTGCGGCGAGCCCGCAGAGCAGCTCGTACTGCAGCCGGGGAACGCCATCCGCCATCGTCGCGCCACGTAGCACGGTCATCGCGAGCAGCGCCGTCGCCGTTAGCCACGCCGCTTGGCCGCCGAATCCGCCGGGACGTCCGAGCCACAACACGCGTAGGTCGCCGACGACATGCGGCACGCCCAACACGAGCGGTCCGATCAGGAGCACCGTGAGCGGCGCCGTGCTCGCGAGTGCCGCAGCGACGAGAATCACCGCAGGCATGCGCCAGGATCGGTCCGTAGACATGTGTGAGACCGCGACGCTCATGCTCGCTCTCGTTCCGATTGACGCGGCATTTCAGACGGCTCACTCATGCGAGGATTTCGCGCACCACTCGGCCAGCGACATCCGTCAGGCGATAGTGCCGACCCTGGAAGAACCACGTCAGCCGTTCGTGGTCGATGCCGAGCAGGTGCAGGAGCGTGGCGTGTAGGTCGTGCACGTGGACCCCGCCGTCGACGATGTTGTAGCTGAAGTCGTCGGTGCTCCCGTGGACATGGCCGGACTTCACGCCGCCTCCCGCGAGCCACATGCTGAAGCAGCGCGGGTGGTGGTCGCGGCCGTAGTCGTTCTCGGTCATTCGGCCTTGGCAGTACACCGTTCGCCCGAACTCGCCGCCCCAGATCACGAGCGTGTCGTCGAGGAGCCCTCGCGCAGCAAGATCCTGGACGAGCGCCGCCGAAGCCTGATCTGTCTGCCGACACTGATGCGTGATCCCGCCGGGCAAGCTGCCGTGCTGGTCCCAGCCTTGGTGAAAGAGCTGCACAAATCGCACGCCGCGTTCGACGAGGCGGCGTGCGAGCAAGCAGTTCGCAGCGAACGTGCCTGCGTCGCGCGAGCCAGGACCGTACAGCTCGAACGTCGCCTCGCTCTCTTCGGCGAGGCTCGTCGCGTCCGGCACGCTCATCTGCATTCGATATGCAAGCTCCGCTTGCGCGATGCGCGCCGCGATTTCGGGATCGTGCTCGCACTCCGTCGCACTCCGCGCGAGCGCTCCGAGCGCGTCGAGCATCGCCCGCCGAGACTCGCGCGAGACGCCTGCGGGGTTCTTGAGGAACAAGACGGGTTCGGCGCCGGAGCGCAGCTGGACGCCCTGGTGTTCACTTGGAAGAAACCCGGATCCCCAAAGGCGTGAGTAGAGCGGCTGGTCGCGCTGCGCGTCCTTCGAGACGAGCACGACGAAAGCAGGCAGGTCCGCGTTCATCGAGCCGAGGCCGTAGCTCAACCATGCGCCCATCGACGGACGCCCCGCAATCTGGCTGCCGGAGCAGAAAAACGTGATCGCAGGATCGTGGTTGATCGCCTCGGTATGGACGGCGCGCAGGACGCACAGTCGATCCGCGATGCGTGCGGTGTGGGGGAGCAGGTCGCTCACTTCGAGCCCCGACTCACCGTGCCGCGCGAAGCCCGTGAACGAGCTCGCAACCTTCAGCACACCTTGATTGCCGCTCATCCCCGTGAGGCGCTGGCCACCGCGCACGCTCTCCGGCAGAGGCGTACCGTGGAGTGCTCGTAGCCCCGGCTTGGGGTCTAGCGTTTCCAGTTGCGATGGGCCGCCCGATTGGAACAGGTAGATCACGCGCTTGGCGCGCGCCGCGTGATGCACGCCGAGCTTGACACCGTCTTGTGCGCGCAGGAGGTCACCGAGCGCGAGTGCTCCGAGGCCGAGCCCCGCGCCCTTCAGCAAGACGCGCCGATCCAAGTGCTCCTGATTCATCGGATCACCACCGCGGCATCGCTTGCAAGCAGCGTTGAGCACGCGAGCACGAGGGCGGCGAGCTCTGCATCCGACTCTCCGCAGACGTCGCGCGCGCCCTGCAAGTCCCCCGAGAATCGTACGGACTCGGACTCAACGAGGGAGAGCAGGGCTTCCAGCTCCGCCGCCTCCGGCTCGCGCGTGCCGACGAGCTCGAACGATCGCTCGAGCCGTTTCGTGCGATCTACGGATTCGCGCGCCACGCGCAGCGCAAGCGCGCGAGCGCACTCGACGAAGACGGGATCGTTCCAGAGCACGAGGGCCTGCAGGGGCGTGTTCGTGGATCCCCTCCGCGGCTGGCACTGCTCTCTCGCTCCCGCGTCGAAGGTGCTCATGTTGGGCACCGGAACGGTGCGCTTGCGGAACGTGTAGAGGCTGCGGCGATGAGCGTTCGGGCCGGAATCGGCGCTGTATCCACCGCCTTGCCCCGCATCGCTCCACAGGCCCTCGGGCTGCCACGGTCGCACCGAAGGCCCACCGACCTGCTCCACGAGTACGCCCGCCGCGAGCAGCGCGCTGTCGCGCAGCATCTCGGCGCTCATGCGCATCGAAGGTCCCCGTGCGAGGCGCTCGTTGCTCGGATCCGATGCACGCTCCTCCGCGCTACAGACCGAAGACTGCCGGAATGTCGCGCTGAGGACGATGCGCCGAAGTGTCGCGCGCAGATCCCACGGCTGGAGTCGCTCGCCTTGGCCATGCACGAACTCGTACGCAAGGAGATCGAGAACCTCGGGATGCGAGGGGAAACTGCCCTGCAGGCCGAAGTTCTCGCTCGACTCGACAAGCCCGCGACCAAAAGCCTGCTCCCACAGGCGATTGACTGCGACCCGCGCGACGAGTGGGTTGCGCGGATCGAGCATCCAGCGCGCGAGCCCTGCACGGTCCTTGGGCAGGTTCTCATCAAAAGCGAGCACTGCATCGAGAGCGCCTGGGGCCACTTCGCTGCTCAGGTCCGGCTGGTCGTACGCGCCTCGCCGCAGCACGTGCGTCGGCGGGTTGCGGGCGGAATCCCGCATGCAAGCGAAGGCGGGGATCGGATCCAAGTGCGCCGCGAGCTCGCGCTGCGCATTGCGTAGCGCTTCACGCGCAGCCCCAACGTCGGCGTCGACGACGTCGACCGCATGCTCCATCCGTGAGTCGTCGCTGCACGGTGGCAACGACAGGCCATCGGAGATCGCGACCGCGGCGGCCTCGGCGGCGCTCAGCGCTCGTCTCCAGATGCGCAGCTCATCCATCGAGCCGCCGCGGAAGCCGTTCCCGCGCGAGCGCGATCCGACCTCGAGCGTGTGCGTCGCCAGCGGGCCGTCGAGCTCGTCGCGCACGACCTCGGTCTGAACGCAGATGCCGTTGACGTAGATGCGTAGCCCCGTCGCTCGCGACGATCCGTCGTAGGTCACAAGGACGTGGGTCCACTCCCCGAGGGGCAGTGGCTCTCGCGTGCGCACACTCGCTGCCGAGCCGGGCCACAGGTGGATCGCACTCCAGCGCACGTGCCCATCGACGATCTCGAGCTCGATCCCGGATGCGTCGGCGTCCTGCGTGTAGAAGCCCGAGGCGTGCACGAGCGCAGCCCGCGCGTTGCGCTCCGTGGGCCGCAACCACATCGCAAGGCTGAGCTCGTCGTGCCGCCCGAAGCCAGAGAAGCCATCGAGCCAGAGCCCTGCATCTCCGTCGAATCTCGCGCTCTTTCCGACGCGTCCTTCGTCGAGCTCCAACTGCCCGAGCTGCTCGGGGCGGTGGCGATCCGTGCTCGCATGCTTGCCGTCTAGGACTCGGTTGGGCGTGAGTCCCTCGGCAAGTTCGTCGAGCGGGTAGTGAGCTGCCGGGGGCGGCGCCGTAGGTGTCGGCAATGCGGAAGGCGGCTGCAAACGCACGCGTTCGACCGCTCGCTCGCGTTGCGAGTGGAACCGGAGCTCCGCTTCGTGAAGGGCCGCCCGGAGTTCCTGCTCCCGCCGCAGTTGCTCCGGCGTCGCGAGACGCACGAATGGCGGTGCAGCAAGGACAGGGAGGGCGTAGGGCTTCAGGCCATTCTCGTCGATGCGCCCGAACATGGCCGCGAGGGAGTAGAACTCGCGCGTCGGGATCGGGTCGTACTTGTGGTCGTGGCAGCGGGCGCACTCGACGGTCAGTCCGAGGAAGGTCGTACCGAAGGTGCTCACGCGGTCTGCGATCGCCTCCTGACGGAACTCCTCCGAGATCGAGCCACCTTCCTCCGTCATGCGATGCAGTCGATGAAAGCCCGTGGCGACTCGATCCTCGATCGTCGACGCCGGCTTCAGGTCGCCCGCGACGATCGCTGTCACGAAGTCGTCGTAGGGCATGTTTGACTGAAGCGCGCGCAGCAGCCAGTCGCGCCACGGCCAGGTGAAGGCGTTGCCGTCCGTCTGATAGCCGTGCGTATCCGCAAAGCGCGCGAGGTCGAGCCACACGGTCGCCATATGTTCGGCCGCCCGCGGCGACGCGAGCATCGCATCGACGCGCCGCGCGTATTCCGCGTCGCTTGGCGTACGCGCAAACTCTGCGGCGTCTTCGGGGCTCGGAGGGAGTCCCGTGAGTACGAGCGACGCGCGACGCAACAACACGCGCGGGTCGGCTTGGGACTTGGGCTCGAGCCCGCGGCGCTCCAGCGCGGCCAAGACGTGGAGGTCGAGCTCGTCGCGCGCCCAGGTCCGCGCCTGCACCCGGGGCGCTTGCGGTCGCTTGGGTGCGACGAACGCCCAGTGCGGTGTGTACGTCGCGCCGCTCTCGAGCCATCGCATCAGGAGTTCGCGCTCCCCATCCGTCAGCGGGCGCTTCAGCTTCGGCGGAGGCATGACCTCGTCGGGATCATGGCTCGCGATCCGCCGCGCCATCTCACTCGACCTGCCGTCGGCGAGGATCGCTCGCGCACCCTCTTCCGTATCCAGCCGCAACTCCGCCTTGCGCTTGGCTTCGTCCGGTCCGTGACAGCTGAAGCAGCGATCCGCGAGCAGCGGCCGGATGTCGCGGTCGAAGCGAGGCGAATCGACGGGCTGCGGCGCGTAGAGCACGCTGGCGCACGCCGCCGCGGACAGCGCCGCGACCAGCATGAAGCGAGTCGTCTTGCCCGGCGTCGCTGCGCGCTGCATCGCTCGCTCCTTCAGCGGGCCGCCGCGGCGTCCATCTGCACGTTGCGGCCGTGGTCGAGGTAGTTCGCGGGGTTGCTCATGCCCGTGGTGTGGCACCAGCCGACGACATGGCCCATCGAGTTCGCGCCGGGCAGTTGTCCGCGGGTGCGCTCGACGGTTCCGTCTTCAGGGTCGGTGAGCAGCAGACCGGACAGGAAGTTGCAGGCGCCGCCGCTGTTCGAGGTCGTCCAGTAGCTCACCTCTGCGCGTGCCCAAGTCGGAATGCCTGCGAGCCATGTCGCAGCGCCGGAAGGCGTGAGGTTCGAGTTGGTTCCGCAGGTGAAGAAACCGAGCGAAGCGAGCGGGGTGCCCTGATAAGGGGTCGCCACACTCTGAATGAGTCGCGGGCCGAGCGCGTGGTCGAGTCCGCTCTCGTAGTAGGTCAAGAGGTGCAGCGCCGCGCAGCCGCCTTGGCTGTGTCCGACGACTCCGAACGAGGAATACTGCGCGGCGTAGAGCCGCGACGCGATCAGCTGCGCGAATTGGTCGTGCGAGCGGTTCGCGCTCGAATCGAGGAAGACGTACTTCGGCTCGCTGAAGTCCGCGGTCGGCCACGGCGGCACGGTCGAGCAGTAGCCGTGCACCAGCGCGAGGCCCGGCTGGATCGGACGTTCGCCGCCCCACTGCGGTCGTGGCCCCACAGGAGTGTTCAGGCTCGACAAAAGCGCCGCCGCTCCACCGGCGAAAGGCGTCGTGGGCACGGCGAGCGCCACGCTCGCACGCAGGGGCATGCGTGGGGCGAGCGCGAGCACGTCGGCCGTATCTGGATCCTGCACGCGCACGTTGCGGAGCTCGACGAGCTCGCTCGCTCCCGCGACATCGAGCCAGCGTCGGTCGAACTCGAGCTCCAGATTCCAAGCATCCTCGCTCCCGCGCGGCTCCATCATGCGCGCGAGCCAGCAGAGCGGCACGGTGTCGGAACCACGGCGGCCCCACACCTCCGCGGAGACCTGAACTCGCCGCGCCGAATCGCTCGGATGCGCGGGTATCCCGATGGCACAGCGCGAGCCGTCGAGCGGGATCGCCCGCGCTTCTCCGTTCAGGTCGAGCAAGGGCTCGTGCATCACGAAGGCTAGGGGAACGCTGCGCTCGACGCGCTGTCCCGACATGGTTGCACCGAAGATGGTCGCGCAGGCACGCACTTCACCGAGGAGGTCGTCGGGGATCCACGCGCCGTACACGCCGTCGCCCCGCGCGTCGTCGCCGTGCTCGCCATCGTCGAACATCGGTACGCTCCGCGCCGCTCCCTCCGAGTGCAGCGTGCACTGCGCGGACAGTGCCTGCATCGAGCGCTCGTCCGCGCTGCGAGCCAAGATCGCGACCGGCGCTCCGCGAACTAGTGACGCTGTGCTCAGCCATGCGCGTGCGCCGAGTCCGCGGTCGCCGGTAAGGATCGCCCAGCCGTCGTCCGCATCGACCTCGGAGTCGGCTTCGATCCGCACTCTCCAGAGGCCCGCACGCGGCTTGAGCAACTCGCGGCGCACCAGCACGTGGCCTGGGAACAGCTCGCCCGCGAGCTCGCTCTGCCGCAGGACAGCGCCCGACGCGTCGAGATCTCGGAGCGGCTGCCCCTCCGGCGCCGCGAGCACGCGCCAGCGACTCGCCGACGCCGAGAGCAGTGCCAACGTGGAAGGCGCTCCCTCCTCGACGCGCATGCGGAGCTCCGCGCTCCACACGCGCCCAGCGTGCTCGAAGTGCAGCGGCTCGAACCTTGCGCGGGAAACGGTCGACGTCGAGCGTGGCTCCGGCAGCGTGACCACCCCTGTGAGGATGTCCGACGGCGCTGCCACCACCTGTCGCGGCGTGAAGCCTTGCGCGAGGACCGCTAGCGCCAGCGTGCCGATCATGAACGCGATTGTCGCTCCCACGGCATGGAACCGGAAGCCCTCCGAGGCACTAGACTGCGCGCATGAGCAAGCTGCGACGCATTCCCACGTCGATGACCTCGGGCCACCACCTCGTGCTCGCGCTTCAGGCTTCGGGCTTCAAGGAGGTGGAGCACTCGGCCACGCCTCTCGAGCTCATCTCGTGGCGGGGCAAGCCGATCGAAGCCCACGCGGAGATCGTCGTGCGTCGCCGACACATCGGCGCCACCGCAGACGACCTCGGCTTCGCGCGCGGCGCAGAGGGTCGCTACGAGGGCGTCGTCAGCGAGATCCTGCTCGGACGCTTCGATCGCCGTTGGTTCGCGGAGCTCGAGAAGCGCTACGCCGAGCTCGCGGGCGTCGCTCCTGCCGCGGAGGTTCCGCCCGCACCGGCGAGGCATTCATCGGAGCCTCCCGAGCCTCTCGAGTACGCCATGCCTGTGCCAGAGCGGCCCGCGGCAAGGCCTTCGCATCCGGACCGCCCTCCCGAGCCGCCGCGGCTTCCGTCGCCCAGCGCGCGCATCGAGACGCCCCCCGCGCGATCTACACCGATGCCGACCTTGCCGATCGACGCTGTGGAAATGGTGGACTCTGGGGCGACTGTCGCGACCGCGGACCCCAGCCGCGCGAGCATCGAGCAGGATGTCGTCGCGGTTCTCTCCGCCGCGAAGCGTGCCGGCCAAGGTGGCGGATGTCTGCAGATCTTCGCGATCTGGGCCTTCTTCAGCGCGGCAGCGCTCGCCATACGCGCACCTCTCTTGCTGCTCCTCGTCACCGTGGTTGCGGCGTGGGGCGCACTGCGCTCCCTCAAGTTGCGCAAGGAGCGCGCGTTTGCGGCTGCCGCCGCGGAGTTTCGCTCGCGCTTCGGCTCGCGCGCGGAGGCCCGCGAGCGCGCGTTGGCGAAGCTGCGCAGCGAGATCGGCCGACTCCCGAGCGAGCAGCGGAGCATCGTCGAGCACCTGCTGCGTCGGACGTCGTGGTGAGCCCGTCGGACGAGCGTGACGAACGCGCACGCGCAGCGCCGCTTCTGCGGCGTTTTCCAGCTTGGATCCCGTCCGCAGATGCGGATCGCTGGCTCGCGCGACTGCTCGCGGAGGTGCCTTGGAAGCAGGAGCACATCACGGTCTTCGGCCGCCGCCATGCGATGCCGCGCCTCTCGTGCTGGATGGCGGATCCCGGCTGCGACTACCGCTACTCGGACCTCCAGAACGTGGTCGAGCCCTGGTGCGCCACCGCCGTAGAGCTGCGCGAGCGCGTGTCGGTCGAGCTCGGCTGCCGCTTCAACTCCCTACTCCTGAACCTGTACCGCGACGGACGTGACTCGATGGGCTGGCATGCCGACGACGAACGGGAGCTCGATCCGACGGCACCGATCGCGTCGCTCAGCCTCGGCGCCGCGCGGACCTTCCGCTTCCGCAGCCGCTCGCCGGACGGCCCGGGCCCCGTTGCGCTCGAGCTCGGCCATGGCGAGCTCGTCGTCATGGACGCTCCCACTCAGGAGCACTGGCAGCATGCGCTGCCTCGGCGGCTGCGCGTGCGCTCCCCGCGGGTGAACCTGACCTTCCGCGTCGTTCGGCCAAGTCCCTGAAAAGCCTCGCGGGCCGCCGCTCGTCTTTGAGCCGCGACCCGCGAATCGTGGGAATCGAGCGCGATCGGCGACTAGTCGCCGCTGGCCTTGTTGACGTAGCGCACCGTGAACTTGACCTTCTCGTTGATCTTGTCGTTCAACTCGTCGAAGACCGCCACGGAGCCACCTGCGCAGACAACGCCAGTGATCGCGAGCTCCGTCGACTCAGCGCCGCGTTCATCGCGGAGGAAGTGGAGGATCCAACGGGTCATGGCTTGAGGCTCGATTCTGTGCATAGCACGCTCAGCTTCCGGATCGGCCGAGGGGGAGGCGCCGCTGGAACCCTCTTCGGGAAACTTTGGAGCCGCGCCGGCTGGGCCGGAAAGTGTTGCGGCTCCAGTTGCCCGGAGCCGCAACGCTGTGCGTGTTGCGCGACGATCAGTTGCCGTCGGCGCTGTCGAGCTTGCCGATGAGCTCGTCGCCCTTCTGCTCGATCTTGTCCTTCAGCTCGGTGAAGCCGGCGACCGAACCACCACCGATAACGATGCCGGTGACGGCGACTTCGGTCGATTCCGCGCCGCGCTCGTCGGCGATAAACATCTTGATCCAGTTCTTCATGTCGGTTCCCAGACAGGGGGAGGGGTTGAGTCGCACCCGACCGAGCCCAAGTGCCACGGCCACTGCGACAAGGGAATGTTCCCCCGAGATCGGGCCGATGGGAAGTGACAAACTCTGAAATTCTGGCCCGACTAGAACGTTTCACTTCTGAATTATTCCCATTGTCGGTCGGTGACGAAGGGACGATCCGGGGCGTGAAAACAGACAACGCCGACCCGACCCCTCCAAGGGGCCAGGCCGGCGCCGCTGCGACGAGCGCCCCTCCGGTTGGGGGGGGCGAGGAGGAGTCCCGACGGGGCGCTCCAGCCGCAAGTCGTGTGTCGAACTAGTCGCCGGTCGCGGCGTCGAGCTTGCCGATGAGCTCGTCGCCCTTCTGCTCGATCTTGTCCTTGAGCTGCGTGAAGCCCGCGACGGAGCCGCCCGCGAGGACGACGCCCGTGATGGCAACTTCCGTCGACTCGGCGCCGCGCTCGTCCGCGATGAACATCTTGATCCAGTTCTTCATGTTGCGATGTCTCCAGTAAAGGTGGGCAGTGGGAGTTCTTTCGAGAGAGAGTGGACGGCGCGGGGCACTCGCCCGTGCTGCGTCCAAGGGGAGTCTGCCCCGACTTGGGGCCCGAGGTCGGAACGCGGCGCCGGAAACCTGTTTTGGGCGTCTGGGACCGCGCCGAGTTTTCCAAGGGCCGCCAAACGCCGCGCGCCGGCCTCCCCTGCGTGGGTGGAGACCGGCGCGCGGCGCTGCAGAGCTACGAGGAGCTCGATCAGTTCGCAGGAGCGAAGCGGGCTCGGCTCGCCTCTGCGATCGCGAGGTTCGCCCGCACATCCGCCGGCGGCAGTACCCGATTCCAGAGCGCCTCGGCGGCGCTCGCATCGCCGCCGAGCGCGCGTGCGAGCGCGAGGTTGGAGACGTACTCCGCGTCCGAGGAGTCCAACTCGTAGGCCGCCTCGAAGTCCGCGGTCGCGTGGGCGAGGTCCGCAGCCAAGAGGTGACAGAGTCCGCGGTCGTTGCTCAGGACGGCGTTGCCGGGAAAGCGCTCGAGACCGCGATCGAGCCACGCGATGGCCTCGGTGATGCGGCCCTCCGCGAGCAGCACCTCGGCGCCTTCGGTGTAGGTGCCGAGGTAGTCGGGGTGCTCACGCTGCATGCGCTCGATCACGTAACCCGCGCGCGTGGTGTCGCCCCGCGAGGCGAGGACGCGCGCGGTGAGCTGCAAGGTCTGCGCGGTGGTCGGCTTCAACGCACCTCCCTCGAACCAGTCGAGGTTGGGGTCGGGCGTCGACTGGCACGACGACGCGGCGAGGGCGATCACGAGCGCGAGCGCGCTCCACGAACGATTCTTGAGCGGGCTCACTGCAGGTTCCTCGTCGGGGTGGTGCTGGTGGCGGCCGTTCCGCTGCTGCCCGGCTGCGGCATGGGCGAAGACGCGATCCTCGCACGGATCGAGAGCGCATCGGCCGCGGCGATGCCGCTGCCGCCGGCCGCGCCCGTGTCCACGGAGATGGCTTCGGCGGCGACTCCCATGGTGACGAGCGTGTCGCGCACCAGGGCGACGCGGGCATTGTGCAGCTCCGCACTCGCGCTGCCCTGCGGGAGCGCGATGCGACCGCCGCTCTCGCCCAAGCCGCGCGCGAGGATCGCGAGGTCGCGGTTCCCAAGGCGCGAGAGCTGCGCGGACTCCGGCAGGAAGTGGTGATCGAAGAGCGCGCGCTGGCGCAGGACACCGGCGCGCACCTGATCAGAGAACGGCTCGCGCACGAAGCGCTCGTCGGCGAGCTTCTGCACGTCCTCTTGCGCCAGGGCTTGCGAGGGAGTCGCGTCCTTCTGGGGGCCGGAGCAGCTGGCGAGCAGCGCGAGGGCGAGCGCGAGCGCACCGGGTCGTAGGGGGTGGTTCATCGGGGAATCCATGGTTCGGTCCGGGAGGTCCTACTCCGCGTTGGCACGCTGCAGGGCCTCGAACAGCATCGAGAGCAAGGGTCCGACGACGAGCAACAGCGTCGCCGGAAGGAGGAAGATCGCCAGCGGGAAGAGCATCTTCACCGAGGCTTCGTGCGCGCGTTCCTCGAGCGAGGCGAGCTCCGAGTGGCGCAGCGAGTCCGCCAGAACCGCGATCGCGCGCGACATCTCGGTGCCGAAGCGCTCGGTCTGCTCGAGCAAGAGTCCGAGCGAGCGGAACTCGTCGAGGCCCGTGCGCGCCGTCGCGCTCTCCAGCGCCCGCGCCCAAGGCTTTCCGAAGCCCACCTCGAGGTCGACGCGCCGCATCTCGTCGGCGAGCGCCGCCCCGCGCCCGTCGAGACTCGACGAGACGGACTTCCACGCCGCGCCGAGGCTCATCCCGCCCTGCATCGAGATCTGCAGCAGGTCGAGCATCACGGGGAACTCCACCGAGAGGGCGAGCTTGCGTTGGGCGCGGCGCGCGCCGAGCCAGTACTTCGGCAGCCACCAGCCGAGCGCCCCGCCGAGCCAGCCGAGCAGGACCGTGATCGCGCCGGTCTCGCCGCCGCGCGAAGCGAACGCCGCGCCGCCGAGCGCGCCACCCACGGCGCAGAGGACGTGCAGGGCGCCGAACGAGAGCTGCTCGCCGCTGTCGCCGAGACCCGCGTCCGCGAGCTCGCGCCGGTACGACGCGAAGGTCTCGCTGCGGCCGCCCTCTTCGCTCCAAAGGCGCGCGCGTTCACCGGCAGCGGCCTTGGCCGAGCTGCGCTGGGCGAGCCACGCGGTGCCGAGGACTGCGGCGAAGGTCGCCGCGCCCGCGATCCAGCTCGTCGAGTTCACGACGCGCCCTCCGGCTCTTGGGGCTCGATGCGTGCGAGACGCTGAATGATGAGGAGGCCGGCGACGATCATCAGCACGGCACTCGCGAGCATCATGTTGCCGCCGTTCGTGCCCAGGAGGAACTCCGCGTAGCCGTCGAGCATCGCGCACATCAGCGAGACCGCGAGCACGGGCGAGAGCGCGAGCACCGAAGTTGCGGCGCGGCTGTAGGCGATGATCGCTCGAGCGCGGCGGCGCATGCGCGCGCGGTCGACGAGCGACTGGGCCAAGCGGTCCGTCGTCTCGGCGAGGTTGCCGCCCGCGGTGACCTGCACGGCGATCGAGAGACCGAAAGCGCGGAGCGCCGGGATCGGAGAGCGCAGCAAGACGCTGCGCACCGCGGTGCCGAGCTCTTCGCCGAGCGACTCGCGTTGCACGATCTCACGGAAGGCCGCGCCGGTCTCGCCCCGTCCCTCGGTCGCGAGGATATGGAGCATTCCGGAGAGCGGGATGCCCGCGCGCAGCGCGCGGCTCGCGGTCGAGATCGCTTCGACGGCGTGCTGCTCTTCCTCGCGCTCCCGCTTCGCGCGCGCGCGGGCGCGCAGGAGTGCGAGCGCCGCTTGCCACACCGCGAAGAACGCCGCGCCCAGCAGCGGTCGATCCGCGGCGAACCACAGCACGAGCGCCACCGCGAGGCCCGCGGCGAAGAGGGTGGACCGATGACGCTCCAGAGCACCATTCGGCCCCTGAGGCGCGGTCTCCGCAGCGTCCGCCGAGCGCTTCTTTCCAGCGGGGCGCACGACCAAGAGCCACCAGCCGCCGAGCGCGAGCGCTCCGGCGACGATCGGGGCCAAGGACAGCGCGCCCGCGTCGATCACTTCTTGCTCCCGGTGGCCAGCGGGCCCGCGGTGAACATCGCAGCGTCGAGCGCGATGCCGCGGGCCTTCATGCGCGCGAGGAAGCGCGGCGTCACACCGGTGGCCACGAAGCGACCGGCGACGACGCCCTCTCGCACGGACTCGAGCTCATAGCGGTGCAGCACCTCGGTGCGGATGCTCTCGCCTTCCGTGCCGGCGAGCTCCACGACCTCGCTGACGACGCGTCGGCCATCGGGCAGGCGCGCGAGGTGTACGACGAGGTCGATGCCCGACGCGATGTACTCGCGCAGCACGCGCACCGGCACATCGAAGCCGCCCATCGCGAGCATCGACTCGAGGCGCGTGAGCGTGTCGCGCGCCGAGTTGGCGTGCAGCGTCGTCATCGAGCCTTCGTGGCCCGTGTTCATCGCCTGCATCATGTCGAAGGCCTCGGCGCCACGGCACTCGCCGACGATGATGCGATCGGGGCGCATGCGCAGCGCGTTGCGCAGGAGATCGCGCGGCGCGACGGCCCCCACGCCCTCGACGTTCGCAGCGCGCGACTCGAGGCGCACGACGTGATTTCCTTCGAGCCGCAGCTCGGCCGCATCTTCGATCGTGATCACGCGCTCGTCGCGGTCGAGCGAGGCGGAGACGGCGTTGAGCATGGTCGTCTTGCCGACGCCTGCGCCGCCCGAGAAGATCACGTTCAGGCGGGCCTTCACGGCCGCGCGCAGGAGCGTGGCCGTCGCAGGGGCGAGCGTGCCCAGATCGACCATGCGGTCGAGGCCGAGCGCGCGCTTGGGGAAGCGGCGGATCGAGAGCTGGGGCCCGTCGACCGCGAGCGGGGGAATGACCGCGTTGACGCGCGAGCCATCGGAGAGTCGGGCGTCGACCATCGGGCTGCGCTCGTCGATGCGCCGACCCGCGTTGCGCACGAGCCGCTGGATCACGTGCAGGAGATGCGCGCCGTCACGGAACACCGCACCGCTCTCGACGAGCTTGCCGTTGCGCTCGACGAACACGCGATCGGGCGCCGTCACGAGCACGTCGCTGATTTCCTCGTCGGCGAGCAGCGGCTAGAGCGGCCCGAGCCGGAACATGTCATCGAGGACGCCCTTCACGAGCGTGCGCTGCTCTTGCTCTCCGAGGCTCGACCCGAGCTTGCGCGCGAGCGCATCGGCGCGCGCGGAGCATTCGCTCTCGAGATCGGCGCGCCCGAGTCGTTCCGCCGCTCCGAAGTCGAGGGCCGAGACCAGCTTCTCGTGCAGCTCGCGGCGGAGCGCGGAGATGCGCGCTTGCTCTTCCTTGGTCGACGCGTCGCTCACGGCTTCTCGCTCGCGGCGCTCGGGCCATCGGCTGCGGGAATGCGCGGCTCGTCGGCTCGACGCCACGCGCCGGGGCCCTTCAGGCCGAGCAGGCCGAGCTCCGCGAGGCGCGCGGTCGGACCGCCCACCTGCGACTGTCCGTGGAACACGCCGCGCGCGAAGAACTCCCAGTCGTCGGGCTTGACGTGCAGGTCGCCCGGGGCGGGGCGCTCGTCGCCGTCGTCGATGGGCTCGACCAAGTCCGCGGTGACCATCACGAGCAACTCGGTCTGATCCTGCTCGTAGCGAACGCTGCGGAACAGGGGGCCGAGCATCGGCAGATCGCCGAGCACGGGAACGCGCGAGACGCGCGCCTGATCCTTGCTGCGCAGGAGGCCTGCGAGCGCGAACGACTGGCCCGTGCCGAGCTCGACCGTCGTGCTCGAGCGGCGCGTCACCACGCCGGGGATCGTGAAGCCGTTCTGGCGCACCGCGCCGACTTCGCTGAGCTCACTCACCTCGGGTGCGACATCGAGGCGGATGCGGCCGCCGCCCAAGACCTGGGGGCGGAAGTTGAGTCGCACGCCGAAGTCCTTGTATTGAATCGTGACGTAGTTGCCGCCGCCGACCTGCGCGTTCTGCACGACCGGCACGGGGAACTCGCCGCCGACGAGGAAGGTCGCTTGCTCGCCGCTCACGGCGACGAGGTTGGGCTCGGCGAGCAAACGCACGTAGCGGTTCTCCGCGAGCGCCTGCACATAGGCCTCGAAGTCCGAGCTCGGCAATCCGAAGAACATCGTCGTTGCCGCGGTCACGCGGTTGCCGGTCAGGTCGTAGGTGTACTCGCCGGAGCCGATGTCCGCGCCCGCCTTGGGGGAGATCGAGACCGGCTGGAAGGGCGAGCCACCGGGCGACTGCAGGCCGCCGAAGCCCGATTGACTGCCGCCGACGCCGCCGAAGGCGAGCTCGCGCAGCGCCGTGCGGCTCGCCTCGGCGATGCGCACGCGCAGCTGCACTTGCTGGACGCCCGCGACGCGCGTCAGGTTGACCCACTTGAGGCCGGTCGAAGCCATGTACGTGTCGAGCAGTGCGACCGTTCCGACGTCCGCGAGCGTGCCGCGCACCGCGACCGTACCGCCGAAGTCTTCGACCGCGAGACCCGAGCCGAACAGGGAGCGCAGACGCATCCCGAGCTCGCTCGTGTCGATGCCGACGCGCACACGGCGGTTGTAGGTGTCACCGGATTCCAAGCGCACGAGGAGGTCGGTCGCACCCGGCGAGCGCGCGACGAGCAGGAGCTCATCGGGCGCGATCGGGCGCGCATCGAGCACCTCGGGGTGGGCGACCACGACCGTGGCGGCGCGGCCCGGCAGCCGCAGGAGCGTCGAGTCGCCCGAGCGCAACTGGAGCTGCTCCGCAGTCGATTCCTGCATCGGCCGAGCCAGCACGGGAGCGGAGAGCGGGGCCAACGCGAGAGCGGCAGCCAGCGCGAACGAAGGGTTCATGCGCGTCATGACGAGGGGGCTTTCGTGGGGGCTCGTGGGAGAGCGTCTAGCGCTGCGTGCGCGCGTCTTTGGCGGCCGCGCCGATGAACTCGAGGCGCTCCGTCGCTTCACCGCGGATCACCGTGACCTCCCACTTCGGAGGCGCGGGCGGCGCGGGCGGAGTGGGCTGGGCCGTCGTCACTGCCGGCGCGAACGCCGGCAGCTTGGTCGGAGCATCCTCCGCGGCGAACAGGTCGCGCGTCGACGCTTCCGCCGGCGACTTGCTGCGCGTGTCGCCGTCCTTCTCCGAGCGCAGCGAGAGACCGAGGGTACCGCGCGCGCCGGCGAGCTCGATCTCCGCGGCATCTTGGGGAGACACGGCCAGCGTCACGGTCGTGCGGCGCGAGACACGGCGGTCGTCGTTCGGACCGGGCGCGAGCACCGTGTCGTCGTTCACGGCGACCACGCGCGCGGCTTCGAGCACCGTGCGCGTCACCGTCTCGCGCTGCCCATTCGAGCGCGGCGGCGAGTCCATCGTCGCGAGCACGTCGACGCGCGCTCCCGGGTACAGCATCACTTCGGGGCCGTTGTCGCGCAGCGTGATCGTGATCGCGCGCGTTCCGGCCGGCAGCTCGCCGCCGAGCGTCGCGCCGCTCGCACGCGCCGAGAGGTCACCCTCGCGCACGAGCTGTCCTGTCGCTAGGGCGCGTCCGAGGCTGCGCCCCACGAGCGCGGTCTTGCTCGCGAACCCGTCGGCCGCGGAGCTGCCCGCCGGCACCGTCGCCAGTTCGAGGTCCGACTCGGTGAGCTGCGCACCCGCGGCGAGATTGCGCGCTGCGACGACGGCTCGCGCGGTATCCGTCGCGCCGGCATTCTCTCCTCCGAGAGTCGACTGGAGCAGCTGCGTGGCGAGGGCTGCGACCACGGCCATGGCGAGACCGATCAGAACGAGGCGGGAGTTCTGCATGGGAAGTCCGGACGGTGGGGGACGGGTGGCTCGCGCAGGCGGCCGCAAGAGACTCAGGGACGTGGCTCGATCACCATGGCCGCACGCCCTCGGATCAACTCCGGCATGGGCATGAGGTTGGCGAGGCCGAGCAACTGGTTCGAAGAATAGCGCGCTTCGATCACGACGGTGATCGCGGTGCCGGGATCGAGGTCTTCGGGGGCTGACGGCGAGAAGCTCACCTGCGCGCCCGCGATGCCGAGTTCGGCAAGAGCCGCCTGAACTTTCGTCTCGACGGCGCCGCCGGACGCGTTGGCGAAGCTCGCTTCACGCGCGCCGAGCCGCGCTGCGGCGTCGATCTGACTCGACTTCAGGATGAGCCAGCCGTACTCGCATGCCGCGAAGATCACGAGCAGGAGCAGCGGAAGCGTGATCGCCGCCTCGATCGACTCTGAGCCGCGGCATGCGCTGCGGGAGCGATTCCAGAGCTTCATGCGCCACCTCTGCGAGTTTCCCACCACCACCACGTGAACGCCGTCCCGATCAAGATCGCCGGGGCGTAGGGCATCCACTGCTTCGGGCGCTCGCGTGGCGCGCTGTCCGCGGTCAGGGCACCTTCGGTCGGATACGAGATGCGCCCCGCGAGCGCGCGCCCGAACTCCGTGCGCGTCATCCACAGACCGTGCAGGATCACCACGGGGATGTGTCGCCAGCCTTCGCGCACCACCGTGACGATCATGGCCATCACGAACCCCACGGCCGTCACGCCGACCACGAGCGGGATCGACGGGGCGCTGCCCAGCCACGCGCCGACCCCGAGCATGAGCTTGGCGTCGCCGGCGCCGCCGCCGGCCAAGATGAACATTCCGATGAAGATGCCGCCTGCGATCGCGGCCCCGAGCAGGGCGTCGCCGAGGCCGTCCCAGCCGCCCTGAAGTCCGGCGTAGAGGAGCCCCGTCGCGAACATGGGCAGGGTCAGCCAATTGGGGATGCGCATGCTCTTCAGGTCCGTGGCGACCGCCACGGAACTGGCCAGCAACACAAGCAGCCAGACCCACGCTTGCGGGCCGATCGAAGGAGAGGGGGGGTGCAGCATGTCGGCGAGTATCGACATCCCGAGCACTGCAAGTGTTGGAACCCCGCAAGGAGTTCCGACCACTTCGGCTCAGGTTCCTGTAAATTAGACTCCGAACAGGCCATCGCGAAAGCCCCCCTCGGATGAAACCCACCCCGCGCCACCGCTCGCGCCGCCGCGGCGTCTCCAGCGTGCAAGTGATCGTCGTGCTGCCGTCGATCCTGATGCTCTCGTGGTTGGCCATCGAAGTCGGGCTCGCGCTGCGCTCGGTGGGTGCGGCCCGCGCCGGTTCCGATGCGATCGCGCTTGCCGCAGCCGCGCGCTTCGACGACGGTTTCCGCGCCGCCGTGGCCGATGCCCAGTTGGCCGCCGCCGCCAACCGCGGACCCTCGGGGCCGCTGTCGGTGACCGTGGGCCCCGGCCCCGCTGGGGGTGGTGACCTCGAGTTTGGCCGCTGGGACTCGACGGCACAGGCCTTCGTTCCGGACATCGACGGCGGCCGGGCCTGTCGGGCTACGGTCCGGTTCGCCGCGGACCACCCCAACGGCGCCCCCGGCCTGCTGCTCTCGCGACTCTTTCCCGATGCTGCGGTGGCCTTCCAGCGCCAGAGTGTCGCCCTCTATCTCCCCCCGAAGCACCTGACCTCGGCCCTTCTGCTCGGTCAGGGGAGCGAGGCGCTCGAAGTCGAGCGCGCCGCGCGGCTGCGCGCCACCGGCGCGGTCACGGTTCTGTCCGCCGATCCGCTCGCGGTTCGAATCGCCGGCGCGCCGCGGGTCCTGCCCGCCGAGCTTCGAATCGTCGGTGGCATCGACCCCGAGGGCCTCCCGCTGGTCGAGGCCGATGTGGCCACCGGATATCCGGCCCCTGCCGACCCGTACCTCGGGCAGCCGCTCCCGCCCCTCGACCTGATCTCGCCGGCCCCGATCGACCACGGCAACGCAGGGATCACGCTGGTCCAGCCCGGAGTCTATGCAGGGCTCCAAGCCACGAATGGCCGGGTCGTTCTGTTGCCCGGACTGCACCAGTTCATGGGCCCGATCGTCCTCGGCGGCGACGCGCAGCTCGAGCTCCAGAACGCGACCCTGCTGCTCGGTCCTGACGCGCGCTTCAACCTGTCCGGTCGCGGCCGCATCTCCGGCAGCGCTTCGTCCGACATTCCCGAGTGGACCGACTTCTGGGTTCTCCAAGAGTCGGGCGGGCGCAACTGGAACCTGCGCGAGTCCGCGGAGGTCGATGTCGATGGCCACGCGTACGCGCCGACCTCCCACCTGCGCATCGAGGACGAGGGGCGCTGGCTCAGTCGCACCCTGATCGCTGCCACCGCGCGTCTGCGCGGCGACAGCATGCTGCGACTGCGCGGCAGCATCGGCCCTCTCGAAGGGACTCCGGTGCCCGGTCGCGCGCGCCTCGTCCGCTGAGTCGCTCGCTCCCGCGAATCGCGCCTACTTGCCGGCGGGGGGCTCGGCCTTGCGCTGACCGACGGCGAAGCTCTGCCCCTGCCCGATGTTGGCGAGCTCCTTGAGCAACGTCATGTTCGCCTCCCCGAGCCCCACGCAGTGGATGCGGATGCGGCGGAAGGCGTTCATGCGCCGAACGTCGTCGACGATCCACGGACACTCGGGGATCCCGGTGAAGATGAACGGGCCGGGATAGTTGAGGGTGGCCGTGCGCTCGGCCTTGACCTTGTACTCCTGGTCCACGACCACGTCGCCCTCGCCGTAGTCCTTGTCGGTCACCGTGAAGTCGTCGACCGACGGAGCCCCGTCGGAGAGCATGAGGATCGTGTCGCAGCCTTGCGTGAGCGCGTCGGCGTCGACGTAGGCCTCGGTCTGCGCAAAGCCGCGGCTCGTGAGTGCGAAGGCGAGCTTCAGGCCCGCATGCATGTTGGTCTCGCCGCGGAGCTTGCCGTCGAGCGACGTCCGCGAGTCCGGCGGGCCCGGCTGGATCGCGTCGAGCTCGTCCATCACCTTGTCGATGTTGGCTCGGGTGGCCTTGAGCATGCCGGGGCAGGACTCGAGTGTCCCCGCTTGCGAGCCGAACCAAACGATGCAGAACTGCTTGTCGGGCGTCAGGCGCGAGAGCGACACGCGCAGGTTCTCTCGCGCGAGGTCCCAGCGCGTGTCGACGCGATGCCACGGGATGTCGCTTTCGTCGAGAATCGCGCCCTTTTTCTTCTTTTCCTTGGGGCCGGAGAGCGGGCCGGACGGCTTGGCGGAGGGCTCGATCTTCTTGCACATCGAGTCCGACATGTCGACCACGTAGCACAGGCGCTCGCCGTCGGTCTCGATCCCGAAGAAGCGCGGCGCTGCAGAGCTCGGGCTCGACGAGCCGCGCTTGACCTCGCCGCGTGCGAGCAGCTCGAGCCACGCGTCGGGGTTCACGTACAGCTGGTTCGACTTGAGGATGATCTGCAGGTGTCGGGCGATCTGCACCTTCGCCGTGTGCGAGAGCCCGACTTCGTCTGCGAGCAGCCCGATGTAGGCCGTCAGCGCTGCACGGTACTCCGGGTCGTTCACGCGGTCCTTGCTCGCAAACAGCGCGCCGCTCATCGCGCCGAGCACGGCCATGCGATCTTCGTCTTTCTTGGGGAATGACGCGCAGTTTGCGACGACGAGCGTCTTGAGGTCGGGGTTGCGCGTCGCGCCGAGCGCAGCGATCGCCGCGGCGCGGTGCAGCGCGTTCTTCTCACCCGTCGCGATCGTCATCACGGCGGCGGCATCCGCGCGGTCCGCCTCGACCTTCAGGGTCTGGACCCACAGCCAGGTGTCGACGGGCTTCTTGTTCGAGAGGCGCAGCGCCTTGAGGGGCTCGACGAACTCGGCGCGGTCAAAGTAACGGCCGAGCAACGTGGCGAGCATGTAGCGCGCGTACTCGGGGAAGCGCCCCGGGTCCTTCGTCTCGGTGTAGTCCTTGGCGAGGATCGGCAGCGCCAGCGGGTTGCGCGTCTTCGCCAGCTTCTCGCGACCCTCGGTGTGGTGCTGCAGCGGCAACCGCTGGATCGTCTCGTTGTAGCGATCGAGCGCCTCCTGATAGCCGCGCGAGTCCTGTGCGAGCGCGAGCGGCGCGGCGCAGAGGATCCAAGCCAGAGGCAGCAGCCAAGCTCGCACGAGCGGTGCGACATCGATCTTGCGCATGGGACTCTCTCCAGAGGGGCAGGCTCAGCCTACGCCGTGGGGGCCACTGGGTGCGCATCCGGACACGGATTGGCCGACTCGCCCGACCGCCGAGCCACTTCGACGCGCAACGATCCGACGCCGACGCGTATAAATGAAACGAACGTTTTACTGGAGAAAGCTTCCGGACCCGCGGCCGCCGAGCCCCTTGCAATCCCGAGAGGGCCTTCCCATCCTCTTTGCCCTCCAAGTCCAACCCGAGGCGTCCTCCGGGCGCCCCTCGCACCAAGGAAAGACCCCCATGTTCACCCCGTCCCTCGCCCTCCTCGCTCAAACCACCGGCATCGACGCAGCCGCCGGAACCTCGGACGGCCTCGGTGGCGCCTTTGTGGCCCTCGCCCTCGGCGCCCTGCAGCTGATCGTCTCGCTGGCAATCTTCACCTTCTCGATCAATCAGGGTCTCAATGTCGTCTCGCGCATGATCGACGGCATCGACATCTGGGGCGAGATCAAGCGCAAGAACATGGCGGTCGCGCTGCTCGCGGCCGGTGCGGTGGTCGCGTACACGAACGTCGTCGCCGGCGGAGTCGAGAGCATGACCGGCGGCCTGACGACGCTCGTCAAGGGCGAGCTCCGGGACGGCATCGGCGCCCTCGTCAGCGGCTTGGTCAACCTGTTCGTCGCGATCATGGTCGCGGGCGTCGCCGTCACGTGGACCTTCAAGGCCATGGACAAGTTCACCAAGGACATCGACGAGAAAGCGGAGTTCCGTGGCGGCAACGTCGCGATCGGCATTCTCTATGCCGGCATCCTCGTCGGCGCCTCGGAGCTGATCGCCTCGGGCGTCTCGGGCGTGAGCTCGGGACTCACGGGCCTCGTCAGCGCCCTGCTCTGATCCACATCGACTCCTGAGGACGAGAGACCTCCGCGGGGTGCGGTTGCGCAAGCAGCCGCGCCCCGTGTCCTTTTCCGGAGAGCGCTTCGCTCAGCCGCGCTGCGCCGCCACGATGTCCGCGTAGTGCCCGAGCAGCCCGTCGACGTCGTCGCGGACCGAACGCACCTCGCGGCGCGGCGCGAGCTCGTCCCAGATCCCGGGCTCTTCGAGGAATCGGCGCAGGGCTCGTGCGAGGTCCGCGGGGTCATCGGGGCGGAACCCGACCGCGTTGCCGAAGCGCTCGGCGAGCTCGCGCATGCCGCCGTGGTCCGAGAGCACGACGGGCATGCGGGCCATCACGGACTCGTGCACGGTGAGCGGCGCGTTCTCCCACCAGCGGCTGGGCACGACCAGCACGTCGAAGGAGCCGAGGATCTCGGCGATCCGGCGGTTGTCGAAGCGGCCGTGGAAGGTGACGCCGGGGTGGCGGTTCTCGGCCTGCAGAGCGGCTACGTAGCCAGCGGTCTTGTCCCCCGTCCCCGCGCCGTGGACTGAGAGCGTGGCCTGACCGTGCGGCAGAGACTGGAACGCGCGCACGAGCAGGTCCGGTCCCTTGGTGGGCATCAGCGTGCCGACGAAGCCGAAGCGCACCGGGCGCGTCGCCGGGTCGCGCCTCTTGCGCGCCGCCACGGCGCGGAACGGCGCGTCGTCCATGCCGTACTCGGAGAAGTGCATGCGCTCGGCGGGGACGCCCTGCTCGACGAATCGATCCATGAGGAAGCGCGACGGCGCGAGGATGCGGTCCGCGCGCAGCATGGCGGCGAGCATGTAGTCGTTGCGCTGCAGGATCGGCGCACGGAAGGTCTCGTCCGCGACGTAGCGCAGCGCGCGCAGTGGGAAGCGCAGGCTGCGCGTCGCGAGCCCTTCGCCGCGCGTCTCGACGGTGCGGCCGCGCGCGTAGTGTGTCAGCCACTTTCGAGCCCACGCAGCTCGCCACGTACCGATGCAGAGCGCGCAGCGCCACGGCTCGACCTTCTCGCACAGGTGGTGGCGCGGGGTGAAGCGTTGCCCGCGCGGACAGTGGAACCAAAAGTCGTGCAGGGTGAAGAGCGTGGGAACTCGCTGCGCTTGCGCGACTTCGAATACGCCCGTCGAGAGCCCGACGGTGTGCTGGACGTGCATGACCTCGGGAGCGAGCTCGCGCAACCAGCGGGCGAAGATCTCGTCGACCGCGGGGTTGGTGTACGTGACGCGCAGTCGGTGCGGCGAGCCAGGTACGAGGTTGAGCCGGGTCACGCGCACGCCATCGAGTTCCTCGTCGATCAGCGCCAAGTTGGCGTGGCCCGGTCGGTGCACGGGCACGAACACGCGCACGTCATGGCCGCGCCGCGCAAGCTCGCGCGACACCGTCCACGTGTAGACCTCCGCGCCCGCCATTTGGTCGGGCGGATAGCCGTGTGCTACCTGCAGGATGCGCATGATCTCTCTCGCGCGCTCCGCGCCGAGGGTCGGGGATGCTAGCAGTCCGCGCGCCAACTCCGAACGCCTCTGCCGCCCGCGCTCGCGCCGGCGGCGGCAGGGTCAGCGCGGCTCGCCCGGTCGCCGCGCACAAGCTTCGGGTTTCCAAGGATGCGCCCGAGGACCTCGGAGGTGCTGTCCGTGACTCTTGAGGAGCTCCACTCGCTCGACATGCTCTGCTCGCGCACGGCGATCGTCGCCGGACGAGTGCCTTCGAAGCGTTGAGTTGGCTCAGGCGCGCTCGGCTACGAACACGATGCCCGCGATGAGCGCGGCGACGAGCAGCACGAGCAGCGCGATCTTGAGCCAGCTCCAAGGACGCTCGCCTTGCACTTCGCCGGTCGCGGCGTTGACGACGACGCGATAGGTCTTCTGCTTCCAGCGGTAGCTCGCCATCCAGACGGGCAGGAGCACGTGCTTGTAGGTGAGCGCGGACCAGTCCGTGTCGATGGAGAGCACGCGCTGCTCGTCACCGCCGATGCGACGCCGCACGTCGGTGTCGAGCGCGCGCTCGATCTGACCGCGCGCGGCTTGGAAGCAGTCGGGCAGCGCGCGCTCGTAGGTTCGCGCCAGATAGCCCGCGAGGTAGTCCGGCGCGAAGGGCTTGAGCTCCGCGAGCGGCCACGGTGCGAGCTCGGCGAGCTCCTTGTCGGGCAGCCCAGCGCCCGCGTTCTCGAGGACGTCGTCGAAGAAGCGCCGGAAGCTGCCGGACGCGGGGTACCAGCGCGTGCGGCGCACCGTGCGGCGATTCTTGCCCGTCCCGACGGTGACGTAGTAGTGCTCGCCGCGCATACCGCGATAGCGGTTGGCGGTCAGGGCGTCGAAGGTGAAGAACGGCAGGTAGACGCCTTGGAACGCTGCGCGGATGCGATTCTTGGCGAGCGCGCTCGGCAAGAACCAGCGCGACTTCACCCACGTTTGCAGCTCGGCCTGCGCGTGCGCGGAGTCGATCTGGAACGGCACGATGCCGTCGACCGCGAGGCGCTGCGTCGACTCGTGGACTCCTTCCCGAGCCATCGAATGCGCGCAGTAGGGGCAGCGCTGCGCGGTCAGCGCGCCCTGAAACTGAACCGTCGCGTGACAGTTCTCGCAGCGCACCTCGTGCAGGTCATCGCGCTGCGCGACCTCCGCGCGCCGCTCCGCGGCCTTTTCGAGCGCGGCGAGCAAGTCGCGCTCCACGACGTGGGCGTCACTCTGCGGAGCTGGACCGACGTGGCCGCAGTACGGGCACTTCGGCGCCTGCTCGGTCGGGTCGAAGGCCAGCTCGGCGCCGCAGCCGCTGCAGGGGAACTTGCGGGCCCGCGCCGCGCGCGTCGCCTCGTCTTCGACGGGCAGCGGCGGCGGCTCGGGCATTTCGCCGAGGACTTCGTCGTCGGTTTGGGAAGGTTCCGTGCTCAAGCGGGGGCCAAGGCTAGCGGGGCGGGGCTGTGTTGGAACTAGGCGGATCGGCCACTCCTACGCGCACTCGCGACGCTTCTTCACGCGCGATGGGCGACGCTGACGGCTCCTGTCCTACCGCGGACACGAGCCGCATGCGTTCCGCGCGCGGTCGAGTAGACTCTCTTGTTCCATGAAGCCCGCGAATCCCGCGCAGCCCCGCCCCGGAAGCTCGGACACCCTCACCGCAGGGATCCGCGTTCAGGCCCAAGCCCAGATCGTCGAATCGGAGACCGATCCCGAGCGCCTGCACTGGTTCTACACGTACCGCATCGTGATCCGCAACGAGGGGGAGACGCCCGCGAAGCTGCGCTCGCGCCACTGGATCATCCTCGACGCGAACAACCAGCGCGAGGACGTCCGCGGCCCCGGCGTCGTCGGCAAGACGCCGCGCCTCGCTCCCGGCGAGCAGTTCGAGTACGTGAGCGCGTGTCCACTGCGGACGCCGTGGGGCACGATGGAAGGCACGTACACCTTCGAGCGCGACGACGGCACGACCTTCGACGCCGCGATCGGCCGCTTCTTCCTCGTGCCGCCGAGCAAGCCCGTCGCGCACGCCTGAGCCGCGGTTGCGGGCGCGCACGACGCTCGCATCGCCGCGCTTCTCGAAGTGCATCGCGGGATTGCGCTCCGGCCGCTCGCGCGTGCGCCGAAGATCCTGCGGCTCGCGGTCGATCCACGCTCGCGACGCGTCACCACCATGCGCAAGTTTCTCCTCGCCATCGCATTCCTCTCCGTGCTCGTCGGCTGCTGCCTCGTGTCGACGCGGCCTGCGGCTTCGCCCGCGCCCTTCGTCGGCCGGTGGAGTGGCGAAGCGCCGTTCCTCGACCGCGACTTGGCGGCGGAGTACGAGCGGTTCCCCGTCGAGCTCGAGGTGCGATCCGACGGCACGCTCTCGGGCACGCTCGGGGCGGCACGCGTTGCGGACGTCGAGCTCTACGCGTGGGAGGAGCGCGGCCTTGAAGTCCATGCCCGCATCGAAGGCTCGATCTTCGCGGAGGGCTCGCTCTCGTCCCGCGACAAGGACTGCGTGGTCTTGCTGCTCCCGCCCGAGCAAGAGGGCGCTCTTTCCGGCAACCTGCACCTGAAGTCCAACTTCACTTTCGACCTCTCGATGCTCGTCTGCGGCCTCGAGCTCACGCGCGTACCCTGACGAGAGCCGTCGCACGCTTCGCGCGTTCCGGGTCGCAGTTGTCGACCGAGACGTGCGACGAGGGGCGGCCGCTCCCTTTCGAGCGTGGGTGTCCCGCTGAGGCTGCGCAGGCACGACTTGAGGAGCACCGAGGCCGCCGGGCGCGGATGTGCGTCCCGACGGCCTCGTCCAAGCGGCGCCCGCTCGCGGGGCGCGACTTGCGCCACGTTAGCGGCGCGAGGGCAGGTCGAAGCGGTCGAGGTTCATCACCTTGGCCCACGCCGCGACGAAGTCGGCGACGAACTTCTCCTGCCCGCCCTTGCTGGCGTAGACCTCGCAGATGGCGCGCAGCTGCGAGTTGGAGCCGAATACGAGGTCCACCGAGGTCGCTGTCCACTTGCGCTGGCCGGACGTGCGTTCGTTGCCCTCGTAGGCGTCGTCGCCGACCTTCTTCCAAACCGTGCCGTTGTCGAGCAGGTTGAGGAAGAAGTCGTTGGTCAGCGTCTCGGGCTTCGCGGTCAGCACGCCGTGCTTGGAGTCCTTGTGGTTCGCCCCCAAGACGCGCAGGCCGCCGACGAGCACGGTCATCTCCGGAGCGCTGAGCTCGAGGAGCTGGGCGCGATCGACGAGCAGCTCGGGCAGCGGACGCTCCGACCCACCACGAACGTAGTTGCGGAAGCCGTCGGCCGACGGCTCGAGCGCGGCGAAGGACGCCACATCGGTCATGTCCTGCGTCGCATCGACGCGGCCGGGAGCGAACGGCACATCGATCTTCAGACCCGCGCGCTTCGCGGCCTCTTCGACGCCTGCATTGCCGGCGATCACGATGAGGTCGGCGAGCGAGACCTTCTTGCCGCCGGTGGCCTTCGCGTTGAAGTCCGCGGCCACCTTCTCGAGCTTCGCCAGCGTGCTCTTCAGCTCCGCGGGCTCGTTCACGTCCCAATCCTTCTGCGGCGCGAGGCGGATGCGCGCACCGTTGGCGCCACCGCGCATGTCGGAGCCGCGGTAGGTCGAGGCCGAGGCCCATGCCACCGTCACGAGCTGCGACACGCTCAGACCCGATGCGAGCACACTCGCTTCGAGCGCCGCAACGTCGGAAGCGTCGATGGGGGCGCCATCGGCCTTGGGCAGCGGATCCTGCCAGAGCTGCACCGCCGGCACCGCGTCGCCGAGCAGGCGCGCGCGAGGTCCCATGTCGCGGTGGGTGAGCTTGAACCATGCGCGCGCGAAGGCCGCGTTGAATTGCTCAGGGTTCTTGTGGAAGCGCTCGGAGATCTTGCGGTACTCGGGGTCCGTGATGAGCGCGAGGTCGGTGGTGAACATCACCGGCTGGTGGAGCTTCCCCTCGACGTGCGCGTCGGGGATCGTGCGGCCCGCGTTGCCCACGGGCTTCCACTGCTGCGCGCCCGCGGGGCTCTTGGTGAGCTCCCACTCGTAGCGGAACAGATTCGCGAAGTAGTCTTGAGACCACTCGGTCGGCGTCGAGGTCCACGATCCTTCGAGGCCGCTCGTGATCGTGTCGGCGCCGTGCCCCTTGCCGTAGCTGTTCTTCCAGCCGAGGCCTTGCTCTTCGAGCGGAGCACCTTCCGGCTCGGGGCCAACGTGGGGCTTGGGGCTCGCCGCGCCGTGCGCCTTGCCGAGCGTATGGCCGCCCGCGATCAGCGCCACGGTCTCTTCATCGTTCATGGCCATACGACCGAAGGTCGTGCGAATGGCCTGCGCGGCTGCCATCGGATCGGGAACGCCGCCGGGACCCTCGGGGTTGACGTAGATCAGGCCCATCTGCGAGGCGGCGAGCGGGTTGGAGAGCTCCTTGCCGCCGCCCTGACGCTTGTCGGCGAGCCACTCGCTCTCGGGCCCCCAGAACACGTCCTCCTGCGGCTCCCACACATCTTCGCGGCCCCCGGCGAAGCCGAAGGTCTCGAACCCCATGGTCTCGAGCGCGACGTTGCCCGTGAGGATCATCAGGTCGGCCCACGAGATCTGGCTGCCGTACTCCTGCTTGATCGGCCACAAGAGGCGCCGCGCCTTGTCGAGGTTGCCGTTGTCGGGCCAGCTGTTGAGCGGCGCGAAGCGGATCGTGCCGTCTGCAGAGCCGCCGCGGCCGTCGGTGGTGCGGTAGGTGCCGGCGCTGTGCCACGCGAGGCGGATGAAGAGGGGTCCGTAGTTGCCCCAGTCGGCCGGCCACCACTCCTGCGACGTGGTGAGCATCTGGGCGATGTCCTTCTTGAGCGCCGCCATGTCGAGCTTCTGGAACTCCGCGGCGTAGTCGAAGCTCGCGCCGAGCGGATTGCTCGCCGGACTGTTCTGGTGCAGCACCTTGAGGTTCAGTTGGTTCGGCCACCAATCGCCGACGCCCAGCGCCCCCGCCGCAGTCGGGTGATAGGTCGCGCGCTCTTCGCCCATCATCGGGCAGGTCTCGACCGGCGCGGCAGCGCAGTCTCCGCCGCAGGACTCGGCGCAGCTCTCCTTGCCGCCGACGCTGGCGCACGCGCCGAGGCTTGCGGCGAGGGCCAGAACCCCTGCGGGCTGGAGAAGGCGGGCCGCGTGGGAGCGGCTCGTGAAGGTGCGGACGGGACGGTGGGCGCGATGGGTCACAGGGACGATCCTTGAAGCGGGTTGAGGAGAGATGGGGGAAGGCAGGGTGCGACCCGAGCGCGCGGCGCTCGGGCCGTGGTCACACGGATCGGGGAGTGGCGCCGCTCGCGAGGCAGGTGGGGCAATGGCCCCAGTAGACGACCTCCGCTTCGTCGATGCGGTAGCCGCTGTGCGAGGAGACGGATCCGCACGTTGCGAGGGCACGCGCTGCATCGACCTCGCTCACGTCGATGTCGGTCACGCGAGCGCAGGTGCGGCAGACTGCGTGGTGGTGACGGTCGTCCGCGCGAGGGTCGAAGAGCGCGGGCGAGCCCGCGGGCTGGATCGAGCGCAGAAGCCCCTTTTCCACAAAGAGCCACAAGGCGTCGTAAGCGGCCTGCTGGGAGAGGCTGCCGAGCTCGCATCGTGCGGCCTTGGCGATCGTGTCCGCGGAGCCGTGCGGATGGAGCGCGACAGCCCGCAGGATCGCCAGCCGCTGGGCGGTAACGTGCAGACCGTGAGCCCGGAGCTTTTGAGCGGAGTCCATCACGGTGCGTAGCTTGGATGGCAGGTAGGTTCATTCAAGGACTAGAGTCGATCCAAAAGTCTGAAAATCGCCGCCTAGCGCCCCCCGAGCGGCCGAATTGGCCCGAGTCGCCCACTCTGGGCGCGCCCGCTGGGCCTTCGCGGCTCCCAGCGCTCTCGCTTCTTGGCCCAGCGCGCGGGCGCCGAGCCTTCTACGGGCTTCCGCAGGCGCTCGACACAGGTCTTCGGGTGAGCGGAGCGCTATCACCCTCGGTCTGCACCCGAGCCTCCCCTCGGGCGCGACAGAGCCCAACCCGCCTTCCGTGCTCGAGGAGTCTCGCTCTCATGAATCGCAACCACCTCGCCTGCCTGTCGATCGCACTCGTCTGCGTGACCTCATCGCACGCGCATCTCCTGCCGAGCCGACCCTCGGCCGCGAGCTTTCTCTCCGTCCTCGAGCCGGGTACGAAGGTCATGGTGACGAAGCAGGACTCTGGCCTGATCCAGGTCACGCTCTTGGACGCAGTACCCATGCCCACGGAGGTCACCGAGGTTGGACCGGACTACTTCGTGTATCGGGACCCCGTCGGAACGCTGACGCGCGTGCCCCAGACGGCGATCGCATCGATCGTCCGTATGCCGGCGCAGTCCAAGTGAATCAACCGTGCCACGGGTCGCCCCTGCCCGTTGGTGGAGCGTAGGATCCGTCCTCGGATGCGAATTACGCCCGTCCAACTCGCGTTCGGCCTCGCGGGGGCCGTCGTCGTCCTTTGGGCCAGCGCTGGCACGGGCTTCGCCATGGTTCATCTGGGTCTGCACAACGTCGTTGCTGCGGAGTGTTGGCTGCGCGGCGAGGTGTGGCAGACCACGCGAGGTGAGGTCTTCGCGCATTGGCCGCCGCTCTTTCCGGCGCTGCTCGCGGCGGGACGATCCCTGGGCGCGAGCCACGAAGCGACGGCACGCGCACTGAATGCAGCGTCGTTGGCGTTGACGGTCGTGCTCGCCATGCAGTGGGTTCGCATGCTCTTCCCCGCGCCGTGGGTCGTTTGGCTGGTCGGAGCCCTACTCGTGCTGCAGCCGAGCCTCGTCACGATCCATGCGACCTTGGCGAGTGAGCCTCTCTTCCTCGCGCTGTTGCTCGGTGCGCTCGTCTCAGCGCAACTGTATGCGGAGCGCCACGGAAGGACTTGGCTCGCGCTGGCGACGGCGCTCGCGGCGCTCGCCTGTCTGCAGCGCTACGTCGGCGTCGTCGCGGTGTGGGTCATCGCTGCGGTCGGATGGTGGACTTGGCCCAAGTCGACGCGCTGGCGCGACGAGCTCGTCTTTCTCGTCGGATCCGCTGCACCGCTCGCGCTCTGGCTGGTGCGCAACCTCGTGCAGTGCGGCTCGCTCACGGGCAGCCGCCCGCCCTCGGACATCGAGTTCGATCAGAACTTCACGGACGGAGTTCAGGCGCTGCAATCGGCGTGGAGCTCGAGCGCGGAGGGGAGTGCTGCCGAGAGCGCGGTCGCGTGGACGGCGGTGCTGCTCGCCCTCGTCGGCGGGGCCGCGCTGCTCGCGGCGCGCGAGCACCGGGGCTCGGCTCGCTGGCTGCTCGCGTTTCCTCTCGTCTACTTGGTGTTCTTGGTCTCGTTTGCGAGCTGGATCTGGCTCGATCCGCTCGATGCGCGACTGCTCGCACCGTTCACCGCTTGGACCTGCATCGTGGCCCCGTTCGGCTTGCAAGCGGTTCTCGCAGGTGCGCGCGGCCGACACTTGCCCGCGCAAGTGCTCGGGAACATCTTGGCGGCGTTCGTCGCGGTCGCCGGTCTGTCGGTATGTGCGCACGCCACGTGGCAGCGCGCACGCTCCGCCGCGGAGGCCGGAGCCGCCGACTGGGTCAAGGAGAGCGAGCTCTTCCGTTGGTTGCAGGAAAATCCGCTCGAGGCTCGCGTCTATTCGAACGCGCCCGAGGCGTACGCGCTCGCGAGTTGGCGACCTGCACGACTTGTTCCCACACGTCGTCCTATCGACGCACTGCTCGCGCTCGAGCGCACGGAGTTTCCGCTGCGCCTCGTCTGGTTCGATCCGCAGGGCAAGTTCTCGCTTTCGAACGCCAAGGCCGCGAAGCTCATCGAGACACGCGTCGTTCGAGAGTTCGCGGACGGCGTCGTGTTGGACGTAGAGCTTCGCGTGCCGTAGGGCGCGCGTCAGTTGGCCGCCGTCGTCGGTTCGAGACGCGACGCGCTGAGCTGGAAGGACCCAGCGCGCCAGTCGATCGAGGCGCGGGCGCCCGCGGTGAGCGTGCCGCGCAGGATCGAGTCGGCCAGCAGGTTTTGGATGCGCTTTTGGATCACGCGCTTGAGCGGTCGGGCGCCGTACTCGGGGTCGTAGCCTTCCTTAGCGAGGGCTTCCTTGGCGTCGCCGGTGAGCTCGAGAGCGATCTCTTGCTCGGCGAGATGCTTCGAGAGTCGCGCGAGCTGCACGTCGACGATCTCGCGGATGCGGTCGGGCTCGAGCGCCTTGTACGTGATCACCTCGTCGAGGCGGTTGATGAACTCGGGCCGGAAGAAGTCGCGCAGCTGCGCTCCCTCGCGGAGGTTCGAGGTCATCAGCACGAGCGACTGCGTGAAGTCGACCGTGCGACCTTGGCCGTCCGTGAGGCGGCCGTCGTCGAGGATCTGCAGCAGCACGTTGAAGACGTCGGGGTGGGCCTTTTCGACCTCATCGAGCAGGATCACGCAGTGCGGCTTGCGGCGCACGGCCTCCGTGAGCGCGCCGCCCTCGTCGTAGCCGACGTAGCCCGGAGGCGCGCCGATCATGCGCGAGACGGAGTGCTTCTCCATGTACTCGGTCATGTCGAGGCGCACGACGGCGCTCTCGTCGTCGAACAGGAACTCCGCGAGCGCCTTGGCGGTCTCGGTCTTGCCGACGCCGGTGGGGCCGAGCAGCAGGAACGAGCCCAGAGGTCGCGTGGTTTCCTGCAGGCCCGCGCGCGCGCGGCGCACGGCCTCGCTGATCACTTCGAGCGCGTGGTCCTGACCGACGACGCGCTCGCGCAGGCGCTCTTCCATCTGGAGCAGCTTCTCGCGCTCGGTCTCGAGTAGGCGCGACGCAGGGATGCCGGTCCAGCGGCTGACGACCTTCGCGATCATCTCCGAGTCGACCTCTTCGGGCAGCAGCGCGCCTTCGCGCTGCGCCTCGGCGAGCTTCTCGGCGTTCTGCTTGAGCTGCGCCTCCGCTTGCGGCAGCTCGCCGTAGCGGATCTGCGCGACGCGCTCGAAGTGGCCTTCGCGCTCCTTGCGCTCGGCCTCGGTGCGCAGGCTCTCGATCCGCGTCTTGCTCGCACGCAGCGCCGTGATCAGGTCCTTCTCGGCCTGCCAGCGCCCGCGCAGGGCGCGCCCCGATTCGTTGAGCTCGGAAAGCTCCTCGCCGATCTGCGCGATGCGCCGCGCTTCGTCGCCGCGGCTTTCCTTCTTGAGCGCCGTGCGCTCGATCTCGAGCTGGCGCACCTTGCGCTCGATCGCGTCGAGCTCCGGCGGCAGTGAGTCGATGGAGAGCCGCACCTGCGCGGCGGCTTCGTCGACCAAGTCGATCGCCTTGTCGGGCATGAAGCGCTGCGTGATGTGGCGATCGGCGAGCCGCGCGGCGGAAACCAGCGCCTCGTCGAGGATCCGCACGCCGTAGTGCACTTCGTAGCGCTCTTTCAGGCCGCGCAAGATCGCGATCGTGTCGTCGATCGAAGGTTCGCCCACCTGCACCGGCATGAAGCGGCGCTCGAGCGCCTTGTCCTTCTCGACGTGCTTGCGGTACTCGTCGAGCGTCGTCGCGCCAATGCAGTGCAGCTCGCCGCGCGCGAGCGCCGGCTTGAGCATGTTGGCCGCGTCGACCGCGCCCTCGGCCCCGCCCGCGCCCACGAGCGTGTGCAGCTCGTCGATGAACAGGATGATCTCGCCTCCGGCTTCGGCGATCTCCGCCAGCACGGCCTTGAGGCGCTCCTCGAACTCGCCGCGGAACTTGGCGCCCGCGAGCATCGCGCCGAGGTCGAGGGCGAGGATCTTCTTGCCCTTGAGCGGCTCGGGCACGTCGCCCGCGACGATGCGGTTGGCGAGCCCCTCGGCGATCGCCGTCTTGCCGACGCCCGGGTCGCCGATCAGCACAGGGTTGTTCTTGCGGCGGCGAGACAGCACCTGCATCACGCGGCGGATCTCGACGTCTCGTCCGATGACGGGGTCGAGCTTGCCCGACTGCGCGTCGGCCGTCAGATCGCGTGCGTACTTCTTGAGTGCCTCGAAGGTGCTCTCGGGGTCGGGGCTCGTCACGCGCTTCGAGCCGCGCACCTCCGTCAGCGCCGCCTCGATGCGCTCGAAGCTGAGCTTGCGCGCCGCGAGCAGACCCTTCACCTCGGGCCCGCCGGACTTGGCGAGGCCGAGGAGCAGGTGCTCGGTCGAGATGTAGTCGTCCTTCAGACGCTTCGCCGCCGCGCCGGCCTCGTTCAGCGCCTCCGCGAAGGAGCGCGCGGGCTGCAGGTTGCCGCCCGAGGACTTGGGGAGCTTGTCGAGCTGGAGCACCAGCTCGCCCGCGAGAACGCGCGGGTCGACGCCGAGCTTCTTGAGCACCGCCGCCGGCACGCCCTCGGACTCGCGCAACAGCGCGACCGCGAGGTGCTGGGCCGAGAGCTCGGGGTGCCCCGAGTCCGTCGCCAGCTTCTGAGCCGCTTGGAGGACCTCCGCCGCCTTGGTTGTGTACTGGGTCTGCATGCCCGAGAGGTCGCAATCTCCGTACCAACCCGGCGGCGCCCGTCCGGCGAGCGAGAGGGCCTTCCTGACTACGCCCGAGGCGGTATCGCCGCCATTGCGACACCCATAGATGCCACGTTGGCAGCTCCGGATGCTCGCGGGCGAGCCGCCCTGGTGCTCGGCGAGTCGGTAGCCTGCCCCGCCATGAAGTCTCCCGGAGTGACGACCCCTGACGAGTACCTCGCGTCACTCGACGGCTGGCAGCTCGCGCTCGCCCGACGCCTGCGCAGGAGCGTGAGCGCCGCCGGCCCCTTCGAGGAGCACCTCAAGTGGGGGCACCTCGTCTATTTCCACAAGGGCCCTGCGTTGCTGATCCGCGCCGAGGCCTCGCGCGTCCTCTTCGGCTTCTGGCGGGGTCAGGAGTTTCTCGAACTCGACTCTCGCCTCAAGCCGAGCGGCAAGTACGACATGGCGACGATCGAGCTGCGCGAAGGCGACAGGCTCACTTCGAAGTCCGCCACTGCGCTCGCCGAGGCCGCGTTCGAGGCCAACTCGCGCCTTGGCGATCCGCGCGCCGCGGCTGCGCCGCGCGCCAAGTCACCTCGCAGGCGCTGACGCCGACTTCGCCGGGCTCAGACGAGCCCCGCTTCGGAGAGCGTGGCGAGGAGTCGCGCGCGGCTCTCCGGCGCGAGCGGCACGAGTGGCAAGCGCACGTCCTCGCGCATGCGGCCCATGCGAGCGAGCGCCGTCTTCACGGGAACCGGGTTCGTCTCGATGAAGAGATCGCGGCACAGGGGCGCGAGCCAAGCGACGAGCTCGGCGGTGCGCAGTCGGTTGCCCTCGGGGCGTGCGACGCGGCAGAGCTCCGCGACCCGCGCCGGCGCGAGGTTGGCCACGACGCCGATCACACCCGTTGCGCCGAGCGCCATGAAGCCGGCGATCAGCGAGTCCTCGCCCGCGACGAGGTCGATGTCGCACGAAGAGCGAAGCTCGCGCGCGCGCTCGATCGAGCCCGACGCCTCCTTGAGTGCGACGGCAGTCGGCGCGCGGCGACGAATCTCCGCGACGGTCGCGGGCTTCAAGTCGCAGCCCGTACGCGACGGCACGTTGTAGAGCACCAGCGGCAGCTCGCTCGCCTCGGCGATCGCGCAGAAGTGCGCGACGAGGCCCGCCTGCGTCGGCTTGTTGTAGTAGGGGGTCACGACGAGCGCGGCGTCGGCGCCCACGCTGCGCGCAAAGTGCGCGAGCTCGATCGTCTGCGCGGTGTTGTTCGTGCCGACACCCGCCACCACGGGGATGCGACGCGCGGCGCGCTCCACCGTGCGCTCGATCACGCTGCGGCGCTCGTAGTCCGTGAGCGTCGCGCCTTCGCCCGTCGTGCCGACGGCGACGAGACCGCCCGAGCCCTGCTCGACGTGCCAGTCGACGAGCTGCTCCAGCGCGCGCCAGTCGATTCCGTCGGCGGAGAACGGCGTCGGGAGCGCGACGTAGCTGCCCGAGAGCCGCCAAGTCATCGCACGCTCCGCGCGCTGGCGATGGCGGCGAGCATCTCGCGGATCGCGGCGTCGACACCGACGAAGAGCGAGTGCGCGACGATGGAGAAGCCGATGTTGAGCTCTTCGATGCCCGCGATCGCGGCGACGGGTGCGACGTTCGCGTAGTCGAGTCCGTGGCCCGCGTTGACGCGCAGGCCGCGCTCGCGCGCGAAGGCGGCGCCTGAGACGAGCCGCTCGAGCTCTCGCTTGCGGGCATCGCCCGTCGCATTGGCGTAGCAGCCCGTGTGCAGCTCGATAAACGGCGCTCCGCTGTCGGCTGCTGCGGCGATCTGCTCGCGATCCGCGTCGATGAAGAGACTGACCGCGCCGCCCTCGGCCTTGAGCTCGCGCGTGACGCGCGCGACGCGCTGCGCTTCCGCGCGCACGTCGAGCCCACCTTCGGTCGTCACCTCTTGGCGCGTCTCGGGCACGAGGCAGAATGCCTCCGCGCCGCTGCGCCGCGCGAGGGTCACCATCTCCTCGTCGAGCGAACACTCGAGGTTGAGAAGCGTCTGGATGCGACTGCGCAGGGTCGCGATGTCCGCGTCCTGCATATGGCGGCGATCCTTGCGCAGGTGGCAGGTGATGCCGTGAGCGCCCGCGAGCTCGGCGCGCAGTGCCCACTCGGTCGGGTCGGGAAAACGCTCGCGGCGCGCTTGGCGCACGGTGGCGACGTGGTCGACGTTGACGTGGAGGCGGGGCATGTCGAGCTCGCTGCGAATTGTACGCAGGACGAGCGCCGCCGCGCCGCAGCTTCGGCCGCGAAAACTGCGCAGGTTTCGCACCAAGTGCGCGACCGCTAGCGCAGCGCGTGGACGGCGCGCGCGCGGTTCTCTACCGTGGTCTCCGGAGGTCGCCCCATGCTCTCCCTGATGCACGTTCTCGCGCTCGGTCTCGTGCCGGCTTCGCTCCTGCCGCAGTCGGAGCCGCAGGCCGCTCCGGCGGCGACGCCCAAGTCGGCCGAGCTCGCGGTGGACGTCGACGAAGCGCGCACGCGGCTCGGCAAGGCTGTCGGTTGGCTGCTCGCGGAGCAGCGTCCCGACGGAGCGTGGGGGAGCGGCGCGATCGACTCCGTGCAGTTCACGAGCTTCTCGGTCGAGACCTACTACGTCTTCCAGTACGCGGCGAACTCGCTCGCGTTCTTGGCGCTCTGCGCGGTCGACGCGACCGAGGAGCGCGATCGCGCGGCCACGAAGGCGCTGAAGTGGCTCCTCGACTCGCGGCTCCCCAAGCGCGGCAACGACTGGGACGTCGACTGCACGTGGGCTGCGCTCTACGGCTTTCAGGCGATGGTCACGGCGTCGAACGACCCGCGCTTTCAAACCGAGGAGCTCTGGGAACGCGTGAACCAGCGCGGCGCCGACCTCTACGCGCTGCTCGAGCACAATCAGGAGCCGCTCGGCGGCTGGGGCTACTACGAAGGTCCCGTGGTCTCGAATCGCCCGACGTGGAGCACGTCCTTCGCGACGTCTTGCGTGATTCCCGCGCTCGTCCGCGCCCGCGGCATGGGCTGGAAGATCGACTCTGCGGTGATCGAGCGCGCCGTGCGCTACGTCGAGCGCTGCCGCACGCCCGCCGGTGCCTACATGTACGACCTGCGCCCGATTCCACGCTTTGGCGGCGAGTCGATCGACGACGTGAAGGGCAGCCTTGGCCGCATTCAGGTCGCGAACTGGGCTCTGCGCCGCGCGGGCGTCGCGTCGGTGACCGACGAGCGGCTCCGCGAGGGGCTGGAGTCGTTCTTCGAACACCACAAGTTCCTCGATGTGGCGCGCATGCGGCCGATCCCTCACGAGGCCTACTACGCCAACGCCGCGTATTTTTACATGTTCGCGCACTGCTACGCGGCGCAGGCGATCAACGAGCTGCCCGAGCCCGAGCGCGCGGCGTGGCACCGACGCCTGCGAGCGCATCTCGCGAAGATCCAGTGGGCGGACGGTTCGAGCCTCGACTTCCCCAACATGAGCTGCATGCAGACCGCGGGCACCGCGTTCTCGATCCTTGCCTTCCAAGCGGGAATTCCCGGCTCGAAGGCCTCTCTCTAGCGACCCTCCAGCCATCGACGGACCATGAAGCACCTCCAAGTTCTCGCGGCGCTGTTCCCCCTCGCGTTGTCTGCGGCGAGCTGCGCCGCTGTGGCCGAAGCGAAGTCTCCGCCGCCCGCGGAGTCCGCGGCCGCTGCGCCCGCGGCGAAGCCCAAGGACGACGACGAGTCGCGCAAGAAGGTGCGCGAGGTCGAGTACGCACGGCTGCAGCTCGACATCGCCAAGCTCGCGGCGGACAGCGCGCGCGCGTCCGCCAAGGCCGGACAGGGCGCTGCGGAGCGGGAGCTGAACGCGCTCAAAGCCGAGCGCGAGCACTTCAAGAAGGTCACCGTGGCGCTCGAGCTCGACGCGGCGGGTCTCGGCGTCGATCGGGCGAAGCAGTCGGTCGCCGAGGCCGAGCAGGAGCTCAAGGAACTCGAGAGCATGTACGCCGCGGAGAAGTTCGCCGAGGCGACGAAGGAGCTCGTGCTCGCACGCGGCAAGGCACGGCTGGAGCTCGCGCGGCGGGACCTCGACTTGGAGCAGCGCAAGCTCGAAGCACTCAAGGGCTTCGAACACAAGAAGCGCGACCGCGAGCTCGGCGAGCGCGAGACCAAGGCAAAACTCGCCCTCGACGAGGCCAAGGCGACTGTGAAGAAGACCGATCTGGAGCAACGCCTCGCGCTCGCGCGGGCGGAGCATGCGGTCGAGGACGCCGAGCGCGCGGCACCCGACGTCCCCAAGCCCGCGGCGAAGCCCAAGTCCGACGCGGCCAACCCCGCGCAGCCCAAGGCGGAGCCGAAGGCCCCCGCCAAGCCGGCCGAATCAGAGGACAAGAAGCCCGCGGAGAAGGGCGTCTAGGGCACGCGCGGGGGCTCTCTCCGGGCCAAGACACTCCGTTTTGCGGGGCGGGCGCTGACGGCTCCCGCCCCGTTCTTGTAGACTCTCCGACCTGCCATGCGGATCATTGCCGGAGAACACCGCGGTCGCCTGCTCAAGACTCCCGACGGCATGGGCACGCGCCCGATGCTCGACCGCGTACGCGAGGCGGTCTTCTCGTCGATCGGAGAGCGCGTCATCGACGCCCGAGTGCTCGACCTCTTTGCGGGTACGGGCAGTCTCGGCCTCGAGGCGCTGAGCCGCGGGGCGCTCGAGGCCCGGCTCGTCGAGCGCGACCCGCGGGTGCTCGACCTCCTGCGCCGCAACGTCGAGGACCTCGCGCTCGAGGATCGCGCCGAGATCGTGGCCGCCGACGCGCTCGCCACCCGCTCGTGGGGCGGCTCGGACGCGCGCTATGAGCTCGTGTTCTTCGACTCGCCGTACCCGATGCTCGAGACCGGCAAGACGCGCACCGGCATCTTCACGGCGCTCGAGAAGCTCGTGACCGAGAAGATCGTGGCCAAGGGCTTGGTCGTCTTCCACGCGCCCAAAGACGGCGTGCAGGAAAACGAGTTCGCCCCCAAGATCAAGGTCACGCTGCGCGAGTACGGCACGAACGCGATCTTCTATCTGGAGCGCAAGTGAGCGAGCTCGTCGGCCGGCTCTTGGTCGGCGGGCGTCTGGTTCCGGGAACGCTGCGCCACGCGCGAGGGAAGATCGAGAGCCTCGCAATGCGCGAGTCGCAGCCGGCGGACCGCGAGCTTCCGATCGTCGCGCCCGGCCTCATCGACCTGCACGTGCACGGCTACGGCGGGCACGACCCGGTCCACGAGCTCGAGGGCATGGCGCGCGCGCTGGCGCGCGAAGGCACGACGGCGTTCCAGCCCACGCTGTTCCCGGCGGAGCCCACCGTGCTCGGCGAGGTGTGTGAGCGCTCGTGGAGTGCGGCGCAGAAGCTCCCGAGCAACGTCGCGCGCGCGGTCGGGCTGCACCTCGAAGGTCCGTTCGTGAATCCCGAGCGTGCCGGCGCGCTGCCGCGCCACGACCTTGCGACGCCTTCCCTCGCGGGGCTGCGCGCGATCCTCGGGCCCGCGACGGGCGACGGCCGCGGCGTGCGTACGGTGACGCTGGCGCCGGAGCTCTCGGGCTCCGCGGACTTGATCGCGGAGCTCGTGCGCTGCGGCGTGCGCGTCTCGCTCGGGCACAGCAAGGCGACGGCCGCGGAGGCGCGCACTGCGGCGCGCGCCGGAGCGTGCGGCGCGACGCACCTCTTCAACGCGATGAACGGCATCCACCACCGCGAGGTCGGCTTGGCGGGCTTCTCGCTGATCGAGCGCGCGCTGGTCGCCGAGATCATCGGCGACCTCGTGCATGTCGGCGGGGAAGCGATCGAACTCGCGCTCGCAGCGCGCGGGCCGAGCGGGCTGGCGCTCGTGAGCGATGCTCTGCGCGGCGCAGGCACCGGCTGTGATGTGTTCCATTCGCACGGGCGTGCGCACGTGATCGACGACGGCACCGCCTACTACCCGCCGGGTGACGGGCGCCCCGAACGTCAGCTCGCGGGGACTGCGATGGGGCAGCTCGACATGGTTCGGCGCTTGGTGCGGCGCGGCGTCGTCGGTCTCGAAGATGCGCTGGAGATGGCCAGCGCGACCCCAGCACGCGCGCTGGGGCTGGAGCGCGAGTGCGGGATCCTCGCGCCGGGCGCTCGCGCGGACCTGATCGTGCTGCGGGGCGCGGAACTCGAGCTCGTCGACGTGCTCGTCGGCGGCGAATCGGCGCTGCGCGTGTAGGCTGTTTCGGTCCAACTGCGGAGGCCTCCCCATGCTGCTCGTCTCGCTCCTTGTCGCGCTCGTCCCCAACGCATCGACGCTCTCCGTCGAGGATGGCGCGGCGAAGAAACGTCCCAACATCGACTCGGAGGCGAAGCGCGCCCACGCGCTGCTCGTCGACTTGCAGGAGAACCTCGCGAGCGAGAAGGGCGAGAAGCGCGAGTGGCCGTACGAAGGCGTGTACCGAGAGAAGGGCCAGATTCCCGTCGGCTACCGCGTCGGCGGCACGGCGATCTCGGCGTGGGCGCTGATCGAGTCGCCCAACCATGCGAAGTCGAAGGAGTCGCAGGCCGCGGTCGCTCGCGCCGTCGAGTTCCTGTTCGAGACGCTCGAGAACCCTGCGATGGCCGCGGGCTTCAACGGCGGCTACGACGTGCGCGGCTGGGGGCATGCCTACTCGCTGCAGCTCTTCTTGCGACTGCGCGCGCTCAAGCTCGTGCCGAAGGGACAGGAAAAGAAGCTCGACGTGTGGGTGACGAAGCTCGTCGAGACGCTGCACGCCACCGAGATCGTCGAGTCGGGCGGCTGGAACTACTCGCGTCCCGGCGGAGGCGCCAAACGCGCGCCCGCGTCGCCGTTCATGACCGCGCCGACGCTGATCGCGCTGTTCGAGGCGCAGAAGCAGGGTGAGAAGGTGGACGCGGCGTTGGTCGCGCGCGCGCTCGACGCGCTCGAAGGCTGCCGCACCGAAGCGGGCGCGATTCCGTACAACACGGGCGCCAAGAAGGACGAGTGGCCGGGCGCGATCGGGCGCTCGCCGATCACCGAGTGTGTGCTGCTGCTCGCGGGCCGCAGCAGCGAGGACAACGTGCGACGCTCGCTCGACAACTTCCTCGAGCACTGGGAGTGGCTGGAAAAGCGTCGCAAGGGCACGGGCACCCACGTGCCGCCCTACGGTGTCGCGCCGTACTACTTCTTCTACGCGCACGGCTACGCCGCGCTCGCGATCGAGTTCCTGCCGGAGGCGGAACGCGCGAGCTACCGCGAGCGCTTCGTGGAGCGTCTGTTCCAGGTGCAGGAGGCCAGCGGCGGCTGGAATGACCGCATCTTCCCGCGCAGCGAGAACTATGGCACGGCGATGGGCCTGCTCGCACTGCTCGCGCCGAAGCTGCCGCGACCGACGGGCTGGACCGCGCCTGCGCCGACGACGCAGGGCGAAGCGAAGTAGCTCCGAACGGCGCCGGAGCTCGCGCGCTCAGCGCGCGCTCTTGCGCACCAATTCCGCGATCTTCGCGCGGATCAGTTCGCGCACGGCGTCGAACTCCGAGTCGTCCAAGTGCTTCGGATCGGGGATGCCCCAGTCCGCGCGCTGCTTGGCTCGCACGGACGGGCACTCGTCGCCGCAGCCCATCGTGATGGCCCAGTCCCACTCGATCTGGGGCACCTCCGACAGCGGCTTGGAGCGCAGCCCCGTCGCGTCGCAGCCGATGCGCTGCAGGGAGGCGAGCGCTTTGGGGTTCACGCTCCCCGACGGTCGCGAGCCCGAGCTGTGCGCATCGAGCTGCGCGGGGAAGTCCCGCCGCGCCAGTGCCTCCGCGAGCTGACTGCGGCACGAGTTCTCGACGCACACGAACAGGACGCGCAACGGCCAAGTTTCCATGAGTGGAAGTTCTCCGCGCCCATTCTTATCGTCATTCTACGATGAAAGGCAAGTCCTGCTGCCCGCCGCCCAAGCGCGCGAGCGAGCTGCCCAAGCTCACCGGCCGCGCGGGCGAGCGCGAGCTCGCGAAGCTCGCCAAAGCGCTCGGTCATCCCGCGCGGGTGCGCATCGTGCGCTTCCTGCAGGCGCGACGCTCCTGCGTGTGCGGCGGGATTGTCGAGCACGTCGGCCTCGCGCAAGCCACGGTGTCTCAGCACCTCAAGGTCCTTGCCGATGCGGGAATCGTGCGCGGCACCATCTCGGGCCCGAGCACGTGCTACTGCCTCGAACCCGCCGTTCTGCGTCGCTTCCACCGCTTGCTGGGGAGCCTCTCCTGATGAGCACGATCCGTCGACTCTCGTTTCTCGATCGCTACCTCACCGCGTGGATCTTCCTCGCGATGGCCGTCGGAGTCGCGCTCGGCTGGGCGGCGCCGGAGATCGCGGGCAAGCTGGAGTCCCTGCGCGTCGGGACCACTTCGATTCCGATCGCGGTCGGGTTGATCGCGATGATGTATCCGCCGCTCGCGAAGGTGCGCTACGAGGAGCTCGGCCGCGTACTCCGCGCGCCGCGCGTACTCGTTCTCTCGCTGGTCCAGAACTGGATCGTCGGTCCGCTCTTGATGTTCGCGCTCGCGGTCCTGTTCCTGCGCGATGAGCCGGAGTACATGCTCGGGCTGATCTTGATCGGGCTCGCGCGCTGCATCGCGATGGTCCTCGTGTGGAACGACCTCGCGGACGGCGACCGCGAGTACTGCGCGGGACTCGTCGCACTGAACTCACTGTTCCAGATCTTGCTCTTTCCGGTCTACGCATGGTTCTTCGCGAGCTACCTGCCGGGCTCGCTCGGGCTCCAAGGTACAGCGGTGCCGATCTCGATGGGCGAGATCGCGACGAGCGTGGCGATCTACCTCGGCATTCCCTTCGCCGCGGGCTTTCTCTCACGCATGTTCCTCGTCCGTACACGAGGCCGAGAGTGGTTCGAGGCCACGTTCGCGCCGCGCATCGGGCCGCTCACGCTCCTCTCGCTGCTCTTCACGATCGTCGTGATGTTCGCGCTGCAGGGCGAGCGGATCGTCGAACTTCCGCTCGACGTGCTGCGCATCGCGGTGCCGATGCTCCTGTACTTCGTGGTGATGTTCTTCGCGTCCTTCCTGATGAGCTGGAAGCTCGGCGCGAACTATGCGCAGTCGGCGACGCTCTCTTTCACCGCGGCGTCGAACAACTTCGAGCTCGCGATCGCCGTGGCCGTCGCGACATTCGGAATTGGGAGCGGCGCCGCACTGGTCGCGGTCATCGGGCCGCTCGTCGAGGTCCCGGTTCTGATCACGCTCGTGGGGGCGGCGCGCTGGCTCCAAAGGCGTCTGTTCGGCGCTGCAACGGACGCAGGTGCGTCCTGCCGCAGGTAGACCTCGCGCTACCGTCCCCAGCGGGGGACGGGCCGCTCTGGGGCCTTGAGTCGGCTCGGCACGGTGTCGATAGGCACGACACGGTGAAGCTCCCGTCCCAGTTCCTCGCTTGGACCGCTGCCGCCACGGTGTTGGCGCTGGCTGCGTCGTTCGTGGCACTGCGAGCCGAGCCGGAGTCGCAGCGCGAGGTCGTCGCGCTCGAGAGCCTGTACAGCGAGCCCGCGACCCACCTCGGCCGCAGCTTCCGCGTGCGCTTCCAAGTGCGCGGCGAGTGCGCGGAGTGGAATCCGTACCTCACGCGCTTTGGCGCAGCGGAGTATCGCGCGTTCGACGTGTGGTCGGACTCGCAGTTCCTGTGGGACAAGGAGCAGTGGGACGCGCCGCTCGGGCGCTGCTTCGTGCGTCGGGGGGGAATCGCGGAGCGCACCCTCGAAGGCGCCCCTCGACTCTCGCGCATCGAGGCGATCGTCACGGTTCGTCAGGTATTCCTCGGGCGTCCGTGGTTCGAGGTCGAGAGCGCGCGTCGCATCGTCGACGAGCTCGGCGAGAGCACGCTCTTGCATGCCAGTCGCGGCTACGAGGCGTTCTTGGGAGGTCGCTGGACCGCAGCGCGCGAGCGCTTTGACCAGGCACTCGTCGGCTCGATGCCCGAGGCACTGCGAACGGAGCTGCGGAGGCTGCGTGAGTCGACGCTGCAGCCGCACTCCAACGACACGCGGCGCGAGCAGCGCTGATCGAGCGCGCTCAGTCTCCGTGGGCGCGGGCGTCCACGGGCACGACTTCGAGGAGTCGCTCGCTCTCGAGGAGGGCGCAGCGCTCGGCGAGATTCACCATGGGGCAAACGTGCTTGGGGTACAGCTCGACGAGAGAGCCGACGCGCGGCGCGGAGCTCGGCGGGACGCGGAAGGGCAGGTGCTCTTCGCTCGGGCGCAGCGCAGACCAATCGTCGTGGCCCGCCGCGCACACACACGGATCGGGGACCGAAGCATCGACGGACTTGGAGCCTGCGTCGAGCGTGACGCGCCCGTGGTGCGGCGTGCTCACGACACGCGCGAGCACGCTCGCAGCGCAGGAGAATCCATGGATTCCGAGCGCTTCGCTGTTCAGGTCCCAGTACACGACGATGCCCGGCGAGACGCGGTGGGGCAGGGCGGCGAGGCCCGAGTGGTCGAGCGCTTCGAGAAACGTCGGCGTTCCGCTCGTGATGAGCTCGTGTTCCGCACAGCCCATGTCCTCGGTGATGCTGCACAGCGCGTCGAAGATCGGAGCGCAGGTCGCGAGCCGCTCGGCGGATGTCGCACTTCGAATGTGACCTTCGTAGGCGTGGAGGCCGCGGAGGGAGCTGCCGCTTGCGCCGACCACGGCGCGAATGCGCGAGCGAGCCTCGAGCGGCGCGCCACTGCGCCCCATCCCGGGATCCAGATCCACGAAGACACCGAGTCCAGAGGCGACGAGCGAGGACGCGTGCTCGGGCTCGTCGGAAAGCACGGACAGCCGATGTTCAGGGAACTGGCGAGCCAGCTCGGCGATGCGCGTCAGGTTCGCACCGCGGTGGGGAAATGCGACGAGGAGGTCGAGGTGCTCGCCGCGCTGCTGCGCCAGCTCGAGCAGCACGCGGGCTTCGCGCGTCGTCGCGCACTTGAAGTCGCGCAGGCCTGCGTCGAGCAGCAGCTCCAACACGGCGCGGACCTTTGCGGTCTTGACGTGGGGCCTCCAGCGGGAGAGTCCGCCGTGCGGCGCGAGCAAGGACCGCATGTGCGCGATGTTGGACCGAACCCGATCGAGACGGATCAGCAGGTGCGGTGTCGGCAGTGCTTCGAGGGAGTGCGGGATCATGGACGAGCTGGGGGCGGTGGCTTGGGCTCGTACGCACGGCACTCCTCGCCGGTCGCGGCTCGAATCTCGATCGACGGAGGTCGCGCGCTCACGATGCCAAACGCGCGGCAGCCGTGCGGGGTCGCGGGCTGGTGTGTGACCCAGTAGTGCTTGCAGCGGACGCAGGTGGGGACAGCGGGGCGCGGTTCCAAAGCGCGCGGTAGCATGGCGCTTCGCCGCAGGGGTTGGAAGTCGCGGTGCACAGCCGATGAAGCGAATTCGCACGGGCTTGGCTCTCGGAGCCGCGGTGTTGCTCGGACTCGCGTGGGGGACGCGCGAAGAGCCTTCGTCGATGCGGCTCGCGGCGCGCGCGTTCGTCGAGACGCTCGAGGAAGCGGATCGAAGCAAGGCTCAATTGCCTATGCATGTCGCGCAGCGACGAGATTGGCACTACGTCCCGCGGGAGCGTTTTGGGGTCGCGCTTCGCGACCTCGACGAGCGGGAGCGGAAGGCCTTGCGTGCGCTCTTGCGGACGACGCTCAGCGCGGCAGGCGAGCAGGCCGTCGACGCGATCGTCGCGCTCGAAGACGTGCTGCGCGAGCTCGAGTCGACGCCCGCGCAGCCTGCGACCTGGCGGGACGCGGGTGCCTACACGATCTGCCTGTTTGGCGACCTCGCGAGCCCCGACCCGTGGGCCTGGCGCTTCGAGGGGCACCATGTCGTTCTCCACTTCACGGAGATCGGGAACGAGGTCACGCTCAGCCCGCACTTTCTGGGCACGAATCCGGCGCGCCACGAGCGCGCGGGGCGCGTCGTCGAGCCGCTTGGCGCCGAGCAGGCGCTGGCGAGGGAGCTCGTCTCTGCGCTGGAAGGATCTCTGCGAGAGCGGGCTCACGACTCCTCTCCGCCGCCTGGAGACGTGCTCGCCGGACCGGGGCAATGGCCGCGGTTCTCCACCAAGGAGGGCATTGCGCTCGGGGAACTGCCCGAGTCGCCGCGCAAGCTCGCGGAGCGGCTGCTGGACGTCTACGTGGGACGCTTCGAGGGCGCGGCGCGCATGCGGGCGGAAGAGCTCACGTCCGAGCGCGGAAGCCTGCGCTTCCTCTGGATTGGGGCCCTCCAGCCTGGCGAGCCCCACTACTACCGAATCCACTCGCCGCGCTTTGCCCTCGAGTACCAGAACTCCCAGAGCGGCGCGAACCACGTGCACACGTTGTGGCGCGAGTGGGATGGTGACTTCGGCGGGGAGAAGGCCGGGGGCTCGACGGGAAGCGAGCGGTGAAGAGCGGACAGCCGCGTCCGAGCAAGCTCTGCGCCACCTGCGGCCGTCGGATGGAGTGGCGCAAGAAGTGGGAGCGTGACTGGGAGCAGGTTCGGCATTGCAGCGAGCGCTGTCGTCGCGAAGCCGCGCGACGCAATCGACCGAAGCGTTAGCCGGATGGCGGGGAGCGCGCGGGAAAGCCGCACGGCGGGCACAAATTTCCGCGGATTCTGCGGTGACTTTGGAGCGCGCCGTGAGTCCATAATGCCGCAGCCATGCTGGTGGAACTGGAGATCTGCGACCTCGCGCTCATCGAGCGGGCCGAGCTTTCGTTCGGTCCGGGGCTCAACGTCATCACGGGCGAGACCGGCGCGGGCAAGAGCCTGCTCGTCGGCGCGCTCGAGCTGCTCTTGGGCGAGAAGCCCAAGTCCGCGGTCGTCCGGAGTGGCGCCACGCGAGCGAGCGTCGAGGGACGGTTCCGCGTGCCGACCGCATCGCAGAGCGTGCGGCGTTGGGCCACGCAGTTCGCGCCCGAGCTCCTCGAGGAGTGGGACGCGGACAAGGCGGCTCGCGAGCTGGAGCTGCACCTCGTGCGCACCATCGGGTCGGACGGCAAGGCTCGCGCGTACGTCAACGCGCGACCGGTGACTCGCGAGGCGCTCGCGGCCCTTGCGCCGCGTCTGTTCGAGATCCACGGGCAGAACGACCACCAACGCCTGCACGATCCCGCCGAGCAGCTGCGGCTATTGGATGGCTTCGGCAAGCTGGAGAAATCGGTCGGTGCGTACAAAGAGGCGCGCGAGCGGTGGGCCAAGCTCGTCGATGAGGCACTGCGCTTGGAGCGCGAAGCGAACGAGCGGCGCGACCGGCTGGACCTCGCACGCTTTCAGCTGAGCGAGATCGGTGAGGCGAATCCCGATCCGGAGGAGCGTGCGCGACTGGAGCCCGAGCGAGAGCTCCTGCGGCACGCCGCGGGCATGAAGCAGGGCTTCGCGGAGGTTCTCACCGCGCTCTGCGACGGCGACGACGCTGCACTCGACCGAGTGAAGCACGCCCAGCGCTTCCTCGACGGCTGGCGCTCGCGCGTCGCGTCGCTCGAAGGTCCCGCCGCGGACCTCGAGACCGCCTACGCGCACTTGGACGATGCGGTGCGCGCCCTGCGCTCCCTCGGCGACCAGCTCGAGGTCGATCCGCGGCGCTTGGAGCAGATCGAGGAGCGGCTCGCCGAGCTGGAACGGCTCGAGCGAAAGTACCGGACGGATGCCGCGGGGCTGCTCGCGCGCCGCGCCGAGTTGGAGAATGAGGTTGCACGCTTGGAGAAGGACGAGCGCAATCAAGCGGGCCTCGGCGACGCGATCGTGCTGGCTCGCGCAAAGCTGCTCGAGCAGGGCAAGGAACTGCGACGAGCGCGCGGCGCGCTGCGCGAAAAGCTCGTGAAGCAGGTGCACAAGGCGCTCAAGGAACTCGGACTCTCGAATGCGACGTTCGACGTGCGGATCTCGTCGCGCGCAGAAGACGATGGCGTTGCTGCGGAGGCCGCGTCGCGCGCGATGATCGAAGCCGATCAGGCGCGCTTCGGCGAGCGCGGCATGGATCGCGTCGAGTTCTTGCTCGCGGCGAATCCGGGCGAGTCGATGAACCGTCTGCGCGACGTCGCGTCCGGCGGCGAAACCGCGCGCATCATGCTCGCGCTCCGCGGGGTCCTAGCGGAGGCTGGCGAGCGTCGCTCGCTCTTGTTCGACGAGATCGACTCGGGCGTCGGCGGCCGCCTCGGCCCGACGGTCGGCACGCACCTCCGCACTCTCGCCGAGCACCATCAGGTCCTGTGCGTGACGCACCTCCCCGCGATCGCCGCGATGGCGTCGCAGCACTTGCGCGTCGAGAAGCGCGTCGAAGGTGGCCGCACGCGTACCCGCGTGGAGGCGCTCGCGGGCGAGCGCCGCGTCCACGAGATCGCCGACATGATCGCAGGCGGCAAGGACCAAGAGACCGCTCGCGCCGAAGCGCGGCGTCTGAGGGAGCTCAAGGTGTGAGCGACGGCGTGCCGCAGGAGCTCGATCCCTATCGTGCTCCTCAGTCGCAGCTCGCGCCGCGGCAGCGACGGCGCGGACGACGCGATCTGGCCGGTCGAGTGGAACGCCTGCTCGCGGCCTTGATCGACAGCCTCGCATATACGCCGGCGGTCCTCGGCTTCGCGTTGGGAGATGCACTGGGTTTCGTCGTCGACGCCGAGCAGATGGACATCAACCTCAGCGGCTTGATCGGGCTCTCCTTGAGCTTCTTTTGGTGCGTGGGGGTGTTCGTCGTGCAGTGCTACCTGCTCTACACGAATGGATGGACGATCGGGAAACGGCTCCTCGGCATCCGCATTGCCCATGTCGACGGCGGGGATGCCAGTTTCTTTCATCTCATCGTTCTGCGCACGCTGCTCCCGATGTTCATGGGTTTCTGCTGCGGCCTCATCCACTTGCTCGACGTGCTGATGATCCTTGGCGACGAGCGTCGTTGTCTGCACGACCTGGTGGCGGGCACGATCGTGGTGAAGGCGTGAGCGAGAGGCTCGATACGGTCTCGGTGGTCGAGGCGCCCGAAGGGGTCGAGCTCTCCTTGCGAGTCGCCGGCCCGTCGGCGCGACCGCTTGCGTTCCTCATCGACTTCCTCGTGCGCGCGGCGATCTTCTCCGCACTGAGCTGGATGCTGTTGTTCGGCGGCGTCGGTCAGGCGCTCTACCTTCTCTCGATCTTCACCGTCGAGTGGTTCTACCCGGTGCTGTTCGAGCTGTTTTGGCACGGGCAGACGCCGGGCAAGCGCGCGCTCGGGCTCGCCGTGGTGCGCGATGACGGGACGCCGGTCGGCTGGAGCGCGTCGGTGCTGCGCAACTTTCTGCGCGTCGTCGACTTCCTTCCGGGCCTCTACGGCGTTGGAATCGTGAGCGCGGGAGCGAGCCGCGAGTTCAAGCGCATCGGAGATCATGTCGCGGGAACGGTCGTGATCCACGTCGGACGTTCGTCTTCGGCACTCGAACTCCCGGACGTACCGCCGCTCGCGCCGCGCGTCCCGCTCACGCAGGAAGAGCAAGCGGCGTTGCTCGAGTTTGGGGCGCGGAGTCGGACTTGGACGAAGGCTCGCGCGGAGGAATTGGCGGGGGAACTCGAGCCGCTCACGGAGGCCGTCGGGTCCGAAGGGCGACAGCGCGTGCTGGGAATGGCGCGCTGGATCGAGGGGGCGCGATGAAGCGCGAGCCTTTCATCGCTGCGCGCAAGCCGCGCTGGAAACGCTTGGAATCCATGCTCGCGGCGCTCTCGCCCGGTGCTCGCGCGGAGGTGCCGGAGCGCGAGCTGGCCCAGTTGCCGAGGCTCTATCGGCAGGTCTGCCAAGACCTCGCGCTGGCGCAGCGCCGCATGTACGGACGCGAGCTCGTCAGTCGCCTCAACGCGATGGCGCTCCGCGGGCGCGAGCAGCTCTACCGCGCACCGACGCGCTACCTGCGGCAATGGATCGAGTTCGTCGCGGCCGGCTTTCCGCGGCTCGTCCGCGAAGAGTGGCGCCTCTTCTGGATTTGCTCCGTTCTCTTCGTCGTGCCGCTCGTCGGCGTCGCGGTCATGGCCCACGAGCGACCCGACCTGCTGTATTCGGTGCTGGACCCAGAATCGCTCGAGAACATCGAGTCCATGTATGCGCCGAGCGAGTCTCTCAGCGCCAAGCGCGATGCAGACCGCAACGTCGCGATGTTCGCGTTCTACATCCGCAACAACGTCGGCATCGACTTCCAGATCTTCGCCAGCGGATTGGTCTTTGGCATCGGCGCGATTCTGTCGCTCATCTACAACGGGGTGCACTTCGGCGCCATCGTGGGCCACTTCCTCGCGATCGGCTACGAAACGCAGCTCTTTCCGTTTGTCGTGGGGCACAGCTCTTGGGAACTCGTGGCCATGGTCATCGCTGCGGTGGCCGGAATGCGGCTGGGTTCGCTGCTCGTCGCGCCGGGACGACGCTCGCGCGCCCGCGCACTTGTCGAAGACGCTCCGCGTTGCCTGAAGTTGCTCGTCGGCGCTGCGCTCATGACGACGCTCGCGGCCTTCATCGAGGGATTCTGGTCCGCTCAACCGTTGCCGGTCAGCGTGAAGTACGGATTCGGCGCGGCGATGTGGATGCTCGTGATCGTCTACCTCTTGCTGGGGGGGCGGCGGCGTGCAGCTTGAGCGCATCGCCATCGTCTTGCGGCCGCGAACGACCCACGAGGTCTTCGACCTGGCCTTCGCGATGCTGCGCGAATGGCGCGGCGCGATCGGTGCAGTCTGGGCGCTGACCGTGCTGCCGTTGTGCGCGCTCGCGCTCTTGTACTTCGATAGCGCCATTGCCGCGTTCGTCGCGCTTTGGCTCCTCCGGCCGCTGTTCGAGCTCGTGCCGCTGTTTGTCGTTTCGCGCGCTGCCTTCGGGGACGTGCCCAACGTGCAGACCTCGCTCGTGCAAGCGCCTCGCTTGATGTTGCGCCATGCGCTGACTTCGGTTCTGCGCCTGCGCTGGAGGCCGTGGAGAGCGCTGATCGCGCCTGTGACCCTCCTCGAAGGATCGACCGGGACGGTACGCGCGCGCCGTGAGCGCGAGCTGCGCATGCAAGCCTCGGGCGCTGCGGAGCTCGCAGCCCTGTACTGTCTGTTGCTGGAACTCGCGCTGTTCGCGCAATTCGTCGTACTGCTGTGGTTCTTTACGCCGGGGGAGCTCGCACCCGACCTCGCGCCGCTGGAAGACGGCAACTTCGCCGAGGTCCAACTCGGTTGGTTTTCGATGGCCATGAAGCTCGCGTGGCTCGCCAGCTACTCTCTCTGTGGCCCGTTGCATGCGCTCGTCGGTTTCGCAGCCTATACGGAGCGTCGAGTGCAGCTCGAGGGCTGGGACATCGAGCTAGGCTTCCGACGGCTCGCTGCGAGGGTCGGGCAGCTCGCTCGTCGCGGAATCGCCGTTGCGCTCTTGCTCGCTTTCTGCATCCCGTTTCCCCTGTCCGCGCAGGACGTTGTTCCTGCGCCCGGGGCAGAGGCCGCGGAGATCGCGCGCGAGGTGCTCCAGAGTCCAGACTTCGACACTACCGAAACTCGCAGACGCCTCGACCTCGACTTCGATGCGTCGTCGAAGGCGCAGCCGTCGCTCGGATTCGGTCTCGTTGCCAACTTGTTGCAGTTTCTCGGCTGGGCCCTCTTGGTCGGGCTCTTGGTGGGCATCGTCGTGCTGATCTTGAGGAAGGCGGGCTTGGTCGAGTGGCGCCGCGAGGAGCTGGCCCCGAGAACCGCCTCGCCGACCCACATCTTTGGGCTCGATTTCCGGCCCGAGTCGCTTCCTCGGGACATCGCCGGCCGCGCGCGCGAGCTCTGGCTCAACGGAGACGCGAGCGGAGCGATGGGATTGCTCTACCGGGCGTCGCTGTCACGTCTCATTGCGAGCGGCGCGCTCCAATTCGACCCCGGCGATACCGAGCGCGACTGTGTTGAGCGGGTCCGCGTCGGCGGGGATTTGCGCCTGCATGCGTATTTTTCGTCGCTTTCGAGCGCGTGGCTCGTCTGCGCGTACTCCAACACGCGTCCCACGGATGAAGTCGCGCTCGGTCTGTGCGAGGGCTGGCGTCAGCAGTTCGAGCGAGGCGCCGCGTGAGCGCGACCTCGATCCGCGCATGGGTTGCTGCGCTCTCGGTGCTCGCGTTCGCGGGCATCGCAGCTTTCGTGGTGTATGGCATCGGCTTCGTCGACTACGAGGCTGAGGTGGGCTATCGCGGCGAGGCTCGTCGCAATCCGTTGCTCGCGGCGGAGCGCACGCTCGAGCGCCTCGGCCACGAGGTCGAGACGAGCTTGTATCTCGGAGCACTTCCCGGAGACGACGCGCTGCTCGTCTTACGTCAGTCGGGTCGCTTTCTTTCGCCGTTCGACGTCGACCGACTCTTGGAGTGGGTCGGAAGGGGCGGGCACTTGTGCGTGCTCTTCCCGGGTGACGCCGAGTTCGAGGACGCACTGGAGAATGATGTGGCGGAGGAGCGGCTTCGCCATCCGATTCTGGATGCGCTCCAGCTTGGCGCTCGCCTCGATCCTTCGGCAGAGCGGGAAGTGCAGGTCGACTTCGGTCGCGGGTTTCGTCGAGTCGAGTTCGCGGGCCGCTTGTCGCTCGTCGACGAGCAAGCGATGTCGGATGTCGACAGCGGGGATCCGATGCTCGCGCGGGTGCTCAGCATGGAGCACGGCTACGGCCGCATCACGCTCTTCGTCGGAGACGATTGGGCCACCAACGCGGAGTTCGGCGAGCTCGATCATGCGTACATCCTCGACGATCTCGCGAGCTTCGACGGAGAACGCCGCGAAGTGCGCTTCGTGCTCGGAGAGCGCCCGCCGGGTTTGCTCGCGCTCGTTTGGGAGCACGGCTGGACGGTGGTGGTTTCGCTCGCGGCGCTGGTCGCGCTCGTGCTCTGGCGGCGTTCCTTCTCGCTCGGGCCCCGTCTTCCGGAGCTGCCGAGTGGTCGACGGGACTTCTCTGAGCACATTCGCGCCACGGGCGAGTTCCTGTGGCGCAATCGGCTCGGGAATTCGTTGCTGGAAGCGCCCCGCTCGGCGCTGCGCTCGCGTGTGGCTTCGACGCGGCCGGAATGGCTGGCGCACGGCGACTCGGTGCTCGCCGCCGAGCTCGCGGCCCATGCAGGGCTCGATGCGCAACGCGTTGCTCGCGCGCTCAACGCCAAGGACAACGCCCGTGACGCGGTCAGTTTCACCGAGATCGTGCGCGATCTCGAGACGATGAGGAAATCCCTATGAACGAGCAGAGTGTTTCGCAGATCGATTCCGGAGAGTTCTCGCTCGCGAGCGAGCGCGTGCAGCGCATGCGTACCGAAATCGCGCGGGTTGTGATCGGGCAAGAAGCCGAGGTGGAGCAGGTGCTGCTCGCGTTCCTCGCGGGCGGCCACGTGCTCATCGAGGGTGTTCCCGGCCTCGGCAAGACCTTGCTCGTGCTCGCGCTCGCGCGGACCTTCGGCGGCAAGTTCTCGCGCGTTCAGTTCACGCCGGACCTGATGCCGAGCGACGTCACCGGTCATGTCGTGTACGAAGGTGCGACCGGCGCGTTCCGGCTGCGCAAGGGGCCGGCGTTCACGAACTTGCTGCTCGCCGACGAGATCAACCGTGCGTCCGCGAAGACGCAGTCGGCGTTGCTCGAAGTGATGCAGGAGGGCCAGATCACGATCGAGGGCGAGGCGTCGCCGCTCACGCCGCCGTTCATGACGCTCGCGACGCAGAACCCTGTCGAGCAGGAGGGCACGTATCCGCTGCCGGAAGCCCAGCTCGACCGCTTTCTGCTCAAGATCCTCGTCGACTACCCGAGCCAGGAAGAGGAGGAGCGCATCGTCGAGCTCGTCACGGCGGGGCGCGTCGGCGCGCAGCTCGATGTGTCGGAGGTGAGCCCTGTCTGCAGTGCGGAAGACGTGGTCGCCCTACAACGGCTCGTCGCGCGACTCGAGGTGAAGGAGCGCGTGCGCCACTACGCAGTGCGAATCGCGCGTGAAACGCGCACGTGGCGCGGCGTGGCGATGGGTGCTGGACCGCGCGGCGGGATCTCCCTCGTGCGCGTCGCGCGGGCGAAGGCTCTCTTGGAAGGGCGCGACTTTGTCACGCCGGACGACGTGAAGAGCGTGGCGCTGCCGGTGCTGCGCCATCGCCTCGCGCTCGCGCCGGAGCTCGAGCTCGAGGGCATTCGCACCGACGACGTGCTTCGCTCGATCCTCCAGAAGGTGGAAGCTCCGCGCGAATGAGGCCGCGGCCGCTGGCACTGGGAGTGAGCTGTGCGTGGGCCGTCCTCGGCCTCGCAGCCGCGTTCGTGCCCGCGTGGGTCGGACTTTGGACCGCGCTCGGGATCGCGGTTGGACTGTGGGTGACGCTCGATCTTGTGCTCGCGTTGCGCCGGACTCCGCTCCGAGTCGAGCGCCAAGCACCGAGCTCGCTCGCGCTCGACACCTGGACGTCGGTTCGGCTCGCGGTGCTTCGGCCGGACGGGCGCACCGAGCGCGTTACGGTTTTCGACGGGCACCCGCAGCAGACGGAAATCGAGGGACTTCCGCGCGAAGTTGTGGTTCCGCCGGGAAGCGGCGTGGCCTTCGACTATCGGCTTCGCGCGGTGCAGCGCGGCGCGGCCGTGTTTTCCCCCGTCGAAGTGCTGCGCGTCTCGCCGCTGCGGTGTTGGGACGTCCGCGAACGCACTCGCATCGACCACAGCCTCCGCATCTATCCGAACTTCACCGCCGTCGCGGGCTTTGCCCTCCACGCGCTCGAGAATCGCATGCAGCTGATGGGCATCCGTCGGCGGCAGCGCCGAGGCGAAGGCATGGAGTTTCGCCAGATGCGGGACTACCAAGCGGGGGACTCGCTGCGGCAGATCGACTGGAAGGCCACCTCGCGACGCCAGAAGACGATCTCGCGCGAGTATCAGGAAGAGCGCGACCAGCAGGTCGTATTCCTGCTCGACTGCGGGCGCCGCATGCGCGCGGTCGACGGCGAGCTCTCGCACTTCGACCACTGCCTGAACGCCCTGTTGCTCGTGGCGTACGTGGCGTTGCGGCAGGGTGACTCTGTGTCGCTGCTGACCTTCGGCGGCGTGGAGCGTCGCCTGCCGCCGTTGAAGGGGCGGCAGAGCATGACGGCGCTCCTGAACACGGTGTACGACCTCGAAGCGACGCTGGAGCCGCCCGACTATCTGGAGGCGGCCGCGAGGCTCCGTGCGGCGGTCCGACGGCGGGCTCTGATCGTGGTCATCACCAACCAGCGGGACGAGGACGAGGACGAGCTCGGGCCGGCGTTGGAGCTCCTGCGCGCACGGCACCTCGTGGTCCTCGCCAGCCTCCGGGAGACGTCGGTTCAGGCCCTGCTGGATGGCCCGGTCGGGGGATTGGAGGACGCGCTGGCTCGCTGCGCGGCGATGGACTACGCCCACGGCCGGCGGGCGGCGTTGGAGCGTCACTCGGGGCGCGGGGTCCTGACGCTCGACGTGGCCCCCTCCGAGCTTCAGGTAGCCCTCGCCGAGAAGTACCTCGAGATCAAGCGCTCAGGCCAGCTGTAGCGGCCTTTCGGATGCTGGAACCTGCATGGTTCGAGCGCTATCTCTAGGGCCTTCCGAAGGCTCTATCCGAAGACTCTCCGCACCACGATGAAACCCGCGCTCCTCGTCTCGCTCACCGCCGCCCTGCTCCTCGCCCCGTCCTGCAAGTCTTGGACGCAGAAGATCACGGGCCCCGTCGAGGCGGTTGTCACCCTGCCCTCGTCCACGCCCGGCTTGCTGGAGCAGTCCATCGTGCGTGCCTCCGCAAACGCTCACGCGGAAGCCGGCGTTCGCGCGCTGCGCGCTGCAGATTGGGAGCTCGCGAAGACGGGCTTCTCGCAGGCGCTGATCGACAACTCCGAAGATCACGCCTCGCACTACGGCATGGGGATCGCCTACGAGCAGCTCGACAAGTTGCCGATGGCGCTCGCGTGCTACGAGACCGCGCTGCGCTTCTCCGTGGAGGAGCCGAACCCCGACTACAGCGCGGCGATCGCCCGCGTGAAGGGCAAGCTGGGCCGCTAGGCTGCGACTTCGCCGGAAACACCGCGGGGCGGCGCGACCATCGACAGGTCGCGCCGCCCCGCTCTCGTTCGCGCTCGGTCGGCGCGTCAGCGCTCGTTGCGCCGACGCTCCTTGAGCTCATTCAAGAACTCCTCGGCCTGCTTCCCTGCGAAGTTGCCGGCTTGGGCCTTGGCGATCTTGGCGAGGTCTTCCATCGCCGCATCTTGCTCCTTGCGCTTGGAGAGCTCGGCCGCGCGCAGCTTCGCGATCTGCTTCTGCGCCTTGACGATGGCTGGAGCGTCCTTGTTCGCGTCGAGCTCGGCCTGCACGGCCGCCACGGCGTCCTTTTCGGGCAGCCCCGCGAGCTCCTTGGCGAGCGCGGCCGCAGCCGTCTCGGTGCCGAGGTAATCGCCGGACGCGTACGTCGCCTTGAGGCCTGCGACGCGGCTCTCGACGATCGTGCGGATCGCCTGCGCGATGGCCGGACCGCTGTCGGCCTCGGTGAGCTTCGCGCACTCGTCGAGCGCCGTCTTGTACTGGCGCTTGAGCAGCGCCGCCTTGACAGCCTTGGTCGACGGGGCCCACTCCCACTGGGGCTTGGGCAGCGCGCCGGCGACGGCCTTCTCGATCAGGGCCTCGGACAGGCTCGCCGGGTGGCCCTGCCACACGACGATGCCCTTCGCGTCCACGAGCACGGCGGCGGGGATGCCCGATACCTTGAAGTAGCTCGAGAGCTTGCCGCCCTTGTCGTAGCCGTAGGCGTACTTGGCGCCCTTTTCCTCGACCCACTTGACGGTCTCTGCCACACCTTCGTCGGTCACGCCGACGATCGACAGGCCTCGCGCACCCCACTTCTCCTGAAGTTCGTTGAGGTGCTTGACCTGTCCGCCGCAGGGGCCTCACCAGTAGGCGAAGAACTCCAGCAGCACCGCGCGGCCCATGAAGTCGTCGTAGGTCTTCGCACCGGTCTGGGCGAGGCCTTCGAGGTTCACGGGCGGCAGCGGCGTACCCGGCGCCTGCGCCGCGGCGGGCGCGGCACCGAAGGCCGTGCTCAGCGCGAGCAGGCCGACGAGGAACGCGTTGCGAATGTTCATGGGGGATCCTTGGGGCGCGGAACGGGACTACGTCTGCGCCAACGGCCACCAGAATAGCTCGATTTCGCGCGGGCCCAAGGCCCCAAGGGCCGCAGAAGAGGCGGGGAACGCTACCCTTTGCGGCCCAATGAGCCCCGAAGATGACGATTTCCGCGATCCCGACGACGAAGGGGCCGACACCGGCCGCCTCGTGCGCCTCAACAAGTACCTCGCCGACCACGGCATCGCCTCGCGCCGCAAGTGCGACGAGCTGATCGCCAAGGGCAAGGTCACGATCGACGGTGAGATCGTCACCGAGCTCGGCACCAAGATCGACCCGTCGGTCCAGCAGGTCGACGTCGATGGCGTCGTGCTGCGGCCCGAGCGTACTGAGCTCAAGTACTACCTGCTGCACAAGCCGCGGGGAGTCGTGTGCACCAATGAGCGCCGTGAGGCACGCATGCGCGCGATCGACCTCGTCACCGATCCGTCCAAGGGCCGCATCTACACGGTCGGGCGCCTCGACGAGGACTCGACGGGTCTGATCCTGCTCACCAACGATGGCGAGTTTTCGAACCGCATCGCGCATCCGCGCTACGGCGTGACGAAGACGTACTCGGTCAAGGTGCGTGGCCGCATCGAGGGCGAGGCGATCGAGAAGGTGCAGAAGGGCGTGCGCCTCTCGGAGGGCTGGACTGCGCCGGCGTTCGTGAAGGTGCTCAAGCGCACGAACGAGTGGTCGCTGCTCACCTGCACGCTCAACGAAGGCAAGAACCGCGAGGTGCGCCGCATGTTCGCGGCGGTGGGCTACAACGTGCTCATGCTGCGACGCACGCACATCGGAACGCTCTCCGATCGTTCGCTGCACGAGGGACAGTGGCGTCCGCTGCTGCGCGCGGAAGTCGCCGAGCTGCTCGGCCAGTCGAAGGCGAGTGGGCGTGCCGCGCCGCTCGAAGACAAGCGCAAGGACCCGCGTACGCGCTTCTTCGCGACGCAGGCGCCGCAGGGGCCGGGGCCGGAGCGCCGCGGCGTGCGCACGGGCGAGAAGTATCGCCGCGACCGCCGCCGCAGCCTGGAGCGGATCGCGCCGCGCGAAGATCAGGGCCGTCGCGGCCGCGGCGATCGCCGCCGCAAGCTGCGCGAGATCGGCAAGGAACTGCCTCAGGGCCAGAAGGGACCGCCGAAGAAGACCGGCGGAAAGTGGAAGAAGTGGGGGAGCTCCTGATGGCGACGGAGACAGCTGCGCTCGACACCTTCGTGAAGGACGCGACGCGCGTCAGCGAACATCGCCTCGCGAACGGAATGAAGGTGCTGCTCGTCGAGCGGCACTCGGATCCGGTTGTCGCCGTGATGGTCTGGTACAAGGTCGGCGCGCGCAACGAGCGCGAGCACGAGGCCGGAATCTCGCACTTCCTCGAGCACATGATGTTCAAGGGCTCGCCCCGCTTCGCGAAGGGCGAGATCGATCGCATCACCACCACGCTCGGCGGCAGCAACAACGCCTTCACCAGCTCGGACCACACGGCGTATTGGTTCGAGCTCGCCAGCGATCGCTGGGAGAAGGCGCTCGAGATCGAGGCGGACCGCATGCGCGCGGTGCTGCTCGAACCCAAGGAGTTCGACAGCGAGCGCGCGGTGGTGCTCGAAGAACTCGCGATGGGCTTGGACGAGCCGTGGCGTCGTCTCACGGACCTCGTGCAGGGAACGCTGTTCCTGCGTCATCCCTACCGACGTCCGGTGATTGGCCACGCGGACGCTCTCAAGCGCATGAGCGTCGCCGACATGCGCGACTATCACCGTCGCTTCTATCACCCGGGCAACGCAACGCTCGTCATCTGCGGTGACATCTCGCCTGCCGATGCGCTCGCGAAGGCGCGCACGCACTTCGAGGCCATCCCGTGTGGCGTGCCGTTCGAAGAGGCGGATCCGTTCCGGCCGACGGAGGAGCCCGCGAGCGGAGAGCGGCGCGTGAAGGTCGCGTGGGACGACGAGGGCAAGCGTCTGTGCATCGCGTGGCCCACCGCAAAGGTCGGAAGCGACGACGACGCGACGCTCGATGTGATCTCGACGCTGCTCACTGGAGGGCGTCTCTCGCGCCTCCAGAATCGCCTCGTGATCGAGACGGAGCTCGCGACCAGCGTCTCTTCGCACAACGACGCTCGCGTCGAAGGCGGCGTCTTCTGGATCTTCGCGGAGTGCGCGCAGGGCGCGAGCCCGGCAAAGCTCGAGGCGGAGCTCGACCGCGAGCTCGAGCGCCTCGCGGCCGAGAAAGTTCCGACCCGCGAGCTCGCGCGCGTGCGTTCGCTGCTGGAGGCCGCGGAGGCGTACGACCACGAGACGGCGAGCGACGTCGCCGAGCAGATCGGCGAGGCAGCGGTCGACGCGCATTGGAAGCTCGCGTTCGAATCGCTGTCGAACGCGCTCGCGGTCGATGCGACTCGGATCCGTGACTGTGCGCAACGGCTCCTCGCGCGCGAGCGTCGTGTCGTCGGCTGGTGCATGCCAGCGAAGCCCGCCGAGCCCGCGCCGAAGCCTGCGCGCAAGCGGGGGGGCCGCGCTCCGCGTCGGGGAGCCAAGCGTTGAGCTCCCATGTCGCCGTCCGGCTCGACATCGAGCGTTTCACGCTGCGTTGCGGTGCGCGCTTGCTCGTGTCCCAGCGTCCCGGTGCACCGGTCACGGCGATTCAGATGCACTTGCGCGGCGGGCACTCGCTCGACCCCGCCGGTCGCGAGGGCACCGCGCTGCTCGCGGGCGCATTGCTCGACCAAGGCACGAAACGTCACACCGAGGAAGAGATCGCCGATGCCCTCGAGACGCACGGCGGCTCGCTTTCCGGCGAGTCGAACGGTCTCTCCGGCTCGATCGCGGCGCCGCACTGGAAGCTCTTGCTCGAGCTCTTTGGCGAGCTCGTCACGACACCGAGCTATCCTGCGCAGGAGTTCCGACGACAGAAAGCGCGGCTCCTCGACCGTTTGCTGATCGAGCGCGACGACCCGCGCACGCAGGGCGATCGTCTCTTCCGCGAGCTCGTCTACGGCGGTCATTGGCTCGGCCGCTCTGCGAGCGGCACGCTGGAGAGCGTGCGCAAGATCGAGCGGGGGCACGTACTGCGCTTCCACCGCGAACATTGGCTCGCCAAGCGCGCGGTGATTGCGGTGTGCGGCGACGTGGAGGCGGAGCAGGTTCGCCGCGTGCTCGATCGCGCGCTCAGCGCGTGGACGCCCGGTGAGGACTTGCCCTACCCGGAGATCGAGCTGCCGCCGCGGGCCGAGCGCCGCGCCGTGTTCCACGCGAAGCGCGAGCAGGTCCACGTGTTCCTCGGACACCTCGGCATCCGCCGCAGTGACCCGGACTACCACGCCCTCGTCGTGCTCGATCACGTGCTCGGCACGGGCCCCGGTTTCACGAATCGGGTCGCGATGCGGCTGCGCGACGAGCTGGGGCTCGCGTACACCGTCAGCGCCAACATCCACGGCTCGGCGGGGAGCTACCCCGGCACGTTCAAGGCCTACATCGGCACGAGCCCCGACAAGGTCAAGACGGCCATCGACGGCTTCCGCGCCGAGATGCGTCGCATGCAGGACGAGCGCGTGGGCGACGCCGAGCTGCAGGTTGCCAAGGACTACGTGGTGGGCTCCTTCGCGCTCTCGTTCCAGCGCGCATCGCGCCGCGCGGAGTACATGATCGCGGCCGAGCGGTTCGCGCTGCCGGCCGACAACCTCGAGCGTGCGCCGCGCATCTACGCGGCCGTCACTGCCGACGACTTGCAGCGCGTCGCGCGCCGCCATCTGCGCCCCGACGAGTGCTGCATCGCAGCGGCTGGGCCGCTGCGCGAGTCGGACTTGGGCTGACGCAGGTCAGTTTGCCGCGTTCGTCTTGTCGACGGAGACTTGCAGGCCCTCGCTGGTCGCGAAGTAGCACTCGGTCTGAGCACCGCGTGCGTCGGCGCGCAGCACGAGTCGTATCTCTCCATCCGCTCGCTTCCAGCTGAAGCTGCGGCCTCCGACCCCGAGCTCGCCTTGGTCGAGCAGGATGCCGCTCTTGTCGAGCGCGACGAAGCTGATGCGGCCGGGCCCTTGGTTGTCGAGGCGTAGCTGAAGCGCCGGGGGCGCGGTCCAGCGCACGTGGCATGTCGCCTCTCCGTTGGATCCGAGCGTCATCCGGTGCCGCACGGAGTGGGACGTGGCGACGAGCACGCAGGAGGTGGCCAGCAGGGCTGCGATGACAGCAGAGCGGAGCATCGCGAGAGAGTAGCGCGCGAATTCTCGGCCGAAAACGGTCAGAATGAGTCAGCCATGGACCGTCTCGTTTCCGCGCTCCTCGCGCTCGTTCCGCTCATCTCCTGCCAAGCCATGCATTCGCAACCCCAACCGACAGCATTCGCCCGCGACATCCATTCCCATGGCGAGCCGGAGAAGGTCCGCGTGCGCCACGTGGCGCTCGAGCTCGAACTCGACTTCGCGGCCCAGCTCGCACGCGGCTCGGCGCGGCTCGATCTCGAACGCAGCGATCGCGACGCTCCGCTCGTGCTCGACGTGGAGTCGCTCGAGATTCGGTCGGTGACCAGCTCCGTCGGTGGTTCGCGCGAGTTTTCGTTGGGTGAGCGTGATGCCGCGCTCGGTCAGAAACTCTCGATCCGGCTTCTGCCTGCCGACACCTCCGTGACGGTCCACTACGCGACGACTCGCGGTGCTCAAGCCATGCAGTGGCTGCAGCCCGAGCAGACGGCCGGCGGCCGACATCCCTTCCTCTTCACGCAGGGTCAGTCGATCCTGACGCGCAGTTGGATTCCGCTGCAGGACTCGCCCGGAGTCCGCGTGACCTATGAGGCGGCAATCCGCGCGCCGGAGGGCCTGACGGTCGTGATGAGCGCGGAGCAGCTCGGCCGGGGCGATGACGGGCGCTGGCGCTTCCGCATGCAGGAGCCGATCCCGCCGTATCTGATTGCCCTCGCATGCGGCGCGCTCGAGTTCCGCGCTATTTCACAGCGCGCGGGCGTTTGGGCGGAGCCGAGCATCGTCGCGGGTGCGCGAGCCGAGCTCGAGGACACCGAGCGCATGGTGCAGCAGGCCGAGTCGCTCTTCGGGCCCTACCGCTGGGGACGCTACGACCTCGTGATCCTGCCGCCGTCGTTCCCCTTCGGCGGCATGGAGAATCCGCGGCTCACGTTCGCCACGCCGACGATCCTCGCCGGAGACCGCTCGCTCGTCGGGCTCGTCGCGCACGAACTGGCTCACTCGTGGTCGGGAAATCTCGTCACGAACGCGACGTGGCGCGACTTCTGGCTCAACGAAGGCTTCACAGTGTATTTCGAGCAGCGCATCATGGAGCGCGTCTTCGGGCCGGAGCGAAGCGCGATGGAGAAGGTGCTCGCGCGCCGCGACCTCGAGCTGGAGATGGCGGGTCTCGAGCCGTGGCAACAGGTGCTGCACTGCGACCTCGCCGGGCATCACCCCGACGATGGGTTCAGCTCCGTGCCCTACGAAAAAGGCGCTCTGCTCCTGCGCCGTATCGAAGAGCTCGTGGGGCGCGCAGAATTCGACCGTTTCCTGCGCGGCTGGTTCGATGGCCACGCGTTCGAGAGCGTCACCACGCAGGAGTTCCTCGTCTCGCTGGAACGCGAGCTCCTCTCGCGTCACCCCGACGCACGTGCGCAGCTCGACCTGCAGGCTTGGCTGTATGCGCCGGGCCTCCCCGCAGACGCGCCGCGCCCCGAGTCCACGCTGCTCGCGGCCGTCGATCGCGAAGTCGAGCGCTGGACCGCGGGGGCACGTGCGGAGGAGCTCGTCACATCGGGCTGGGTCACGCAGCAGTGGCTCCGCTTCCTCGACGCGCTGCCCGACGAGCTGCGTGTCACTCAGCTCGCCGAGCTCGACCGCGTGTTCGGCTTCACGCGCTCGGGCAACTCCGAGATCCTCTGTGCGTGGCTCGTGATCTGCGCGCACAACCGCTACAGCGCCGCAGACACCGCGATGGCGGACTTTCTCATGCGCGTTGGCCGCCGCAAGTTCCTGAAGCCGATCTACGTCGAACTCGCGAAAACCCCGGAGGGACTGCGGCGCGCACGAGAGATCTATGCTCTCGCGCGGCCGCGCTACCACGCCGTCGCCACGCGCACGCTCGACGAGCTGCTGCTTGCGTCGAACGCCAAGTAGCGCGCTACTTCACCTGCTTCAGCTTGGTGATGCGGCCTAGGTAGTTCCAGTCGAGCACATAGATGTCGCCGTTCGCGGCGAAGTGCGCGCAGTGGGGTGAGAGGAACTCGCCGTCCTTCCACTGCTCGCGCGGCACGCCATTCTGCGCGCGCTTGGCGGGGTCTGGGTTGTCGCCGAGGTGGCCGAGCACCGCGAGCTTGCGGTCCATCACCGTGATTCGACCGGCGAGATCCGCGATCACCGTCCGCTCGCCCTGCTGATGCATGTGGCAGGGACGGCGCACGTCGGTCGCCACCACGCCGAGCGGCGCTCCTTCGAGCGTGAACGACTGCACTCGCTGATTCTCGCGATCCGCGACGAGCAGCACCGGCTTGTCGCCGCTCGCGTCGATCCAGATGCCGTGCGGCGTGCGCAGCTTGCCCACCTCGCTGCCGCCGCCGCCAAACGTGCGGATGTACTTGCGTTCCTTGTCGTACTGATGGATGTACGAGCGCCCGTAGCCGTCGGCGACGTAGATCGTCCCGTCGCGCGCGACCGCCACGCTCGTCGGGTTGTATTGCCCTGCGTTCTAGTAGACCTTCGCTTCCTCGGGCCAGCCGAGGGTCCACAGGATTTCGCCATCGAGCGTCGCTTTCAGGACTTCGTGGCGGCCGGTGTGCGTGAGGTACAGGTACTCGCGCTCGCCTTCCTTCACGATGCACATGCCGTGCAGGCCACCCGCGAGCTCCTTGCCCCAGCTCTTCACGAACGTGCCGTCCGCCTCGAACACGATCACCGCGTGCTCTGTGTCCGTGTTCATGTAGACGCGGTTCTTCGAGTCGACCACCACGCAGCCGTGCGTGTTGCCGAAGCTCATTCCCTCGGGCAGCTTGCCCCAGCCGCGCTGCCATTCGTAGGCGACCTTGTCGCTTGCGAGCATCACGCGCTCTTGCGCAGGCACTTGGAAGGCGGCAAGCGCGAAGAGCGCGACCGCGGAGGCGAGTAGGACGATGCGCGTGGGCTTCATGGGGTCAAGGCTACCGGTCGCGCCGCCGCCAGCGCGAGCCCTGCCCGCGATTGACGCGCCGCAGGTCGAGCCCGATGCTCGCGCCCCTCATGGCGGGCGATCTCGACACGGTGCTCTTCGATCTCGACGGCACGCTCATCGATTCGATCGAGCTGATCCGTCAGAGCTACGTCCACACCCTCGCGGTGCACGGCTTGCCGCAGGCGGACCCGCAGTTCTGGCTGGAAGGCCTCGGTCGCCCGCTGCGCTGGCAGTTCGCGCAGTTCACCTCCGACCCCGGGGAGGTCGAGCGCATGGTCGCGACCTATCGCACCCACAACCTTGCGCACCACGACGCTCTGGTCACCGCGTTTCCCGGCGCTGTCGACGCCGTCGCGGAGCTCCATGCGCGCGGTCTGCGCCTCGGCATCGTGACGAGCAAGATGCGCGCGGGAGCCTACCGCGGTCTGCGCTGGTGCGGCTTTCGCGAGGAATGGTTCACCGCCGTCGTCGGCGCCGATGACGTCCGTGAGCACAAGCCGCATCCCGAGCCCTGTGAGCGCGCTCTCGCGCTGCTCGGCTCTCACGCCTCGCGCGCCGTGATGGTGGGCGACTCACCGCACGACCTCGCCTCCGGCCGCGGCGCCGGCACGCGCACCGCGGCAGTCTCCTGGGGCCCTTTCCCTCACGAGACCCTGCGCGCGACCGAGCCCGACCACTGGCTCGACCACCCCAGCGACCTCGCGCGCCTCGCCTAGGCACCGCGTGCCAGCGCTTCGGTCCCGTTCGTCTGGCTCCTGCGTCAAAACACAGCGGGCGGCCCATGTCGGACCGCCCGCCGTGCTTGGATCACCGGCTCGCGCCGGTGGTTCCGCGATCGTTCAGAGGTAAGCCCCGGTTCGTTTCGGCGCCGCCGGAACGAAATCGGAGAGCCCGGTGGGCTCTCCGATAGGGGATCCCCCGAGCAGCGCCGCAGGCGCTGCGCTGGCTGAAGCTCGTTGCAACAACGCCTTCGGTCTCATGCTCGGCCCTGTCGCGCGAAAC
>CAIYPP010000119.1 GCA_903928115.1 uncultured Planctomycetota bacterium
ATCCGGGTCGGGGACAGTGCCAGGTGGGTAGTTTGGCTGGGGCGGTCTCCTCCAAAAAAGTAACGGAGGAGCACGATGGTGCACTCAGTGTGGTCGGCAATCACACGTCGAGCGTAAGGGTATAAGTGCGCCTGACTGCAAGAGAGATAGCTCGAGCAGGTACGAAAGTAGGTCCTAGTGATCCGGCGGATTCCGAGTGGAAGGGCCGTCGCTCATCAGATAAAAGGTACTCCGGGGATAACAGGCTGATCACTCCCAAGAGTTCATATCGACGGGGTGGTTTGGCACCTCGATGTCGGCTCATCGCATCCTGGGGCTGAAGGAGGTCCCAAGGGTTTGGCTGTTCGCCAATTAAAGCGGTACGCGAGCTGGGTTTAGACCGTCGTGAGACAGGTCGGTCCCTATCTGGCGTGGGTGTAGGATGATTGAGGAGCCTTCTCCCTAGTACGAGAGGATTGGGAGGGACGGTCCTCTGGTGCTCCAGTTGTCACGCTAGTGGCACAGCTGGGTAGCTATGACCGGAACGGATAAGCGCTGAATGCATCTAAGCGCGAAGCCTCCTCCTAGACGAGTCATCCCAACTAGTTCCCTGGTAGACTACCAGGTTGATAGGCTGGCGGTGTAAGCACAGTAATGTGTTTAGCTTACCAGTACTAATAGAACGATCGGCTTAACTACCTTTCTCCACTCCTGCCTTCGGGCCGAAGAGGAGAATGATCAAAACTCCGTGCTGCGGAGCTTGTCGCGCAATCCCAATTCACCTTCTCTTACAACGAGACTCGCATGTTCGAGTCTACGTAATCCCGGTGACCATAGGATTCTGGTCATACCCGTTCCCATTCCGAACACGGTCGTCAAGCAGAATCCGCCGATGATATTGCTTTAGCGAGAAAGTAGGTTGTTGCCGGGGCCTCCTAACCCCTCGGTGCGCTCCGCGCGCCGAGGGGTTTTTCTTTTTCAGGGCTCCTGTCCAACCGAGCCCCGAGTTCGGTGGTTCCCCATACCCTCAAACTGCCGGTTCGCCGTGTCGGGGGATCGGCGCGGCGGCACAGTGCGGCCGCGCTTCGGTAGGTGCGGACCGCCAACGATGTGCCCGATGCTTGGGCTGGAGTTTCACTCCGCCGGTGCTGTGGAAGGAGCCTAGGCGCGGTCTCAGGGCATCGCCCTATGGGGTGATGTCGAACGAGACGGCGTTCGTGAGCCCTGCCGCCAGCGATCCCGATGAGCCCGGATCGCGGTACCACCACTGCGCGAACACGCTGTCGCCGCTGCCGAGGCCCTTGGCTGCCATGTAGGTCGAGCTCATCTCGAACACGTAGCTGCCGCTGCAATCCTGGGCCGTGGTGCTTCCGCCGGACTGCTGGACCGGAGTGCGTGTGATCGGGAACTGCACGCAAAGCGTGCCGCCGTAGTAGGGCAGACTTGCCGCCGTACGCCCCCAGAACAGGAGTCCGCTCTTCTGATTGAGGATCGCGGAGGCTCCGATCCGGAACGGCACGGCGGCGCTGAGGCTGGGTACGCCCTGCGTCGAGATCGACGGAGTGCAGCCGAGGGAGTTGATCTTGGCGGTGCAGTAGGCGCTGGGGGGCGCGTAGGTCGTGAAGATGCGAGCGTAGGCGTCCGTCGAGACACCGGGGCCTTCGAACGAAACAGCGACCACGCCGGTGGAGCGCGTCATGTCGAGGCCGATGCTCTTCTGATCTCCGGCCAGGACGGTGTTCACCACGACCTCGGGGCCGATTCGATGACCTGAATCGTCGAAGCGCTGCAGCCGCACGTCGGCGTCTCCGCTCGCGCGATCTTCCCAGGCGACGATGAAGTTGCCCGCGAGGTCGGCGCAGACCTTGGGATTGCGCTGCGAGCCCGCGGCGCTCAAATTCACCTGAAATTCCAGCCCGAGCGGGGTGCCCTGCGAGTCGAAGCGACGGCAGAAAATGCCGTAGCCCGACCCGTCCTTGCTCTGGTCCTCCCAAACGACGATGAACCTTCCGAGGCCGTCGGCCGCAACCCTCGGTTCCCGTTGGTCGGTCGCCGTGAAGCCCGAGCTGTTGAGCGGGAACGGCGCCGCTTGCAGAGGCGTCCCGTCGCTCTGGTAGACGCGCCCCCACAGGTTCGTTCCGGTGCCGATGCCGCCGTAGCCCGAGAAGTCGACGAACGCGAGGAACATGCGGCCGTCAGGAGCGACGCCTGGGGCGGTGTCGACTTGCGCCCCATTGTCGAAAGTGTTCACTCGGATGTCGTTCGTGAAGAACGTGCCGTCGGGGTTTACGACGCGGAACATCGCGTCGCCGTCCCAGTCGCCGGACCATGCGACCACCCAGCGCCCGTCGGGACGAGCCGCGAGAAGCGGTCGCCACTGGGACGCTTGCCAGATCTGGTTGAGCTGGAACTCCGGCCCTGCCGGCGTGCCGCTCGGCAGGAAGATCCGGCCAAAAATCCCCATGATTTCCCCGTCGTAGCCATACCGCTCGGACCACGCGACAAGCTGGTTTCCGCCGAGCGAGTAGCAGATCTCTGGCTCGTCTTGAACGTGCTGGTTCAGGGTGGGGTTGCAGGAGAGGTTGCCGGTGGCCGGCATGCCGCTCGCGAAGAAGTGGCGTGCGCTCGGGTCTTGTCCGTTGCCGAAGCTGAAGGCCAGTCGGGACCCGTCGGGCGCGATCGAGACGCGCGGCCAGTACTGGTTGTAGGCCGTCGATGCGTTGACCAGAAACTCCGGCCCCTGCGCCGTGAAGTGTCCTTCGCCGGCGCGTGCGGCTGAAATGGCTCCTGCGCCGAGGGCAATGAAGCCCAGGCAGCGGGAGAGCAGCGGAGCGAAGCGAGGGAGGCGCATCGGAGTGGGTGGCGGGGCCAGAGTGAGCCGAGCCCGCAGTGCGAGCGGTCTGGAACTTGTTTCCGGTAGGCGAGTGTATACCCGTTCCGCAATCCTTGCGGGTGCGCCGCAGGGGGGGTACACCTCGAAGTTGCCATGGGTGAGGACTCACGAAATCGCTCTGGATGCGCGTACCCATTCTCGCGATGGCATGGGCTTTCGTCCGAGGAGGAACTCGCCCCGACGCTGCTGACGGTGGTGAGTACGGAGGAGGAATTCGACTGGAGCCAGCCCTTCGATTCCCGACACCGCGCCGTTCGCGCCGCGGACCGAATTCCTCTGGCCCAAGAGCTCTTCGACAGCGCGGGAGTGCGGCCGGTCTACGTCGTCGACCACCCGATCGCATCGACCGCCGCCAGCATCGCCGCGCTCCGTCCGATCGTGGACTCGGGGCGCTGTGAGATCGGCGCTCACCTGCACCCTTGGGTCAACCCTCCTCTGGACGAGGTGACGAGCCCCAACGCCTCCTACCCAGGCAATCTTCCAGCGGCGCTCGAGCGGGCCAAGCTCTCGGAGCTCGTCGCCGCGATCGAGGCTGCGTTCGAGGTTCGTCCGCGGACCTACCAGGCGGGGCGCTACGGATTCGGGGCGTCCACTGCGGCCTTGCTCGAGGAGCTGGGCTTCGACGTGGACCTGAGCGCGAGCCCAGCGTTCGACTATTCCGCGGACGGTGGCCCCGACTACCGCTTCGCGCAGGCTCGTGCGGGATGGTTCGGAGCCCAACGGCGGCTCTTGTCCATCCCTGTGACCGGCGCCTATCTGGGCTACGCGCGGAAGCTGGGGCCCGCACTGCACGGCGCGGCCATGCGCCGGCCTTGGAGTTGGCTGCGTGCCCCAGGGATCCTCGCGCGTGCCGGCGCCGTGGAGCGAGTCCGGCTGTCTCCAGAAGGCTTCGACCTCGATTCCCTGCGTCGAGTCACTCTGCAGCTCCATTCCGAGGGCTCGCGGGTGTTCGTGCTCGGCCTGCACAGCCCCTCGTTCTTGCCCGGCTGCACTCCGTACGTCCGTGACGACGCGGACTTGCGTCGCTTCATGGACCTCTGCCGCGATTACTATGAGTTCTTCACGCGCACCTTCGGCGGTCGTCACCGCACGGCGACGGAGCTGTTCCGCGAGCTGTCGCAGCGCGAGGATCCTAGCGCATGATCGTTCTCGGCATCTCACCGCTCGACAAGGACGCGACGGCGTCCCTCGTGGAGGATGGACGCGTACTCTTTGCCGCCGGCGAGGAGCGCTTCACTCGCGCGAAGCAGCAGTCGGGCTTTCCCGAGCGGGCCATCGTCGCCGCGCTCGAGGCCGCGAACCTTGACGCGACGCGCATCGAGCGCGTGGTCTATCCGTTCCTCGAAGCCGAGCGCGAGGGCGCGCTGATCCAACGCGCCATCGCCGACGAACGCGAGTTCCGCGCCCGCTTTCGTCCCCCGCCCTTGGGGGCCTTGCTCGCTGCGGCGGAGCGGCGCGTTCCGTCCCGCACTCGGCCGATTCAGGGCCTCGCGACTCCCGACCAGCGCATGCGCAAGGGGTGGGCCAAGGAACTCTTCTACGACTTCGCTGGCGCGCGCTCGCTCGTTTCGCGCACGGTGACCGATCGGCGCTCGGGCGACTGGGCGCGCCGGGCCTTGGAAGAGCATCTTCACTGGCAGCGTGACTTGGAGGAGGGGCTTGTCCGCCTCGGAATCCGCGCTCCGCTCGAGCGCAGTGAGCACCACCTCTCGCACGCGGCCAATGCCTACCTTGCGTCTGGATTCGAGCGCGCGCTCGTCGTGACGCTCGACGGCTACGGCAGCGGACTGGCGGGTTCGATCGGCCTCGGCGAGGGCGGACGCGTCGAGCGCTTGCACGGCTTTCGCTTCCCGCACTCGCTCGGTTCGTTCTACGAGATGGTCACCTCATCGCTGGGCTTTCGGCCGGATCGGCACGCCGGCAAGATCGTCGGACTCGCAGCCTGGGGGGATCCCAACGTCCTGCTCGACGTCGTGCTGTCCCGCTGTGACCGCTCGACCCCAGGCGATCTGCGGCTCTTCGAGAACCTCAACGTCTATTTCTCGCGCCATCTCGCGGCGCGTTTCCCGATGGTCGACGTGGCGGCCGCGTACCAGCGCGCGCTGGAGGTCCTCGCCTGCGAGCTGGTCGAGTTTTGGCTGCACAGGACGGGCGCGAAGCACGTCGTGCTCTCCGGAGGCGTCACCGCCAACGTCAAGATGAACCAGCGCATCCACGAGGTCGAAGGCGTGGAGGGCATCTTCATCTACCCCAACATGGGGGATGGGGGCTGCGGAACGGGGCTCGCGATGCACGCGAGCTGGAGCGGCGGAGTGCGTGAGTCGATCCGTGACGTCTACTGGGGGCCCGACTTCTCGGAGTCCGAGGCTCTCGACGCACTGCGGGCCGAAGGGTTGTCCTGCGAGCGTCCCGCAGAATTGCCGCGTTTCCTCGCGGAGAAGATCCACGCGGGCTGGGTCATCGCGCGCTGCGCTGGGCGCATGGAGTACGGGCCGCGGGCGCTGGGCAATCGCTCGATTCTCTACCACGGCCGAAAGCCCGAGGTGAACCAGTGGCTCAACAAGCGGCTGGGGCGCACCGAGTTCATGCCGTTTGCGCCGGTCACCTTGTGGGAAGCGCGACACCGCTGCTACCACGGCCTTGCGGGCGGTGAGCACGCGGCGGAGTTCATGACGCTGACGTTCGACTGCACGGACTTCATGAAGGCGCACTGCCCGGCCGCCGTTCATGTCGACGGAACCGCGCGTCCGCAGCTGATCCGCCGGGAGGTCAACCCCGAGTACCACGCGATCCTCGCGGAGTACGAGAAGCTCTCGGGCTCGCCGTCTCTGATCAACACGAGCTTCAACATGCACGAGGAGCCGATCGTCTGCAGTCCGCAAGATGCAGTTCGCGCGTTCCTCGACGGTCGCATCGACGGTCTCGCGCTCGGCCCCTTCTTCGTGGCGCATCCCCGCACTCGTCCCGGGGAAGAGTGAGCGCCCCTGGTCAGCGGCGCTGGTGATCCTGCGCTCGGAAGTGGTGCGCGAGCGCGAGCAGGCGGGTCATTTCGGACGAGAAGTGTCGGCGACGCAGGTAGGTCTGCAGGTAGTCGAGGAAGTCGAGCGGCAGGATCACGCCGTAGTAGCCGAGCCAGAGCATCCGAACATTCCAAGTCCCTCCGCCGAGCGCTGGCAGTTCGAGCCCCGAGGAGTCGAGCGCCGTGACCGCGGCCAGCGCGAGCAGGCCGATGTCGAAGTTCGTGAGCACGGCTCGCAGCGTCATCAGATCGAAGCCGAGTCGGAAGGACGGGCTGGCGGAGCTCGACGGTGGAGTCAGAGAACTCGGGACTTCGCCCGAGGATTCCGTGTTCGTGCCCGCCTTGCGCAGCACATCTTTCAGGAACAGGATGCCGGGGATCTCGATCAGGATCTTGCGCCACAGTGTCGCGACTGCGGCTGCGAACGCGGCGAGCAACGGCCAGTCGGCGCCCGTCTCCAAGTGACAGCCGAGCCCCACGCCCAAGAATGCGAGCGGCTTGATCAGCATGTGGAACAGGTAGTCGAAGTAGCCCCAGTGGACGTTGACGACGCCCTGCCAACGCGCGACCTCGCCATCGACGCAGTCGAGCACGTAGTACAAGACCAACAGGATCGCGCCGACGAGAGCCCACCCGCCGCTTCCAACTTGGAGCGCCGCACCGAAGATGCCGCAGAGGAAGAACCCTATCGACGCGTAGTTCGGGCTGAGCTTCAGGTCGACGAACACCTTGGTCACGACGAGCGATGCGTGGTCGCCGAAGATCAGTCCGGCGACATCGTTCCCATGGCGCACAGGTCTTTGGCAGACCTCACGCAGTTGTTTCCAGCTCGCTCCCATGGAATCGCGGCAAGTTCCGAATCGAATGGCCTGCGGCGCTCTTGCGCCGTCTCTGGCAAGTCTATCGACCGGCGCTCGGGCCTGTGGGGCAGAGCCGCAGCCGCCGGCGAAGCTCGCGAACGGCGGAAGCGCGCTCGTCACGGTCGAGCGTCAGTCCCCACCAGCAAGCGCAGCCCCAGAACGCGAATGCGGCAAGCTTCGCTGCGCCTTGAGCCCCCGGGCTCCAGTCCTGTGGGAGGGCACCTGAAGCGAGCCAGACCAGGATGGCGAGTCCCATGGGGCCAAGGACTCGATTCCAGCGGTACCGCACCGGGAAGAGGATCTGGGCCGAGGGTAGGGTCGCCGCACACAGCACCGCGAAGGTGATCGCCGTCGAGATCGCGGCACCAAGGAACCCGCAGATCGGAATCAGTACCCCATTGACGTAGAGGTTGACGAGCAAGGCGGCCAGCGTGAGCAGTGGCAGCCGAGCGGTCTGCTTCTCTACGTAGAAGCCGGTTTGTAGGAACTGGAACAGGCCCCAGAACCAGTAACCCAGCGCAACCCACGGGATGACCGCCTCCGCGGCGAGATACTCTGGTTGTCCGGTGGAGGCTGCTGTCAGCTCGCGCGCGAAGAGCGCGACCCCGAGGCACACCGCGCCGAGCACCGTGAGCACGATGTGTGCGAGTCGGCCTACGGTCTCGCGCTGAAGCGGGCGCTCACCGAGCGAGAACACGAAGGGGTACCAGATCAGCAGGAAGGGCCCCAAGACGAGGTAGTTCGGGATGTACCCGAGCTTGTAGCCGAGCGCATACAGCCCCAGCGCGTCTTCGCCGGCGAGCGCACCCACGAGGTAACGATCCGACGAGTGCAGTCCGAATTGGAGGGCTCCGTTGGGGATCAGCGGCAGGCTGTAAGCCAGCATCGGCAGGAAGAGCGAGGCGCGGAACGAGAGTCCGGCGCGTCCGAGCGCGATCGCTGCGCCGAGCGCGGCGAAGAGCGCCTCCGAGAGGAGGATCGCCCACAGAACTCCGACGAGGCCCAAGCCGAGGACGGCGAGGGCGACAATCTGGCCTGCGAGCTCGACGAGCAGCTTGCTCAGAGAGAGGCCGGCGAAGAGCGTGGAACGCTGCTCGGTCTGAAGGACTTTGTTGGTGAGCTCTCGCAGCGTCTGAAAAGCAAAGATGCCCACGGTGAGGCGGACGTAGGTGACACTCTCCGCGTCGTTCCCCGGCAGCAGCTGAGCGAGGGACGGGGCCGCAGCCGCCAACAGCAGCGCCGTCACAGCGGCAAAGAGGGAGACGGCCAGCACTGCCGTGCTGACGACGCGACGACGTTCGGCTGGGTCGGATCGCTCGAAGTAGAATCGAGACACCGCCGCGCCGAGGTGGAGCCCTGCAATTTGGGCGAGCAGGGAGAGGCTCACGGCGAGGATCTCTCGCAGCCCAAACTCGGCGGGACTGAGATAGCCCGTGGTCAGCGGCAGCAGCAGGAATCCGGCGAGTCGACTCAGCTGCTCTGCGACGGCGTAGACAGCGCTGTGGCGCAGAAGTGTTGAGAGTGCGTTGCGCAGCACGGTACGCGCCGAGGTCTTGCGGCGCGCGAAGCAGACTAGGGGGACGGAATCCGCTGCACAACTTGAGCGACCACGGCGAGGCCGTCCGCGTGCGTGAAGCTGGACACGTCGTGAGGGGACGCCCGGACGCGGTGCGTCGGAGCCACCCCGCGCGGGCTCCGGCTAGTACCGGCGGATCACGCCGATCACGACCCCGCGGATCTCGAGCCGATCGACCCAAACAGGGCTGAGCGCGCTGTTGGCAGGCTGGAGTCGGTAGCGGCCGTTCTCGCGGTAGAGGCGCTTCAGGGTTGCCTCTTCGTCAGGGAGCACGGCCACGACCATCTCGCCGTTGTGAGCATGGTTCCGGCGCTCGACGAGCACGAGGTCTCCGTCGTGGATGCCGTCCTCGATCATCGAGGTTCCGCTGACCCGCAGCGCATAGACGTCGCGGTCGGAAGGCACGAGGTCTGCGAGCTCCATGCGCTCAGGAGACTCGATGGCCTCGATCGGGGCACCGGCCGCGATGCGGCCGAGAATGGTCACTGCGGCGCCAGCGTTGGCCTCCGAATCCCGGTCGGCGATCAGCACGCCGCGGCTGACACCCTTGGCGGCCCGGACCAGCACGCCTTTGCGTTCGAGCTCACTGATGTGGCCGAAGATGGTGACCTTGTTCACGCCGAAGTGTTGGGCGGCCTCCTCCAAGGTCGGGCTGTAGCCGTTCTCCGTGGCATAGCCGCGGTAGTAGTCGAGGATCTCGCGCTGGCGCTTGGTGAGGGCTACTTGGGTCACGGCTCGGGGTGCGGGGGAGGAGGGTTCAGGGAGCTGGATCGGAGCACGGTGCAGGGCCGGAGGCGCCCCGTCTCGCGAGCCGACCGCGTTCGCGGCGGGCTCAGCCGGCTTTTCAAAGGCTGGCCGGTCATCGGGGGGGCCGGAGCAGGGCGGGCGGGAGATGAACACCGCCCGACCGGGCCTCACACGAGAAAGGTTGCGGCGATGAGCCCCAGGAAGAAGACGAAACTCAGGCCATCCTCGCGGGCGTCGTTCAGCAGCTTTGCCATGGTCGTAGGTCGGGTTCTCGGGGGAGGTCTTCCGCAGGGGACCCGGCGGGCCGGGCACGCCTGACGGCGGCTAACATCGGGCGAAAATCTAGCCGTCGTCCGAGCGGTCGCCAGAGGAAAACGGAAAAAATGTTTGCGGGATTTTAGGGCCCGGGTTGCCCTCGGGCCGGAGCCAAGGTCGTCCCGGGGGTGCCCCGGGTCGCGCCTCAAGCCGGAAAAACCTCGTCGCGAGGCGGCGTGGCGGCCGTGGGGAAGGTCTGGGAAGGGGCTACAATGGGGACTCCCACCGAGCTCTCGCACCTCGCATGGACCGCCAACAGACCCTCGAACTCGACGTCGCCCGCTATCTCGCCCCGTTTCAGGCACGGGCTCTGGCGACCTTCCGTTTCGACGTGGTCGTGGTCGGGGGGGGCGTCGCGGGCGCGAGCGCGGCGCTCGCCGCCGCGGAGGCGGGCAGCTCGGTCGCCCTCGTCGCCAAGGACCTCCTCGAGGAGACGAATACGGTCTACGCGCAAGGCGGCGTCGCGGCCGTCCTCGGCCCCGAGGACAGCTTTGAGTCCCACGTGGCCGACACCCTGAAGGTCGGCTGCGGCATCTGCGACGTCGAGGCCGTCGACCGTGTCGTCCGCGGGGGGCCCGGCGCCCTGCGGCGTCTGATCGAGCGGGGAGCCCAGTTCGATCGGGCCTCGGACGGCACGATCGACCTGTCCCGCGAAGGCGGGCACTCCCACCATCGCATCGTCCACGCCGGGGGCGCCGCCACCGGAGTCGAGATCCAGCGAGCGCTGAACGCCTCCGTCCGCAGCCACCCGGACATCGCGGTGTTCGAGTCGCACTTCGCGATCGACTTGATCTCGGGCGCCAACGGACGCGTGATCGGGCTCCTCGCCCAGACGCCGCGCGGCGAGCTGGTTTGCTTCTCCGCGGCGCAGGTGATTCTGGCCACCGGCGGGGCGGGCCAGCTCTTCCGCGAGACGACCAACCCTGCGATCGCGACCGGCGATGGCGTGGCGATGGCCTTCCGCGCCGGCGCCGTCCTGCGGGATCTGGAGTTCTTCCAGTTCCATCCGACGTGCCTGTACCTCGCGGGCGCTGCACGCGTGCTGATCAGCGAGATCGTGCGCGGAGCGGGCGGGGTTCTGCTCGACAAGGACCGCGTGCGCTTCATGCCGGAGTATCACCCGGCAGCGGAGCTCGCTCCGCGCGACGTGGTGAGCCGTGCGTGCTTCGACCGCATGGTGAAGACGAACGACACGAGCGTGTACCTCGACTTGTCTTCGCTCGAGCGCAACCCGCACGAGCTGTTCCCGCACATCAGCCGCATCTGCCAGTTCTTCGGCATCGACATCGCCCGCGATCCGATCCCGGTGCGCCCCGGCGCGCACTACATGATCGGCGGCATTCAGGTGGACGCCGACGGCCGCGCGAGCGTGCCCGGCCTGTGGGCGGTCGGGGAGTGTGCGAGCAGCGGTCTCCATGGCGCCAATCGCATGGGCTCGAACTCGCTGCTCGAAGGCCTCGTGCTCGGCGCGCGCGCGGGCGAGCGCGCGAGCGAAGACGGGCGCGATTTCCCGCTGATCCCCGTCGATCGTCGTCTGCGCGTCGAACGTCCGCTCGGCTCGAGCGACGTGCGCCTCGGCATTCAGGACATGACCTATTCGCTGAAGAGCCTGATGTGGCGTCAGATGGGCATCGTTCGCACAGGGACTGCGATCGAAGATGCGACGGCGAAGGTCGGCTTCTGGGCCCGTGCGGTGCAGAAGCTCGCGACGCCGGAGCCGCGCTCGTGGGAGCTGCTCAACATGCTGACGATCGCACACCTCGCATCGGTGGCTGCCTCGGCGCGCGAAGAGTCGCGCGGCACGCACTTCCGCGAGGATTTCCCCGAGACGCAGGCGGCGTGGCGCGCACACACGGTGCTCGTGCCCGCTGCCGACGGCGTGCGCATCCGCGCGGTCCACATCGGTCGCGAGCCGGTGCGCGAGTCGGTCACCGCCCGATGAGCAAGGCTCCGACGCCGAGTCGCAGGCCCAAGGAGCGCATTCTCGTCTGCGGAGTGCACTTTCCCGGCCAAGTGGTCGAGCACGACGGACCGCTCTCGGAGATGCGCGCCCTGCTCGACGCGGCGGGAGCGGAGCCCGTCGGCAGTGGGATCTTCCAGCGCAAGCCCGTGCCGGACCCCGGCACGCTCATGGGGCTTGGCAAGGTGCAGGAGGTCGCGCGCGAGGTCGAGGCGCTCCTCCCCGATGCGGTCGCGGTCGACAACGACCTCACGCCGGGCCAGATCCGCAACTTGGAGAAGGCGTGGAAGGTGCGCGTCCTCGACCGCTCCGAGGTGATCCTCGACATCTTCGCGCGGCGCGCGCGGACGCGACAGGCGCGCCTGCAGGTCGAGCTCGCCCAAGCCCAATACCTCCTGCCGCGGCTGCGGCGCATGTGGACGCACCTCGAGCGCACGGAAGGCGTGGTCGGCACCCGCGGTCCCGGCGAGACGCAGCTGGAGACGGACAAGCGCCTGCTGCGTCGGCGCGTGCTCGATCTGCGGCGCGAGCTGAACGAGATCGAGGAGCGGCGCCTGCGTGAGGTGCGCTCGCGTTCGGAGCAGTTCACGATCGGCCTCGTCGGCTACACGAACGCGGGTAAGTCCACGCTGCTGAACAAGCTGACGGGCTCCGACGAGCTCGCTGCGGACATGTTGTTTGCGACGCTCGACACGCGCACGCGCCAGTGGAAGCTCGCGGACGGTCGCACGGTGCTGCTGTCGGACACGGTCGGGTTTCTGCAGCGGCTCCCACACCACCTCGTCGCGTCGTTTCATGCCACGCTCGAGGAAGCGGTGCACGCCGATCTCCTGCTGCACGTGGTCGACGCGTCGCATCCCGATGCCGCGCAGCAACTCGCCGCGGTGGAGGAGGTGCTCGACAGCATCGCTCCCTCGCATCGCAACGAGCTGCTCGTCTTCAACAAGGTCGACGCGCTCGGCGAGTCGCTCGCGATGCAGCTCCTCGGACGGGACCTACGCCACGAGGTCGTGCCGATCTCTGCGCGCACGGGCGAAGGGCTACCGCGGCTCGATGCGGCCGTCGCGCGGCGCCTCGACGCGCGCTCGGCTCGCGTTCAGATCGACGTGCCGCTCGCGGATGGCCGCACGATCGCGACGATCCGCAGGCTCGGTGCGGTGCTCTCGGAGGAGACGCAGGACGACCGGTGCTTGCGCATGGTGGTGCGCATCTCGGAAGCCGC
>CAIYPP010000120.1 GCA_903928115.1 uncultured Planctomycetota bacterium
GGGATCGACGCGCGCCGCATCGTGGTGGTCGGCGGCGGCGGCGCGAACGAGCTGCTCGACCAGCTCATCGCCGACGCCACGGGCCTTCCCGTCGAGACCGGCCCCGTCGAATGCACGGCGATCGGGAACGCGCTCGTCCAGTACGCGGCCCTCGAGGAGCTCGCGAGCGCGGCGCCGCTGCGCGCGATCGTCCGGAAGTCGTTCCCTTCCCGCCGCTTCGAGCCCGATTCCGCGAATCGCGCGCGCATGCAGGCCGCGACCGCGCGGGCGAAGCGGTAGTCTGTCGGCGATGCCGACCGCGACCAAGAATCCGACCCAGAATCCAAACTTCGTCCGCCGCACCTGGAGCGACGCCGACGCCGCGAAGCTCGACCCGGTCGGGCTCCTCGTCTACCGCTCGAACCGCCTCGGCGACGACCAGCGCGTGACGAACACCGGCGGCGGCAACACCTCGAGCAAGATCGTCGAGAAGGACCCGCTGACCGGGAAGCCGGAGCGCGTCCTCTGGGTGAAGGGCTCGGGCGGCGACCTGCGCACCGCGGGCCGCGAGTTCTTCTCGTCGCTCTCGCTCGACAAGCTCGAGCAGCTCAAGTCGGTCTACGCGGCGCGCACGCCGAACGGGATCAAGACGCAGGCCGAGGACGACATGGTCGACCTCTACCGGCACTGCACCTGGAACCTCAACCCGCGCGCGACCTCGATCGACACGCCGCTCCACGCGTTCGTGCCGCGCGCGCACGTCGACCACACGCATCCGAACGCGCTCATCGCGATCGCTGCGTCGATGCGCGGCCCGGAGGTCATGCGCGAGGTCTTCGGCGGCGAGCTCGAGTGGCTGCCGTGGATGCGGCCGGGCTTCGAGCTCGGGCTCGCGCTCGAGAAGCTCTGCAAGGACCATCCGCGCGCGGTCGGCGCGATCATGGGCCAGCACGGCCTCATCAACTGGGCCGACGACCCGCGCGAGTGCTACGACCTCACGCTCTCGCTCATCTCGCGCGCGGCGGAGTACCTCGCCGCCCACGACCGCGGCAAGGACACCTTCGGCGGGCAGAAGGTCGCGCACGCCTCCGACGACGCGCGCCGCGCGCTCCTCGCGCGGTTCCTGCCGTTCCTGCGCGGCAAGGTCTCGACGCGCCGCCGCATGGTCGGCACCGTGCAGCACGACGCCGCGATGCTCGAGTTCGTCTCGAGCCACGACGCCGCGCGCCTCGCGGAGCTCGGCACCTCGTGCCCCGACCACTTCCTGCGGACGAAGATCAAGCCGCTCTTCGTCGACTTCGACCCGGCGAAGGGCTCGTTCACCGAGCTGTGCGAGAGGACCGAGGCCGGCCTCGCACAGTATGTGAAGGACTACGCGGCGTACTACGACGCATGCAGGCACCCCGACAGTCCCGCGATGCGCGCGCCCGAGCCGACGGTGATCCTCGTGCCCGGCATCGGCATGATCGCGTGGGGCTCGTCGAAGTCCGAGTCGCGCACGACGGCCGAGTTCTACCGCTGCGCCGTCGAGGTGATGAAGGGCGCCGAGAGCATCGGCGGCTACCGCGCGCTGCCGCGTCAGGAGGCGTTCGA
>CAIYPP010000121.1 GCA_903928115.1 uncultured Planctomycetota bacterium
CGCCGCCGCCGCCGCCGCCACCGCCGCCGCCACCGCCGCCGCCGCCGCCGCCACCGCCACCGCCACCGCCGCCGCCACCGCCACCACCGGGAATTCCGCCCTGCACGGTGCGGCCGTCATTGTTGAGCGTGAGCGTCATGCGCAGATCGATCAGCGCGCTGCGCTCGTTGCGGACGAGGTGACCATCCGGCGTGATCGTGTCGTAGCGAACCCACTCGGTGAGCTCCGACGTGACGGTCTCCGTGATCTGGGCGAACTCCGAGCCGCCGTTCGCGACCGGCTGCAGGAAGCCCGTCAAAGAACCCGCGCCCGGCGCGGGGATCGAGATCGGAACGACGAACGTCTGCCAGTACAGGATGCCCGCGATCGGCACCCCCGCCGCTTGGTCCTGCCAGTTCGGATCCCAGTTCACGACGAACGCGTGCGCCGACTGCTGGGGATCGCCGGTCGGCAGCGCCGCGCGCGACGCGATGTTGAGCGTGTCGCTCGACCAGCCCGAGTAGCGGATGATCTCGAAGCCAAACAGCGGCGTGTTGTTCGCCGTCGTGTGCTGCGTCGATGACTGCGCGGGCTGGCCGTTGGGCTGGTAGTTCACCGCGCCCGGCGTCACCTGCACGAGCAGCGCGTAGCCGCCCTGCTGACTGAACGCGCTCATCACGTCCTGCAGCGTCTGACCCTGATCGCAGGCCGCGAGCTTGATGCCCGTCGCCGAAGTGCTGCCCTCGATGCCGTAGCCGAGCGGCGCGAAGATACCGCTGTGCGTGATCGTGTCGCCGAGCGACGTCTGTCCCCCGACGACGCCGACGGCGCGCGCGACGGCCCACGCGCCGATGTTGCCCGGCAGAGGTGCCGAGCCCGACGGCACGTTCGACGCGAGCACCGACGAGTAGCCGTACAACTCGACCGGCGCGCCCGCCGGATGGTTCATGTTGACGTTCGTGACCGACGGCACGCCGCTCTCGCCGCCGACGAACGGTACGCGCGCGAGGCGACCTCCGAAGCCCGCGTTGGCGCCCGTGAGCACCGGCGCGGCGTTGAGCACGTTGCCCGTGCCTCGCGTGCACTCGACCAGCTCATCGCCGATGCGCACGACGCAGGGATCCGGGAAGCCCTCGAGGCTCTCCACCGCGATCTGCGTGCTCGACTGGGTGAGCGCCGATGCGAGCCTCGTCAGGCCCGGATGACGCACGCCGAACGCGCGACCGTCGACGAGCATCGAGATCTGGCTCGGTCGGTTGCCTCGGATGTCGAGCGCGACGTGCGACCACGTGCCCGCCGACAGCCCCGGCCCCTTGTCCTGCGTCAGGGAGAATCGTGCCTCGCCGGCTTCGGTGAAGCCCACGGTGCCGGGGTGGTCGCCCGCGCCGTCGAGAACGCGCACGACGAGATCCGCGCCGTCGACGAACATCTGCACGCGATCGGTCTCGAGCGACGAGCGGCCGACGTCGAGCACGGTCGCGGGTGAGAGCGAGCGCGGCTTCAGCCACATCTGCGAATGGAACGCACGCAGGAGCGGAGCCTGCGCGCTCGTCCAAGCGAGGTCGCTCGTCGAGCGCTGCAGCGGCTCGGAAGCCACCGCGCGGCCCTCCATGTCGCCGGTCTCGTGGTCGAAGTGCGTCACGAAGCGATTCGTGAGTCCCGCGATGGCATCGGGCTCACGCGATGGCCACAGCTGCGCCCAGCCCGTCTCCTCGCGCGACGCGAACACGTGCTGCGGCACCGGCGCTTCCTGCGAGCCGCTGCTCGCGCCCTGCTGCGTCGGGGTCGTGGTGAGGAACGGCTGCCCGCCGAGCGTGCCGAAGTGCGGAACGAAGTTCGACGGCGGCGTCGCGCCGTTGTCCCAGCGCTGCAGCGAATTCGGCCCCGTGGCCCAGAACGGCGCTTCGCGGTCGAGTCGGAAGGCCTCGTCGAAGTCTTCTTGGCGCACCCAGACCTGCATCAAGTCGCGCTGCGGCGTCACGAGCTCGACCTGCTCGCGCACGAGCGCCACGCGCTCGACCCCGCTCTGGGCGTTGACGATCGCGCGCAGGTCGAGCTGGTAGGTGTCGCGCGAGGTGAAGCAGAAGGGCAGCGTCGAGAAGAGCAGGTAGCTGTCGTTGGCGTTGAGCGCGTTGCGCAGCAAGGCCTCGGCATCGAGCGCGTCGATCACTGCGCCGCCGCCCGCGAGCGCCATCGGCACGACGCGCGCATAGCTCGGCAGCTTCTCCAAGCCCGCCGCAGGCAGGACCACGCGGCGCACGAAGTCTTCGAACCCGTCGAACGGCCGCGACTCGACGACGATCGCCGCGAGCGTGCGCGCCTCGTCGCGCGTGATGCGCTCGTTCTTCTGACGCAGCTGCAAGTTGGAGAACAGCGCCTCGAGCAGCTCCGGCTCCGCGAGGTTGACGTTGATCGGGCGGCGCACCTGCGCGCGCACCTCGGCTCGGTACGCGAAGTAGTCGCGCTGCAGCGGCTGCATCAATCGAATGCCGCCGTCGACGACCTCGTGCACGATCGCAAGCTCGCGATTCGTGCCGTCGGTGACTTCGACCGTCGTGCCGGGCGCAAACCAACGCAATTCGTCGACCCGCAGGATGCCGGTCTGCCCCGCGACGATCGGGTTGTACACGCGCACGGCCTTCTGCCACACGTGCCCCGCGCGCAGCGCGCCGTACGTCGTGCCGTGAGCCGCGAGCGGAGCCACGAAGGCCTCGACGAGCTGCGAGTGGGACGCAACAGCGGCCTCGTCGGCATCGTCCGGCGGACGGTTCGCGATGCCGAGCGCGAGCTGGGCGGTGTCGCGCAGCTGCTCCGGCGCGTCGAGCTCGCGCAGCGCTCCGTCCGTCGTCGTGGTGCGCCAGATCACCGGCGCGAACGCGCGTTGATCGACCACAGGCGCGCCCGCGGCGTGCGCGACCGCCGGAGTCGGCCCCGCCTCCGCCGCCGCGCCATCGCCCGATGAAACGGCGCCGACGCCGCGCGTGAGCTTCTTGAGCTTCGAGCCCTCGACCTCGCCGTAGCGCACGAGCTCGCGCTCGATCCACACGTAGCCTTGGCTCTGGAAGCCCGCCGTCGACGAGATGCTGAGCTCCTGATCGCCCTCCTTCATCGGCTCGGTGAGGCGACTCGACGCTCCGAGCAGGTTGGCGAAGAGCTGCGGCGGCGAGCTGTTCAGGTCGGCCTTCGACGCGAGGTCCGTGATCTCCGCACGCCACATCAGGCCGAGGTCGTTGTCCGCATCGAAGAAGCGCGGCTCGAGCTGCGGCAGCCGCGCGAGCTCGTCCGCGTCGTCCCAGTACGGCGTGAGGTCGACCGCAGGGTGCGAGTCCCCGAGCGAGGCGCGCGCGTGCCGTACCGCGGCGTCGAGCGCGAGTCGGGCCTGCGCGCGATCGGAGAGCTGAGTGCCGGCGCGAGACGCATTGCGCGCCGTCATCAAGAACGGAGCGCACAGAACGAGCAGCGCCATCAGTACGAGCAGCACGGTCACGAGCGCGAAGCCGCTCCGAGCCGACCCGAGCGTGTTGTGAGGCGAGCGCATCACTCCACCGTCCCGTAGAGGCCGACCGTGATCGGGTAGCGCCGTCCCTCGACCTGCTCCAGCGCGAAGCGCACGGGCTCGCGGTGCCGCGCGCGATCGAGGTTGCCGCCCGCGTCGAACACGATCTCGGCCGGAGCCGTCGCGTCGAACTCGACGCCGTCGGGGAGCTTCGCGCTCTCGCTCGCGCCGACCGCGGCGAGCACGAGCGTGTCGATCGAGCCGGTGAAACCACCCTGCGAGTCGCCGATCACGAGCGGCCCCTCGAGGCGCCACACCGCGGCGGTCTCGGGCTCATAGCCCTTGGGCGGTTCGATGCGCACGCCGTCGACCTCGAGCACGAGCCCGCGCCGGTCGTAGTGAAACGCAACGCGCCGCCACACGCCCGGAGGAAACGTGCCGGGCTGCGCCTCGATCGAGGCCTTCCCACCCTTCATCTCCGAGCCGTTGCTGTCGAGCACGCGGGGCGCGAACCAGCAGCGCATCGCGCCGGCCGCGCTGACCTCGACGCCGACACTCTCGCCGATGCGCAGCACACGACCGCCCGACTGGCCGTCGAGCCGCAGCGCGAACTCCAGTCGGAAGCCCTCGCTCAGGTCGTAGGCCGAGTAGAGGTGAACGGGGATCTCCGCGCGGCCCCGCGCGCCGGGCTGGAACGCGAGCGCGCGGCCCGTGAATCCGTCGTCGACGTGCAGCGCTCCTTGATTCGTGCCGTCGATCTCGAACGCGCCGCGCACGACGTCGCTCCCACCCTCGAAGTGCCAAGTCCCGACGACCTCGAGCGCGTCGGCGCGAATCGTGCGCGCCGCGCGGTCGATCACGACGCGCGACGAAGCGCCGCGCGCGACCGCCGAGTTGCGAGCCGCGCGGATCACGCTCTGCACCATCCCCTTCGCGGCGCGATGGCCGACGTCCACCGACGCGATCAAGCCCACGCCCGCGCCGAGCAACACGCCGATCAACCCCATCACGAGCAAGAGCTCCAAGAGCGTCATGCCGCGACGCGCCACCGTGCGACGGGGCGCGTTCACGCGAGCGAGGCTCCGGACGGGGTGCTTCAAGCGGGCCTCAGTCCTTGCGCGCCTGGAATCCGAGCACGTCGTCTTCCGTTCCGAACTCTCCGTCGAGTCCCGCCGAGATCAGCTGGAACCCGCGCGGCTGGTGGTAGCGCTGCGTCGCGTCGTCCTTCAACGCGCGCGCGACGCTGTCGATGCGCTCGCCCGTCTCTGGGCTCAGCGTCACGTACGTGTCCTCGCGTCCGTAGTCGCGCCAGTGGAAGTACGCGAACGGGTTGCCCCACTGATCGCACAGCTCGAACGCCGTGTTGACGTTGAAGCCCGGCGGTCGCTTGCCGAACGAATCCTCGTCGGTGTTCGACAGGTGCTCTTCGAGCACGCCGAAGCCCGGCTTGCCCTCGGCCATGAGCGAGAGGTGGAGCGCCTCGACGCCGCGATTCGAGTCGTTCGGCGGAAGGCCCAAGTCCGCGGGCAGCCCCGACGGCGCGAAGTCACCGGTGTCGTCGGAGAGCTCCGCGAGCGCGGCGCCGATCTTCTGCGCCGTCACCTTCGTCACGGAGACGTCGACCGCGCGCACGACCTCGGCGAGGCGCGGCACGAGGAACGCCGCGAGAATGCCGATGATGACGATCACGGCGAGAAGCTCGATCAGGGTGAAGCCCCGCCGAGCTGCCGAAGTTGTCTGCTTGCGTGCGTTCATGTCGTTCCCTCGCGCCGCGCGGCGCATCACTTGCGGGTCCGCCGCGTGACCTCGACGTCGTCGACCATGGCGCGCCCCTTGAGGCCGCTCTGTCCCTCGACGAACACACCGACGCGCACGTCTTGGGTCGTCGCGGCGAGACGCGGCAGCTTGAAGCCCTCGCGCACCGCGATGCCGTCGATGGAAATGCGCCCCGTGGCGTCGTTCCCCTCGCCGATGCGCTCGATGCGCACACGCACGGGGCGATCCGTCGGCCACCACGACTTGCCTCCGACCGAAGGAATGTCGATCCACGCCTCGTCGGCGGTCGCCGCATCCATCAGGAGCACCACGAGCCCGCCGTCGCGGCGGCGCGCAATCGCGAACTTCGACTGCACCTGCGACTGGCCGCTGCCGACGCGGCGCTCCTTCGAAACGAACAGGCCGACCTTGGCGTTGCTGTCGGACGGAACCGTCAGCGTGGCCTCGACGGCGAGGAACTCCGCCGCGGCGTAGGAGCGATACAGACGCGACGCGCCGTTCGACGCGAACGTGCCGTCGATCTGCGCCTTGCCGTCGACGAGGGACACCACCGGACCCGCCGCTTCTTCGACGTCCCAGTCGTTCTTGAGCTGCAGACGCTCGAAGCCGTCGCTCCACACGACCTTGGTGACGTGCTCCTCGATGCGCGCCATCTGGCCGAGTGCGTACACGCGGAACGGATCGTTCTCCGGCAGCGCGCGCCGCACGTCGTTGAGCTCCGCGTACTGCGTGCGCGCCTTCTCGGCGTCGCCGCCGCGGTACGTCGTCCAAGCGTGGCCCGCGCGAGCGAGCGGCTGCATGGGGTCGAGCGCGAGCGCGGCATCGAAGCTCTCGCGAGCCAGCGCGAAGTCGCCGAGCTGCACGTAGTTGAAGCCGCGGAGCGCGAGCAGTTCCGTGCGCTTGGGCTCGAGCGCGAGCGCACGCTCGAGGTAGCGCTCCGCAGCCGGATGCTCGCCTCCGCGATACGCGAGCAGGCCGAGAGCGTAGAGCGCATCCGTGAAGTCGATCTCGCGATCGAGCGCACGCACGAACGCCTCGCGCGCACCCTGCACATCGTCCTTCGCAGCGAGCAGACGCCCCTGCTGGTACAGCGCCCACGTGTCGGTGGGGTCGCCTTCGAGCGCCGCCTCGATCCAGCGGCTCGCGTCTTCGGGGTAACCGCAGAGCTCCGCGAGCCACGACAGCGCACGCCACGCCTCGGGCGCACGCAGCGGATCGCTCGCGGCCGCGAGCGCGAGTCCGTCGCGCGCCGCTTCGAAGCTGCCGGCGTCGAGGTCGGCGAGGGCGCGAGCGAGTGAAAGCTCGAAGCTCGCACCCGAGGCCGCTGCGGTCGGCGCAGTGCCCTTCGCGCCCATACGCAGGGCCGAGAGGCGCCCCGCGAGCGCGTCAGGATCCGCCGCGTCCGCTTGCTGCGCCTTCTCGAAGAGCGTGAGCGCCTCGTCGAACGCTCCGGTCGCGAGCAGAGAGCGGCCGAGCGCCGTGCGGATGCGCGCGCGCGTCGGAGCGGCGGACGGCTCGCTCGGCTCGAACTTGTAAGCTTCGCGCAGGCACGGAACGCTCTCCGCGAAGCGGCCGCGCTCGAACAGGAAGCGGCCGAGCGCGAGCTGCACGCGCCACTGGGTGCGCCCGTTCTTTTCGGCTTCGCGCAGGTGCGCCTCGGCGCTCTCGAACAAGCGCAGACGCGCTTCGAGCTCGCCGATCCCGACGTGCACCTCGGGGCGGTGCGCGTAGGACTCGAGCAGACGTTGGTACGTCTCGTAGGCCTTCTCGAGCTGGAAGCCCGCCTCGTAGCAGCGCGCGAGGCCGAGCTGCGGCGACGGGTCCTGCGGGTCGATCTTCGCGGCCCGAGCGTACATCTCCTCGGCGACGCTGAGCGCCTCGCGCGCGGCGAGCCGCTGCGCGACGCACTCGTCCGCAAAGGCGAGCAGGCTCGCGAACTGGCTCGGACCGACGTCGCCGCCGAACTCGCGCCGGCGCAGCTGAATGCGGTTCGACGGCGTGTCGGCGAAGCCGAACTCCGTGACGCGCGAGCGCTTGTACGGCACGGGCTTCTGACCCGGGAAGCGCTCTTGGCCCGACTCGGGCTTCACCTCGACGAAGAGCACGTCCTCCTGCGCGCGTCCGCGCAGGCCGTAGCGGTCGTTGTTGCGGATCTGGCCGAACAACGGCTCGCCGTCCTCGAGGCGAATCCAGTCGTGCAGCCGCTTGTAGCCCGCGACGAGCGCCGCGCGCTGATCCGGCGTGAGCTCGCCGAGCGGCGCGGATTCGGCCGTGGGCTCCTCCTTGGCGATGTTGCCGTCGATCGCAGCGAACTCGTCGCCACCCTCGGCGTTGTCCGCGCTCGCGAAGAGCCCGGGGACGACGCGCACACCGACCTCGGTGCGCAGGTTCTTGCCGAAGAGCTTGCTGTCGAGCCCGGGCACGCACGGCGGTCGCAGTGCCGCGAGCGCGGGCAGCGGCGGCTCCTCGAGCTCGAGCGGAGGAAGCGGCCGCGTGTCGCGCGGCGGCGCGAACACATCGCGGTCGAGCTGCGCCAGCGAACGTGCCGCGGGCAGCGAGAGCGAGGTCTGGGGCGCGGGGTGACGCTCGAGCGTCGGCGCAGCGCCCCCCTTCGAGCCGCCGCGCGTCGTAGCGGGAGCGCTGCCGCCGGTGAGATACAGCGCGCCGAGCACGACCACCGTGCCAGCGAGGACGACGTGTTCCTTGCGCAGGTTCATTGGGCCACCTCCGCAGCGGCAGTCTGGCCGAGCGAGTTCAGGTGAGGCAGGAGCAGCACCAACTCGAGCTTGACGTCATCGCTGCCGCGCGTGCGCGACGGCGCGAAGTCCGCGCGGTCCACGGGCAGCACGCGGACACCCTTGGGGTCCTGCAGCGAGCACACCAGCCGCGAGAGCGGCAGGGCCGCGCCGCTGAAGTGCGCCTCGACGAGCGTGCGCTCGATGCCTGCGATCGGCTTGCCGGAGAGCAGCGCGGGGTCGAGCCGCACTGTGAGCTTGTCGACGCGCTGGCAGCCCGAGGCAATCGCCGCGCTGACGAGCTGCTCGATCGCGTCGAGCGCTTCGAGGTAACGCGCGAGCTGCGCCTCCTTCGTCGGCGCGACTGCGGGCATTCCGATGTCCGGCGGCAGCGCGAGCCCCGCGCGGCCGGCGCGGCGCTTCAGGTCCTCGCGCGTGCGCTCGAGCATCGTGAAGTAGCGGCTCGTCGCGCTCGCGCTCTTGTCGAGGCGGTACTCCGCGCGCGGCACGAACTCGAGCCCCTTGCGGAGCTCGTCGCACGCCTTGCGCAGCGCCTCGTTCTCGGCGGTCACGCTCTCGAGGTCGGCAGCGCTGTGCAGCGGGGCCCGCAGCTCGCTCTCGACGCGCGACTTGCGCGCGCGCTGCGCCCGCAGGTCCGCGCCGATGTAGCCGTCGATCGCGGCCCACGCGCCGAAGAAGACCGCCACCCCGACCCCGACGGAGACGAGGAAGCGCTTGTTTTCTTGCCAGTAGTTCGAGAAGTCCATGGCGCCTACTTGCTCGCCTCGCTCGGGGCCTCGCTCGGGCGCGGCGGCGCGTAGAGCGTCATGTCCAAGGTGAACTTCTCACCCGACGGACTCGGCTGATACACGATCTCCGCCGCGGGGAACCGCGCGCGCAGCTTGTTCACGTACGCGTCGAGCAGGGCCGCGATCGACTCGGTGCCCTCGCGCGCTCGCCCCGCAATCTTCACGATCGGCTTCTCGCCGCCGCGCGCGACGCGCAGCGCGTCGTTCACGCGAAACTCCGAAGAGAGGCCTTCCACCCAAAAGCCGTCGGGCAGGTCCGCCTCGAGCTGCTCGAGCACGCGCGCGAGCTGCTCGCCGGAGCCTGCGAGCGCGTGGAGCTGCGTCGCAGCCGTCGCGAGCTCCGCGTTCTCCGCGGTCATCTCGCGCGTGCGGCGATCCGCCTCCTTCGCGCGGCGCAGCTTGCCCTCGAGCCCCGCGACCTCCGAGCGCAGCTTGGAGAGCTCGCCCGACTCGCCCATCGCCTGCAGGCCGAGGAATCCCGCGGCCAGCACCGCCGCCGCGATCGCCCACACGGTGCCACCGGCGAACTCGCGGCGCTTGCGGACCTTATCGGGCACGATCTCGATCGAGTACGCGTTGGCGTCCGACGCCATCGTCGCCAGCCCGAGCGCGACGACCGCCTCGAGCTTGTACTCCTCGAGCTTCGCCGCGTCTTCCGCGGGAAGCGCGCTCGTGTCGGCGGTGCGGAACGGATCGAACAGCTCGACAGGCACGCCGAGCCCCGCCGACAGATAGCGCGGCAAGCCCGCGAGCGCGGCGCCGCCGCCGCACAAGAGCACCTTGTCGACGCGCAGGTTCGAGACCTTCACCTGGCTCTTGCAGAACATCACCGTCGACTGGAGCAGCGAGAGCAGCTGCCCGCCCGCCGCCGACGCGGCGCGGCTCGCCTTCTCTTGGTTCGGGTCGCGGTAGCGCGCGCCCGGCTCGAGCGTCGCGAGCTCGAGCTTGAGTGCCTCGGCCTTCTCCGGCGAAACTCCGAAACGCTCGGCGATCGCGGCGTCGAACAGCTTCGAGCCGCCCGTGAGGTTGCGTGCGAACAGGAGGTCCGGTCCGCGCACGAGGATCACGTCGAGGTTGTCGTGCCCGATGTTGGCGAGCAGCACGGTCTCGTCTTCGATGACGCCGAAGTGCGTCCACGCGTTGTAGAGCGCAAGCGCGCACGGGCTGAACGCATCGAGCGAACCGCCAGCCGCCGCGAGGCCCGCCCCGTGCTCCGCGAGCAGGCTCTCGCGCGCGAGCGCGAGCAGCACGACGTCTTCGTCCTCGATCTCCGGAAGCGCGGGCAACAAGTTGAAGTCGCTCGCGACGGTCGCACCCGACGTGTCGCCGACCTCCTCGACCTCGAAGCGCATCAGCTTGCGCAGCTGCCAATCCGGGACGCGCGGCACGCGCGTGTAGCGGATGTTGACGTCGCGCCCGGTGAGTCCGACGCGACACTCGCCGAGCTTGAACGGCGCGTCGCCCGCGCCCCACGCGTCCTCGACCGCGGCCTCGCTGTGCGAGACCACGCCGAAGCGCGAGAGCACGAATGTGTTGCCCTTGTACTGGCCGCGGACGAACTTGTTCGTGCGCGAGCCGATGTCGACGCCGGTGATGGTGCGGCCCATCTACTGCTTCTCCTCGCGCGGCGCCGTCGCACCGGCCATACCTTGCAGATAGTCGCGCACACGAGCCGCGAGCTTGGGGCTCGCGCTGGCGTCGAGCGCGCCTGCGATTCCTTCGAGCCGTCGCCGCTCCGCGCGCGCGAGCTCGGCCTCGAGCGCCGCGAAGTCGCGGTCGATTTCAACCGACACAAGGCGCGCGTAGTTCTCGACCTCGCTGCCCTTGTAGCGCGTCGCCGTGGCGAGCGCGTCGCGGCGGCACTGGCGGTACAGGTCCGGCAAGCGGAAGAACCGCGCCCGCTCGACCTCGCCGCGCAGCCTGCGCAGCTCGGTGAGGCCCGCCTCGGCGATGCGCGTGCGCGCGGCGTCGGCCTCTTCGAGCGCCTTCGCGTCGAAGGGCACCTCGTCGCGCAGCTTCAGCCACGTCGCGGCGGCGAGCCCGAGCTCGCCCGCCTTCTCGGCGTCGCGCGCGGCGCGCAGGAGCTTCTGCGCCTCGTCCCGCTCTGCGAGGAACGACGTCTGCAGGCGCAGCTTCGAGACGGCCCCGAGCTCGAGCTCGAGGCGCATTCCACCGGAGTCGGTGCGACCGCGCAGCGTGAGCGGCGCGTCGAACGCGAGCCGAATCTGGTTTCGGTCGCTGCCCGCGATGACGCTCGAAACGCCCTCGAGCGTGAACTCCGTCGCGTGCGTGCGGTAGCCGCCGCTGCCCGTCGTCGCGAGACCGCCCTTGAAGAGCGGCTCATCGATGCGCAGCGAGAGCGTGCGCCGCCCCTCGCCCGCGAGCGCGAGCGTAAAGCCCGCGTCGTCCTTGGAGGCCGAAATCGAGCCGCGCGCGCCGAGGCCACCCGAGTCCGAGCGCACGTGAAAGTCGCTGAACAGCGTGCGGTCGATCTTGAAGAGCGCCGCCGCGCCCGCGCCATGCTGGACGACTTGGAACTCGTCGATGGCGCTCACCTGCGCGTCTCCGCCGGCGACGAGCGAGATGTCGTCGAACGCGACGGATCCGCCGCTCGCAGCGCTCGCGTCGGCGAGCACGACCGCGCGCACGGCATCGAAGGACGCCGGAACCGTGGCGACGAACTCGAAGCTCTCGAACTCGCCGCTCGCAGCCAGTGCGGGTCCGAGCGCGAGCGTCGTCGCCGACGCGCCGGAGGTGCACACGAGTTCCAGCCCGACGCGCGCGCGAGCCGCGTCTCGCACCCGCGCCATGCCGCGCAGCGTGAGCACGCGCAGACCGCTGCCCTTCACGGCCGCGGAGCGCGAGAGGGCCCACGTGTCGCCCTCGACGAACGCCGAGAGCCCGCTCGCGCCGCTGAAGCGCGCGCCGCGCTCGACGCCGAAGGCCTCGGGCCCCGCGACATCGGCCTCCCACTCCGCGCCCTCGCCCTCAAACGAATAGCCCTGCTCGAGGAGGTTACCGGCGACGGGCTCGACGGCGCGCGCAGAGCGCACCTCGTCGTCACCCTTGGGCTGGAGGAAAAACCACGCCGCGCCTCCTGCCAGCGCCGCGGCCGCAAGCAGCGCGGCGCCGAGCATCGAGCGCTTGCCCGAGCGGGCGACCTTGTCGGCACTGATCGTCCGCACCGCATCCGCCGTGGACGCAGGCTGCGCCAGAGTCGGCGCCGCGACGGGCGCTTCGATCGGCTCGGGGCGCGGGACCTCGCGCGCAGGCGCGGAGCTCGCTCGCGAAGCGGGCACGGCGGCCGGAGTCGGCTTCGCCGGCTCGTCGTACTCGAGCTCGAGCTCGTCGCCGCCGCCGAGCTCACCCGCCGGAGCCGCCGAACCTGCGCGGTCGGTTTCGAGCAACGTCACCTTGACACTGCCGAGCACGACCACGTCGCCGTGGACGAGCTTGCGTGACTCGATGCGCTCGCCGTCGATCTTGGTGCCGTTGGTCGAGCCGAGGTCGCGGACGACCACCCCGTCGGACTCGACCACGAACTCGGCGTGGCGGCCGGACACGGAGGCGTCGGAGAGCTGCGCGCTGTTGCCGGGGCGGCGACCGACGGTGAAGACGCTGCCGCTGATCGGGATCGTCTCGCCCTGCCGCTCACCGTTCTCGAAGCGCAGGGAGTAGCGAGCTTGCATGGGGCGCGGTTCCTCGAACGTTGGGGCGATGCTGCGGGTCGGCGCTCGCAGACCGGAAGGGGCTCCGGACGCGAGTTCTCGTGAGGGATGCCCCCACGGGGTCGTCGAGGAACCCGCAGGGGGGCCTGCGGTCTCGGTCGATCCCCCGGAGAGGGCGCGCGGACGGCCTCCCGAGGGCCAGCGACGCCCTGCCTACCGTCTCCGGCTGGGGGGGTAACTTGCCCTGCGTGCGACTTCGCTCTGCGCGGGGCGAAGGATAGCGGGCGAAAGCGATCCAGTGAAGGCGCGCGGCTTGCCCGCCGCCGACTCGGACTCGACAATCGCCGGGCCATGGCACGCGATCGCGACGGCAGCGGCGAGCGCTGGTTCTTCCTCGACTCCGCGGCTCCCGCCGGGGCGCCGCGACTGCACCCCGACGAGGAGCGGCACGCGCTCAAGGCGCTCCGACTGGCGCCGGGCGACGAGGTCATCGGGCTCGACGGCGAAGGCTCGGCCTTCGTGCTGGCCTTGGTCGACGTGCGCCGCGGGGAGGCGCTGTGGCGGCTCGTCGGCGAGTACCGGAGCGAGCCCGCCCCCGGCACGGAAGGCGCGTCGCTGCCTTGGCTCGAGGTCGCCGTGGCGCCTCCCAAGGGCGCCCGCGCCGACGAGCTCGTCGAGGGACTCGTCCAGCTCGGCGTCGCCTCGATCGTGCTGATCGGAGCCGAGCGTACCCAGGGCTATGCACGCGATGGCGTCGCCGAGCGCTTGGAGCGCTGGCACCGACTGGCCCGCGAACAGTGCAAGCAATGCCGTCGGCTGTGGCTCCCGGAGCTCGCGGGTCCGGTCGACCTCGCGACGCACCTGCGCGAGCGACCCGCGGCGGCAGAGTTCTGGCTGGACCCGCGCGCGAACGAGCCCCTCGCCGCGCTCTTCGCCGCCGCGCCCCGCGGCACCCGCGAACGCCCGCTGCGCCTTTGGATCGGCCCCGAGGGCGGCTGGAGCCGTGAAGAAGAGCAGCTCTTCGTCGCGTCCGGCGTGCGCGGGGCGGCGCTCGTTCCCCACATCCTGCGGGTCGAGACCGCAGCCGAGGCGGCGGCGGCGATCGCCTTGCACGCCATGTGGAAGCTCGGCTGACGCGCCAACGGCGGCGCGGCGCCGATCACAGCGCGAGCCTCTGGCGCAGCGAGACCCAGCGGCCGTCCCCGAGCACCACGTGGTCGAGGAGCGGGATCCCGAGCAACTTTCCGGCCTGATCGAGGCGCTGCGTGACCGCGAGGTCCTCTTGGCTGGGCTCGGGATCGCCGCTCGGATGGTTGTGGACGCACAGCACCGCGGCGGCCGCCGCTCGAATCGCCGGCCGAAAGACCTCGCGCGGGTGGACGATCGAGGTCGAGAGGCTCCCGATCGAGACGAGAGAGCGCCCCTTCAAGCGGTGCTTGCCGTCGAGCAACAGCACGAGGAACTGCTCGCGCTCCTCTCCGCGCAGCTCGTCTCCGAGCAGAGCGAGCACATCGGCGGGTCCACGGACCATCGGCCGTTCCAGCGAGCGCGCCCGCGCGACGCGACGGCCGAGCTCGAAGGCCGCGGCGAGCCGCCAAGCGTGGGATGTTCGCACCCCGAGGTCCTCGGCGACCTCGCCGGGGGATGCACGGCAGAGGCTCGGGAGTCGCGCGTCGGCGTCGACCGCATCTGCAGGCTCCACGCCGAGCAGCCCCATGAGCTCGCCGATCCCGAGCGACTCCGCGCCGAGGATGCGCGCCTTCCTCCGCGCCGCCCTCGCGCGGACCACGCGCGGCGAGCGGCCCACCGCTGCAGGGGCATCGGACCGAATCGCGAGCTCGCTCGGCATGCCGCCCTCGTCGCTCGGCGGCTCCCAAGGTCGCGCGGAATCCTGAGAAATCGCGGGCGCGCACGCCCGCATCGGCACCCGGCTTCATCCGCGGCCCTGAGGCGCACGTATGAGAAGGGGCATGAGTCTCTCGAGCGACACCTCCGCAGCCCACGCGAAGACCTCCGGCCCTTCCGAGCTCCCCGCACCAAAGCCGGCGGGACTCTCGGCGCTCTCTGGGTGCATCCTGCTCTCCATGGCCGGAGCAAGCGCAGGCATCTTTTGGAGGGTGGATGAGTGGTATTTCGGGCTCAATCGACCATCCTTCGCGCCCCCGAACTGGCTCTTCGGACCGGTCTGGACCCTGCTCTACGTCCTGATCGGAGTCAGCCTGTGGCGGGCCATCCGCTCCGGAGGCCTGCGACGCGACCCGGGGGCCGTAGGCCTTTTTGCGGCCCATTGGGTTCTCAACTTCCTATGGAGCTACCTTTTCTTCGGGCTCCACCGTCCGGACTGGGCGCTGGCGGAGATCGCGCTGCTCGTCGCCGTCATCGCGGCCCTCGCGCGCCGCTTCGGCCTCCACGATCGGCTCGCGGGTTGGCTGCTTGTCCCCTACCTCGCATGGGTGAGCTTCGCCACCGTGCTCAACGCTGGCTTCTGGTGGCTCAACCGAGCGTCGTGAGCCGCCGCTCGCTTTCCAAGCTTGGAAAAAGTTTTCTCGAAAATCCGAACAAGCTCCCCTCTGGACTCACCGATCGTTCCTTCTAAGGGAGGACATTTTCCATCCTCCCGACCTTGGAAGGGGAATTGAGACATGCCGATGTGGCTCGCGGTCGGACTGGGTGCGCTGGGGACCCTGTGGTTGGTCGAAGGGGTGGTGATGCTCCTCTCGTACCGCTCCTTGGTCCGGACTGCGATCCCGCTGACCGAGGAAGAGCGCACGATCTCCAGCGGAGGGGTCCGCTAGGAGTTCACGATCGACGGGGATCCTGAGCCCCGAGGCGATCCGCGCACGGCGCTGGGCTCGGGCCCAGCGCCGTGCGTCGTTGGGGGGACCCGTCGCCCGCCCGCTAGCGGGCGAGCTCGGCGGCGAAGTCCTCGACCGCGAGGGCGAGGGGCATCCGCGTCCACGCCTCGAAGCTCGCCTCCACGCTCGTTCCCTCGCGCACTCCGCGGACCATCGCGAGCAAGGCATCGCGTCCCTGTGCGCGCTCCAAGTGAGCGACGAACAGGAGAGACTGCGCGTAGGCAAAGGGGATCTCTGCCTCGGGCAGGGTGGCGAAGGCGCGCTCGAGTCGGGAGAGGGGCGCCAGCGCGCGCCCCGCCATGCGCCTGCGCGCCGCGGCGAGGTCGCGCGAAGGATCGCTCGCGAGGAACTGCGCCAACCCTTCGTTGAGCCAGGCCGGGACCTTGTCGCCGCCCGATGCCTCGCGGACGAAGGCGTGGACCAGCTCGTGCCGCAAGAGCGCCGTGAGCGAAGGGTCGAGCCCGCGCCCCTCCGCGATCGGGACGCGGATCGTGCCGTCGAAGGAACCGCCCGCCCACTCCGAGAGCCCCGTGATGCGCGCGAACTCCTCGCGGCGGTAGAGCACCACCGGGATGCGCCGTGCGCCGTTCTCGCCAGGCCAAAGTCCGAAGACGAGCGCGAGGTCCGCGCACGCGAGCTCCAGCTCTCCGAGCACGTCCGGCGCCGCGTCGAGCAGGCTCTGCCGCCAGCCGTCGTAGGAGAGCTCGAAGTGGACCGAGCGGTCGCGCAGGAACTCCTTCTCCGTCTCGAGCTCCGCGCGCCAGCGTTCCAAGAGCTTTGCGAGCCCTTCGCGCGCAGGAGCGAGCTCGACCGCGCGCGCCAGCCACTCGACACACACCTCGCACGGCCGGATGCGCTCGTGCTCCTCGACCGCGCGGCGCACCCACGCCTCGGCTAGGTTGCCTCGGAACACCGGCTCCGTGGGCGCGGCCTCCATGCACTGCGTGAAGAGCTCGATCGCGCGTTCGTACTCGCGCCGCTCCAGAGCCGCGATGGCCTCGTCGTTCCATACCGCGAGCCGCGAGCCGGGGTTCGCGCTGCGCGGCGCCTCGGGCGCGGGCGCCGCGGCGGGCTCGCTCACGGGAACCTCGCGCCGCACCGAGACGAGCGGCGGCGCCTCACGCACGGGCTCCGTCGACGGCGCGACCGCGGCGCGCCGCGCGAACCACGCGCCCCCGGCCGCCGCGCCGACCGCGACAACACCCAAGAGCGCGAGCCACTGCGAGGACTTCATGCGGCCTACAGACTAACTCGGCGACGGGAACTTCCCCGCGCGCGCTCAGCGCCGCTTCGAGGCACGGTCGCGCACTTGCTTCTCGAAGTCGAGCGCCTCGCGCCCCGCGATCTGCTCGCGGAAGTCGCCGATCAGCTCGCCCCAGCTCTGGTAGCGGGCCTCGATGTCCTTGGCCATCATCTTCTCGATGAAGTAGTGCAGGTGGTGAGAGAGTCCGCGCGACTTCAGCTCAGGGCTCTTCAAGCTCGCCATGACCTGCATGCGCAGGAGCTCGCGGTCGTCGCTCGACTGGAACGGCAGACGCCCGACCACGAGGTGAAAGAGCGTGACGCCGAGGCTGTAGATGTCGCTGCGCGCGTCGGCGCCCGACGCACCGCGCGCCTGCTCCGGCGAGAGGTACTCCTTGGTGCCCACGGTCGTCTCGCCCTCGCTCGGCGCGTCGCTCGTGCTCCCGGCGAAGCCGAGGTCGATCAGCTTCAGCGCGCCCGACGCCGTCAGCATGATGTTGCCCGGCTTGATGTCGCGGTGGATCACGCCTTGGCCGGCGAGGTACTCGAGCACCTCCGCAGCGCCGAGCACGACGCGCAGCGCCGCCGTCTCGTCGAAGGGCTGCCCGCGGTCGAGCAACTCGAGCAACGTGTGACCTTCGACGAACTCCATCTTCGAGTAGATCGTCGAGCCGCTCTTGAAGACCCCGTAGCCCTCGACGAGCCCCTTGTGACGCAGCTTCTCGAGCAGCTTCGCCTCGCGCGCGAACGCATCGCGCACCTTCGCGTTGCGGGTCGAGTCGACGTTGAGCACCTTGAGCGCGATTACGCGCTGCGTCTTCTGCTCGCGTGCGCGGAAGACGTCGGCGGTGCCGCCGCGCCCCGCGTGACCGAGGATCTCGTAGCCGGGGAGCTCCGGAATCTCGCCACCGCGCGTGCGACGCCACTTCGCGATCGTCTCCGGGGCAAGCCCCGTGTGGTGCGCGAGCAGGTCATCGAGCTCACCGCCCTTCTGCAACGCAGGGAACACTTGCTCCGCGACCTCGCGCAGGATGAGGCCGCGGTGGACGAGCAGGGCGAGAAACTCGGTGTCTTCGCGGGAGACCATGGCGGGCGAGAGCCTAGCAGCCGCGCGCTCCATACACCCCGTCGCCCAAGATCGCGACCGCCGAGGCCGAGAAGATTCCGCCGTTGCCGTAGACCAGCGCGCGGCGCGGCTTCGGGGAGAGCTGGCGCTCTGCGCCCGCGCGCGCGGTGAGCTGGGCCACGGCCTCGAGCACGCCATACATCGCGGGCACTTCCCACGGTGCGCCGAAGCAGGCGAGGCCTCCGTGGGTGTTGAAGGGGAACTCCTCGGGGGCGAGGCGCCCGGTCGCGGCGAGACGTCGATAGGCGCTCTCGACGAACCGCCCCGCCTCCCCCACCGGACAGCAACCGACCGCCTCGAGCGCGCGCAGGAAGCAGATCGGGAAGCAGTCGTAGAGCGCGAAGAAGTCGATGTCGCGCACGCTGAGCTGCGCGGACTCGAAGGCGATGTGCGCGGCGCGCTCGCAGGAGAACATCTCCTCGCCGATCTCGGCGGGCGGGTACAGCGGGCCGGAGGCCTCGCCCGTCGAGACGATCGCTGGGCACAGCTCGAGCGGCTTGGCCAGCTGGCGCCGTACGTAGGACGAAGACGCGATCACGAGCGCAGCCGCACCGTCCGCGCGACGCGCGCACTCGAGCACGTTCGTCACAGGCGCCACGCGCGGCGAGGCCAGCACGTCCTCCACCGAGAACGGCCGTCGGCACATGGCATCGGGGTGGCGCGCTGCAAAATGCGAGAAGAGCACGGGCACCATCGCGAGCTGCTCGCGCGTGACGCCGTGGCGTGCCATGTGCCACTGCGCGACCCGGTCGTAGCCGTGCGGAATCGACGGACTCGGGAGCCCGCTGCCGCGCACCGAGTCATCGGCGCGCGCGCGGAAGAGCTCGCGGTCCATGGAGAGGACTGCGTCCGACGCCACGACCGCCACCGTGTCGGTCCAGCCCGAGAGGATCATGTTGCGCGCCGTGCCGAGGCTCGTGATCGGGCCGGCGCCGCCCGTGTCGATCGTGCGCACGATCATCTTGCGCCGCGGCAAGAGCCCCATGCGGGTCGCGAGCTGGTGCGCCTGCATGAACGTCGGATTGGAGAGCGAAGGGACCGCGATCAGCCCCTGCAGGTCGCCGCGCCCCATTCCGGCGTCGGCCAACGCCCGGTCGAGGGCCGTTTCGGCCAGCTCCTCCGCGCTCCGCCCGAGTCGCCCAACGGCCGTCGCCCCCACTCCCGCGATCCGCACCGAGCTCGCCATGGCCAAGAGGCTACTCCGGCCGCCCCGCGCCGCGAGATTTCTCCGGCGAGCGCAGCCCCCCGGAAATGCAACTTCGATTAGCCTCGAAGGGAACAGGACGGCCCTCGGGCCCGTCCTGATGCCTCGATCCCGACCTCGGACTCCCCCGCCCCCTATGAAGTCAACCCTTCTCTCCGTCGCGGCTCTGTTGACCTCGGGCCTCTTCGCTCCGGCGAACGCCCAGGACTTCGATGTCTTCCCGAACCCGGACGCCCGCCCCGAGGTGTTCGAGAGCGCGTCGGGCGTGATCTACGCCCGCGACGGCCAGAACGTGCTGCAGTTCGGCTCTTGGACCGAGTACGCGCAGTCGAGCTACTTCCTCTCCAAGGGCAAGCGCTGCGGCATGGACCGCGTGATGCCGCAGGTCTACTCGACCGGCATGGCACCCGTGGCGCTGCAAGCCGACTGCACGAGCACCTTCACGAACCCCGCTGCGATCTACGCGCCGAGCGTCGCCGCCTACCGCATTCCAGTCGTCGTGCACGTGCTCATGAACACGAGCGGTCAGGGCGCGATCAGCGACCCGCTGATCCAGAGCCAGATCGACATCCTGAACGAGGACTTCAAGGCGCTCACCGGCACTCCGGGCGCTCCGGGCACGAACACCGCGATCGAGTTCTATCTCGCCGGCGTGACGCGCACGACGAACAACAACTGGTTCAACGACACGGGCACGTACTACTCGACGCTCGCCTGGGACACGACCAACTATCTCAACATCTACACCAACGCCGCCGGCGGCAACCTCGGCTACGCCTACGTCCCCAACGGCGGCGGCGTGGTCGGCAACACCTTCGACCGCGTGGTGATCCTGTGGAGCGCGTTCGGTCGCAATGCGCCGATCGGCGCGCCGTACAACCAGGGCCGCACCGCGACGCACGAAGTGGGCCACTACCTCGGCCTGTACCACACGTTCCAGGGCGGGTGCTCGGCGCTCACGGGCTGCAACGCCAACGGCGACCTGATCTGCGACACGCTGCCGGAGAGCGTGCCGAACTACGCCTGCGCGCAGGTGACCTGCGGCGACCCGGACCCGGTCACCAACTACATGGACTACTCCGAGGACCTGTGCATGACGAACTTCACGCCCGAGCAGGCGCGTCGCATGCGCTGCACGCTCGAGTCGTGGCGCGTGCTCTTGGCGGAGCCCGCGGGCGGTCCCCTCCCGCCGAGCCCGGTTTCGAGCCCGACCCCGGCCAATGCCGCGACGAACGTCGCGACGAGCGCGACGCTTGCGTGGGGCGCGGCGCTCAACGCGACGAGCTACAACGTCTACTTCGGCACGGACTCGACGCCCGACTCGACCGAGTTCCTCGGCACACAGGCTGCGACGACGTTCAACCCCGGCGCCCTGCTCAGCGGAACCCAGTACTGGTGGCGCATCGACTCGGTCGGCGCCGGCGGCACGACGGCGGGGCCGGTGTGGAGCTTCACGACCGCGATCCCCTCGGGCACCACGGTGACGCTCTTCGCAGATGGCTTCGAGTCGAACTCGTTCACCACGGGCGGCTGGACGCGCCAGAACACGAACTCGACGCTCTCGACGGCTGCGGACTACACGCCGAACTACGGTGCTCGCATCGCCCGCGCCTCGTGGATCCAAAAGACGCTCTCGACGGTCGGCTACAACACCATCCGAGTGAAGTACGCGCGCCGCACGGCGGGCATGGACGCCGGTGAGTTCCTCTACGTCGAGTGGTCGGCCAACGGCACGACGTGGACGGCGGTCGAGACGACGCAGGCTACGGCGTGGTCGATCCCGACCTTCACGCTGCCCGTCGGTGCCAACGGTCTCGCGAGCCTGCGCGTCCGCTTCCGCACCAACGCGAATGCCACCACCGAGTGGGCCGACCTCGACGACGTCGTGATCACGGGCGTGCGCAACTAGCGCTTCCCCGACACGACGCCACATCCCAGCGGCGCGGCCCGGGTCTCCCCCGAGCCGCGCCGCTCGCTTTGGGGGCGGCGAGTCGCACGCCGCATGACTTGCGGGCGGGGCTGCTAGACTCCGCGGCCCATGGGTCCGCTCGTCCTCGCCGCCGTGCTCGCGCTCGCGTCTGTGCCGCCGGCGGCGGCACAGGATGCGCGGCCGGTGCTCGCGCCCGAGGTCGCGGCGAGCGGGCAAGGGGTCGAGCTCTCTTGGCGCGAGTTCGACGCGCTGGTGCTCGACCGCCACGGCCAGACCGACGTCGGGCGTCAGGCCCTGAACCACCTCCTGCGCGCCAAGCTGCTCGACCGCCTCGCGGCGGAGTCGAAGCTCTCGGTCAGCCCCGCGGCGGTGCAGAAGAAGTGGGACGAGCTCGAGCGCGAGATCGTGCGCAGCGGTCAGGCGCCGAACTTGAAGGAGTACCTGCGCCAAAATCGCGTCGGCGAGGCGCGCTTCCGCGAGTTCCTGCGCCTCGGCATCGTGCAGGAGACGCTGGCGCGCGCGGCGCTCGGCGTCGCCGCCGACCGGACGGTCAACGGCGAGCAGCAGGAGATGTGGCTCGACCAGATCGTGAAGCAGCGCGGGACCCAGTTCCTGCCGCCGCCCTACGCCGAGGGTGTCGCCGCGCGCTGCGGTGACCTCGAGGTGCGCGTCGGCGAGTTCTTGGAGCACTTGAAGCAGCAGCTCGCCGCCGACGACGTGCGCGAGGACTGCTTCCAAGCCTTGCTCGCGCGGCGCGCGCGGGCACGGCTGCCCGAGCTCTCCGACGAAGGCTTCGCGCGCGCGGTCGAGGTCGAGCTCGAGCGCCGACGCGCGGCCACCGAGCGCGATCCGGGCATGCAGGGCGCGAAGTTCGAGCAAGTGCTCGCGTCGCAGGGGCTGACCCTCGAGATCCTGCGCCGCGACCCCGCGATCGCCATCGCGGCACTCTCGGAGTTGTGGGTCGAACGCACCCACGGCGAAGACGGCCTCAAGCGCGTGTATGCCGAGGAACGCGCGTGGTTCGACGCGCGCTTCGGCGAGGCGCGCGAGCTGCGCGTGCTCTTCCTGCGCGGCGCGCTCTACAAGAGCGAGCTCAACCCGCGCAGCTTCGAGGACGCGGAGAAGGAACTCGCGCGGCTGAAGGCCCAGATCAAGGTCGCGGCGGACTTCGAGCGCCTCGCCAAGGTGCGCTCCGAGGACGGCGGCACGCGCGAGCGCGGCGGGCTGGTCGGCTTCGTGAACCCCGGCGACGACGCGGTGCCGAGCGAGCTGCGCACCGCGGTGTTCTCAGGCCCGCGCAACGAGGCCGAGCACTGCATCGGCCCCGTGCGCCTCGCGAGCCCGAGCGGCGCGGCCCTCGTGTGGGTCGGCGCGCTGCGGCCCTCGCCCGGCTGGGACGAGATGCGGCTGCGCGTGCACAACGAGCTGCGGCGGCGCTTCCTCGAGGAGTGCTTGAAACAAACCGACGTGGTCACCTACCTCGACCGCGAATGACGGAGCAGAAATCCAGATGTTGATCGGCAAGGTCGTGGGCAGCGTGGTCGCGACGCGCAAGGACGAGAAGCTCGAGGGGCGCAAGCTGCTCGTGGTGCAGGTTCACAACCACGAGAACAAGCCGACCGAGCAGTACGTGGTCGCCGCCGACAGCGTGCAGGCCGGCATCGGCGACATGGTGCTCTACGCGACGGGCTCGAGCGCGCGCCAGACCCACGCCACGGAGAATCGCCCGGTCGACGCGGTCGTGATGGCCGTGATCGACTCGTGGGACTTGGGCGGCGCGAACGTCTACGAGAAGTGGAGCGGGCGCTAGCGATGTACCTCGCGCGCGTGACCGGCCGCCTCGTGGCGACGCAGAAGTACGAGGGACTCGAGGGCGTGCCGCTGCAGCTCATCCAGCCGCTCGACGAGCACGGCAAGCCGATGGGCGGCCAGCTCGTCGCGTGCGCGGTGGTCTCGTCGGGTCCCGGCGACCTCGTGCACTTCGTCGATGGCCGCGAGGCCGCGCTCGCCTGCCCCAAGAGCTTCGTTCCGGTCGACGCCGCGATCATCGGCTTCGTCGAGCAGGCCGTCGCCAACGGCGTGCGCATCGGAGGCACGCGCTGATGTTCCTCGCCGAGGTGGTCGGAACAGTGGTGTCGCCGGTGCAGATTCACGCACTCGATGGGCGCAAGCTCCTGATCGTGCGCCCCGTGAAGCCCGACGGCTCCCCCACAGCGAAGACGCGCATCGCAGTCGACACCGTTCAAGCGGGCGTGGGCGACCGCGTGCTCGTGCTCGACGAAGGCAACGGCGGTCGGCAGATCCTCGGGGACCCCAAGGCGCCGGTGAAGACGCTCATCGTCGGCGTCGTCGACTACGTCGAGACGGCGCGGGGCCTCGCGTACGACCACCGTCAGCGCGGAGGCAAGCCGTGAGCGACACACTGGAGCTGCTCGCACGCCAGCGCGGCTGGAGCGAGGAAGAAGCGCGCCTGCGCCGCTCGATCTGCGAGATCGGCAAGCTGTGCTACTCGCGCAACTACATCGTGGGCGCCGACGGCAACATCTCGGCGCGCATGTCCGACGGCACGATCCTGATCACGCCCGCCGGCGCGATGAAAGGCTTCTTGGAGCCGCAGCAGGTCGCGCACATCGACATGCAGGGCAAGGTCACCGACGGCGGACCGGGCGCGTCGAGCGAGCGCGGCATCCACATCGCGTGCTACGAGGAGCGCCCCGAGATCAAGGCCGTCGTGCACGCGCACCCGCCGCACGCGGTCGCGATGACGATCGCGGGCATCGACATGCAGGCGCCGTTCATCCCCGAGATCGTGGTCACGATCGGCGGCATTCCGACGGCGGACTTCGGCACGCCCGGCACGCCGGAGCTCGCGGCTTCGATCCGCAACATCGTGCGCTGCTCCGACACGCTCGTGATGACGCACCACGGCTCGGTGACGCTCGGCACCAACCTGCTCGACGCCTACAAGAAGCTCGACATGGTCGAGCACACCGCGCGCATCCTCTACCTCGCCCACTCGGTGGGCCAAGCGAAGCCCTTGAGCCCCGAGTACGTGAAGAAGCTGCTCGCCACGCGCGAAATGCTCGGCCTCAAGGGCCTGAACACGCTCGAGAACAACTGCGCGCCCCGCCGCCCGCGGTAGGGCCCTAGACGCGCAGTTGCTGCTTGGGCGCGGCGGACTCGATCTCGGCCTTCTTGGCCTCGAAGCCCGTGCGGCCCATCAGCGCGTAGGCTGCGATCTTGCCAGCCTCGACGCCCGGCTGATCGAAGGCGTCGACGTCGTAGTGCTCGCCGCACAGCGCGACGGCGATCTCCATCAACTGCAGGTACTGACCGACGGAGTGCGGATCGACCTTGGGGAAGTGCACGGTCACGCTCGGGCGCTGCGCGGCGGTCAGCGCGACACGCGCGCCGTCGCGCTCGGCCGCGAACAGCTCGTTCAGGGTGCGCTCGCCGAGGTAGCTCACGGCCTCGAGGTCCGCGTAGGCCGCGGGGATCGTGACCGCGTGATCGCTCTTATCCACCGAGAGCAGCGTGAACCACTTGTCGTGCGGCCCCTCGGTGTAGAGCTGCATCTGGCTGTGCTGATCCGTGACGCCGAGCGCGCGGATCGGCGTAGGTCCCGCGAACACGTCGCGGCCCCTGCGGTCCTTGCGCTTGCCGATCGACTCCGCGAGCAGCTGCGCATACCAGTCCGCGAGCAGCGCGAGGCGCTGGCTGTACGAGAAGGTCACGCTCATGGGCTTGTGCTTCTTCGACTGCATCAGCCACTGCAGCGCGGCGTACAGCTGCGCAGGGTTCGCGCGCAGATCCTCCGCCTTGCAGCGCTCGTCCATGTCCGCCGCGCCCTTGAGCACGCCCTTGATGTCGATGCCCGCGAGCGCGAGCGGCACGAGTCCGACCGGCGAGAGCACGCTGAAGCGGCCGCCGACGCCCTCGGGCACGACGAAGGACTCGTAGCCCTCGCGGCGCACGATGTCGCGCATCACGCCCTTCGACTCGTCGGTCGTGACGCACAGGTGCGGAACGTGCGCGTCGCGGCCGAGGCGCTCGATCAGTGCGCGCTGGAAGATCAGGAACTGCGAGGTGGTCTCGGCGGTGGTGCCCGACTTCGAGATCACGTTGAACAGGCAGTGCGCCGGATCGACCTGATCGAGGAACTCGCCGATCAGGTCGGGATCGATGTTGTCGAGCACGAAGAGCCGCGGGTAGCGGCCGCTCGCGCCGAGGTTGTGGTACGGCGAGTTGAGCGCCTGCTGCAGCGCGATCGTGCCGAGCGCCGAGCCCCCGATGCCGCACACGACCACGTTCTCGAAGCGCCCCGCCATGCGGTCGGCATAGTCGAGCACCTGCTCGTGGACCGCGGACTGGTAGGGCAGGTCGAGCCAGCGCAGGTCCTTCGTGCGGCGCGCCTGCACCGCCGCGAGGGCGCTCTTGGATGCGCCCGCGAGCCCATCGAGCTCCGCCGCCGTGATTCCGTGGGTCGAGCCGACGACGTCGGCCATCGCGTGCGTGTAGTCGAGGACGATGTTTCCCATAGCGCGGCGCTCCGTGGTGCTCTCGTGCGAGGCGACCGAGAGTAGCGCCGCGCTCGGGTGCCTGAAAGCGAGCGGAGCCGGTGGATCCTGCGATCCTCCGGCCCCGCCGTGTTCGAGCGATCGTGCGCTCGCCTCGCGCTCAGTCGCGCGAGCTCTGCGCGCGCAGGATCATGTAGAGGAGCTGCATCAGCGACGCGACCAGCGCCGCGACGTAGGTCATCGCCGCCGCGTTGAGCACCTTGGCGACCCCGTCTTCCTCGGCCTTCGAGGTGACGATGCCCGAGGCGAGCAGCACCGAGCGCGCGCGGCTCGACGCGTCGAACTCCGTCGGCAGGGTCACGAGCTGGAACAACACGATCGCCGAGAAGGCGATGATGCCGACCCACATCAGGCCGGTCATGTTGAAGATCGAGCCCAAGAGGAACGGGAAGTACCACAGGACCGAGCCGAACTGGACCGCCGGCACGAGCTTGGAGCGCAGCGTCAGCGGGCCGTAGTTCGCGGCGTGCTGGAGCGCGTGGCCCGCCTCGTGGGCCGCGACCGCGACCGCGGAGACCGAGGCGCCGTCGTAGACGTCCGGCGACAGGCGCAGCGTGCGCGAGGTCGGGTCGTAGTGGTCCGAGAGGAACCCTTGATGACGCTCGATCTTGAGGTCGGGGAGCCCGCTCATGCGCAGCACGGCCGCCGCCGCCTCCGCGCCGCTCATGCGCGACGTGACTCCGACGCGCTGGAACTTGGTGAAGGTGGACTTCACCTTCCACTGGGCCCAGAGGCTGAAGGCCAAGGCGGGGAGAGTCAGCAGCAGGTACAGGGGGTCGAAGAGCATCGCGGTGTCGTGGTCTCGGGGTGGAAGGGCGCTAGGACGGCGCCCGACTCAGGTCAGGATTCGTTCAGGTGGCCCCGAAAATCAAGCCTCAGGGCTACCCGGGTGGGCCCGGCGCATCGCTAGGGCCGATTCGGGCGGCTTTTGCGCCCGGGGAGGTCCCGGCGGGGCGCGAAATTGTACTATCACGGAAGAGTTGAGTTTGCCGCGCGGCGCGGCCGATACTTGCCCCCTACGCTCCTCTTTTCCGCTTCTTCACACGCCCATGATCGAACGCGACGACACGCCCGCAGGACCGGACCTGCTCAAGATCGGCGACTTCGCACGCATCGCCGACACCAACCTGCGCACCCTGCGCTACTACGAGGAGATGGGCCTCCTGATCCCGGCCCACCGCAGCCAAGGCGGCTTCCGCTACTACCGCCAGTCGGATCTGAACCGCCTCAACATGATCCGCGACCTGCAGAGCCTCGGCCTGCACCTCGACCGGATCCGCGAGCTGATGTCGAACCGCGAGCACGGCGACGATCGCGAGATGTTCCTCGCCAACATCCGCCGCGCGCTGAGCGAGCAGGACCGCCTGCTCCAAGAGCGCATCCGCATGATCGAGGCCCAGCGTGCGCGCATCGCCCTCGCCAACCGCAAGCTCACGGACTGCGCGGGCTGTCCGCACCTGCCGAGCCCGGCCAACAACTTCTGCGATCCCTGCGGGCTGACGGGCGACGCCCTGCCGCCGAAGCTGAGCGCCCTCTTCTAGTCCGAGCGCTCCCGGCCCACATAGGATGCGGCCGTGGCTACCCGCCTGTACTTCGACAACAACGCGACCACTGCCGCGGCACCGGAAGTGCTGGCGGCCATGTGGCCGTTCCACGCCGAGCACTACGGCAACCCGTCGAGCCTGCACTCGCTCGGCGACGAGTCCGCGCGCGCCCTCTCGACGGCCCGCGCGGCCCTCGCGCGGCTCTTGGGAGCGGGCTCGCCCGCGCGCCTCGTGTTCACCTCGGGTGCGACCGAAGCCAACGCCACGGCCCTCGCTTCGGCGCTCGCGACGTGCGGAACTCGTCGGCGAATCCTGACGACCGCGGTCGAGCACCCGGCCGTGCTCGAGCCGCTGGCGCATGCACGCGAGCGGGGCTTCGAGGTGGTGGTGATCGGAGTCGACGGCGAAGGTCGAGTCGACCGCGAGCGCTGGCGGTCCGAGCTCGACGAGCGCACCGCACTGGCGAGCGTCATGGCCGCGAACAACGAGACCGGCGTGATCCACGGAGTGGACGAGCTCGTGGCGGATGCGCGCCGCGTCGGCGCACTCACTCACGTCGATGCCGTTCAGGCCTGCGGCAAGCTCCCGCTCGACTGCGAGCGGCTCGGCGCGGACTTCGTCGCGGTGAGCGCACACAAGCTGCACGGCCCCAAGGGCGTCGGAGCGCTCTACATCCGACGCGGGGTCGAGCTCGCGCCGTTCCTGCGCGGCGGCCCCCAAGAAGACGAGCGCCGCGGCGGCACCGAGAACGTGCCCGCGATCGTCGGATTCGGCAGGGCGGCCATGCTCGCCCGCGAGTGGCTCGCCGGCGAGGGACCGACGCGACTCGCGGCGCTGCGCGATCGGCTCGAAGCGACGCTGCTCGGGGCGCTGAGCGAGGTCTCGATCCACGGTCGCGGTGCCCCGCGGCTCGCCAACACCACCAACCTGCGCGTCGAAGGGGTGTCGGGCGAGGCGCTCGTCATGCTCGCATCGGACGAAGGGCTGTGCGCCTCGACCGGCGCCGCCTGCTCGGCCTCGCGCCACCGTCCCTCCCACGTGCTGCTCGCCATGGGCTTGAGCCCAGCTCAGGCCTCGTCGAGCGTGCGCCTCTCGCTGTCGCGCTACACGACCGAAGCCGAGGTCGATGCGGCCGCGGAGGTCCTCGTTCGCGCCGCACAGCGGCTGCGGGCCGTCGCGAACCCGCTTCCCACCGCCCCCTAGCCTCCTAGGCGGCTCCGCGGGCTTCGGTTCAGACCGGAAGCCCCCCCGCCCGAAGTAGACTGCGCCCACCGACCCGACCCCCATGGCCGAGCCCGTCGCCAGCTATCGCACCCAAGTCTCCGGACTCTGGAACACCCGCCACCGCATCCTCGGTGCCGAGGGCGAGGTCGGCGTGTTGACCGTGCGTCGCAACCGCTGGGGCCTGATCTCCGAGGGGACGTGGAGCCCGGTCAAGGGCGAGGTCCTGCAGTTCCGGCGCGACCCCGGCATCCTGCGCTCGCAGTTTTCGCTGTGGACCGCCGGCCGAGAGTGGCTGTGCTCGTCGCTGCGCTCCAGCTTCTGGCGGCGCGAGATCGTGCTGCACACGGGCTCGCGACCGCTGCGCATCGTGCCCCTCTCCGGTCTGCGCACGGGCTGGACGATCCAAGCGCCGCGCACCGGCGAGCTGGCGCGAGTGGAGGGCGGCCTGATCGGCCGCTCGATGCGGCTCTCGATCTACAAGAAGCTCGAGCTCGAGTTGCTCGTCTTCGCCTACTTCCTCGGCTGGCAGGTCCGCCGCGAGGCCTTCTGGCCGGGTCCGGAGCAGGACGAGGATCCGTCCCTCACCCCCGCCCCCAAGGCCCAGAGCGGCTCGGGCCCCGGCTAGACCGGCCCCCCTTCCCGAACTCGGTACGACCGCGACCTTTCTTCCCCCTGCCGGGAAGCACCCCCCCACCCCCGTCGTCCAAACGCACCGTCGGCGACCCCGTCGCCCGACCTCTCTCGCCCACGCCCGGGGCCGACTGCGCCCCGGCGAATCTCAAGAACCGACCCGAGACTCCATGAAGTCCAAGCTCCCGCTCCTCCTGCTCGTCCTGCTCGCCGTCGTGGCCACGCTGTTCGTCGTCTTCCGGCAAGGGCCGGAAACGACGGAAGAGGTGGCGGCCGTCACGCCCGACGCGGGCGCGGGCCCGGCGACCCCCGCTCCTTCGGAAGAGCGGGTCAGTGCTCCGGCCAACGTGGACGACCGCGTCGATGCCGCCGAGGAACCGGGCGAGGACATCCCCGGCGAGATCGAGGAGGCGACCAAGGGCAACGCGCGCGTCGTCGGCGTCGTGCTGAACAGCACCAACGCTCCGATCGAGGGCGCGACCGTCAAGCTCTCGATGGACGCGATGATGGGCGAGTCGCTGGCCATGGACTGGTTCGCGAACAAGGAGTCCACCGGCCGCTTCCTCACGACGACCACCGATGCCAAGGGACAGTACATCTTCCGCGGCGTCGATCCGGGCCGCAGCTACTACGTGATGGCCTCGCACCCCGAGTACTCGGCGGTGCAGGAGGATGGCCTGCGCGTCCCCAAGAGCGGTGAAGTGCGCGCGCCCGACCTGATCCTGCGCGCGGGCTCGGTCTTCCGCGGCTACGTGAGCGACACCACCGGCGCCCCGATCGCCGACGCGCAGATCGACATCGACTCGGCCTACATGATGAGCTTCGAGATGGCGAGCCCCGACCGCCTCACGGCGCGCACCGACGGGCAGGGCTTCTTCGAGTTCAAGAACGTCTCGCCCGGTCCGCGCATCATCTCGGCTTGGGCCGATGGCTTCGAGCGCCAGATCCACCACGACCGCACCTTCACGGGCGCAGCGGGCGAGGTGCAGGAGATGAACTTCACGCTGAACCTCGGTCAGCCGATCGTCGGCCGCGTGTTCGGGCCGGAGAACGAGCCGGTGGTCGGCGCGAAGGTCTATGCGATCAACTACGGCTCGAACGTGCAGTCGCGCGGCGAGGCGCTCTCCGACGAGCAGGGCAACTTCCAGATCACCGGCCTCGCCCAGAGCTCCTACGTGCTGATGGTGCAATCCAAGGGCTACCGCATGGCGCGCCAGAACCGCGTCTCCGCGGGCGACGTCAACGTCGAGCTCGAGATGCTGCGCCAGTCGTCGCTCTCCGGCCGCGTGTACGACCTCGCCACGAACGCGCCGGTGCGCGACTTCAAGGTCAGCCTGCTGCACGTCAACACCGCCATCCCGATCCAAGGCAGCGCGCCGCTGACCTACGAGCCGACCGAGGTGCGCGAGACGGTCAAGGGCTCCGAAGACGGCTCGTTCACGCTCGTCGGCGTCGACCCCGGCACGTTCGCCGTCAAGGTCACGGCCTCGGGCTTCGCCTCGACGGTCAGCGACACGTTCAGCGTCGCCGATGGCGCGAGCGCGCCCCCGCTCTCGATCGGCCTCACCAAGGGCGGCTCGATCCGCGGCCGAGTCGTCGACGGCGCGAGCGGCAAGCCGATCGCAGGCGCCACGATCTCGACCCGCGACGGCGACCTGCCGGATGCGATGGCCACCGATCCCTTCCTCGAGGGTGCGATCGCCTCGCGTGCGACGGAGCGCAAGGTGCGCTCGGGCTCCGACGGTCTGTTCGAGGCCAAGCTGCTCAACCCCGGCCGCTACCGCCTGCAGGTCGAGCACCCGGAGTTCACCTCGGGCTGGGTGGTCGACGTCGTCGTGATCCAAGGTCAGCCGAACGACGTGGGCTCCGTGCAGCTCTACGCCGGCGGCTCGGTCGAGGGCAAGGTGGTCGACGCCTCCGGCGCGCCCTGCTCTCGCTGCATCGTCAGCCTCTACTCGATCGAGGCCAACGAGCAGTATCAGGACCGCACCGACGCCGAGGGCCGCTACTCGATCCCGCACGTGCGACCCGGCGACTACCGCCTCGCCGCCGCGCGCGCTTCGGGTGCGCCGACCGATGCGATCGACCAGATCGTCGAGCAGCAGCAGTCGGAGGTTCAGGTGCGCGTCCTCGAAGGACAGGCCACCAACCGCGACGTCGCCATCGGCAACTAGTCGTGAAGTCCGCGCGTGCAAGGCGCGGCTCATCGGCTCGAACGCAGGGGTCGCCTCAGGCGGCCCCTGCTGCATTTGCGCAGAAGCGGTGCGCGCGATTCACTGGGAGATCGAGATGGAAGAGCCCGCGAACTCCCACCCGACGCCGCTGAGCGAGGAGCACTGGCGGGAGCTGCTCGCACTCGAGTTGGAGGCTCCCGTGCGCGTGCGCTACGGCCGAGCGCGACATCAGGTCGTGCGCGTGCAGCGCCACCGCGGGACCTACTTGGTGTCGCTCGCGCGCTTCTTCAGCGAGGCGCCGCCGGCGGTGCGCCGCGCGCTCGCGACGTGGATGCGCTCGGGGCGGCGTGCGAGGAGCGCTGCCGCGACGCTCGACGCGTGGATCGACGAGCGCGTGCGCTCGCACGAGCACGCGCCGCGCGCCGCACCGAAGCTCGAGGCGCGCGGAGAGCATCACGACCTCGAGCGTCTCGCTCGCGAAGTCATCTCAGCCCACTTCCCGGCCGAGTCGGGCCATGCGTGGCCCCCCGCGGGCTGGGGACGCGCGCAGGGCTCGCGCTCGCGTCGTTCCCTGCGGCTCGGCAGCTTCGACCCCGTCGACCGCGTGGTGCGCCTGCATCGCACGCTCGACTCGCGCGACGTCCCGGAGTGGTTCGTTCGCTACGTCCTCTTTCACGAGCTCTTGCACTCGGTGCTCGACCAACCCGCGCGCGCCAAGGGCCGACGGGTGATCCACGGACCGGAGTTCAAAGCGCGCGAGCGGGCCTACCCCGACTACGAGCGGGCGCTCGAGTGGGAGCGCGAGCATGTCCGCGGACTGATCCGCGCGGCACGCGCAGGAAAGCCGTTCGAACTGCCGCACGGAAAGGCGACGCGCGCCGAGAAGTCTGCCAAGGCCGCGCGCCCCGCGAGCTCGGGCGGGCCGGTGCAGGGCCTGCTCTTCTGAGCGCGGCGAGCGCTACTTCGCGGTGTCCGGAACCTGCGCGCCGGTGAGGCACGTGCCGAGCAGGTTCGCACCGAGCGACTCGAGCTGGCGACAGGTCTGCTCGACGTAGCTCTTCGGCGTCGAGCCCAGGCGCACGACGACGACCACGCCGTCCGCCATCGCGCCGAGCAGCGAGGCATCGCTGGTCGTCGTCGCCTCGGGCGTGTCGATCAAGACATAGCTGTAGCGTTGCTTCAGCGTGCGCAGGAGCGTCCGCATGCGCTCGCCGGCGAGCAGCTCGCTGGTGTTGCGCGGCTCGGAGCCGGGGCCGAGGATCGAGACGCCACTGACCGCGGTCGGGCGGATTCCTTGGTCGGGCGCGAGGCGTCCGGAGAGCAGCTCGGTCAGGCCCTGCGCGCGCGGCACGCCGAGCAGGTCCTCGACGCCGGGGGCACGGATGTTCGCGTCGATGACGAGCACGCGCACGCCGGGCATCTCCGCGAGCGCGAGCGCGAGGTTCAGCGTGGCGACGCTCTTGCCTTCGCCGCGCAGCGCGCTCGTCA
>CAIYPP010000122.1 GCA_903928115.1 uncultured Planctomycetota bacterium
ACGTGCGCAGCTTCTGGGACGGTCGCGCGCAGGAGAAGTTCAACGGCGTGAACATCTGGGGTGACCTCGACCCGAACGCGCGCGTGCTCGAGCTCGACGCGAGCGGCAATCTCGTCTGGACGCAGGTGCTGCTCGACAAGGCGGCGCTCGCCAGTCAAGCCGTGGGTCCGGCCCTCTCGGACTTCGAGATGAGCTACGCGGGTAAGTCATTCCCCGATCTCGGCCGCAAGATGCTCTCGGCGATGCCGCTGCGCGACCAGTTCATCGATCCGACGGACGTGCACCTCGGCACGTACAGCGCGTACCCGTCGCGCGGCATGACGCCGGGCACGACCTACGCGGATCTCATCGACCTCGCCTTCCACGACAAGTGGCACGCGGGCGCGGGCTCCGTGAACGGCTTCACCCACATGGAGCAGAACTTCTCGCTCTACTGGGGTCTCGCGATCCTGTGCTACGAGTCGCAGCTCGTCTCGGACCAAACGCCGTTCGACCGCTACGCGGCGGGCGACACGACGGCGATGACCGCCGAGCAGCTCGAAGGCATGAAGATCTACAACTCGGGCGGTGCTGCCTGCGCAGCGTGCCACTCGGGCTCGGAGTTCGCGGGCGCGACTTGGTCGCAGGTCGCCGAACACGGCGCGGTGGAACCCATGGCGACCGTCGGCTCGCAGGCGACGGATGAAATCGCCTTCACGACGTTCCCCGACTTCTCGCAGAATGTGCTGACCTTCGACCCCCGTGGTGGTCAGATCCAGATCTTGACGCCGGGCGGCGCGGTGGTGGCGCACGGCAACATTCCCGGCGCGAATGCCAACTGCGTCGACGAAGAGCTCGAGGTCAACCTGCAGCCTGGAGTCGCGGCTCCCATCAACCCCGGCGCGGATCAGCTCGACCTCGCCTTCGAGGCCGAGGTGACGATCGAGTCGTTCGGCACCGCTCTTCCCTCGGGCCTCTGCCACGTCAACCTGATCGTGGGCATGGAGTGGGGCGCGGACCCGGCGCTGCCCGCGGGCGCCTACCCCGTGGTGGTGAACGGCACTCAGATCGGCGTGCTGAACATGGGCACGGCGCAGGCCAACGGCATGTACGACGTCGGCTACTACAACCTCGGAGTCCGTCCGACGACGGAGGACATCGGTGCCGGTGCGAACGGGCCCTTTGGTCCGCTGTCGCTCACCAAGCGTCTCCAGGCGGGAGATCCGACGGTCGCGCAGTGGATGCCGCAAGGCGGCATCAGCCCGAGCGACTACCCGATCGTGAACGGCACGTTCAAGACGCCGTCCTTGCGCAACATCGCGCTCACCGGTCCGTACTTCCACAACGGAGGCGCGGGCACGCTGGAGCAGGTTGTGCAGTTCTACGCTCGCGGCGCCGACTTCGCGGAAGTCAACTCACCCGATCTCGACGAAGACGTCGACGGCGTGGGCTCGATCCGCAACAAGGCCGACCGGCAGGCGGCGCTCGTCGCCTTCATGCGCGATGCGCTGCTCGACCCGCGCGTGGCGACTCGCTCGGGCGTGTTCTGCACTCCGTCACTTCCCTTGAAGGACGGCTACGACGGCAATGAGATCTTCGTGGTCGACAACGGGCTCGGCGAGGCGATCGCGACGATCAACGAGCTGCCCCAGACGGGCGCAGCGGGCGGTCCGGCGTTCCGACCCTTCGCCGATCTGCTCGCCGGTGGCGTCAACGTCGTCTACGAGCCGGCGCTCGTCGTCGAAGAGGAAGGCACGCAGGGCTGCGGGCCGCTCGCGATCCCCTCGGACTCCGATCGCGTCGTGCGCATCTACCTGACCAACAAGCCCACGGCGAACGTGACCATCGACCTGTCGGTGAGCGATGCGAGCGAGATCTCGATCGAACCCGCGCAGCTCGTGTTCACGACGTCCGACTGGTTCCACCCGCACGAGGTCAAGATCCGCGGCGAGCGCGACGGAGAGCTCGATGGGCAGGTGACGGCCACGCTTGTCACGTCGAACACCCAGAGCAGCGACTACCGCTACAACGGGATCGAAGTTCAAGACGTGACCTTCACGGTGGTCGACACGACCTCGTACGACAACCAGATCTACGTCGACGGCGCGTCGAACGTCCAGCACGCCAACGGCAGCGCGCAGCGTCCCTACAAGCGCATCACGGACGCGCTGGGCTGCGCTCCCGAGGGCTCCGTGATCCACGTGGCGCCGGGAACCTACCACGAGAACCTGCTCGTGAAGGACCGCGACCTCGTGATCGACGGCTGGGGCGCGGTGATCGACGGCGGCCGCTCGGGTCCGTGCGTCACGGTGTTCGGCGCTCAGACGCAGGGCACGGTGCTCCGCGGCCTGACGCTGTCGAACGGCGGCGGCCAAAATGCTCCGGCCGGTGCGCTCTTCGTCACCGACAGCTCGAGCGTGCTGTGCGACGGGTGCGTGCTCTCCGATAGCCTCGGTCAGCAGGGCGGCGGCGCCTACGTGCGCAATAGCTCGCACCTGACTCTGGTCGACGCCGTGGTCGAGCGCAACTCGAGCCAGCAGCAGGGCGGCGGTCTCACCATCGACGGCGGCAGCCTGACGATGTCGAACTCGATCGTATGGGAGAACTCGACGCAGGGCAGCGGCGGCGGCGTGCTCGTGTACAACACGGCGCAGCTCTCGATGAACGGCGTGCTGGTGATGAACAACAGCGCCGGGCAGGAGGTCGGCGGGCTGTTCCTCAACGGCGGCAGCGCCCACCTCTACAACGTGTCGATCAGCTTCAACAGCGCCAACCAGCAGGTCGGCGGCTTCCGCGCGATGAACAGCGCCAACGTCGTGGCGACCGGTCTCAAGGTCGCCAACAACACGGTCGCGAACGGCATCGGCGGCATGTACGTGGACGGCGGGGTCCTCGACCTCTCCCACGCCACGATCGCGACCAACTCGGGCGTCGAGCTCTACCTGATGAACTCGATGAGCGTGACGATCGCGAACAGCATCATCTGGGACAACGGCCAGGGCGGCGCAGTCGCAAGCAACCTCCAGACTCAGCTCCCGGCGACGATCGAGCATTCGCTGATCGACTGGGGCGGCTTCGCGGCGCAGGGCTACCTGCGCGTCGATCCGCTGTTCGAAAATGCGGCGGCGGGCAACCACAACCTGCAGCCGGGCTCTCCCGCCTCGGACGCGGGTCACCCGAGCCAGCAGGATCCGGATGGCTCGCGATGCGACATGGGAGCGCACCAAATCGTGGGGAACTAGAGCTCTGGTGTTCTCTCAGGGCCGCGTGGCGCCTTCCGGAAAGTTCGGGAGGCGCCACACGGGCCCGACCTGCCGGAGAAAGGCGAGCGATGGAAGCCGCGACGATCCGGTGAGTGCGGAGAGAAGGAGGGGACGAACTCCGCCAAGCTGCGCAGAAAGAACTTCTGCATCGGGAAGAGTGTTCCAGTCGCGCCGACTGCGAGCTGGAATTCGGCCGAAGGAGCCGGGCTAGCGGCGCTCTGGGCCTGCAAAGGGTCGTAGCGTTCCTTGGTTCCCTACCGCGCGAGTCGCGCTCGGGGGACCTTGGCAACCGCACAACCCCCGACAGTCACCCCCGATGCAACGCAATTTCCCCTCCGTCGATCGCGCTCAGACTCGCTCGAACTCCGCTTCGCAAAAGCGCTGGATCCGCAACCTCGCCACGGCCACCGCTGCGGCGTTCCTCGTCGCCGGCGCCATGGCCCAGCGCCAGGCTCCGGCCAACGGCGGCAACGCGGTCGGCGCCGCGGGTGGCGCCGCTGGTAGCGCGCCGTCCGTCTCGACGCGCGTGAGCCACCTGCCGAAGGCGCTCTCCGCGTCGAACGTGCCGTTGCCGTCGAACCTCTCGAACTTCGTCTCCGACTTCAACGCCGCTGTCCGGCTGGGCAAGGCGCTGTTTTGGGACATCCAAGCGGGATCCGACGGCATGACCGCGTGCGCGAGCTGCCACTGGCATGCCGGCGCAGATGCGCGCGCGAAGAGCCAGCTCGCGCCGGGCCACGACAACGTGTACCAACGCCTCGCCACGGGCCCGGGCGGCGTGAACTACGAAGTGAACTCGGGCGACTTCCCGTTCACGGAGCGCGCGGACCCCAACGACCACGACAGCTCGATCGTCCGCAACGTCAACGACCGCCTGACGTCGTCGGGCATCCAGCACCGCCTGTTCACGGGAGTAACGCCGGGGCAGGGGCACGAGAACGGCGTTGTCGTGCAGGATCCGCCGTTCAACCTGAACGGCTCCAACGTCGGCCGCGTCGAGCCGCGCAACACCCCGACGATCATCAACGCGATCTTCAACGTGCGCAGCTTCTGGGACGGTCGCGCGCAGGAGAAGTTCAACGGCGTCAACAACTGGGGCGACCTCGACCCCAACGCCCGCGTGCTCGAAAAGGATGCGAGCGGCAACCTCGTTTGGACGTCGGTGCTGCTCGACACCGCGGCGCTCGCGAGCCAAGCCGTCGGCCCCGCCCTCTCGGACTTCGAGATGAGCTACACGGGCAAGTCCTTCCCCGAGCTCGGCCGCAAGATGCTCTCGGCCGCTCCCCTCAAGGACCAGTTCATCGACCCCACCGACGTCCACTTCGGCTCGATGTCGGCCTATCCGGCGCGCGGCATGCAGCCGGGCGTGACCTACGCGGACATGATTGCGGCGGCGTTCCACGACAAGTGGCACGGCGGCGCGGGCAGCGTCAACGGCCACACCCACATGGAGCAGAACTTCTCGCTCTACTGGGGCATCGCGATTCTCTGCTACGAGTCGCAGCTCGTCTCCGACGACGCGCCGTTCGACCGCTTCATGCGCGGCGACCCGAGCGCGATGACCGCAGAGCAGCTCGAAGGCATGCGTCTCTTCAACTCGGGCGGCGCGGCCTGCGCCGTGTGCCACTTTGGCTCCGAGTTCGCCGGTGCGACGTGGTCGCACGTGAACAAGTTCGGCGCTGTGGAGCGCATGGCGACGCTCGGGTCGCTCGCAACGGACTCGCTCGGCTTCACCACGATGCCGGACTTCACGCAGAACGTCCTGAACTACGACCCGCGCGGCGCGCAGATCCAGATCTTGTCGCCCAGCGGCGGCTTGGTGGCGATGGGCAACGTCCCGGGCTCGCAGGGCAGCTGCGCTCCGGAAGATCTCGACGTGCTCTTGCAGCTCGGCCCCGCCGCACCGGTCATGCCGCCCCCGAGCTTCTTGGTGGACGCGGTGTTCGACGTACACGTGAACGCCCGCTCGCGCGGTCAGCAACTGCCGAATGGCCTGTGCCACGTCGATCTCCGCATCACCATGAAGTGGGGTGCGTCGACGCCGCTTCCCGCAGGTGACTACCCGGTGGTGGTGAACGGCGCACAGATCGGGATCCTCCACATGGGGACCCCGACCGCCGACGGCGTCTACGACCTCGGCTACTACAACATCGGCGTTCGCCCCACGCAGGAGGACATCGGTGCGGGCGGCCACAGCCCCTTCGGCCCGCTGGCGATTACGGAGCGCCTCAAGATCGGCGACCCGACCGTGCAGCAGTGGATGCCTGTTGGCGGCGTGCACTCCAACGATCGCACGCTCTCGGGCGGCACGTTCAAGACGCCTTCGCTGCGCAACCTCGCGCTCACGGGCCCCTACTTCCACAACGGAGGTACGGCGACTCTCGAACAAGTCGTGCAGTTCTATGCTCGCGGCGCCGACTTCGCGGAGACCAATGCGCTCGACCTCGACGAAGCCGTCGACGGTGTGGGCTCGATCCGTGGCAAGCCGGTCAAGCAGGCGGCAATGGTCGCGTTCTTGCGCGATGCGCTGCTCGACGATCGCGTCACTCGCCGCGCTGGTGTGTTCTGCACGCCGTCGCTGCCCCTCAAGGATGGGTACGACGGCAACGAAGTGTTCGTCGTCGACAACGGCATCGGCGAGGCCGACGCCACGATCAACGAGCTGCCCCAGACGGGTGCGGCCGGTGGCGCGCCGTTCCGTCCCTTCGCCGACATGCTCGGCGGCGGCGTGAACGTGCTGCACGAGCCCAACCTGTTCGTGCAAGAGTCGCTCGTCGAAGGCTGTGGTCCGTGGTCGGTCCCGACGGACTTCTTCCGCGAGATCCGGGTCTACCTCACCAACCAGCCGACGGCCCCCGTCTCGCTCGCCGTGAGCGTGTCCGACTCGACGGAGATCAGCGCAGAGCCGGCCCAGCTCGTCTTCGATGCAACGAACTGGTTCCACCCGCAGGTGATCCGCGTCAGCGGCCTCGCCGACGCCGAGGTCGATGGCACGCAGTCGGCGACGGTGCAAATCGCGCCGAGCACCAGCGCGGACTCGCGCTACGTGGGCCTTGGAGCGAAGAACATCCCCATCACCGTGCAGGACACGACGCCGCTGGCGAACCAAATCTTCGTCGACGGCTCGTCCACGGCGGCGTACCCCAACGGCAGCGCGGCGCACCCCTTCCGCACCATCGCGGACGCGCTGGGCTGCGCTCCCAAGGGCGTGCTCGTCATCGTCGCTCCGGGCACCTACCACGAAAACGTGCTCGTCCAAGGGCGCGATCTCGTGATCGAAGGCTGGGGCGCGACGATCGACGGCGGCCTGCAGGGTCCGTGCGTCACGGTGTTCGGCGCCCAGACGCAGGGCACCGTGCTCCGCGGTCTGACGCTCGTCAACGGTGGCGGCCAGAACTCTCAGGCGGGCGCGCTGTTCGTGTCCGACAGCACGAGCGTGACGGTCGATGCCTGCGTGCTCTCCGACAGTCAGGCCCAGCAGGGCGGCGGCGTGTTCGTCCGCAACAGCTCGCACCTGTCGCTCGTAGACGCCCTCGTCGAACGCAACAGCGCGCAGCAGCGCGGCGGTGGCTTGTTCATCGACGGTGGCAGCTTGTCGCTCGTCAACAGCATCGTGTGGGACAACATCACGCAGGGTGAGGGCGGCGGCATCGCGCTCCAAAACACTGCGCGACTCGACGTCGACGGCGCGCTGGTGCAATACAACCAGGCGTCGCAGCGCGGCGGCGGCATCGTGCTCAACGGTGGCGTGTCGAACATCTACAACCTGTGCGTGTCGTTCAACACGGCTTCGCAAGGTGCGGGCGGCATGCTGGTGATGAACTCGGCGTCGGTCGTCGCTCGCGGCTTCAAGCTGACGAACAACACCGCGCAGAACGGCGTCGGCGGTCTGTTCATCGACGGCGGCACGCTCGACCTCACGAGCGCGACGTTGGCCAGCAACTCCGCCGAGGAGCTGTGGTTGATGAACAACGTGGCCTTCACGCTCGCGAACTCGATCGTGTGGGATGGCGGCAGCGGCGCGGCCATCGGGTCGTACTCGCAGCAGCCGCTCCCGGCGCAGGTCCACCACTCGATCGTGGACTCCAACCGTCTCACGGCGACTGGGTTCTCGACGAGCGACCCGCTCTTCGATGGGGCATCGTGGGGCAACCACAACGTCGCGCTCGGCTCGGCCGCGGACAACGGCGGTGACCCCGCTTCGTCCGACCCGGACGGCTCGCGCTGCGACATGGGTGCGCACCAGATCGTCGGCAACTAGGCCACGACGATTCGCGGAAGAGCGGCGCTTCGCGGAGGACTCCGCGGGGCGCCGCTTGCGTTCGTGAAGGAACGTTGCGGAGCAGGCTATGCTGCGCCGTCATGGCGTTCGCGCTCGCACTCACGCTCGGCATCGTGCCGATGTTCGGCTTCGCGCTCTTCATCCGCTGGCTCGACCGCTTCGAAGAAGAGCCGCGCTGGATGCTGGCGGGGTCGTTCCTGTGGGGTGCGGTGATCGCGTGCGGCGGGGCGTTCGTGCTGAACACGCTGCTCGGACTCAGCATCCTCGCGGTCACGGGCTCCGAAGAAGCCGCAAACTTCGGCACGACCTCGTTCGTGGCACCGGTGGTCGAGGAGTCGCTCAAGGGGCTCGCGGTGCTCTTGGTCTTCGCGTGCTTTCGGCACGAATTCGACTCCATCGTCGACGGCATTACTTACGCAGGCATCACGGCGACCGGCTTCGCGGCCGTGGAGAATGTGCTGTACATCTATCGCGACGGCTATACGGAGCATGGATTGGAAGGCCTGTGGACGGTGGCGTTCATCCGCATCGTGCTCGTCGGTTGGATGCACCCGTTCTTCACCGCGTTCACGGGCATCGGTTTCGCGATCGCGCGAACCACGCGCAGTCCGGCACTGCGTTGGAGCGCGCCGCTGCTCGGGCTTGCGCTCGCGATGCTGACGCACGCATTCCACAACACCCTTGCGATTTGGTTCGGTGGCGTAGAAGGGTTCGCACTGGGGATCGCGGTCGACTGGATCGGATACGCGTGCATGGCGGGATTCATCGGCTGGAGGATCCTCTGCGAGCGGGACCTGCTGCGACGACATCTCGCGGAAGAGCTCGCGCAAGGACGGATCACCGCGGCGCAGTACGCGAATGCGAGCTCGTTCACGCAGGTGCGTGCCCACGTCACAGCCATCGTGCACGGCCGCTACCGCGCGACGAGGCGCTTCTATCAGGCCCTCGGCGAGCTCGCGCACCACAAGGAACACTTGGAGCGTCACGGAGACGAGCACGGGCACTCCGCGAAGATCGCGGAGTACCGCGCCTCGCTGCCGGGGCTCGCGGCGCGGGCGAGCGGGCGCGCGTGAGGCGCGAGCGAGAAGGAAGTTCCTTCCAGACTGTGGATACAGCGGTCGCCTGAAGGCCTTTGGCGGCGGTCTTCGGAGCGATGCATGCGTGCTAGATTGCTGCCTCGCTCCGCCGGCAGTCGTTGGCTCAGACGAAGCGGACTCAAGCGCACCGGGTCGAGTCAGCCGATGAGCCCGAGGCAGCTACACCCCCGCTCGAAGCTCCCAACCCATGGCCCCCCACAACAACGTCATCGCCCTCATCGGCGCCATCGAAAGCCTCGACTGCCAGCAGCAACTGCAACGCTGGCTCGCCGCGCCTCCGCAGGGCCACCCCGTCCGGACCCTCTCGATCGACGCGCGGAGCCGGCCGGAAGATGTGGTGCAGGGACTCTTCGTCGTCGGAGCGCGCATCGCACTGTTCGTCGGTCACGCCCTGCCCGAAGCCGTGATCGCTGCGCGCTGGGCGGGCTTCCGCGTGGTCCTCGCACTGAATGACTCGGAGCTCGAGGCGAGCCGCCTCGGCGACTGGCGCGATCCGCGCGTCGCGGCTCCCTTCCACGCGCACACGGTCGTGGGGCTCGGTATCGACCGTCCCGTGCGCGTGCAGACCGACGAGGGAACCTCGTGGAGTACGAGCTACATTGCGACTGGCCTGGGTGAGATCGACCTGCACCACGTGCTGATGCTCACCGACAAGGTGCTCGACACCACGCCGACGCCGCCCTACGGAGCGTCGACGTATTGGCAGGTGCGAGAGGAGCTGAAGCTCTGGAACTCGCTTTCCAAAGGCCTGATCGAGTGCGAAGCGGCCATCGTGCAGGAGCGCGTTTGGGAGCGCTGCCGGCGTATGCCCGGACAAGAGTTCATCTCGACGCGCACGCGTCCGTCGCTCGCAAACCCCGCACGCAAGCCGCGCATCCTGTTCGTATCCCACGAGCTCTCGAAGACCGGCGCCCCGACCGCGATGCTCTGGGCGCTGCGTGGCATGCGCGAGCTTGGCACGCAGTTCGAACCTTGGGTGCTCGGCATCGGTGACGGCCCGATGGAAGAGCTCTTCGTCGAAGAAGTCGGAAAGGAGCGCTTCCTGAAGGCGCACTTCCGCGATGAAGCACCGCACTACCGCGAGATCCTCGCAGCCTACGACGCGGTGGACCCCGAGCTCGTCTTCCTCAACGCGTCCCCCGTGTACGCGCACGCTCCGCTCCTGCGCTGGAAGGGCATTCCCGTGGTGTGGTGGTTCCACGACGGCATCAACGTCGCCAAGCGGGACGGACACCTGTTCACCCAGCGCGCACTCGAGGCCATGCACCGCTACGCGCTTCACAGCGCAAACCGCGTGCTGACGGCTTCGCACGACACGGTGCGCCAGATCGAGATCTTCTGCCCGCCGATCGAAGGCAAGGTGGGCATGGTGCCCTACGGCTTCGATGTCGACGCGATCCTCGCTGAGGGCGATCGTCTACGCGCGCAGCGAGCGGAGCTGCGCGCGGAGTTCGGGATCCCCGATGACGGCGTGCTGTTCGCGTGCGTCGGCAGCCTCGAGCGCCGCAAGAACCAAAAGCGCCTCGTCGAGGCCTTCCAGAATCTCCTGCGTTCGCTGCCCGAGGACGAGCGCGGCAAGCACCACCTCGCACTCGTCGGACGCCTCGATCCCGACAACCTCGGCCCGAAGAGCTTCCACGCGGAGATCGTCGCGGCGATCGACCCGCAGTTCGAAGCGCAGATCCACATCACCGGCCCGCGACCGAGCGGCTTCCCCGTGATGGTCGCCGCCGACTGCCAAGTGCTCGTCTCGACGAACGAGTGCTCTCCGCTCGTCAACATCGAGTCGATGTTGCTGGAGACGTTCGTGATCTCGTCGCGCGTGCACGGCATCCCCGAGGTCGTCCTCGACGGCGTGCGCGGGAAGTTGGTCGAGCCCGAGGACGTCGCGGACATCGAATCTGCGCTCCGCTGGCTCGTCGAGGTGCAAGCCAACGATCCGCAGAAGCTCGCGGCGATCAAGAAGCGGGCCAAGGCCTACGCGATCGCGAACCACGGCTTCGTGAACACCGGCAGCATCGTGCGGGACGAGCTCAACCGCGTGCTCGAAGCAAGGCAGGGCCCGGACACACGCTTCGTCGGGAACTTCGCCAACGAGAGCCTCGAGCGCGAGCTGATGCTGCGCTGGTCGCTGATGAAGCACGACGCGGCGCACGGCTGCTTCCCGGTGCGCGAACGCTGCCACACGCTGCACAACTCCGACGCGCGGATGCCTGCAGAGTCGGCTTGATCGACGTCGCCATGCGCGCGGCGCGCTCGTCTAGGCCACCGGCTCGGCGAGCGGACCAGTCCGCTCGGCGGCCTGCTGTTCCTTCGTCGGCGCCTTGTACTTGCCGTACAGGAGCTCGTGGTAGGTCTGAACGAGCCGCTCCGCCTCGTACTGTGGCGTCTTGAACTTCAGCGGCTTTCCCGCGTAGTCCGCGAGCAGCGCATCTCCAGCGCCGAGGGCCGCGAGCTGAAGCGTGAGCGCGTTGGCGTCGCCGCGCGCGAACGTGCGGCCGTAGCTGTGGGCGCGGCAGAAGTCGGCGAGACCGCCGGAGTCCGAGGTCAGGATCGGAACTCCGTGGAAGGCAGCCCACTCGAGCTCGGACGGCGCGTTGCCCAAGCCGAGCTTGGGCACCACGAGGAGGTCGAGCTCGGAGAGTACGTCGTGCACTCGCGCGGCGTCGTAGTCTTCGTGCCAGTGCACTCGGCCGCTCATGCCGAAGCCAGCCGCCTGAGCGCGAAGATTCTCGAGCGTCTCGCGCTCGTGAGACGCGCACTTCACGTGGATGTGCAGCTCGAGCCGCCCGTTGCTGGCCGCGGCGGGTAGGAAGGCCTCCAAGAGGAGCGCCAACCCGTCTTCGCGCGCCAAGGTCCCAATGAAGCCCATACGCAGGGCCGAAGAGGTGCTCTTGCGGAGCGTCGCGAGCCGCGTAACGTCCCGGCCGGTCGCACTGTAGATCGCCTTCGACGGCTGCAAGCCGAACTGGGACACGTACTGGTCGCGCACGTACTCGCTGGGCGCGATCAGGAGGTCGAGGTCACGGAGCCGCTGTGAGAACAAGCCCATGCGCCGCTCGATCGAGTCCCCGAACTTCTCGTGGAGCTGCTCCTGCGCTTTCCACTTCGCCTCGCGCAGCGAGACCTTGGTGGCGTGGAGCATCGCCAGCGGACGTCGAGCGGTGAGACCGCGCGTAGCGTCGTAGCGCTGCTTGTAGAGGCGCTTCCACAGTTGGGTGAAGGTCTCGGGCGGCGCAGGGCGGCGGGCCTCGTGAGCCGCGAGCTCCGCGGCGCGGATCTTCCCCCACTCTTCGCCGAGCACGCACGTGCCGCACTTGGATAGGTCGATGCGGTCGCACGTCGAGCCGTCGGAGCGGCAGACGCGGTTCTTCCGCGCGCACATCGGCCAGAAGTCGCGGGCCGTGAACACGGCCTTGATGTTGAGCGAATGCACGATCTCCATCAGCGTGACGCCCAGCGTCTCGATGTCGTGGAAATGCACCACGTCGGAGCGGTGCTCGCCGAGGAAGAGCTTGAACTCGACCTCGACGTCACGATGGATGTACGTGCGCTCGAACGGCGTCCACTCGAGCGGACGACGGTTGAAGAAGCGGATCGTGACGCGCTCGCGGCGCTCGGTGTACACGTAGCCGGTGGGCAGATTCGGGTCGTCGAAGCCGACAAAGAGGGCGACCTCGTGGCGCTGCGCCTGCTCGCGGGCGATGGCCCACACATGCTCGGCGACATCGCCAGACCCGTGCGGTGCCAGTTCGTTCGTAACGTGGAGGATTCGCATGATCCGTGGTTGCGTGAGCTCGATACCGCTCCGAGCGGGCGAGGGGGGCCTCGGGGAGAGTTCGCTTACGAATAGAACGCCGGGGACTGCCAAACGGCACGATGCTGCGGAAGGAGCGTGCCGACCTTCGCTTCGGTGCAGATTCGCACGTTGCAGAGATTGAGGTCCTTCGCGGGCAGCGCGAGTTCGAGCTGTGCGGGGCTTTCGTCCGAGCGGGCGCGAACTTTGGCTTGCGCGATTCGTCGACCGAAGCTGTCGTCGACCTCGACCTCGAAGTCGACCTCGACGCCGGCGGGACCGAGCACACGCACACCCGAGCGGAAGTGGCTGCGCCCCGCGAGGCGCAGTCCCGTGTAGAGCAATGCGCCGCGGACGCCAACGGGGCCGGGCCCGAGGGTGAACTCGTCGCGATTGAGCGCCATGTGAGCGGTGCGCGGAAGGCCTTGGAGTGAGGTCCCGTGAACTCCTTCCGCAGTGGAGCAGAACAACTTGAGGCCCTGCTCTTCGCCGATCGTACCGCCTTCAACGGAGTAGCCTGCCAGCTTCATCGCGGCAGCACACTCCCGAAGGAACACGCCTTGCAAGCCGGGCTCCCAGCCCGCCTGTTGCATACTCAATTCGTGATCCTCGCCCGCGGGGCGGGACTGCTCGGGCCGATCTTCGAGGAAGGTGTGCAGCACAGCCTTGCGCTGTGCTTCCGAGAGTCCGAGGAAGCTCGCAAGTTCGTCGGAGACCTTTTCGGGCTCGAGCGCCATGCGCTCCTGCCGAACCTCGATCCAGCGGTCGCCGAGCTTCGAGCGTACTTCATGCCATGCAGTGACCGTCGAGGCCCAGCTGCGACAGTGGTACCAGAACGGCGTCTGCGGAAACTTGGTGACGCGCGAGAGCACGTTTTCGATTCCGCGTCGCTGGCAATAGATGAAGCGCGCGTTCGGGAACATCTCGAGGAGCAGGGGCGCCACGCGGACGGCCGGCGCTCCGTCGAAGTCGTTGGGGGTCTTGTCGCACCACACCCCCGACGGATAGCGCTCCTCAAAGAACGCTTGGAAGTAGTTGATGACGTGGTTCTTGAAGCCCTGCGTGTCGAGGCTGCTCAGGAGATAGCGATCGCCGCTGCCTGGGAAATTGCCCGTCACCGTGTCGACGGCGTTGAGAACCATCTGCATCAGCGTGCTGACATGCCCCTCTTGATTGCCGGGAATGCCTGCACCCTTGGTCAAGGCATAGCCCATGGCGCTGGTGCCGGAGCGGACGCTGCCGAGCACGAAGATCGGAGAAGAAAGGTTGACCGGCCGCCGGGCGGGATCAAGCACGGAGTGCAGGTCGGGGGTCTTGTGGGGTTGCTGCATGAGCGTTGGGTCTGGGCGCCGCGGGGAGCCGGCGCTCTGAGGCATCGGGCGAAGTGTTGCGCGGGCTAGAGCCTTTGGCAACGCGAGGCGGGGCGCGAGTCCCGTCGTTGGCCCTCGGTGGGTGCCGTGGGACGGCCTTCGGTGCCGACGCTGGGAATTCGGTTCGACGGACGAGGCCAGAAAAAAATGCGCCCGCGGAGAGGGTTCTCCAGCGGACGCAGGAAGACGCGACTCCGTTGCCGGTCGCTCAGGTGCGCGAGGCCTCGAAGATCGACTGGATCGCGTCGTCGAGGGCGGCGTTGAAGTCGGCTTCGGACTGCTGGGCCGAGAGCCCTTCGGTGAGCGCGCGGCTGAAGCTCGCGATCATGCCGTTGTTGCGGGCGAGCTTCTGGTTCGAACGGGCGCGCGAGTAGCCGCCCGAGAGCGCGACGACGCGGGCGACGTTGGGGTGCTCGATCAGGCGCGAGTACGAGTTGTCGATCTCGGGCAGGGTGAGCTTGAGCATCACGGTCTGGTCCGGCGCGAGCTCGTCCAAGTGCGCGCACAGCGCGCTCTCGAGCATGTCCTCGGCCGCGAGCTTGTCCGGGCAGTCGATGTCGACCTCGGGCTCGATGATCGGCACGAGTCCGGCGGCCACGATCTTGAGGCCGATCTCGAACTGCTGGGCGACGACCTTCTCGATGCCGGCCTCGTTGGCCTGCTTGATCACCGAGCGCATCTTCGTGCCGAACACCATGTTCTTCTGAGCGCGCGCGAGCAGCTTGTCGAGCTCGGGGATGTCCTTCATGAGCTGCACGCCGTCGGACTCCGCGGCGAGGCCCTTGTCGACCTTGAGGAACGGAACGACGCGCTTCTCCTGCCAGAGGTACTGCGCCGAGCCCTTGCCGCAGATCTGGCGATCCATCGTGTTCTCGAACAGGATCGCGCCGAGGATGCGGTCGCCGTTGAACGCGGGCGACGTCACGATGCGCGTGCGCATCTCGTGCACCTTCGCGTACATCGCCTCTTCGCCCGAGTACGCGCTCTCCGGCACCCCGTAGAGCTTGAGCGCCTTGGGCGTGCTGCCGCCGGACTGGTCGAGCGCGGCGAGGAAGCCATCTTGGGAGAGGACCTTGGTGAGCTGCTGTTCGAACGACATCGCGAGGGGATCTCTGGGGGTCGGTGGACTGCGAGGGTACGCCGGGAGTGTCCCCGATCGGCGCGGAACGATCAACCACGCCGCCGCAGGCTGCGCTGGCTTCGCGAGGCGGATGCGCACTTGGCCCCGCGGGCGCTGCGCTCGACGGCGGCCGGATCGGGTGTCTCGACACGCGGGAGCGCGCCGGACGCTTGGAACCCTAAACTAGGCGTGCGCCATGCGCTCCCCCATCGCGTTGCTGCTGCTCACGGCCTGCCTCGGGCTGTCCAGTCCGGTCCGAGGCGCTCCTCAAAAGAGCGTGCCCGACGAGCTCGCCGTCGTCGCCGACGGCAAGGCGAGCGGTGACGCGCGCGCCAAGGCGATCCGATCGTTCATGGAACGCGCCCGCAGCGAGGGACGCTGCGCCGAGGCCGCAGCCGACCTCGATCGGGTGATCTTGGAGCGCGCCTTTCCCGCGTGGCTGCGCCGTGTCGGCGCGGAGGCGATCGGCGGGTGCAAGGACGAAGCCACGAGCAAGTACGTCGCCGGGGGGATCGGGCGCGGCGACACTCCCGACCGACTGCACCATCTGCGAGCCGCGCGCGAGCTGCCCGGGCGCGCCGTGACCGACGCGGCGCGCAAGGCACTCGACTTCGAGGATCCGCGGGTGCGCTGCGAAGCGGCGGAGCTGCTCGCGCGGCATCGCGCGACCGAGGCGCTCCCCGAGCTCGACGCGATCGTTGTAAAGAACAAGGACCTCGAACTCGTCGAATCTGCGCTGGTCTCCGCCAGCGCCATGCGACGCAAGAGCGACCTGTGGCCCGCATGGGAGACGAAGCTGCTCGCTTGGTCGCAGGAACGCGAAGGCGTACGCAAGCGCGCGGCGATCGCCGAGCTCCTCGCGGCGGATTCCACGAAGGCTCCCGAGGTCGCGGGCCGCGCCCTCGGCGACGAGAGCTGGTCCGTGCGCGTTCTCGCGATCGAGTGGCTCGAGCGCAACATCACGCCCGCACGGATCGATCTCTTGATCGAGCGCCTCGCCTTCGAGACCGACGGTGCGCGCGTTCACGAAGACCTGCTCGACGTCCTCGGCCGCCTCACCGGCATCACGCGCTACCGAAGCCACGCCGCGTGGCAGAAGTGGCGCGAGACAGCCGGCAAGGACTGGAAGCCCGGCGATATCGTCGGCAAGTCGAGCGAAGGCGGCTCCGCCGAGGGGCGCTCGAAGTCCGCACGCTTCTACGGCGTCGAGATCGCGTCGGCACGGACCACGTACGTCGTCGATCTCTCCGGCTCGATGGGCGCGCTCTCCAAAAGCCCCGGCGACGAGAAGCTCAAGCGCATCGACGTCGCGCGGCGCGAGATGCTCGGACTCGTCGACGCGCTGCCCGCGGGCTCTTGGTTCAACATCGTGGGATTCGGTGACAACGTCCATCCGTGGCTCGACGCGCTCGCGGACTTCGCCGGCGGCCGCAAGGCCACGCGCGACGAACGCGGAGAGCTCGGCGCCGCTGCGAAGAAGCGCGACGACGAGATGCGCGCGAAGGCGCGCGAGTGGATCGAGAAGCTCACACTCGGCGGCAGCACGAACATCTATGACGCCATGGCGTTCGCTTTCGCGGACCCCGACGTCGACACGATCTGCTTCATGACCGACGGCACGCCGACCATCGGCACCGAGACCGAAGCCATCGCGATCCGCGAGGAGCTGCGGCGCTGGAATCGCTCGCGCCGAATCCGCGTCCACTGCATCGCCGTCGGTGAAGACAACCCGCTCCCGAAGTGGCTCGCTGCCGACCATGGCGGCGTCCACCGCTTCGTGCCCTGACAAGCGCTAGTCCGCCACGTCGCCGATCGCGGGTAGCTCGGGCGCGCGGATGCGGCGCTTGCGTTCGGTGAGGGACAAGAGGAAGGCCTTCAAGTCCGCGCGCTCGTCCGGGGCGAGGTCGAGGCGCTGCAAGAGCGGCGACTTCACGGGGAACAGCGGGTCCTCGCGCTGCTCTTCCTTCGGCGTGATCGTCGGCATCCCCGCAGAGTACATGTTGATCACGCCGTCGAGCTCGAAGAGCCCGTTGTGCATGTACGGACCCGTGCGGCCGAGGTTGCGCAGCGACGGCGTGCGGAAGCGGCCGACGTCGGTGGGATCGCGGGTCACGTTGTAGCGTCCGAGGTCTTCGAGCTCGCGGCCGTAGTAGGTGAGGCCGAGGTTGTGGAACTGCTCGTCGGAGAAGAGCGGACCGTTGTGGCAGTTGAGGCAGCGCGCCTTGGTGCGGAAGAGGTGCAGCCCGCGCACAGCCTCGTCGGAGAGCGCGTCGCGCTGCCCCGCGAGGAAGCGGTCGAAGTCGCTCGACCCGTCGGAGACGAGCGTCCGCTCGAACGCAGCCAGCGCCTGAAGGATCCGCTCCATGGCGACATCCTTGCTGCCGAAGGCCGTCGAGAAGCGCTCGCGATATCCCCTCGAGGACGCCACGGTGGCGACGATCTTCGCAGGGTCGTTCGCCATCTCGCGCGCGTTGCCGAGCACCATCTCCGCCTGCCGCTCGAGAGAGTCCGCACGGCCATCCCAGAACCAGGCGCGTCGCAGACCCGTGTTCCAGAGCGACGGAGCGTTGCGTGCGAGCGGCAGCGCTCCGTGGCCGAAGCTCGTGGCCCGTCCGTCGCCGAAGCCGAGCTCCGCGTCGTGACAGCTCGCGCACGCCAGCTGGCCCGAGCCCGACAGACGCGCGTCGAAGAAGAGCAACTGCCCCAGTTCTTCCTTCGCGCGCGTCTCCGGCGAGGTGTCGCGCGGAGGAGCGACCAGCAGACCGAGCTCGCGATGCTCGACACCTGCATCGAGCGTCGGCGCGGGCCACTCCGCGGGAGGCAGCGAGTACGCCTCGCGGAGAGCCCGCGTCGCGTCGGCCTCGACTGAAGTCCAGTCCGACGCAACCGCGGTTGATGTCGGCGCCGGTCGTGCGCAGGCGAGGGCGAAGACGAGGAGCAGCGCGAGGCTCTTGGTCATGCGCCCATGGTATGCGGCGCGGCCTCCGCAGCTCTACGACGTTCCGCGCAGTCGATAGCGCGCACAATCCCGGCCAGCGTGCTTCGCGTCGTAGAGCGCGAGGTCCGCCCGAGCGAGCAGCTCGTCCGTCGAAGCATCCGCGCTCTCGATCTTGGCGAGACCGATGCTCACCGAGACGGGGAGCTTCGTGCCGGCGTGAAATGCCGGGCGCTCCGCGAGCGCGCGTCTCAGGCGATCGGCGAGCGCCAGCGCCTGTTCGGGCGTCGTCTCGGGAAGGAGCAGTGAGAACTCCTCCCCGCCCGTGCGCGCGAAGAAGTCCGACGCGCGGATCTCCCGCGCGACCTCGCCGGCGAAGTGCTGCAGCACGGCATCGCCCGCAGAGTGACCGAAGGTGTCGTTCACCAGCTTGAAGTGATCGAGGTCGAGGCTCGCGACGACGCTCGAGACCTGCGTATGGCGGCGCACCCGCTCGAGCTCTTGGTGCAAGCGCTCCATGAAGCTGCGCCGATTGGCGATCCCCGTGACGAAGTCCGTCGTGGCCTGTCGCCGCAGCTCCCTCGAGAGCTCGACACGCTCGGTGATGTCCTCGAAGCTCGCGTACACCTGCTCGACGCGGCCCTCTCGTTCGAGAGGGATCGCGTTGACCAAGATCCACACGCGCGATCCGTCGGGGCGGCAAACGCCCATCACGACGTCGCGCACTGCGGAGCCGGTGCGCAGCGCGATCATGGCAGGATGTTCCTCGCCGGGCAGGTCGCTTCCATCCTCTCGAATCGAACGCCATCGGGGGTCGATCGAGGTCCGCCCCTGCATCTGATCGAGGGTCAGCCCCAAGATGCGCTGGGCCGAGGGATTCGCAGCTGTGATGCGACCCTCGCGATCTTGGTACACCACGCCCTGTGCGACCGTCTCGAAGAGTGTCCGGTACGTGGACTCGCTCTCCAACAAGCGCTGTTCTGCACGGCGTCGCGCGGTGATGTCGCTCAAGACACCGATCCAGCTCAAGCGTCCCCGCTCATCGCGGTGCGGACGTGCGATCGAGTGCACCCACTTTTCCACGCCGGACGGAGTGCGCACACGGAAGTCGAGTTCGCGGGGACCCGACGTGCTCGCCGTGCGCAGTGCGTGGAACGACGTGGATCGGTCCAGCTCCACTACCTGATTCCAGAGGACGTCGGCGTCCGCGTACACCGCCTGCTCGGTGACCTCGAACAACTCCTCCACCGCGGGGCTGATGTAGAGGAAGCGTCGCGCGCCGTCGACGATCTCGACGCGGTACATGACGCTCGGCATCGAGTTCGCAAGCAGACGGAAGAGCTCGGCGTGATCGTGCTCGCGACTCGCCGCTGCGTCTGCTTCCAACAGTCGGTGCTCGAGCAGGAGCAGTCCCGCGCTCCCGCGCAACGGCGACGAGCGCACGTCGAGGCTGCGAGACGGTTCCTCTTCGCGGGCGTCGAGCTCCAGCGTGAGGGTGCGGACGCGCCCCGAGAGCAAGTCCGCCACCGCCGTCTCGAACGAGGAATTGAGCGACTCGATGTGGTGTCCGAGTGCGCTCGCGCGCTCGAGCGCGTCGAGGTAGCGCGTTCCGTCGTGCACGTAGCCGGGAGAGCCCCCGAGAAGCTGGTGCAGCTCGCGCCAAGCGCGGTTGTGGGCCACGATGTTGCCGTCCGCCCCAACGACGCAGAGCGCCGTCTCCATGGACTCGACCACCTGCGTCCACAGACGGGCAGCCTCGCGCGCCGACTCCGCAGCGTGCCCCCCATCGCGAATGTGCCCTGCGAGCTTTCGGTTCATGATCCGGACGCGCGGAACCTAGTGTCGCGCCCAACTCCTTTTGAGCCGGAAAACTGCGCATACCGGACGCCGCAAGGGCGCGTCCCAGATTCGAGAGCCGACACCCCTCAGGCCTCGAGCACCTCGCGCACCTTGCGGCTGAGCGCGGCGAAGGTGTACGGCTTGGCAATGAAGGACGCGTCCGCGGGCAAACCCGAGGGCGCGATGTGCCGATCGTCGGCGTAGCCCGACGTGAACAGAACCGGCACGCTAGGTCGGAGCGCGCGGATCTGCTGCACCAGCTCGGCCCCGCTCATGCCGGGCATCACGACGTCCGTGAAGACCAAGGCGATCTCCGCGGCATGCTGCTCGAAGAGCCGCAGCGCGGCCTGAGGCGACGGTGCTGCGATGACGGTGTAGCCCGCGTTGGCCAGCGCACGGTCGACCAGCATTCGAATCGAGCTGTCGTCCTCCACGACGAGCACCGTCTCGCGCCCCGCGCTCCGACGGGCGGGCTCACGCTCGGCTTCGACTGGGCGTACCGGCAACGAAGAGATGGGCAGATACACGTGGAAGCGCGAGCCCACGCCGAGCTCGCTCTCGACGCGGATCGTGCCGCGCAGCCGCTGAACGATGGCGTACACGGTGGCAAGCCCGAGGCCCGTGCCGCCGACCTCGCCGAGCTTCGTCGTGAAGAACGGCTCGAAAATCCGGTCGACGATCGCCGGATCGATACCACAGCCCGTATCGGCGACGCAAAGCTCGACGTACTTGCCTTCCGTGAGATGGAGCGCACCCGCCTGCTCGGCGTCGAGCGACGTGGGAGTGGTCGAGATCGTGAGCCTTCCGCCCGACTTCATCGCATCGCGCGCGTTGATCGCGAGATTCATGAGCACTTGCTCGAGCTCGGACGCATCTCCGAGGACCGTACCGAGCGCGTCCCCGAGCTCGAGCCGAACCGCGATATCCTCGCCGATGACGCGCCCGAGCATGCGCAGCACATCGCGCACGATCGCGTTGATGTCGAGTGCGACAGGTTGCAGCACCTGACGGCGGCTGAAGGCCAAGAGCTGCGCCGTCAGCGCCGCTGCGCGCGCACCCGCCCGGCCGATTTCCTCCGCCGAGCGGCGCGCGGCGCTCTCCTCCGGCAGCTCGCTCGCGAGTAGCTCCGCCGTGGCGTTGATCACCGTGAGCAGGTTGTTGAAGTCGTGCGAGATTCCGCCCGCCAGCCGACCGACCGCTTCGAGCCGCTGCGAGCGCGCAAGCTGCTTCTGCATGCGGCGCCGCTCGCTGATGTCGCGGTAGATGCCGAGGATCGCGACCTGCTGGCCGCCGACGCGGATCGGAGTCGCCAAGAGCGAGACCTCGGCGAGCGTGCCGTCCTTGCGCCGCCGCACCGTGTCGATGTTGATGACCTCCGACTTGCCTGCGCGAACGCACAAGTCGGCGCCTTGCACGCGGAGATCCTGCGGGACGACGAGGGTGTCGATGTGGCGTCCGACGGCTTCATCCGGCGTGTATCCGAACAGCCGCGTGAACTCGGAATTGATGCGCTGCACCCGCCCGTCGGTGCCCAAGAACATGATCGCTTCGGGCGCGCCCTCGACGACCTGATCGAGGAACGCCGTCTTCCACATGCGATCGGCCTCGGCCGCCCGCTGCAGCGTCACGTCGCGGAAGAATCCGAGCATCCGCAGCTCGCCGTCGGTGCCGAGCTGCCCGCGCACGTCACCTTCGAGCACGACGCGGGTCCCAAAGGGGCCGTGCATCGAGAGCTCGATGCGTCGCGCGTCTCGATCGCGTGCCGCAGCGTCCAGCGCCGCCGCAACAACGGCACGAGATTCGTCACGAACAAAGTCGACGAAGGGCTGCCCCTCGCTGCGCTCGCGGCTCACTCCGAGCGTCCGCATCCATGCAGCGTTCACGTAGGAGACCCGCCCCGCAAGATCCACCGCGAACATGACCTCGTTGCAGAGGTCTAGCAAGTGGGCCGCGTCTGCGATCGGCCGATGCTCGAGAGTTCGTTCCTGCGGTGCGGACATGTCGCTGTGCATCCCGGTGCCGCTAGAGGCCCGTCTCGATCTTCGCCGGAACTTCGACGGGCAAGTCTGCTCCGAAGCGGACCATGCGATCGCGGCCGGCTCGCTTGGCCGCGTACAGCGCGCGATCGGCTGCTTGGTAGAGCGCCTCGAACGCCGCGTCTCGCCCGACCTCCGCCGAGTGGGCGACCCCGAGGGATGCCGTCACGCTGCGCTCTCCCACGAAACAGCCCGCGCGCAGCGTGTTGAGCAGAGACTGCATCCGCTGCTCGGTCACTTCGGGAGAGATGTCCGTGAGGAAGATCGCAAACTCTTCGCCGCCGACGCGTGCGCACAAATCTGCCTCGCGCATGTGGCGACGCATGAGCAGCGCGACGCGTCGCAGCAGCTCGTCTCCCACGTCGTGGCCGAGCGTGTCGTTGACGGTCTTGAAGTGGTCGATGTCGAGCAGACACAGGGCGAAGGGCTGCCCCGAGCGGCGACAGCGCGCGAGCTCGCGGGCCACCTCCTGTACGAACGCACGTCGGTTGGGCAGCTCCGTGAGCTCGTCCGTGAGCGCCAAGCGCTCCAGTGTCTCGCGCAGCGCGATGTTGGAGAGCGCGCCCGACACAGCCTGCGCCAGCGACTCGAACTGCGAGCGCACCGCCTCGAAGTCGGCGAGCGAACGCACGACTTCGCCCTGCGGAATTCGGATCGAGAGCAGCGCGACGTTGCGGCCATTCGCAAGCAGCGGCGCGCAAAACTCCGTCGCTCCCGAGTCGCCCGTGCTGTGAGTACAAGGCAACGTGTCGCCGTCGCGCCATGACCCGTAGGGGCGGTGCGCCCGCAGCGCCCAGCAGTGGCGTGTGGAGATCGACTCCAAAGGTACGCCGTGCGTGCCGCGTTGGACGTGCCGCGCCAGACGGAATCCTCCGCCCGGGGTGTCGTCCGTGTAGAGCGCGAAGCTCGCGGCGGGAAAGAGCCGCGTCATGTGTCGGCCGAGCACCTCGAAGCCTTCGCTCAGATTCGCGCTCGACTGCAAGAGGTCGATGCACTCCGAGTGGCTCTTGTTGTGCTGCTGAATGCGGGCTGCTTGCGCAAGCTCGGCTTCGAGCCGGAGCTTTTCACGGTGCGTCTCCTCCGCCGCCATGCGCTGGCGCTGGTCACGCACCGAGAGCAAGAGGTCGCTGGCCTTGCCGTCGGCGGTCTTGACGCGCGAGCCCACCACCTCGACTCGGAAGGCAACTCCGTCGAGGTCCTTGGTCAGGAGTTGCACCGGCGACGTGGGCGCGCCCTCCTCCGCAGCGACGAGCAGCTCGAGGCTGCGCGGACCCGGCTCGAGCGGGAAGAGCTTCGCGAGCGCGGCCAACAGCCCGTCCGGCTCCGACTGCACGAGTCGATCGAGGCGCGAGAGCAGCGTACGCGCGGCGGCGTTGGCGAAGGTCACCTTTCCATCGTCGCGCAGTGCGACGAAACCCGAGTCCAGTGCGCCGAGCACTCGGTCTTGCAATTCCTTCGCTGCCGCGAGCTCGCGCGTGAAGCGCGCATGCTCCTCTTCGAGAACGATCGCGCTCAGCGCCGCGCCGAGATACGCGAGGACAGGCTCGATGGTGGCGAGCATCGCGTCGTCGTAGCCGCCGATGCGGTTTGCGAGGCCGACGAGACCCACCATGTTCGCTCCGTCGCGGATCGGAAGTCCGGCAAACGTTCGGAGCGGCGGATGGCCGTTCGGTCGCCCGTGCGCGCGGAGGTCGTTGGCGACGTCGTTGGAGATGAGGCGGTGCTGACTCGTGATGGCGCGCCCGAACAGGGTGTTCATGTTGCGGAACACCAGGCCCGTCGACTCTTGCGAGCGATAGAGCTCGCGCGTCGCGTCGTCCCACGCGATGTTCGTGATGGCCTTGGTGCGCAGGAAAGGCCCCTGCTCGTCCTGCCCCGTGAAGCCGATGAATCCGTACTCGCTGCCGGTCAGCGCGAGCAGCCGATCGAGCACGAAGCGCCACCATTCCCGCCCCTTCTCGCCCGAGAAGAGTCGCGTCTGCGACTCTCCGATCAGCGAGAGCATCTCGTTTTGGAGGCGCAGGGCATCTTCATTGGCCACCGTCGCGCCCACATCGCGAGCCGTCGCAAAGATGCGCGTCTCTCCGGGCGCCGGTGCGTGCGCGGTCCACTCGAGCCAGACGTAGCTTCCGTCCGAGCGGCGGTAGCGGATGCGTAGGCCCGCGAGCTCTTGCCCGCGTCGCAGCTGCTCCAGTCCGGCCCTCGTCCGCTCGAGGTCGTCGGGGTGCACGAACTCCCCGTAGGCACGGCCACGAAGGGACTCGATCTCCCATCCGAGCACTTCGGTCCAGCGCCGGTTGATCTCCAGCAGGTGTCCGTCGAGGTCCGCGATGCAGTTGAGGTCGACCGAGTTGTGGAAGTGGCGCGAGTGGATCTGGAGTTCACTCTCAGCGCGCTTCAGCCCCTGCTCCTGACGATTCGCCACCAGCTGCTGCATGGCGACCGTACCCAGGTTGCGCAGCTGATCGAGCTGCGCGCTCGTCGCTCGGCGCGGCCACGTGTCCATCACGCCGAGCGCGCCGATCACCGCTCCCTCCGGCGCGACCAACGGGACCGCAACAAGGAATCGCGGACGAACTTCGGAACGCACGAAGTCCGAGTCCGCGAAGCGCGGATCGACCACGGCATCCTCGATGACAAGCTCGGCTCCCGTGCGAACGACCAAGTCGAACGGACAGTTGTCGCGCTTGCCCTGCGCGATCGCCATTCCGTGGCGCGCAACGAAGTGCACGACCGTTCGATCGATCAAGGCGATGACGCCGATCGGCGCGTCGAACATGCGGCTCGCGATGCGTGCGATGCTCTCGAGCACCGGATCCGAGTCCCCGCCGACTCTGGCGTATTCGATCGAGACGTCGACCCTCGCGCCCTCGCGGTCGACGCTCGGTTGCTGCGCAGCGGGAGCTCCGCGCGAGCTGGGGGGAGAGTTCTTGAAGTCCATCCGTGCGAGAGGGGAAGCCGGCGTTTGCGAGCGGGGGAAGCCAGTTTGATCCGCTTTTGCGTTTCAGTTCTGAAATGCTAGCTGGGCTCGGCAGTGGACAGGGTACGTGATTCTCGCCAAACCATCATGGGGAATTGTGCGCAGAAACGCCGCCTGCAAAATCCTACTGGCGCCGGCAAAAAATCAGGTCTCTACCCCCCCGCGTCTCGCCCCGGCAAGCTCGGCCGAGCGCTCGCCCCCATCAATACGGATACGACGACTGCGAGCGCTCGCGGTGGTGCATCCAGGCCAGGGCGAGAGCGATGAGGAGCGGCAGGGCCAACCACACCCAGCGCAGGACTCGCCGCCGGATGCAGGGCTCGGCCCGGCCGCCCCAGACGAGGCATGCGGGTGCGGCCGCAAGGCACCAGCGGGCGCCCGGCGGCAGGCTGGAGAAACGCTCCGCAGCGAGCCCCAAGAGGACGGACTGAGCGACGGCGACCAGGGCGATCGAGCGACTGAAGTCCGCACCGCTCCCGAGCCTGCCGGCCACGGCCGCCGCGACACACACCGCGGCGAGGGTGGCTCCGAACTGGCCGTAGGTGAGCGAGCCGGTCAGCGCGGCGGCAGCGGCGACCGCGGCGGACAAGGCCGCCAAGAGGAACCCGCCGCCGCCCTCCTCGCGCGACGCGCTCTCCATCCCGATCGTCCCCAGCGCTACCGCCAGCCCGGCGCCGCCGACATCGCGCACGAGCTCCAGCGCTCCCATCCCGCCGACCTGCTGGCGCAGCAGCACGAGCGCCCCGCCCGCTCCGGCCACAGCGGCAGCGGCCCCAAAGCCGATGCCACCCCAACGACGCCCCACGAGCGTCGCCCCCAAAGCCAACGCGACGGTCCACGCCAAGGCGTCGTTCGAAGTGGCCGGCGGCAGGGCGGGCAGTCCGCCGAGCGTCGCGCAGTGCCCGACGAAGTAGCCGAGCGCGAGCCCGCTCGCCCCCCATCCACCGACGGCGCCGCGACGGGCTCCCCACAGGCAGGCAAGGCCCGCCACGAGCGCAGGGAACACGAGCAGACCGAGTGCGAGTGCGATCGGGTGCGTGGAGAGGTCCATGGCGCGCACCTTATCAGTCCGCGGGCCGAGTGTGCCCGCGGCGACATTGAGGCTCCCGCCGTGAAAGCGTCGAAGAAGCTGCCTAGGTTGGAAGCACGCAGGATGGCACCGAAGCTGGCACTCGTGATGGGAGGCGGCGGGGCGCGCGCCGCTTATCAGGCGGGCGTGCTGCGGGCGATCGCGCGGCGCTACCCCGAGCTCGACCTGCCGATCCTCGCGGGCGTCTCCGCTGGGGCGATCAACACCGCGTTCCTCGCCTCGAACGAAGGCAGCTTCGGGCAGCGCGTGGAAGAGCTGGAGGAGCTCTGGCGCGGGCTCTCGACCGAGCGCGTGCTGCGGAGCGATGCGCTCACGCTGCTCAAGACCGCGGCCCGCTGGGCGCTGCGCCTCTCGAGCGGCTCGAGCACCCTCGCGCCGCGCCCGCGTGCGATGGTCGACACCGCGCCGCTGCGCGAGCTCCTCACTCACGCCCTGCGCGCGCACGAAGGCGCGCTGCCCGGAATCGCGCGCAACCTCGCGCGCGGTCTCGAAGCCGTCGCGATCACGACCACCGACTACGCATCGGGCACGTCGATTACACACGTGCAGTCGAAGACCCCGCGCGCGTGGGTACGGCCGCATCGAGTCGGCGTCGCCACCGATCTCACGGTCGAGCACATCATGGCGAGCTCGGCGCTGCCGCTCTTCTTCCCCGCCGTCCGCATCGCAAGCACGTGGCATGGCGACGGCGGCATCGGGCTCACCGCGCCGCTCTCGCCCGCGGTCCACCTCGGCGCCGACCGCATCCTCGCGATCTCGACGCGCTACGAGCGCTCGTCGCGCGAGGCGCCCCCTGCGAGCGAGCAGTACCCGCCTCCGACGCAGGTGATCGGGCTCCTGATGAGCGCCATCTTCCTCGACATGCTCGACCAAGACGCGCTGAACCTCGAGCGCGTCAACGGGCTGATCGAGGGCCTGTCGGAGGAGCGTCGCGCGGGCCTGAGGCCGGTGCGGCTGCTCTTGCTGCGCCCCACGCGCAACATCGCCTCGCTCGCCGCACAGTACGAGAACCGTCTGCCGCAGCCCTACCGCTTCCTCATGCGCGGAACGGGCACGAAAGAGACTCGCACGCCCGAGTCGCTCTCGATGGTGCTGTTCGAAGGGTCGTACACGAGCGAGCTGATCGCGATGGGCGAAGAGGACACCGAGCGACGCATGGACGAGATCGCGGCCTTCTTGGAGGGCGAGGACCGCGCGGCGCTGTACGCGACGGGCTTCCGGCGCGTGTGAAATCGCGGCGGCTGGGGCAAGATGGCGCCGCGCCATGCTCACGCCGCTTCTCCTCGCTCTCACCGTCTCCGACCTCAGCGAGCGCTTCGATGCGCCGCGCAACGCGCGCGTGACGCTCTGGGCGAGCTCGCCTGCGCTCTACAACCCGACGGCCATCGACGTCGACGCGCGCGGACGCGTGTGGGTCGCCGAGGCCGTGAACTACCGCAAGTGGGCCGGACGAAACCCGGGCCTCGCGTTCGAGAAGGGCGATCGGATCGTGATCCTCGCCGACGCCGACCAAGACGGCGTGTGCGAGAGCTCCAAGGTCTTCGCGCAGCTGCCGGAGCTCGTCGCGCCGCTCGGCATCGCCGTGTTCGGCTCGCGCGTCATCGTGTCGTGCTCCCCCACCGCATGGATCTTCCACGACGACGACGGCGACGATGTCGCGGATCGCCACGAGCCGTTTCTCACCGGTTTCGGTGGCTTCGACCACGACCACGGTCTGCACTCGTTCGTCGGCGGCCCCGACGGCGCGTGGTGGTTCAACGCGGGCAATGCGGGGCCGCACATGGTGCAAGACGCGCTCGGACGCTGGCTGCGCTCGGGCTCGATCTACAACGACGGTGGCCCCGCGCTCGCCGACAATCGGCCGGGGCTCGTCTCCGACGACGGACGCGTGTGGACGGGCGGGCTCGCGCTGCGCGTGCTGCCCGACGGCACACGGCTCTCCGTGCACTCGCACAACTTCCGCAACAACTACGAGCTCGCGCTGGACTCGTTCGGCAACGTGTTCCAGACCGACAACGACGACGGACCGCCCGCGTCGCGCACGCTGTGGTGCATGGAAGGCGGCGACCACGGATTTTTTTCTCCGGACGGCTCGCGGCTGTGGAGCGCGGATCAGCGGCCGGGCCAGAGCACGCTCGCGGCGCACTGGCACGCCGACGATCCGGGCGTCGCGCCGAGCGGCTGCGTGCACGGGCATGGCGGCCCCACGGGGCTCGCGGTGTACGAGAGCTCGCAGCTCGCGGAGTTCGAAGGCTGGGTGCTCGACGCGGACGCGGGTGCGGGCGCGGTGTACGCGCACAAGCCACGCGCGAGCGGCGCTGGGATCGAGCTCGAGCACGGCACGTTCCTGAAGCCGAAGTCCGGCGATGCGGACGCGCAGCGCTTCCGTCCGAGCGACGTCGCCGTCGGCCTCGACGGCTCCGTGTACGTCGCCGACTGGTACGACCCCGGCGTCGGTGGGCACGCGATGGCGGATCGCGAGGGCTACGGACGCATCCTGCGCGTGTCGAATCGCTCCGCGCGCGGCATCAACCCGCGCATCAGCTTCCAAAAGCTCGAGTCGTGCTTGGCGGCGCTGCTCAACCCAGCGGCCAACGTGCGCTGGCAAGCCTACGAAGCGCTCGCCGCGCTCGGCGAAGAGGCGCGGCCGCGACTGCAGCAGGTCGCCGGCGCACCGGTGCCGCAGCACGCGGCGCGTGCGCTGTGGCTCCTCGCGCGGCTCGGCGATCACGGGCGCGGCATCGTGCGCGAGTACCTCTCGCACCCTGAGGAGAACCTGCGCATCACCGCCTTCCGATCGCTGCGGAATGTTGGAGCGGACGTCACGGAGCTCTCCAAGTTCGTGCTCACGGACAAGTCGTTCGCGTTGCGGCGCGAGCTCGCGCTGGCGCTGCGCGATGTGCCGACCGAAAAGGCACTGCCGCTGCTCGCTGCCTTGTGCGAGCCGTGGCCCGCCGGCGATCGAGCCTACGTCGAGGCGATCGGCATCGGCGCGGAGGGACGCGAGGCGGAGCTCTACGCGGCGATCGCGTCGCTCGACGGAGAGCGCAAGGAGGGCGAGTGGACCGAGCGCCGCAGCGTGCTCGCGTGGCGCTTGCATCCGGACAACGCGCTCGACGATCTGCGCGCGGAAGTGCTGGAGTCGAAGCTCTCCGATCGCCGTGCGCGTGCACTCGACGGTCTCGCGTTCTCGCGCTCGCGCAAGGCCGCGGACATCGTGCTCCAGCTCGCTCTCGCGGGACCGATGGAGCTGCGCGCAACTGCAGCTTGGTGGGTGCGGCATCGCGACTCGAACGACTGGCGCGGCTTCGGCCTCGCGCGCGAGCTCGGCGAGTTCGACCGAGACGGTGCGCGCAAGGCTTGGTCGAGCGGCGTGCTGCGTGAGAGCAAGCTCGTCGATCTCGAGGTCGAGCTCACCGGAGCCCGGCACGTGCTGCTCGCAGTCACGCCCGCGGGCGACGGCATCTCCTACGACTGGGCCGACTGGATCGAAGCGCGCTTCGTCGGCGCAGGCGGCGAGTGGAAGCTCGCAGAGCTGCCGTGGCTGCGCGCGTCGAGCGGCTTTGGCAGCACGCTCGTCGGCAAGAGCTGCGAAGGTGGACCGCTCGTCGTCGACGGGGTGACGTATCGCGACGGCATCGGCACGCACGCGGCGAGCGAGCTCGTGTACCGGATACCCGATGGCGCGACGAAGCTCGTCGCTCGCTGTTCACCCGACGACAATGGGCCGCGCCGCGCGGGGTCCGTCACGAGCGTCGAGTTCGAGGTGTGGCTCGATGTCGCGCCCGACCGGAGTGCGGTAGGACGTGCACGCGCGACGCTGCTCGACGAGTCCCTCGCGAAGGAGGCTCGCGCGCAGGCTGCACGCGAGTTGCTCGCAACCTCCGATGGGGCGCAGGCCTTGCTGCACCTCGCTGCGACGCAGCAACTGACGGACGAGCTCGCGGAGGCGGCGCGAGAGCCGCTGCAAACCCACGCCGATCCCGCGATCCGTGCGCTCGCAGCGGCCCAGTGGCCGAGTGCGGAACACGGAGTGGAGCCGGCGAGCGAGTCGGTCCTCGCGCTCGCCGGGGATCGAAAACGCGGAGAGCAGCTCTTCTTCGGCGCGCGTGCGGCTTGTTCGCAATGCCACGCCATCCGCGGACGCGGCGGGGATGTCGGTCCGGAGCTTTCGAGCATTGGAGCGAAGTACGGGCCGGCCGAGCTCTTGGCGGAGATCCGCGAGCCGAGCCGCGCGATCGCGCTCGGATTTCAAGCGTGGACGATCGAGACGCACGACGGGCTCGTTCACACTGGGATCTTGCAAGCGGGCAACCCCGCGGCGCCGGGCGACGGAGTCGTCGTGCTCAAGCGCACCGACGGGCGCCGCGCGGTGATCGAAGAGCGCGAGATCGTGTCCGCGCGTCGTCAGGATGCGAGCGTCATGCCGAGCGGGGTGCTGCTCGGACTCAACGCTCAAGATCAAGCGGACTTGCTCGCATTCCTGCGCCATGACCCCGCTCGACCGCGCAAGGCACTCGCCCCCGTGAGGCTCTTCAACGGCGTCGACCTAACGGGCTGGGATCACTACCTCGCGAGTTCCGTCGCACGAGAGAGCGTGTGGTCGGTGCGAAATGGTGTGCTGCGCTGCGAGGGCGAGCCCTTCGGCTACCTGCAGACTCAGGCGAAGTTCACCGACTTCGTGTTGGAGCTCGAGTGGCGCTGGGCGCCCGATGGCACACCGGGCAACTCCGGCGTGCTCCTGCGCAAGACGGGACCCGACACGATCTGGCCGCGCAGCCTCGAGGCGCAGCTCATGCACCGCAATGCGGGAGATTTCTGGGTCATCGGCGGTTTCCCCGTCGCCACGGAGCCCGCGCGCACAGACGGCGTGCACTGCGTGCGCCGCGCGCCGAGCAACGAGGTGCCCGTCGGCTCGTGGAATCGCTACCGCATCACCGCGAACGGCGGCGAAGTGACGCTCGAAGTGAACGGGGTGCTGCAGAACCGCGCGCAGTGGGCCGAAGAGACGGAGGGCACCGTCTGCCTGCAGTCGGAGGGCGGAGCGATCGAGTTTCGCGAGATCGTGCTCACGCCACTCGAATGAAGCGGCGAGCCAGCGCCGCTAAGCTGTGCTGCATGAAGAACGAAAAGAAGAGCAAGGACAAGAGCGCGAGCAAGCTCGCGAAGAAGGCCCAGAAGTCCCTCGCGCACGGCGCGAAGCCGAAGAAGGCGCCGGACCACCACGACGCCGAACTGGTGCTGCGCCTCTACGACCTGCGACGCGAGCCGGTGATGCGCGAGTCCCGCGACGCGATCGCCAAGTTCTTCCCGCGCACGTACGAGGAGCTCTTCGCTCTCACGAAGCCGGATCATCCCCACAACGCCGCATGGCGGCAGGTGTCGAGCTACTTCGAGATGGCGTACGGGTTCGCACGCCACGGCGTCATGCACCCCGACTTCCTCGCGGAGAACACGGGCGAAGGCCTGTACCTGTTCGCGAAGGTCCACCCGCACCTCGAGCGTCTGCGGGCCGACACGTCCCCCACGGCCTTCGCCAACGCGGAGTGGCTCGTGGACCACTCTCCCTCGGCCGCCCTGCGGCTCGAGCTCTTCAAGAAGCGGATCGCCAAGGTGCTCGCAGGCTCCTGACGCGCGCTCAGGGGACCTCGCGCTAAGACTCCACAGGATTCGCCTCGAGGGGAAAGAATTTTCGGTGAACTCGGGGGGCCGCCCCGCGAGCAGCCCGCTGGCCGGCGTGGACACAAGTTCATTCTGGAAAGCGGTTTACGCAGGACAACCTTGGACGCCACGAGCCTGCCGGGCACCGTTTTTTCGACGTGCTACGGCCAGCGGCCACCCCCGTTTCTCAGGCGATCCGGTATTCTCGACTGTGGGAAGGACCTTTTCGCGGCTCTCGGGAGCTTCGAAGGCCCCAGCCCTCTTCTCTCTCCGTCCCGTCCGAACCTGCGGCTCACCCCCGCAGAGGCCCATAGGACTCCCAATCGCCCCATGAAGAACCTCCTCCGGACCTCGCTGGTCACCGCGGCCGCCCTCGTTGCGTCGCAGGCCGGCGCCTTCGCCCAGCAGATCTACCTCAACGAGCTCTACATCTCCCACTCGGGCACCGACAACTTCGAGTTCATCGAGCTGAAGACGACGCCGGGTCGCTCGCTCGACAACATCGTGGTCCTCGTCGTCGAAGGCGACTGGTCGGCGAGCAGCAACGAAGGCACCCTCGACCGCGCGTGGGACTTGACGGGCTACACGGTCCCGGCAAGCGGCCTCTTCGTGCTCGGCACGAACACGCTCGCGACCAACGTCGCCGCGCCGTTCACGGCCAACTACAACTTCGGCACGGCGACCTCGACGGCGGACCGCCTCGAGAACGGCTCAAACACGTTCTACGTCGTCGATGCGGGCTCGCCGGCGAACGTCGCGGCGCTGGTCGCGGCGGTCAACACGGACGTCGACCCCGACAACAACGGCATCACCACGATCCCGACGCTCTCGACGATCCTCGACAGCTGCGCCGTGGTCGACGGTGGCATCAACCAAGTCGCCCCGAGCTTCCCCGACCGTATCTACGACGGCGCGATCCAGCTCGGACCCGAAGGCGTCGGCACGACGGCCTTCCTGCCCGGTGGCGTGTTCCGCGGCATCGGCGCTCCGGCGCCTTGGTGTGCGGACTTCCTCGACTTCAACGAAGCCGCGAACGCCCTCGAGCCCCGCACGCCGGGCGCGCAGAACTCGGTCTGCCCGAGCGCCGTTCAGATCGTGAACTACTGCACGTCGGGCACCACCACCAACGGCTGCAGCGCGGTGATGGGCTACACCGGTCTCCCGAGCCTCGCGCTCGGCGCCGGCGGCTTCACCGTCAACTGCACCAACGTCGAAGGCCAGAAGACCGGCCTGATCTTCTACAGCGTCAGCGGGCAGGGCAACTACAACTGGGGCACCAGCACGTCCTTCCTCTGCGTGAAGGCGCCGCAGCAGCGCTCGGCCACCGTCGGCACGAACGGCACCGCCAACGCCTGTGACGGCTCGATCTCGCTCGACTTCTTCGCCTACCTCGGCCAGAACCCGACCGCGCTGGGCAACCCCTTCGCGGCGGGGAATCAGGCTTGGTTCCAGTGCTGGTTCCGCGATCCGCCGTCCCCGAAGACGACGATGCTCTCGGACGGCTTGGAAGTCACCTTCATTCCGTGAGCTAGAGGCAGAGCGGATCGCGCAACCCTTCAGCCAGCGCATTGCCTTCGGCAATGCTCGGGGGATCCCTCTCAGGAGACGCCAAGGCGTCTCCTGAGCTTTTTCTGGCCGCAGGAGAAACAAGGCAGCGGCCAGAAAAAGACGGGCTTACCTTCCGTGACCCGCCGTCCCCGAAGACGACGATGCTCTCGGACGGCTTGGAAGTCACCTTCATCCCGTGAGCTAGAGGCAAGGCGGGTCACGTAACCCTTCAGCCAGCGCCGCGCGCTCGGGCGCGGCGAGGGGGGGTAAGCCCCGGTTCGGCTCGCGAAGCGAGACGATGCAACGACGCCTTGGCGTCGTTGCAAGGGGATCCCCGAGCAGGCTCTGCCTGCGGAGGCCCTCTCAGGAGACGCCAAGGCGTCTCCTGAGCTTTTTCTGGCCGCAGGAGAAACAAGGCAGGCATGCCAGCCTGAGGCCGTAGGCGAGTTCGAGGCGAGCTTCAGCCAGCGCATTGCCTTCGGCAATGCTCGGGGGATCCCTCGCCGAAGACGCGGTCCGCATACCCGCCCCAGCTCGCGCGGAGCTCGAGAGGGTGCTAGCGGGCGCGGGACTTCACGGTCTCGCCGAGGAAGTTCATCGAGCGGCGGAGCTCGTCGAAGTCCTCATGGGCGAGGCGGAAGTAGGTGTTGCAGAGCCAGCCGCGGTCGAGGCCGGAGGTCGGAGCCCCGAGTGCCGGAATCGAGTGCTCATAGATGAGTGCGCCACAGCGACGGAAGGCGTCGTCGACGCCGAGGTGTTCGCTGAAGACGCCGTCGCGGTCCGGGCGGATCTGAATCGAGCCGACGGCGCGGCGACGGCTGGGGCGTGCGTGGGATTCGCGACCGAGCACCGCGAGCGCCCACTCGGCGAAGACATCGAAGTCGTTGCCGACGCGGTACATGTCCCAGATCTTCTCGCCTGCGGGGCGCGCGCCGATCTCGGAAAACTTCAGGCCCTTGGGTCCGAAGAACCACTCCATGTGCGTCGCGGTCGAGCGCAGGCCGAGCGCGTCGATGACGGCATGGGCGGTGCGGCGCAGCTCGGAGTAGGTTTCCAGCTCGCTGCGGTTGGTGATCGCGATCTGCGGCGAGATCCAACGTGTTCGGTTCGCCTCGAGGCAGCCAGGGAAGTAGTGGCCGACGAAGTCGTGGCGCACGCCCTCGGGGCCGGTGATCGTGTCGAAGAAGCCCTCGTGGCCTTCGACGAACTCCTCGACGGCGAGCGGCTGCTCTCCGTTGAGGCGCAGCCGCGGCAGCGTGGCGCGCAGGTCCTCCTCCGAGGAGAGCTTGTACGTGTCGAGCGAGTTGAAGCCCGCGAGCGGCTTGACGATGACGGGGAATCCCTCGCGCGCAATGAACTCGCGGAGCGCGAGCTCGCTCGCGACGGACGCGGACTGGGCGCAAGGGATCCCGCGCTCGCGCAGGAAGGCCTTCATCGCGACCTTGTCGCGGCAGAGTCGGGCGGTGGCGAGCGAGAGTCCGGGGAGTCCGAGCTGTTCACGCAGCCAAGCCGCGGTCTCGACCAAGGGCTCGTCGATGGTCTCGATGCGCGCGATGCCTTCGCACTGCGGCAGCTCGCGGACGCGGGCGAGCAAGCTCTCGCCGTCGAAGATCCGCTCGCACGACACGTACGCGTCGAGCAGCGCCCGCGCGCCTTCGGAGAGCCGCTCCGCCCCCGCAGGGCCGATGCCGGACACGCGCACGCCCTGCTCGCGCAGCCCCCGCAAGAAGGCGTGGTTGTAGACGTGGGTGTCGGGGGCGAGGAACAGAACGTGCATGAGCCGCGTCTATCATCGTCATCGCCGAGCGCCGCTGCCACGCTCCATTTCGCGCCCCTGCGCTTGACGCGCCAGCGGCGTCGGATTGTGATGCGCCGCCCTCGTGAGCACCACAACGACGAAGAAGCCGGTCCAGCGCTGGCGCGAGAACTTGGAGGCGTTCACCGTCGCGATCGTGATGGCGGTGATGCTCAAGTACTTCGCCGTCGAGGCGTACCAGATCCCGACGGGCTCCATGCAGCCGACGCTCATGGGGCTCGAGTTCCGCGAACGCGGCGCTCTCGCCGGCGAGATCAAAGACCGCATCCTCGTCGACAAGTTCTCGTACCACGTGCGCGAGCCCGAGCGCTTCGAGGTGGTGATCTTCAAGTACCCGCTGAACCGCGCGCAGAACTTCGTGAAGCGGCTGGTCGGAATGCCGGGCGAACAGCTCCGCATCCAGTACGGCGATCTCTGGCAGCGACCCGATGCGAGCCAGCCGTGGAAGGTGCTGCGTCGCCCGGCGGGCGTGATGGACGAGCACTGGAAGGCGATCGACGTCGGCGAGCCGGTGCGGGGCGTGCACTGGATGGGCGACGACAAGCGCTCGATCAGCGCACGTGCGCTCGATGCGGCGGGGCCTGCGCGGATCACGTTCGCGGCGCACGGCGGCGGCTCGATCCTCGACACGTACCAGCACGGCTATCCGGCGGGGGTGCAAGACGGCATGCGCCGCTTCCCCGAGTTCCACCGCTCGAACGCGAACACCGTCGGCGACCTGCGCGTCACAGGCGAGATCACGCCGAGTGCGAGCCTCGCCGCGTTCGTGATCGAACTCGGTGAGGGTGCGCGGCGCTACCGCTTCGAGCTGCCGGGGCCTGCGGCGAAGGCCGAGGGCTCCGTGCGTGTCGAGTGGGCGCGCAACGAGAGCTACCCGCCCGCGCAGGTTGCCCACACGCTCAAGCTGGAGGCGGGCCGCAGCTACCGTTTCTGCGCTCAGAACCTCGACGACGAGCTCACTCTCGAAGTCGACGGGACGCGCATCGCAACGCTCGAAGGCGCGGCCGCCGCCGACCAGAACTCCTCGGTCGCGCTCGCCCTCGAAGGCGGAGGAGCCAAGCTCGACGACCTGCAGGTCTGGCGCGACATCTTCTACACCGAGGGCAGCTTTGCCTCGGAGTGGACCGTGCCCGCTGGCCACTACTTCATGCTCGGCGACAACACGCAGGACTCGAGCGACGGCCGCGAGTGGCGCGCGATCGCGCTGCGCTGGCAGGGTGGACCGAGCGAGCCGGTGCTCGGCAACGCGCGCGAGAGCATGGCCGACGGCCGCTACCGTCCCGACTCGAACCCGATCCGCGAAATGACCGCGGCGGGCATGACCACGTTCTTCCGCGACATGTACGGCGAGCTGCACGTGTTTCCGCGCAGCGCCGAGCTCGCGCTGCCCGCCGAGCAGCAGTACTCCCCCGCGCCGTTCGTGCCGCGAGAGCTGATCACCGGCCGCGCCGTGGCCGTGTTCTGGCCGTTGTCCTTCAGCTTCGACACGTACCGCGTGAAGTGGATCCGGTGACCCGGCCCGCTCCGCGCCCAGCTGCGCAGCCTGACCGCGCGCTCTTTTGCGGGTAAAAACGAGCAGCGGCGAGCGGAGTCGGCACGACGGGTCAGCGGCAGTTCTCAACAGTGCCGGCTTCGGGAATCGTCCACACTTCGGAGACGCGCGAAGCGTGGGAGCGGAGGATCGATCCCGAGTCTAGACGGGCCACTTCGGCCCAGAACCCTCGGAAAAGGCCCTCCCGAGGCTCCAGAGCGGGCAAGATCCGCCGCCGCGGACTCGGCGCGCTCCCGACGCGCACTCGGGGAAACTGGAGCGGAAAGCGCGCGCTCGGCCCGAGAAATCGCTCCACAAGTTATCCACAGAGACAAAATCAGGGCCAAAACTTGCCAAGCGCGTCCGAACTGTTCCACGAGGGCTGGAAGAGCGCGACAGAACTCCGCAATTGGGCTCGCAGGACTTCGCAAACGTGCGCAGACCACCCACGGCACGGGGGCGAATCGCTGCGCTCGAGCACCTAGACTCCCGCCCATGAGTGAGCGCCGCGAACTTGTCGCCGGAGAGACCCTGCTGGAAGTGCGCGGGCTGGTGAAGTCCTTCAAGGGCCGCCGCGTCGTCAACGGCGTCTCGTTCCAGGTGCGGGCGGGCGAGATCGTCGGCCTCTTGGGCGCGAACGGGGCGGGCAAGACCACGAGCTTCCGCATGACCGTCGGCCTCACGCGTCCCGACGCCGGCGAGGTGCTTCTGCGCGGCACGGAGTGCTCCAAGCTCGCGATGTTCGAGCGCGCGCGGCTTGGAATGGGCTATTTGCCGCAGGATCGCAGCATCTTCCAGACGCTCTCGGTGCGCGACAACGTGCTCGCCGTGCTCGAGACGATGCCGTACACGCGCAGCCAGCGCGAGGAAGAAGCGACGCGCTTGCTCGACGAACTCGAGATCCGGCGGCTGGAGAAGAGCGTCGCGAACACGCTCTCGGGCGGAGAGCAACGCCGGCTCGAGCTCGCGCGCGCGCTCGCAAGTCGTCCGCTGATCTTGCTGCTCGACGAGCCCTTCGCG
>CAIYPP010000123.1 GCA_903928115.1 uncultured Planctomycetota bacterium
CCTTATTCTTCATATGTATTATATCATCCAGTCAAAAATCCATTTTTCAATTGGCTTACTGCAAAATTCAGGATGCGTTTTGGGATGAATTTGCTCAATATGCATCATGCAGCAAAAAGCACGCTCGACCGCATCGTCAAGGATCAGCTGCTCGGCCTCGACGAGGCGCTGCGCATCGCGCTGCAGGTCACGAGCGCCCTCGCGCTCGTGCACCGCCACGGGCTCATCCACCGCGACCTCAAGCCCGCGAACATCATGGTGCTGCACGACGGCTCCGTGAAGCTGCTCGACTTCGGCATCGCGCGCGCGCGCGGCGAATCGACGATCACGCAGCAGGGCATGCTGGTCGGCACCGTGCTCTACATGAGCCCCGAGCAGGTGCGCGGTGAGGAGCTCGATGTGCGCAGCGATGTCTTCGCGCTCGGCTCCGTGCTCTACCACGCGCTCTCGGGACAGCTGCCCTTCCCGGGCAACTCGTTCCCCGAGGTCTGCATGGCGATCCTCGACGCCCGCCCGCGCCCGCTGTCGCAGGTCCGGCCCGGAATCCCGCAGAAACTCGAGGACTTCGTCGCCCGCTGCCTCGAAGCGGATCCGCGCCAGCGCTTCGCGAGCGCCGAGGCCGCGCACGGCGTGCTGCTCACCATCGTCGACGGCCTAGGACCGCGCGGTGCCCGCGACCAAGCCGCGCACTTGAGCGGCCACCTCGCGCTCGCGCCCGTTCGCTCGGCGTCTTCGCGCTCGGGCCTCGCCGCGGACCTGCGCAAGGACATCGCCTCCGAGCTCTCGCGCGCGGGCATGACGACCACGTTGCTCGGCGACGATCGCGTCCCGAGCTCGATGCGCGTCGACTTCACCCTGCGGGGAGAGCTCGCGGTCGAGGGCGAGCGCGCGCGACTGCTGCTCGTCCTCGAGGCCAGCCCGTCCCAAGACCTCGCGCGCACGCGCGAGGTTTGGCGCGACACGATCGAGTACAGCGACCCCGACGAGTGGGCCGTTCAGGGCGCGCTCGTCCGCGCGGCCGTTCGCAATCTGCGGCGCCAGTTCGCGGAGCATCCGCTCAAGCACGTCGAGGAGCCCGCGGCGCGCGATCCGCAAGCGGCGCGTGCGAGCGCGCTGCGCGGCCACGAAGTGCTGCACCGCGGCATGACGAAGCACCTGCTCGCGTCGATTTCGCTCTTCCGGCGCGCGCTCGAACAAGACTCGCGCTGCGCGTTGGCGCACGCGGGCCTCGCGGAGGCACTCGTCCGCAAGTACCTCTACTGGGACGGCGACGAGTCGTTCCTCGCCGAGAGCCGCGAAGAGGCGCGCCGCGCGCTCGCGTTCGATCCGAGCTGCGCCGAGGCGCACACTTCGCTCGGCTTCGGCTACCACCTCACGGGCCTCGCGGTCGATGCGCAGCGTGAGTACCGACTCGCGATCCAGCTCAATCACGAGGAATGGCTCGCGCACCGCCTGCTCGGCGCGCTCCTCTCGCGCGAGGGCAACTTCAAGGGCGCCTCGCCGCTCCTGCAGCGCGCAATCGCGATTCGCCCGAGCTACATCTCGACCTACGACCACCTGTACGCCGTGCTCCAGCGCCTCGATCGCTACGAGGAGGCCATCGAGATGGCCGACCGCGGCATCGCGGCGGCGCGCCGCGCGCTCGCGAAGGCCCAAGACGATCAGGACACGCGCCTGCACCTCGCGATGTTGCTCGCGCGCATGGGGTTGCGGGACGAGGCGCTCGCCGAGCTCGACAACGCGCATCAAATCGCGCCCAAAGACGGGTACACGGCCTGCATGTCCGCCCAGATCCACGCCGTGCTCGGCAACCCCGACGAGGCGCTGCACTACCTCCAGCTGGCGCAGTCGCGGGGCTACTACATCCGCAGCGAGCTGCGCAGCTCGGAGTTCGAGCTCCTGCGAGGCTTGCCCGCGTTCCAGGCGCTAGGCTGATCGCTCGGGTGCGCGGAGTCGCGCGCCGACTTGCTCAAGGAGTTCGAAGTCATGATTCAATCGACGCTGCTAGCGCTCGCGCTCGTGCTCGGCGCGGGTCCGCACGCCACGGCTCCCACTGCGCACATCGCGGCGCGAGCCGAGGCGACCTATCCCGACCTCGTCAAGGAGTATGAGGCTGCCGTGAAGGAGTGGCGCGACACGCTGCGCGCGCTCGCCAAGACCGACAAGGCCAAGGCGGACGAGCTGGAAAAGCAGCACCCCGTCGCAGCGTTCTGGCCGCGCTTCGAGGCGCTCGGCGCGAGCGATGGCCGCGCGCTCCTGTGGATGCTCGAAGAAGGCGACAAGCTGCCGGGCAGCAAGGCCGATGCGACGGCCAAGAAGTCGGCGCTCGTGGCGCAGCTCTTGGAAAAGCATGCGAGCGAGGCGTGGGCTGGGACGGACCTCGTGCGCACGCTCGCCCGCCAGCGCATTTGGTTCGACGAGGCGTGGGTGCGCGAGAAGCTCGAAGCGCTCGCCAGTGCATCGAAGTCGAAGGACGTGTCGGCGGCCGCGCTCTCGGCGCTGATCGGGCGCTTGAGCGGCAAGGGCGCGACGCCGGAGGAAACCGAGCGCGCCAAGGCACTCACCCAGCGCTTGGAGACCGAGTTCGCGGACACCCCGGCTGCCGTCGCACTCAAGGAGAAGAACGCCGGCGCGAAGTACGAGAAGGGCGGCGTGCCCGACGACTTCGAAGCCACCGACACCGATGGCGTGAAGTTCAAGCTCTCCGACTATCGCGGCAAGGTGGTGATGCTCGATTTCTGGGGCTTTTGGTGACCGCCCTGCCGGGAGATGATCCCGCACGAGCGGTCGCTCGTGGAGAAGTACAAGGACAAGCCCTTCGCGATCCTCGGCATCAACACCGACTCCGACAAGAACGAGTACGCGAAGAAGGCAGCCGAGCAGAAGGTCACGTGGCGGAGCGCTTGGACGGGCTCGACCGACAACGCGATCTCACGCCAGTTCAAGGTGCGCGGCTACCCGTCGGTGTACCTGCTCGACGGCGACGGCAAGATCCGCGAGAAGTGGCTCGGAGCTCCGCAGCCCAAAGCGCTCGAGAAAGCGATCGACGAGCTGCTCGCCGAGCTCGAGAAAAGCGCGAAATAGGGCCCGTACAAGGGCCGTAGAGCGTGCCGCCCCGCGCGCCCGTTGAGGGTTGCGCGGGGCGGCACTACACTTTTAGCCCTTCGAAACCGGCCGGGGCCGTGCCCTGCCCGCACCCCGACGCCCCGCCCCGAGCCGAGAACGCACGCCGTCATGCCCAGCCAGAAGCCCGCGATCAAGAACATCGCCATCATCGCGCACGTCGACCATGGCAAGACGACCCTCGTCGACGCCATGTTCCAGTTCGCGGGGACGTTCCGCGCCAACCAGAAGGTCGAGACCTGCGTGATGGACTCCGACGCGCAGGAGCGCGAGCGCGGCATCACGATCCTCGCCAAGAACACGTCGCTCAACTACCTCGGCACGCGCATCAACGTCGTCGACACGCCGGGCCACGCCGACTTCGGCGGGCAGGTCGAGCGCACGCTCAACATGGCGGACGCGGCGCTCTTGCTCGTCGACGCCCACGAGGGCCCGATGCCGCAGACGCGCTTCGTGCTCAAGAAGGCCTTCGAGCGCGGGCTCAAGGTGCTCGTGATGGTCAACAAGATCGACCGCCCCGACCAGCGCGCGCACGAGGTGCTCAACGAGGTCTTCGACCTCTTCATCGAGCTCGGCGCGCACGACGAGCAGCTCGACTTCCCCGTCGTGTATGGCTCTGGCCGCTCCGGCTTCGCGGTCAAGGTCTTCGAGGACGCCTTCAAGGACGGCCCGAAGGACATGAAGCCGCTCTTCGACATGATCCTCGAGCACGTCCCGGCTCCGCCGCAGGACGACGAGGCGCCGCTGCAGTTCCAGTGCGCGACGATCGAGCACGACGACTTCCTGGGCCGCATCGGCATCGGTCGCGTCTTCCGCGGCACGCTCAAGCCCGGCATGCGCGTCGCGATTTGCCACCCCGACCGCGAGAGCGCCGTGCTGACCTCGATCAAGCAGGTCATGCGCTTCGAGGGCCTCTCACGCCAGCCGGCGAGCGAAGTCTGCGCGGGCGACATCGCGCTCGTGGGCGGCGGCGTCGACGAGCTCAAGATCGGCGACACGCTCTGCCCCACCGACGTGCAGCAGCCGCTGCCCTCGATCAAGCTCGAGGAGCCGACGATCGCGATGACCTTCGGCGTCAACAACTCGCCGTTCGCGGGCAAGGAAGGCAAGTTCGTCACCAGCCGCCAGATCGCCGCGCGCCTCGAGCTGGCGCAGATGCGCGATGTCGCGCTGATCGTGTCCCCCACCGCCGCCGCCGACACGTACGAAGTGAAGGGCCGCGGCGTGATGCACCTCGGCGTGCTCGCGGAGAACATGCGCCGCGAGGGCTTCGAGTTCGCGGTCGGCAAGCCGCGCGTCATCTTGAAGGACGTCGACGGAGAGCGCTGCGAACCGATGGAGCGTGCCGTGATCGAAGTGCCGAGCGAGCACGCCGGCAAGATCATCGAGTTCCTCGGCCGCCGCCGCGGCGAGATGCTCCACATGGAGCCCTTCGGCGCGACCAGCGTGCGCCTCGAGTTCCTCGTGCCTTCGCGCGGCCTGATCGGCGCGCGCACGGCGATGATGACGATGTCGAAGGGCGAGGCGATCCTGAGCCACGTGTTCGACTCGTGGCGCCCCGACCAAGGGCCGGTCGTCGGCCGCACCAACGGCGTGCTGATCGCCGACCGCTCGGGCGACTCGGTGCCCTACGGCATGTTCAACCTGCTCGATCGCGGCGAGTTCTTCATCGAGCCCGGCACGCCCGTCTACGAGGGCATGATCGTCGGCGAGAACAACAAGGACGCGGACCTCGACCTCAACGTGTGCCGCGAGAAGAAGCTCACCAACATCCGCTCGGCCGGCGCCGACGAAAACGTCAGCCTGCCGCCGCCGCGTCAGATGTCGCTCGAAGAGTGCCTCGAGTACATCGACGACGACGAGGTGGTCGAGATCACCCCGAAGAACCTGCGCCTGCGCAAGCGCATCCTGACGGCGGTCGAGCGCACGAAGGCCGCGCGCAAGGCGGCCAAGACCGGCGTCTAGCCGTCCGCGACGCCCGTTTCGACTGCCGCGAGCCCGCGCCGACGCGGGCTCGCGGCATTTCGGCCCATGGCGTCCTCGCCACGCGGCGCTAGCTTGTTGCGGTCATGTCGCGCCGCCCTCTGCTCGCCCTCTTTGCAAGCCTCGGAGTCCTCGCTGCCCTGACGAGCGCGTCCGGCTCGGGTGCGTCGTCCGCCGAGGCGAACGCGCAGTCGAAGGAAAAGCGCGAGAGCGCATTCCTCGAAGCGCAACGCTGCGCCCTGTGCCACAGCCACAGCGACCGCGCGCGCGCCATGACGACGCTCCAAGGCGACGATGCGTCTCCGCATGGCACTTGGAGCGCGACGATGATGGCCAACTCGTTCCGCGACCCCTACTGGCGCGCGCAGATGGCGCACGAGGTCGAGCTCGAACCGCAGCGCAAGGCGCAGATCGAAGGTCTGTGCCTGCGCTGTCACGCTCCGATGGAGAGCCACCAAGCTCGCCTCGACGACCGCGATCCCGCGAGCTTCGAAGAGGCACTCCTGCTGCCGCTCGCGCAGGACGGCGTGTCGTGCACGGTCTGCCATCAGGCGCAGCCCACGAACTTCGGCCAGCCATCGAGCTTCTCCGGCCGCCTCGACATCCGCGACGAGAAGCGCATCTTCGGTCCCTACGCGAGCCCCTCGACCGGCCCGATGCGCATGCACACGGGCTTCACGCCGGAGAAGGGCGAGCACATCTCGTCGTCGGGACTGTGCGGCTCGTGTCACACGCTCTACACGCAAGCCGAAGGGGCTGCGAAGCCGTTCCTCGAGCAGGCGCCCTACCTCGAGTGGCGCAACAGCGTGTTCAGCGACGAAGGCACGCGCACGGAGGAATCGCGCTCCTGTGTCGAGTGCCACATGCTCGACCAAGGCTCGATGCGCATCGCGCGCATGCCTCCCGGCCGCGACTTCAACATCGCCGTGCGCGACAACGTGCGCGGTCACGCGGTGCTCGGCGGCAACGCGTTCATGACCGACATGCTGCGCAAGAACCGCGAGGAGCTCGGCGTCACCGCGAGCGACGCAGCGCTCCTGCGCGTCGCCGCCGCCACGCGCGCGCAGCTCGCACACTCCACAGCACGTGTCGAAATCGTGAACCCCGCGCGCGAGAGCGGGCTCCTGCGCTTCGACCTCGTCGTCGAGAACCTCACCGGTCACAAGCTGCCGAGTGGCTACCCGTCGCGCCGTGCGTGGCTCTCCGTCGAGGTCCGCGCCGGTGGCAAGAACGTGTTCGAGTCGGGCATCGTCGACACCGAGGGACACATCTCCAAGGTGGCCGACGAGCTGGCCCAGCCGCACTTCGACGTCGTGCGCTCGCCCGAGCAGGTCGTGGTGTACGAGATGGTCGCGCTCGACGGCGCGGGTAAGCCGACGACCTCGCTCGCCGAGATGGTCGAGCACCGCAAGGACACGCGCCTCTTGCCGCGCGGCTGGCGCAGCGACGGTCCGCACGCGGACGAGACCGCGCCGGTCGGCACGCAGGGCGACGACGACTTCATGGGCGGCCGCGACACCGTGAGCTACGAGGTCGCCCTGCCGGATGGCACGAGCGGCGAGCTCTTGATCGTCGTGCGCATGCTCTACCAGACCATCCCGCCCGCGTGGGTCAACGGCCTGCGCGACTCGAAGACCGACGAAGCCCGCGCCTTCGTGCGCATGTACGACGCGGCGGAGAAACTCCCCGAGACGCTGGCGACCGCTGCGCTCGTCGTACCCGCGCAGTGAGCGCGAGGCTCGCTCAGTAGCCGAGCGCCTGCAGCATCTTCTGATGCTCGGCGTCGCGATCGGTGCCTTCCGTGGGCTGTCCGATCGGGCGCACCGAACGCAAGAGCCGCCCCAAGCCTTCGCGCAGCCGCTGCGCAACTTCAGGGTTCGCCTCCGAGACGTCCCGAAGCTCGCGGGGGTCCGCTTGCAGGTCGTAGAGCTGCGCCGCTCCGCCGATCTGCTGCACGAGCTTCCAGCGCCCCGCCTCGGTCGCGGAGATGAGCCCGCTCTCGAAGCGCGAGACGTCGAGCTGCGGATACTCCTTGCGCACCGCAGCGAGCGGCTTGGGGAACGGCTTCTGGTAGTCGGACACGCGCACGCGCGTCGCCTTCGGGGCGAGCAGGCTCTGCGCGTGACGCACGCCGAGCTCGGGAACCGCCACTCCGCCAAGCTCGAGGAGCGTCGGGAAGAGGTCCATCGACATCACGGGACTGCGGTCGCGTCCCGGCGCAAAGCGGGCCGGATAGCGCACGATCAGCGGTACGCGCACGAGGGCCTGATTGAGTCCGTACTGATGGTCGAGCAGGTGGTGGTCGCCGAGGTTCTCCCCGTGGTCCGCGGTGACGATGATCACCGTGTTGTCTTCGAGACCGCGCGCGCGAAGCTCCGCGACGAGCCCCGCGAACAGTCCGTCGAGCTCGAGCAGCGCCGCGTCGTACACATCGCGCAGCGTGTCGAGCTGCTCCGGGGGATACTCGTAGAGCCCGAAGCAATAGGCCCACGTGTCCTTCCAGCTGAACTCCGTCGCGTAGGTCGCCTCGACTTGCGCAGGCGTGAGCAGCGCCTCGCGCAGCTCGCGCGGCGGAATCAGCGGCCTGTGCGCTTCCATGAAGTTGAAGAACGCGAGGAACGGCTGCTCCGCGGACTTGGCGCTGTCGAGCCAGCGCGCGAAGCCTTCGCGACCGAGCTCGCCCGCGGCCTTGATCACCCACGGATTCGTCCCTCGGTCCTCCGCGCGCGCCGCGAGCTCGCGCGTCGACACGCTCTCGGGCACCTTGCGCTTGAAGATCTCGATCGCGCGCTCGCGGACGGACTCGTCGAACGGGTGCTCCTCGACGTCGAAGCCCTGCAGGAAGTTTTCCGTGCGCGAGACGTGCGGATTCGCCGCCCACGCGTACGTCGCATAGCCCGCGCCGCGCAAGTGCTCCGCCACGGTGACGAGCTTGTCGTCGAGGAACTCCGCGCCGTGCATCGCTCCGTGCTCCGACGGCAAGAGGCCGGTGAACATCGACGCGTGCGACGGAACCGTCCAGCACGACGACGACTGGCAGTCCTCGAACACGCGCGCGTCCTTCGCGAACTCCTCCAAGAACGGGGTGGTCTTGCGCTCGTAGCCGTAGACGCTCAGGTGATCCGCGCGCGTGGTGTCCCACACGACCCACAGGACATTGGGGCGCGCCTCCTCGCGCGAGCAGCCGAGCACGCAGAGCGCGAGTGCGGCGACCGTTCCAAGCGCGCTACGCCGCACGCGACGTCCTCGCCTTCACGCGATCCCACAGCGCGATCGTCCCGACACCCGCGCTCAGCATCAAGAACGGCATGATCGGCAGCCGGAAGCGCGTGAGTCCAAACGTGACCATGTGGATCGCCGAGTAATAGTAGATCAGGAGCAGCGTGAGCGCGACGAGCGGAGTCCGCGCGCGCGCGTACATCGCAGGTAGCGCCAGCACGAGCACCGCGACGTACGACAGCACGCAGGTCCACGAGATCGCGAGCTCCAACCCGCGCGAGATCTCGCCGTAGCCGCGCTTGAAGAGGTGGCGCATCACAAACGACGTCGGATTCCAGAGATCGACGAGCTTGTACCAAGCGCGCTCCGCCGTCCACTGGAGGTCTTCAAGTGCGAACTCGACCGCCGCGCGCTGGCTGCCCTCCATCATCTGCAGATCCGTGGGCTTCTCCACGCCGAGCTGGTCGCGCACGACGCGCACGATCTGGCTGCCGCCGACCTCCGCGACCGGCGCGTTGGTCCACGCACTGAAGGGCTCGGGAAAGCGCACGTTCCAGTCCGAGCCGAAGCGCCGCCGCGCATAAGCCGCAGGCTGATTCCCGCGCCAAAGGTTGTAGGGGCCGCTCGAGTCCATCAGGACGAACCCGCCGTGCACCTGCGTGTTGCGAATCGCCCACGGCGCGATGCACGCACTCCATGCGAGCGACGCAACGAGCACGAACGAGAGCGCGCGCTTCCACTGCGCGCGACACCACAGCACGTACCACGCTCCGAGCAGCGGCAAGAGATACAGCGCCGACGACTTCACATACGACGCGGCCGCGAAGATCGCTCCGACGCAGGCCGCGGCGACCCAGCCGCCCGGCTCGCGCCTGCGCACGAGCACGCACAGCCCCGCCAGCAAGAGGAAGAGGAAGAGCGTCTCGTTGAACAGATAGTGCGTGAACGCGACCAACGTCGGATCGAGCGCGAAGAACCACGCACCGACGAGCGCGGCGCGATGCTCGACGAACGCGCGCCCGAGGCGATACACGAGCCAGACGCTCGCGGCGCCGAGGAACACCTGCGCGAGCTTCACCCACAGCTGATCCCGTCCGAAGACGCCCATCACGAGCGCCATGAAGGCCGAGAAGCCCGGCGCTTGATACGCGCCCGGGTAGCGCTGGAGCGTGTGCAGCTGTCGCTCGCCCGGATTCTGCACCCACGATTGGTACGAGCCCGTGTAGCCCTTGCCGTCGAGCAAGTCTTCCGCGCGCTGCACGTACGTGATCTGGTCATTCCACGGCTCGGCATCGCGCGCGAGCCAGAGCACGGCGAGACGCACGAAGAGCGCCGTGATCACGACGAGCACGAGCGCTCGTCGCTCGCGGCGCGCCGCGACCTGCGCGTCCCCCGCCGACTCCGACACCGGACCGCTCAGGGCTTGTCGCCCTGCTCCTTCGGCGCTTCGTCCTCGTCGGGCACCGGCTCCTCCTGCGGAACCTTCGGCGTCGGCGCCTCGCCGTTGCGCCCATCCTCGCCGCCGAGATAGCCGAGCGCCTGCATCTGCCGCAGGAGCTCGGGGTCCATCTCCCCCGCCTCCGCCGGCCCGAGCTCCGCTCCGCGCCGCTTTTGGAGGTCCATCATCAGCTGCATCTGCCGCCGCTGCGCCGCACTCTGCTGCGCGTCCTTCGCCGCGAGGTCCTGCAGCTCGTGCGGATCGGCGCTGCGATCGAACAGCTTGTCGCCGACCTCGGGCTCGTGGATGAACTTCCAGCGCGGCGTCGTGATCGCGTACATCTCGCCGGGATCCTCCGCGAGCTCGCGCCCCGTGCGCTGTGCGAACACCGGCCGTTCTTCGAAGTCGGCGGCGAGCGCATCGACACCCGTCGCGAGCTTGAAGAACTCGCGCCACTTGGGCGTATCGAAGGACTGAACGCGGCCGAGCGCCGTCGGCATCATGTCGATCAGGCTCACGAGCTGACTCGCGCGCCCCGGCGCGACGCCCGCGGCCTTCGGAAAGCGCATCACGAGCGGCACGCGCAGCTGCTCATCCCACACGAGCCCGTGTGCCGTCCACTCGTGCTGGTTCAAGCCCTCCCCATGGTCCGCCGTGAGCACCACGATGCTGTTCTCGAGCACGCCCTTGCGGCGCAGCGCCTCGATCAGCACGCCGAACTGCTCATCCGCGTAGCGCACCTCGCCGCAGTAGTTGTCGAGCGCCGGCCGAGTCTGCGTGCTCTTGCGCGCGTTGCTGCGCACCGCGACGTCCGGCAGCTTGCGCTCCGCGATCCACGCTTCCTTCGCCTCGGCGTCCTGCTCGCGGAACATCTTGTCGTAAGGCGGCGGCGCGCGGTGCGGCCAGTGCGGGTCGTAGAAGTGGACCCAAAGGAAGAACGGCTGGCTCGCCTGCTGCTCCAGCCACGGAAGCGTCTTCGAAAGCGTGTCACCCGCCTTGCGCTCGACCGCCGCGCCCTCGGGCTCGCTCCACGTCTCGAAGCCCGCCGCGATGCCCGACGGCGCCTTGAGCGGAGCCGCGCTGACGAAGCCCGCCGTCGCGTAGCCCGCCTCGCGCGCGACCTGCGCGAACGACACCATCCCGCTCGCCCAACCGAACGGCTTGCCACCGTGCATCAGGTTCGCGGTGATGCCGTGCTCGAGCGGATAGCGCGCGGTGAGCATCGACGTGTGGCTCGGCAGCGTCGTCGCCATCGCGGCGTACGCGGAGTCGAACACGAGCGACTCCTTGGCGAACGCGTCGATGTTGGGGCTCGTATCGCGGAAGTACCCGTAGCACCCCAAGTGGTCCGCGCGCAGCGTGTCGATCGTGATGAGCACGATGTTGGGCCGCTCGAGCTTCGGCGTCGAGTCGCCGCAGCTCGCGACGAGCGCGCACGCGCACGCGAGAGCCGCGAAGCGCAGAGTGTTTCCCTTGGGCATTCGCATGGAGGTGGGGAGAGTCGTCTTCGGCCGCGCGACGCCTCGGAGTATAGGGCACACACCTGCGATCCCCGCGCCACCGAGAGCCCTCGGCGCCCTGCTTTCCAGCGGTCGTGCTGCGTACGCACGGGGTGGCAACAAGTTCCGGGTCGGTGTGCCGCGCTCGACGCATTCAGACCCTCCACCCCCGCGCCCCACACTCTCCCCAGCGTTTGAAGTCCGCCTTCCCCCCATGGCGGCCATCGCGGGGGAAGGCGTGCGCCCAACCCCGGGATGCCTCTCACCCCACCATTCCCGGAGTTCCCATGAAGCTCTCTCGAGCGATCGCCACCCTCGCAGCGGCGCAGGCCCTGACCGTCCTCGCATTCGCGCAAGCGCAAGGCAACTGCAACCGCACCTACACCGTGGACGCCGACTTCGACGTCGGCGTTCTGTTCAACGTCAACCACGACGTACCGAACAGCGACCAGCTACAGCTCAATTCCACGACCGCACCACTCCCGTTCGTGAACATCGCCTGCTCCGCGCGCGGCACGCTGGTGCGCATCGACGTGAATACCGGCGCGATCCTCGGCGAGTACTTCACCGCGCCGAGCGGCATGGGACGCAACCCCTCGCGCACCACGGTCGACCGGCTCGGCAACGTGTGGGTCTCCAACCGCGATGAAGGCGGGTCGGTCGGCGGTGTGCCCCACGGCTCCGTCGCCCGCGTCGCGATCGTGATCGGCGGAACGCGCGGCGACAAGGACCCGAACACCGGAGTGTTCACTCCGAACCCCGTCGGTCAGTACCTGCAGGGTCCGTTCCAGTACTCGACCGCCATCGACCGCGACGGCGACGGCCTCATCAAGACTTCGAACGGTCTCGGGAACATCCTGGCGTGGACCAACGCCGGCGGCGTCGACTCCGCTGGCGGCGTCGTCACAGCAGATGACGAGTGCCTCATCAACTACACGCGCGTCAACGGCACGTTCACGCGCACGGTCGCCATCGACGCGAACAACGACGTGTGGACCGGCGGCATCGGCAACATGGCGCACGAGAAGATCAGCGGCGTCACGGGCCAGCCGATCGCCGGAACGCAGATCAACTTCAACGCCGGCGGCTACGGCGGCGTCATCGACGGCGCCGGCGTGCTGTGGTCCGCTCGCACGGGTACGGGCCTGCTGCGCTACGACCCCGCGACGGGCATCGGTCTTCCGCTGGGCAACGCCTGCGGCGACTACGGCCTCTCGGTGGATCCGGCGACCGGCAACGTCTGGCACACGCACTACACCGGCAACGTCGTGCATGAGCTCAGCCCCGCCGGCACGTGTCTCGCGAGCTATCCCCACGGCAACTACTACGCCCAAGGCCTCGCCGTCGACTCGGTCGGCAACGTCTGGGTCGCACACTCGCTCAACGGCGCCACCACGGTCGGCCACATCCGCACCAACGGCACGGCGGTCGGCAACGTGACGCTCAACACGGCGCTCGGCAATGGCAACGGCCCGACCGGCGTCGCGATCGACACCAACGGCAAGGTGTGGGTCGCCTGCATCAACTCCAACAACGCGCTGCGCATCGACCCGAACGCAGGCCCGATCGGTGGCGGCGGCTTCCCGATCGGTGCCGTCGACATGGTCGTGAACCTCGGCCCTGGCGCGGGACCGTACAACTACTCCGACATGACCGGTTTCGTCTCCGTGGGCAGCACGGCGCCGACGGGCTCGTGGACGGTCGTGCAGGACAGCGGCGTCCTCGGACAGTACTGGGGCACCTTCAGCTGGACCTCCAGCGAGCCTCAGGGGACGAGCGTCGTCGTCGAAGTGCGCGCCGCCGACAACGCGGTCAACCTGCCGCAGATGCCGTGGACGACCGCGGTCAACGGCGTCTCGCTCTGCGATCAGGGCATCGTCGGTCGCTACTGCGAGATCCGCGCGACCTTGTCGCGCCAAGTCAATGTCGCCGCGACCCCGATCCTCTATGACCTGACCGCGCAGTGCTGCGCTCCTGCGAGCCTGACCTGCCCGGCGGACTTCACGGAAGTTTGGACTGGCGGCATCGCGACCGGCCAGACGCACCCGGACCGCACGGGCTACCCGACGTGGTCCTCCGACTGCCCGCAGACCGTGCAGCTCGGCTGGAACGACATCAGCGTCGTCGCCAACACGCCGCAGAATCCGCACGCGCCGGAAGTCGTCATCACCCGTCGCTGGACACTCACCGACAACTGCGGTGGCAACCTCTGGTGCGATCAGACCATCACGCTGCTCTCGCCTGCGGGCCAGCACGGTGCCCTGACGCTCGACGCACGTCCGGCAGCCTGCCCGAACAGCGTCACCGTCCACGCTCCGGGCAGCGCCCAGTTCGCGATCACGGGCACTTGGCTGCACGACGCGACCACGATCGTGCCGTCGAGCCTCAAGATCGCGCGTGTCGATGGCACGGGTCGTCCGCTCGCCATCGGCAGCCTGCCGCGCTCGCTGCAGGACATCACGCGGCCGAACTACGGCCCCGTCGGCGGCTGCAACACGCAGGGCGCCGAGGGCTACCCCGACCTCGTGGTGACCGTCCCGCACTGGATGCTGCTGCGCTCGCTCGGCCTCGGCTCGCTGCCGACCGGTACGGACGTCGAAGTCGAGCTCACGGGCTCGCTGACCGACGGCTCGACCTTCGCCGTGCGTGACTTCGTGCGCGTCCAGTAGCTCGCCTGCGACGCGCTGCCGCGGCCTGCCTCTCCTCGCGGGAGGCGGGCCGCGGCCCTTTTGAGTGCAGCACGTGCGGGTTGCGTAGGCCCGCGATGGGGCCAAGGGCGTATGGAGCGCGCGGCGGAGGCGGGTCGATCCATGCGCTACCCCCCGAGGACCCTCGTTTTCCATAGGCCACGCGATGACCACGACCCTCACGCGCGCCACGCCGCCCACCGGCCGCGAGCGCATTCTCGGCAACGACGAGCTGATCGTCTCCAAGACCGACCTCAAGGGACGCATCACCTACGCCAACAAGACCTTCCAGAAGATCGCGGGCTACACGGAGAGCGAGCTGCTCGGCGCACCGCACAACATCGTGCGTCACCCCGACATGCCGCGCTCGGTGTTCAAGCTCCTGTGGGACACGCTCGGCTCGGGCCGCGAGATCTTCGCCTACGTCGTCAACCTCTCGCGCAACGGCGACCACTACTGGGTCTTCGCGCACGTGACGCCGAGCTTCGACGAGTCGGGCCGCATCCTCGGCTACCACTCCAACCGCCGCGCGCCCGAGCGCAGCGCCGTCGAGAAGGCGAGCGCGCTCTACGCCGCAATCCGCGCCGAGGAAGCCAAGCACTCGAGCCCCCAGCGCCAAGTCGAGGCCGGACTCGCCCTCGTGCAGAAGACGCTCGCCGACGCGGGCATCACCTACGACGAGTTCGTCTTCAGCCTCTAGGAGCCACGACCATGAACGCATCGGAACTGCTGAACACGGACGCGGCTCGCGTCGCGGAACTCGAGGCCAAGCTCGCGCGCTACGAATCGTGGATCGAACGCGTGACAGAGGTTTGCGAGGCCGCGGGCGCGGGCCAACTGGAGGCGCGCCTCGTGCGCGTCGACGAGTGCGGCGATGCGAAGCTCGAACGCATGCTCGACAGCGTGAACAACGCGCTCGACGCGATCGACGCCTATGTGCGCGAGTCGCGCGTCTCGCTCGACTGCGCCAGCCAAGGCAAGTTCTATCGCACGTTCGTGCTGAAGGGCCTGAAGGGCACGTACAAGCACG
>CAIYPP010000124.1 GCA_903928115.1 uncultured Planctomycetota bacterium
GCCGTCGCGGACGACGACCACCTGCACGGGACCGCCCTGCGCGACGACCTCTCCGCGACCGAACTGCTCGGCGAGCGAGATCAGCGGGAGGATGTCGTCGCGGTACTGGACGACGCGCTGGCTGCCCGAGCACTCGACCTGCTCTGCGGTGAACTCTTCGAGGCGCGCGGCCTCCTCGAGCGGCGCCGCCATACGCTGGCCACCGCCCATGCTGAAGAGGAGCAGACGCTTCTTCTCGCCTTCGGCGGAGTCTGCTCCGCCAGCGAGGGTCATCGCAGCGCGCTCGCGTGCTTCGCTGATGACGCGCGCGCGCTGGGCGATCCCCATCACGTCGAGGATCAACGCGACCTTGCCGTCGCCCATGATTGTCGCGCCAGCGAAGCTGGCGAGGCCCTTCAGCAGCTTGCCGAGCGGCTTCACGACGATTTCTTCGGTGTCGCAGATGCGGTCCACGACAAGTCCGAAGTGACGATCGTCGGCCTGCAGCACGACGATGTTCACAGCGTCGTCTTGGCCCTGCGCCTGCTTGAGTCCGAGCTCGCGATCGAGATAGACCAGCGGGAGCAACGCGCCGCGCAGCCGATAGACCGGGCTTCCCTCGATAGTCTCGATGCCCTTGCGCGCCGCCTCGCCTTCGAGGCGGACGAGCTCGAGCAGCGAGACCTGCGGGATCGCGAAGCGCTCCTCGCCGGTCACAACGACGAGCGCCGGGATGATCGCGAGCGTCAGCGGGATCTTGATGCGGATCGTCAGACCTTCGAGGAAGCGGTTCTGCAGGTCGACCTGCCCGCCCGTCTTCTCGATGTTGGAGCGCACGACGTCCATGCCGACGCCGCGACCGGAGACGTTCGTCACCGCCGCCGCCGTCGAGAGCCCCGGCGCGAAGATCAGCATGCACGCCTCGCGCTCACCCATGCGCGACGCCTGCTCCTGCGTGAGGATGCCATTGGCGACGGCCTTGCGCTTGACGCGCTCGACGTCGATGCCGCCCCCGTCGTCGGAGATCTCGATGATGACCTGACCGCCTTCGTGGAAGGCGCGCAGCGCCAGCACGCCCTCGGCGGGCTTCCCGCGCTGGGCGCGAATGTCCGGCGTCTCGATGCCGTGATCGCAGGAGTTGCGCACGATGTGCGTCAGCGGGTCCTTGATCGCTTCGAGGATCGTCTTGTCGAGCTCGGTCTCCTTGCCGTCCATCTCGACGCGGATCTTCTTGCCGAGCGCCTGCGACAGGTCGCGCACGACGCGCGGCAGCTTGCTCCACACGTTCGAGATCGGCTGCATGCGCGTCTTCATGACGCTCTCCTGCAGCTCGGTCGTGATCAGGTTCAAGCGCTGGGTCGTCGCGAGGAACCCGTTGTCGCTCGAGCCCGTGGTGAACTGCAGCACCTGGTTGCGTGCGAGGACCAGCTCGCCGACCAAGTTCATCAGCTTGTCGAGCTGTCCGACGTCGACGCGGATCGAGTTGTCCGCGACCGAGTGATCGCCTTGGGCGCGCGGTGCGTCACTCGCAGAGGGAGCGGCCGCGACGGGAGCCGGTGTGCTGTTCGACGTGGACGCCGCGCTCGGTGCGCTCGTCGCTGCGGAGACCGCAGGCGCCGGTGCCGGAGCGACCGCTGCGGGGGTCGGCGCGCTCGCCGCGGGCGCGGGCGGAGTCGGCGCAGCCGCGCTCTTCTTGCTGGGCTTGGCAAACTCGCCCTGCAGGCGCGTCAGCGTCTCCTTGAGCTCCAAAAACTCATCGGGGCCTTCCGAGCCTTGTTTTTCGATGTTGCCGAGCATCCGACGCGTGGCGTCGACCAGCGCGAGGAGCGCGGTCGTGGTCTCCGAGTCAACGCCCACCTTGCCGTCGCGCAGGAGTGAGAGCAGGTTCTCCCCCACGTGCGTCAGCGACTCGAGGCGCCCGAAGCCAAGGAACCCGCACGTGCCCTTGATCGTGTGGATCGAGCGGAAGATGCTCGCGAGCATCTCCCGTGCGTTGGGGTTGGACTCCAGCGCCAGAAGGTCGGTGTCCAGCCGGTCGAGGTTCTCGTGGCTCTCCACGAGGAACTCGGATACGACGTCGTCCATCTCGCCCATGGGGATCTGTTTCCCGGCTGAAACCGGGGCTGCGGTTGAGCGTGGGGCCCAAGCCCCCTCCGGGGGCCCAAAGAGCCGCACAGCACCGCTTTCGTCCCCCCAAGGCGGGCGCTTGAGGCGCTTTCACGTTTCTCTTCTGAAACGCAAGAAACCGCGCGGCCGTCTCGAAAACGCTACCAAGGGACCCACGAGTCGGGCTCCCAACCCCGCCGCCCACCGTCTCAGCGAGGCTCCGACGGAACACGGAACGCGAACCCGCACCGCGTCAGGGATGGGGTGAGCGAGGGGACTCGAACCCCCGACCCCGAGGACCACAACCTCGTGCTCTAACCGACTGAGCTACGCCCACCGTCCGAAATCACTGCGCCAAGGCCCCGTGGTAAAGGCCCGACCCGCGGCCGCGCACCGGCTGCGAGGGCGGAAAGGATCGGACTCGCTCGGGCGCTTGTCAAGCGCCCGCAGGCTCAGAGACCGAGAAGTCGCTTCCAGAGGGGCTTCGGCACAGAGTCCGGCGACTGACGCGTGCGACCCGAACCGAGCTTCGGCGTCGCACCCGCGCCGAGCGCAGCCACCTGCTGCCTCAGGTACTCGTTGTCGCGCTGCAGGGCGCCGAGCGCGAGCAGCAGGCGCTTCTGCGCCTCCTCGGACTTCGCCGCGGCCTCGCGGACCCGCTCGAAATCGGCCTCGATACGCTCGACGCGCCTCTGGGTGCCGCGCTCGACGCGCTCCGCCCAAGCGAGCTCGCGGGCGAGCCGCTCGGCGGCGCCTGCCGCTTCTTGCTCGCGGCGCTCGAGGCGGGCGATCTTGTCCAAGTAGGCCTGTTCCCTACGGCCCGGTCCGACGACGCGCGGCGGCGCCGGTTGAAGCTCGTACTGTCGCTCGATGGCATCGATCATCCCAGATCCCCCTCGCAGGGTGGACATCGGCGACCCCCTCAGGCAACTTGCCCATTCCTCGCGGAATTCTCGGCTCACCCCTCGACGCCATGCGCACCCTGCTCACGCTCCTCTCCCTTTCCCTCGCGGCCTGCTCTGCCCCCCAGATCACGGGCTCGCCGAGCTACACGCTCCTCAAGCCCGAGGGCGACATCGGCCTCGCCAACGCGGGGACTCCCGTCGCCGACACCTCGCTCTCCACGCTCGGCCTCGACGAGCGCGAGGGAGTGCTCGGGGCCAAGTTCGACTTCAAGTGGGGCATGCCCCACCTCGTCGTGGCCACGCAGTCGGCGAGCTGGGACGGCAACGGCACGCTCGACGTCGACTTCGGTGACATCAACGCAGGCGAGCCGGTTTCGAGCGAACTCGATCTCGCCATGCACCGCGCCTACTTCACTTTCGACTTCGCGCCGACGGACACCGTCGAGCTCGGCATCGGGCTCGGAGCGCTGGTCCTCGACCTCGACGCTGCCGTGAAGCCGACCTCCGGCGCCGTGGCTACGCAGGACTTCGATGAGCTGATTCCGCTGCCGGTCGTCGCCGCGCGCGCGGGCGCCCGCGTCTGGAAGCTCGATCTCGAAGCCGTCGCGGCCGGCGTCTCCGTCGATTACGACGGCGACGAAGCCACCTTCCTCGACTTCGACCTCAACGCCAAGTATGCCCTCTTCGGCAGCCACGGCTCGTTCCACGGCGCGCTGGTCGTCGGCTGGCGCACAACCTCGTTCGAAGTCGCCTACGAGGACGACTTCGACAACGTCGACTTCGACGCCAGCTTCTCGGGCCCGTATCTCGGCTTGCAGCTGGGCTTCTAGGCACCTCCGGAGGCCCGCGCGATGGATTCCGAGCAGCGACCGCCGAGCTACGGAAACATGAGCGACCAGCACTGGTCGCGCACGCGCAAGGAGCGCAACCGCGAGGCGCTGGAGTACTACCTCGAGCGTTCGCGCAAGCCAGGCGTCGAGGCGGGAGGCGCCGAGCGCAACTTCTACTGCATGGAGTGCGAGGGCGTGATCCCGTTCGAGCTGCGCGGCCGACACTGCCCCCACTGCAAGGCACTGCTCGACGAGCACGTGCAGCGCTACTTCAACTGGGTCGAAATCAACGAGCCGCCGGAGAGCGACCTGAAGGCGCTGATGCCGTTCCTGATCGGCGCGATCGGACTCTTGGCGGTGCTCGGGCTCGCGTTCCTCGCGTGGAGCGTGTGGGGCTCGTGAGCCACACGCGCTTCGATCGACAGGCGCGCTTCGCGCCGCTCGGCAGCCACGGACAGGCGCGGCTGGAGCGCTCGTCGGCTTTGATCGTCGGCTGCGGCGCGCTCGGAGGAGCGCTGGCGATGACTCTCGTCCGCAGCGGCGTCGGCCGCGTGAAGCTCGTCGATCGCGACGTCGTCGAGGAATCGAACCTGCCGCGGCAAGTCTTGTTCGAGCCCGAAGACCTCGGACGTCCGAAGGCCCTCGTCGCGCAGGAACGACTCGCACGCATCGGCGGCCCCTCCCGAGTCGAAGCTCATGCGCGCCACCTCGATGCCGAGCTGCTCCGCGAGCTCGCGTCGGACGTCGACCTCGTCCTCGACGGCACCGACAACCTGGCGACGCGCTATCTCTTGAACGACTACTGCGTCGAGCGCGGGATCCCGTGGATCTACGGCGGGGTCGTCGGGAGCAGCGGGCTCGTGCTCCCCGTGCTGCCCTCGCTGGGCGCGTGCCTTCGCTGCTTGTTTCCGGAGCCGCCTCCTCCCGGCGCGCTCCCCACCTGCGACACGGCGGGCGTTCTGTTGAGCGCGGTCTCCGCGATCGCGGCGTTCCAGTCGGGAGCGGCGCTGCGCTGGCTCTCCGGCGATGCGGAGCTGCGCGCTCGCTTCAGTCCGTGCCTCGTCGAGCTCGACGTCTGGACGCTCGAGGCGCACTCGCTCGCCGCTCCGCGCGATCCCCGATGCCCCTGCTGCGGAGCGCGAGACTTCGCGTTCCTCGACGCAGCGGCGGAGACGGACGCCGTCTCGCTCTGCGGCCGAAATACGGTTCAGGTCCGTGCGCGTCGGCTGCGGCGCGAGCGCATGGACCTCGCGGCGCTCGCCTCCCGCCTCACGCCGCTCGCTCGCGACGTCGCCCTTCGCGACGGAATCCTGCGCCTGCGTCTCGACGCCATCGCCGTCACCGTCTTCCCCGACGGTCGCGCGCTCTTCGAGGGCACCTCCGACCTCGACGCGGCGCGTGCGCTGTACGACCGCTGGTTGGGGTCTTGATGCTCCGCGCCATCGTCCTCGCTGCGGGCGCGAGCCGCCGACTGGGCGAGCCCAAGGCCCTGGCGGACCTCGGCGGGCGGAGTGCGCTCGAGCGCCTGCTCGACGTCCTCACCGCGGTCGATCGTCGTCCCCTCGTCGTCGTCGGAGCTCACGCCAACGAGATCTGCGCGCGCGTGAACGCTTCCTGCGAGTGGGTGCACAACGAGGCTTGGGCCGAGGGTCGCACCACGAGTCTCGCCGCGGCCCTTCTCCACGCGCCCGACCGCGATGCGCTCGTCGCGCCGGTCGACGTGCCGCTGGTGACGGCGGAGACCGTCGCAGGGTTGGTTCGAGCTTGGCGCGAAGCCGGTGAACCCGAATGCGGTTGGCTCGCACCCCGTCTGGGGCCGACGGGTCGATACGGTCATCCCGTCCTCATCGGGCGCAAGCTGCTGGCACGCCTCGACCCTCGGAAAGATCTGCGCACCCTGCGCGCCGAGGCGCGGCCCTTGTTGGAGTGGATTTCCTCGGATCCCGCGATTCTCGACGACCTGGACACGCCGCAGGATCTCGCCCGACTGCGGGAACGGCTGGCGCTCGAAAGCTGAAGTCTGTGGGCCTCGCGGCTCGATACTCCCCGCGAGAATCCATGAGTTTCCAGGGCGACGTCGCCGGTATCGGCCTCGGGGAGCTCCTGCAAGGCCTCGCCCGAGGAGGCCGAGCGGGAGTCTTGACCCTCTTCGCCGCCGGTCGCGAAGTCCGCGTGGGAGTCACGGACGGTCAGTTGCTGCTCCTGCCCGAGGAGCGCGAGTCCAGCGAGATCTGGCGGGTGAGGACGCAGCGCGCGTGGGCCGCGCGCCCGGATCAGCGCATCGACTCCGTCCACATGCGAGAGATCGCACAGGCGAGCCGTCTCGAGGCCATGTTCGGGATGCTCGACGCGAGCGCCCTTCACTTCCGCTTCGCCGCCGGACCGATTCCCGAGCTCTCTCCGCGCGAGAAGCAATCCACTCCCCGAAGCGAACTCGACGAAGCCAACGCTTCGACGATCGAGCTCGACGAGTGCGTGCTCGGCCCGGCGGTCTCCGTCGAGTACATCCTCTTGGAGCACGCGCGTATTTCCGACGAGCTCGGCTCGGCGCCGCTCGCGAGCTCGATCGATGCAAACTTCGTCCCGCGCCGGCGCGGTGAAGAGCCGCCGCAGCGCGCGTTGGAGCGCATTTGGCAGGAGTGCGACGGCTCTTCGAGCGTTGCCGAAATCTCGGATCGCCTCGGCTGGCCGCTGCGTCAAGCTCGCGCGTCGCTCTACGCGCTGCATGCACAAGGCGCCATGCGGCTCGCCGACGGTCGTGAGCAACTCGCGCTCGCCCAGCACGAGCTGCAGCGACGTCAGTTCGCACGCGCAGCGTCGCGCCTTGCCGGCTGGTGCCGCCTCGCTCCGCCGGGGCCCGCGTCCCAAGGAGATGCCGGGCTGCTGCTCGACGAATGGCAACAAGGCACGCTCCCTGCCACGCTTGCCGCGATGGAGCCCCGCGACGCGCGCTCGCTCCTCTGCAAGCTCGATGGCGCAGAGCGGGACGAGACGCGCTCGATCCAGCGCTGGATGGAGCTGCGACGTGCGCACCGCGAAGACTTCACCTCGGAGTTCGCCGCTCTGCGGCGCCAGCAGCGCAGCGTCGACGAGTCGCAGCGCGCGCCGATCCACGACCTGCTGCGCGTCGCACGGCGTTTCCAAGACCGCGGTCAGAACGAGCGAGCGGCCTGCGTGCTGCGCGCCACGGCGGTGCGAGAGAACGCCTCCGTCGCAGCGCGCCTCGAGATCGGACAGCGATTGATCGCGGTCGGCAAGCTCGATGAGGGCGCGGGTTGGGTCGTCGACGCGTGCCGCACGCTCGCCGATGGCGGCCAACACGACCGAGCCGTATCGGCGCTCCAGCAACTGCTGCACACGCTGCCTCACCACCGCGAGGCGCGCGCACTGTATTCGTCGAGCTTCGGGCGCACCGCGAGCGGTCGCAAAAAGCGCCGCACGACGTTGGGAGTCCTCGGTGGCGTTCTCGTGCTCAGCATCGCGGGCGTCATACGAATTCGCGCCGACGAGGCCTTCGAGCAGAAGCTCGCCCAAGTCCGCGAGCAGCTCGACCGCCCCGAGCAAGCACTCGCTCAGATCGACTCTCTCTTCGGAGCCTCGGAAGAAGCGCCCATCGTGGCGCTGCGCGAACAACTGCACGGCCGCATTCGTCACCGCCAAGTCGCCGCGCGCCAAGCGTGGATCCTGCGCTTTCAGGAGTGCCACCTCGAGTGCACCGGAGGCGATCCCGTCCTCGGGCTGCGAAACGCTCTGGAGATGCCCCCGATTCCCGCGGCCCCCGACGTCGGCGGTGAGGCTCCGCCGAAGCTCTCCGATCTTCTCGAGAGCCTGCTCGCGCGCCTCGAAGACCTGACGCTCGCATCGGGACAAGGCCGCAGCGACGTCGAGTCCGCGCATGCCGAACAACGGCTCGCGCGCTTGATCGACGACCTGAACGCCACGATCGCGGACGCGACGATGAGCGATGAGCTCCGAGCCTTCCGCGAAGAGTTGCGGTCTCTGAAGCTCACGCTCGACATGCGCGCTGCCGAGCGCGCCGCGAGGCGCGAGGCCGACGCCAAGAATGCGGAGATGGCGCAGCTCGACGCGCTCTACGCCGCGGGCCGCGCGCACGCCGCCGCCGGCGATCTCGAGCGCGCGGTCGAGAGCTTCCGAAAGTTCGAGCAGGCCCCCGGCGCGCAGGACCTCGTCCCGCTTTTCCGCAAGGAGATCGAAGCGGTTCGAGCCCATCACGCGGCCGTGCTCGCAGCTCGCGAGCTCGCGGCCGCAGGCAAGCACGCGGAGGCAATCGCGCGCCTTTCGCCCGCATGCCAGCGCCCCGCCGAGCATCTCTTGCCCTGCCGCATCGAGTCCATCCCAAGCGGCGCCCACGTGCGCCTCTCCAACGGAACGCTCCGCACGGCGCCGTTCGTGCTCGAATGCGCGCCGGGAGAGCGCGTAGCGGGCCGCGTCGAGCTCGAAGGCTACGACACGGCGTCCCTCGTGCTCGATGGACCTGCAGACCAGCGCATCGTCCTCTCGCGTCGCCCGAACGTTCGCTGGAGTGCGCGCACCCGCATCGAAGCGGCGCCCGTCTCCGTCGACGACAGTTTCATCGTCTGCGACCGAGAAGGGCGCGTCGCGCGCGTGCGAGCCGATGGCACGGAGCAGTGGAGCGTTCGACTGCGAACCGCGTCGGGAATCCGCCACACGCCGCTGTTCCTCCCGCACAAGCCCGGAGCGCTGTTCCTTTGTGACGAACAAGGCCAAGTGTGGATCCTCTCGGCCACCGACGGAACGACGCACGGCCCGCTCGCGCTCGGCTCCGCGCCGACCGGCTCCCCGCGCGCTTCCGCCGAGGGAATCCGCGTCCATCTCGCCGATGGGCGCTCGCTCGTCTGGCTCGACGCGCTCGAGCCCACGGCGACGCCGACCGCGGTCGAAATGGCGCCAAGCGCGCGCAACGCCGACGCGGGTCTGTGCATGCTCCGACGCAGCCTAGACTCCGGGACCAAGCTGCAGTCGCCGTGGTCGCAGGGCAGCGTCGAGATCGGCTCGGCGGACTACAAGCTCCACCGCAGCGATGGCTCGCTCCTCTTCGCGACCTTGCGCAGCGGCGAATGGAACTATGTCGCCTTCGAGGCGCCTTCCGCACGCTGCGCCCGCGGTCGCCTGTGGATCTCGGACGCAAGCGGGCTGCGCGCGTTCGACCTGTAGCCGCTCCGAGCGGGTCGCCGCATACTGCGGACCATGCCCGTCGAAGATCCGCTCGTCATCGACCTCCTCGCCCGTGAGTCAGATGGCCGCTTCCTGCTCGTGATGGTCGAGCCGCGCCCGTGGGACGGTTCCGACGCGCGGCTCCAGCAGCTGCAGGACAAGGTCAACGCGTACCTCGCCTACGCGCTCGACGGGCAGCTCGCACGGGAGTACCCCGACGCGGGCCTCGCAGGCCTCACGCTCCTCTTGCGCTGCATCGAGCCACCGGACGCCATGGTCCGCGGACTCGTTCCGCCGCTGCGCGCCGCTCTGCGGCCGCTCGGCATGCACTTCGAAGTGCAAGTCGAAGGCGAGCGCGAGCGCTGGCGCGACCCTGACGAAGCTGCGTCTTGAGCCGTGCGGCCGCCCGCGTGGGTCAAGGCGTGAGGCGGTAGATCGTGCGCGGGAACGGGATCGCCTCGCGCACGTGCTCGATGCCGCAGATCCACGCGACCGTGCGCTCGAGGCCGAGGCCGAAGCCGCCGTGCGGCACCGAGCCGAAGCGGCGCAGGTCGAGGTACCACTGGAAGGCCTCCTCGGGGAGCCCCTCGTGGCGAATGCGCGAGAGCAGCAGGTCGAGGTCCTCTTCGCGCTGGCTGCCGCCAATGATCTCCCCCACGCCTTCGGAGCCGAGCACGTCGACCGAGAGGCACTTCGTCTCGTCGGCCGGATCGCGCTTCATGTAGAACGCCTTGATGGCCGCCGGATAGCGGTGGACCATGACCGGGCGGTCGTACAGGTTCGAGATGATCGTCTCGTGCGGCGCTCCGAAGTCGTCGCCCGCCTTGAACGCGAGGTCCGTGCCCTTGATGTCGGGGTGGTCGAGCAGGATCTGCGAGGCTTCCGCATAGGTGAGGCGCGGGAACGGGGCCACGATCTTCTCGAGCTTGGAGATGTCGCGCTCGAGCACCGCGAGCTCGGCCCGCCGCGTCTTCAAGACGTGGGCGACGACGTAGCTCAGCATGTCCTCCGCGAGCGACATCACGTCGTCGAGCGTCGCGTAGGCCATCTCCGGCTCGATCATCCAAAACTCCGTCAGGTGACGGCGTGTCTTGGACTTCTCCGCGCGGAACGTCGGCCCAAAGGTGTAGACCTTGCCCAGCGCCATGGCCGCGGCCTCGGCGTACAGCTGCCCCGACTGGGTCAGGTACGCCATCTGCTCGAAGTAGGGCACTTGGAAGAGGGTCGACGTTCCCTCGCACGCGTTGGGCGTGAAGATGGGCGCGTCCATGCAGGTGAAGCCGCGCTCGTCGAAGAAGTTGCGGATGCCCATGATCACCGCGTGGCGGATGCGCATCACGGCCCACGGGCGCTTGGAGCGCAGCCACAGATGGCGGTGCTCCATCAAGTACTCGATGCCGTGCTCCTTGGGCGTGATCGGGTAGCCCTGCACCGCCTGCAACACGCGCACCGACTGGACGTCGAGCTCGAAGCCACCGGGCGCGCGCGGCTCGGCCTTCACGAGGCCGGTCAGCACGATGCTCGACTCCTGCCCCGCGCCCGCGATCTGGTTGAACAAGTCCTCCCCGACGTTCCCGCGGAACACGACGCTCTGCACGATGCCCGTGCCGTCGCGCAAGAGCACGAAGTGCAGCTTGCCCTTGGAGGTGCGGTCGTACACCCAGCCCTGCAGCGTGACCACTTGGCCGACGTGCTGGGCGAGCTTCTCGATCGTGGTGACAGTCATCGTTCTCTTTCAGGGAAACATCGAATAAGCGGGCTTCACTTCCACGTCGACGACGACGCCGTCCCGCACGAGCACGCGGCCCTTGCAATGGACGCCGCCGCGGCGGGCCTCGACCAACACTTCGTGCGCGCCGCCAGCCTCGAACAGCCGCGCGAGCTCTTCGAGCGTCGGCACGACCTGCACGTGCTCGAAGCCGTGTGCGATCAGGCGCTGCACGATCCGCTCGGAAAGCCCCGCAGCGTCCGCGCTCGCGCCGGTGCGCCCCACGTCCGAGTGCAGCCCTGCCTGCGACGCGCGCAGCAGGGTGTCCTCGAGGCGACGCTGGCCGTCCCGTAGCTCGATCAAGACGTGCTCGATTCGCCGCAGGTCGAGATCCTCGCGCTCGCGGGCCACGCGGGAGAGCGTGGCCTGAATCTGCTCCAGAGCCGCGAGGCGCTCGCCGTACTTGGCGAGCTCCCGCAGGCGGGCATGGAGGAACCAAACCCCGGCGGCAGCGGCCCCAGCCCCGAGGGCGCACAGCCCCAAGAGCCACGGCACACTGGCGAAGATCCAGTCCGAGGACGGCGCGGCCTGCAAGATCGACATGGCGTGGGGAGGATACGCAGCGGCGCCCCATCGTCCAAGCGACGCGGGCCGCCAGCCCAGCTTCAAACGGCCGCAGGCGATGCCTATCCTCGCTCCATGCGCGCCGCACTCCTCGTCCTCGTGAGCCTCCTCGTGTTGGCCGCGGTCCAGCTCCTGCCGGAAGCCGACCCGGCGCGCCTCGCTGCGCAGCAGTGCTACGGGGCGCTCACCGAGCGCGTAGGCCCGCCGCCCGCCGAGGGCATGAGCGAGGAGAGCGACCCGCGCCCCACCCTCGCGCAGGTGGTGCTCGCAGGGCCCGCCGTACTCGAGCGCAGCGAAACGAGCGCGCGCCTCTCGATCTTCGGCGTGGGATTCGAGAGCGATGTCCCCTCCGAGGATCTCACGGTTCACTACCACGCACGCCGCAGCCTCATCCGCGGGCTGCGCGAAGCTGCCGCCGAGCAAGGGATCTCCCTCGCCGTCGAAGGCGAGCAGAGTCCCACCTCGACCGGGCAGGCTCGCGGCGCGAGCTTCGGTGTGCGCTTCGACTCCGCCTCGAGCCGCATCTCGATCGAGTACACCCACCCCTCGGGGCTTCGCGAGCGCGTCGTGCGCGAGGGCTGGAACCCGCCCGCGCGCTCGTCCCTGTACCCACCGCTCGTCGCGATTCTGCTCGCGATCCTGTTCCGCAAGCCCGTGCTCGCGCTCTTCTCGGGTGTGTGGGTCGCGATGGTGCTCACGCGCATCAAGAGCGGTGCATCGCTCGGCTCCGCGCTCCTCTGGAGCCTTCCGGACACCGCGAGCGAGAGCCTGTGGCCCCAGCTCACCAGCCCCGACAAGCTTCTGATCATCGGCTTCGTCGTCGCGATGCTCTCGATGGTCGGCGTGATGACTCGCTCGGGCGGCATCCGCGGACTGGTGGACTCGGTCGCGCGCTTCGCGCGCAGCACGCGATCGACGCAGGTCGCGACGTGGCTGATGGGGCTCGTTGTCTTCTTCGACGACTATGCCAACTGCATTCTCGTCGGCACGACGATGCGTCCGCTCTCGGACCGCTTCCGCATCTCGCGCGAGAAGCTCTCCTACCTCGTCGATTCCACAGCCGCGCCCGTTGCGGGCATCTCGATCTTCTCGACGTGGATCGCCTATGAGGTCTCGACCTTCGCTCCCCAGCTCCCCGCCGCCGGGATGAGCAGCGAGCAGGGCTACGCGGTCTTCATCGACACGCTGCCCTTCCGCTTCTATTGCATCTTCACGCTGGTCCTCGCGGGGCTCATCGTGTTCTCGGGCCGCGACTTCGGCTCGATGCTCACGGCCGAGCGCCGCGCGCGCAGCACGGGCCTCGTCGTGCGCGAGGGTGGCAAGCCGATGGTGGGCGACGCAGCCACTCACATCGAACCAGCGCCCGGAGTCGTCCCTCGCGCCCATCGCGCCGTTCTGCCCGTGCTGACCTTCGTCCTCGTCACGCTCTTCGAGATCTTCCGCGTCGGAAGCGCGGAGCACCCGAACCTTTGGAGCGACTCGTCGCTCGACTTCGTGCGCAAGGTCACGACGGTGCTCGCCGACGGTGAGAGCTCGCGCGCCATCCTGATCGGCTCGACCGCCGGTTTCCTGCTGTCCTGCGTCCTCGCCACCTTCGCGGGTGCCGCCCGCGCGATCCCGGGCGCGATCGCGACGACGATCCAGAACATGGGCATCGCGGTCGCGATCCTCTACTTGGCTTGGATGATCGGAGCGGCCTGCGACGGACTGGGCACGGCGAGCTACCTGACCGAGCTTCTCGGCGACCGCCTCGCGCCCCCGCTGCTGCCGACACTGCTCTTCCTGCTCTCCGCCGCGATCGCGTTCGCGACCGGAACGTCGTGGGGAACGATGAGCATCCTGTTGCCGCTCGTGGTCGGCCTCGCCTTCACGCTCGGCGAGCGCGATCCGGCGCTCGGAGGCTACACGCTGATGCTGCTCTCGATCGGTGCCGTGCTCGAAGGCTCCATCTTCGGCGATCACTGCTCGCCGATCTCCGACACCACGATCCTGAGCTCGACGGCCTGCGCCGCGGACCACATCGACCACACGCGCACGCAGATGGGATACGCGTTTACGACCATGGCGGTGGCCATTACCTGTGGCTATTTCCCGTGCGCCTTCCTCGGCTGGAGCGGCCCCGCGGCCCTTGCGCTGGGCTGCTCCGCCCTACTCATGATCGTCTTCGTCTTCGGACGAAAGAGCGACTCCCCCGTGCAGGGCTGAGCCCCTCGCACGAAAGAACTTTCCGTGGCACTTCCCCGCAAGCTCGGTCGACGCCTCTTGCTCGGCGTGTTTCTCGGCGTGGCCGTGTACGCCGCGATCGCCATTTGGTCCGACGCTTCCGCGATCGCGAGCGCGTTCGCGCGCTTGCCCCTGTGGGTTCTCCCCGCGGCCTGCGGACTTTCCTTCGCCAACTACGGTCTGCGCTTTCTGAAGTGGCAACGCTACTGCCAACTCTTGGAGATCCGCCTCGCGACGGGCACCTCGTTCCTGATCTTCCTCAGCGGCATGACCTTGTCGGTGACGCCCGGAAAGATGGGTGAGGTCTTCAAGTCGTGGCTCGTGAAACAGACCACGGGCGTGCCGATCCACCACTCCGCGCCGATCGTGGTCGCCGAGCGCTTCACCGATCTGCTCGGCTACCTCCTCCTCGTCGCGATCGGAGGACTGAACACCGCGCCCGAGTATGCGTGGGTGTTCTGGTCCCTGCTCGCACTGTGCGCCGTGGCCCTTCTCCTCGTCGGCTCGGTCGCCGTCGGGCGTGCGGTGGTACGCATCGTCGCGCGCATGCCATGGATCGGGCGGCTCGCGCCGCGCGTCGACGGCGCGTTCGCAAGCACGCGCATCTTGCTGGCGCCCCGTGAGCTCGCGCTTCCGACGCTCGTCTCCGTGCTCGGCTGGGGCTGTGAGTGCACGGGGTTCTGGCTCATCGCGAACGCCGTCGTGCCCGACAGCGTGCCGTGGCTCTATGCCGTCTTCGCCTTTGCGTTCAGCGCGGTCGCCGGCGCCGTGGCGATCATCGCACCGGGCGGGCTCGTGATCACCGAAGGTCTGCTCGGTTCGCTGCTTCGCCCGCGCTATCAGCCCGTTCTAGAGCGGACGCTCTCTCTCGCCGGCGACGCCGCGCGCGAGGCTGCGCGCGCGCAAGCGGCTGCCGCGGTGATCCTCGCGCGCATCTGCACACTCTGGTTCGCGGTGGGCGTCGGCTTCATAGCGACCGCGCTCTTCACCCGCCGCCACGGGCAGGTTCAGGAAGCGGCGGACTAGGCGCCACGCTCGCGCAGCGCGAGCGAGAGTCCCGCGAGCAACGCCGAGAGCGTGGCGAGCAGCGCGGCATAGGAGCGCTGAGGACGACTCGGAGGCGCTGGGGAGCCGAGCGCGATCGTCGGGGCCGACAGCGGAGTCGAGTCCTCGTAGCCGACCGCTGCGCGGTCGAGCTTTCCCGCGACGTCGAGCGCGAACGCCAAATCGTCGCCCTCCAGTCGACAGCCCGGAAGCAAGCCGACGTCCCAGCGCCCCGGACGCGCAAGCACGAGCGCCCCATCCTCGGTGGACAGCAGAGCCTCGGAAGGCGCGTCCAACGGAACTTCGAGGCGCCTCGCGGAGCCGGAGAGAGTCCATGCGCCGCCCTCGCAGCGCATCGGCCGCTCCGCGCCGCTCGTCGCGAGGAGCACAGACAGCGCGACGGGGCGTGCATCTGTGGCTCGCTCGTACCCCCGCGCTTCTGCCCAAGCCAAGACCGCGCGCCCCAAAGGCGTGGGGTCCAGAACGGGATCCAGAACGAAGCGGCGAAGCTGCGGACGTACCGAGCTCGCGGAGTCGCGTCCCACGGCGATCAGCGATGCGCGTTCGGGAGCGCGAGACGCCGTGTCGGTCAGCCACAGCACTCCCACGTCGTCGAGCGCCGACCAGTCGGGCTCCCGCCAGTCACCCGCGGGCGCGCGGCGCCACTCTTCAGGAAACTCCGAGAATGCGGCCGTTGCGAAGTCTGCACTCGCAGCGACGTACTCCAAGCTCGTCGGAACCTGCTCGCGCAGCGTCGCCAAGGCGCGGTCGAGGCGCGTCCCACCGCCGTCGCGCTCGTACATCGAGGGGGAGCGATCGACGACGACGCGCCAAGGCGCGTTTCGAGCGCTCGGGAGCCTCGGACCGGCGAGGGCCAAAGACGCGGCACACAGGCCCGCGATCAGCGCCCAAGCGGAGAGCGGCGGAGCGCCGCGGCGACGCGGCTGGACTGCGGCCTCGGCGGAGACCTCGCGCCAGACCTCCAAGGTGCCCGTGGACGCCAGCGGAGGTCTACGCGCCGCGAGCAGCGCGAGCGCCACGACGAAAGGCACCACCAACGTCGCGAGCGCGAGCGGCGAATCGAACTCGATCACGGCTCCAACGCCCCCGCGACATCCTCGAAAGCCGCGTCGGAGCGAGCCAGCCGGTGCACTTGGCCGCGGCCGCGGCACGCGGTCCTCCAGCGCTCCAACCTCGTGTCGAGCGCATGGCCATACTCTCGGAGCGCGCGCTCGCCGACGGCGAGCTGCAAGGACGCTCCGACTTCCGGGTCGACCCACTCGACACCGCCCGTGACCTGCGGCGCGAGCTCGCGCTCCGCGAGGATTTGCACGACCTCCACGCGACGTCCCCAGCCGGCGAGCGTGAGCACCTCCGCGGGTTCGGCGTCCATGAGATCCCCCAGCACCACGACGCGATGCGCGCGTCGCAGCCCCGGATCCGACAAGAGGTCCCCGAGACGGCCCGCGCCCCGCGCCATGCGCTTTTCCATCCACGCGATCGAGGCAGCTCGCGCGTTCGCCGAGCGCAGGGAGAAATTCTCCACGCGACCGCCCTCGCCGTGGGCGAGGAGCAACGAACGACCACCGTTCGCCAGCGAAGCGCACGACAGCGCGAGCGCTACCTCGGCCGCGAGCTGAAGCTTCGAAGGCGCACCCACCCCCATCGAGGCGCTCGTGTCGAGCACGACCGCGAGCCGCTCCCCCTGCTCGGCGCGCCGCACGCGGACCCAAGGCTGTCCCAAGCGCGCGAGCAGCTCCCAATCCAGATCTCGAAGGTCCTCTCCAGCGCGATAGGGACGATGGCCCTCGAGCTCGACGCCCTGTCCTCGCGCGGCGCCGCGGCGGCCGTCTTCGCGCGAGGCCCGCGACCGAGCCCGAGCCACGAAACGCTCCAATCGCGCGTGAAACTCTGTCGAAAACTCGACGCGCGCAGAGTCCGCCGGAACGAGCCCGTCCTCCGCGCGCATCCGCCTCAGCTCCGACGAGGACGCGGCGGCTCCAGCTCGAGCGGGCGACCTCCGGCATCGACGAGCGCGGCTCCGTCGCGCCACACGACCTCGCCGCGTCGCACGACCACCTCGGGCTTGCCGCGGAGCTCCCAGCCTTCGTACGCGGACCACTTGGAGCGCGACGGAAGCTCACTTCCCCGCACCGTAAAGCGCGCTGAGGGATCGAAGAGCACCACGTCCCCGTCGTAGCCACGCGCGAGCCGCCCCTTCTTGGGCAGGTGGAAACTCGCGGCCGCGCGCCAGGTCACGACGTCGAGCGCGGTCTGGGCGTCGAGCCAGCCGCGCAGCACGAGCTCCCACGTCAGCGGCCAGAGCAAGTCGACCGACGGCATCCCCGACGGCGACTTTGCGTAGGCGCGCTGCTTGTACTCGAGCGGGTGCGGTGCGTGGTCGGTGCCGATCGAGTCGATCTCGTCGGCGGTGAGCGCTGCGCAGAGCGCGCTCGAGTCCTCTGGCGTCTTGATCGACGGGTTGACCTTCAACAGATTGCCGAGGCGCTCGGCCCACTCGCAGGAAAGCAGCAGGAAGTGCGGGCCGGTGCTCGACCACACAGGCAGTCCCTCGGCGCGTGCGCGTCGAATCAACGCCGCCGCCGCGCCCGAGGAAACGTGGTACACGTGCAGCCAAGTCCCGTACTTGCGGACACACTCGATGGCCGTGGCCACCGAGATCGCCTCGGCCTCGGTGGAGCGCGCAAGGTGGTGCAGCGCCACGGTCGCGTTGGGGTTGCCATCGACCAGCGCGAGCTTGTCGCGCTGCAGAGTGGCTTCGTCCTCGCAATGCGCGACCACCATGCGCCCCGCGTGGGCGGCGCCTTCGAACAGCCGCCCGATCAGCGCGTCATCGAGCACGCCTCCGAGGCCCGTCGATCCACCGAGGAAGCACTTGTAGGCCGGAGTGAGGGGAGCCATCGCCGCGAGCTCGGGCAGCGACGCCTCGACCAGGTTCGCAAGACAGCCGAAGTCGACCCGCGAGCGCGAGCGCACGTGCTCCAGCCGCTCCTCCAGTGCGCGGCGCGACGTCGTGAGCGGCGGGTTGTTCTGCACCTCGACCACGCTCGTCACACCGCCGTGCAGCGCGCCCAGCGACCCGTGGTTCCAGCCCTCGATGTGCTCGAGTCCGGGATCTCGGAAGTGCACGTGAACGTCGACCAGACCGGGGATCGCGGTCAGTCCCTGCGCGTCGAGACGCGGCAAGCCTTCGCCGGTGATTTCGGGACCGACCGCCTCGATCACGCCTCCGCGGATGCGCAGGTTGACGCGCGTCGACTGGGGCCCCGGCGGGTAGCTCGCGGCATTCTCGATGAAGAGGGCCGCGCCGCGGGGAGCTGTCGCTTGGCTCATACGCGACGCACCACGACCAGAGTCACATCGTCCTCGGGATTGCCGCCAGAGAACTGCACCGCCGCCTCCGCGAGAGCGCGCGTGATCGTCTCGGCGTCGGAGCCGCGGGCGGCGTGCTCGACCAAGAGTTCCTTCACGCGCTCCTCGCCGAGCAGCTTGTCGCGATCGTCCTCCGGATGCGCCTCGATCAGGCCGTCGGTGAAGACCAACATCACGTCGCCCGGGCGCAGCTCGAAGCGCTCGTCCACCGAGTACTCGATGTCCGAGGAGAAGCCCAACGCGAGGCCGTGCGCGTCGTAGGTCAAGACCTTGCCTTCGCGGACGAGCAGCGGACCGTGGTGTCCCGCATTGCACATCTCGACCGAGCCATCCGGAGCGATGGCCAGCAACATCAGCGTCAGGAACGTCCCGGCCTCGATGCGATCGGAGAGATCCTGATTCAGCATCGTGAGCGCCGCCGCAGGGTCGTTCGACATGCGCAGACCCGTGCGCAGCACGCCTTGGGCGCTCTGGGTGATCAGCGCCGGACCGACGCCGTGGCCGGAGACGTCGCCGACGACCACCGCGAGCCGTCCGTCCTTGAGCTTCACGAAGTCGAAGAAGTCTCCCGACGTCTTCTCGGCCGCGCGGAAAAAGCCGTGGATGTCGAGCCCCGCGATGTCCTTGGGGATGCGCGGCATCAGGCCCGACTGAACGGCCTTGGCGAGCTCGAGCGATTGCTCCAAGCGCGCCTTCTCGAGCGATTCTTGGTGGCTGCGGTGCTTGTCGAGAGTGATCGCGGCCTGCTGGCTGTGCGCGTTGAAGAGCTCGAGGTCGCGCTGGCTGAACTCGCGGGTGGCGGCCTTCGAGTCGACGTACAGCGCGCCGCGGAGAGAGCTCCCGCCCTCCTTCGTGCGAGACAGCGGGACACACATCACCGCTCGCAGCCGCAGATCGAAGACCGACTGGCCGAGGTCGCGCGCCTCGGTCTCGTTCTGCACCGTGGCGAGCTTCGGCTCGTTCTTCTCGATCACGGAGCGCACCACCGAGGTCGAGAAGCGCTCGCTGTCCTGCACCGGCTTCTTGTCGCGCGTGCGCGCCACGCGGATGCGCAGCTCGCCGGAGGGCTCCTGCATCACGAGGAAGCCGCGCTCGGCGCCACACAGCTCGACCGAGTTGTCCACGATCTGCACCAAGGTCTCGTCGAAATCGCGCGCCTCCGACAGGCGAGCGAACATCTCGAGCAGCACTTCGACCGTCCGTCGGTCGGTGTCCTTGTCGCCCGTCAGAAAGCGGGCCGTGGAGTTGCCGACCGACACCGCCCCCGGCGCCCCCGGAGCAGCCTCAGGCGCCTGAGGGCGACTCTGGGGACCTTCGGCGGACTTCGAATCACGATCCTTCTTGCTGCGCCAGAACATGCCCGCACTCTAGCGCCGAAGAGGCCCGTCTACCGCCCCCGAAGTGCCCGCCAGCGTCCAGGAAGGGCAGACTCCCCCCCTTCCCGATGGTAAATTCTCCGGCCGTACACCCCCTCCGCCCTCTCACGCACCCTCGCGAACGCCATGCACATCAACGTCGAGCACGGTTCCAACTTCGCCACCCTCCACCTCCGCGGCGAGTTCGACACGTTCTACTGCACTGCCTTCCAGACCGAGGTCGCGGCCCTGCAGAAGGCCGGCGTGCACCGCGTCGTGCTCAACCTGCGCATGGTCAAGTTCATCAACTCGACCGCGCTCGGCACGATCATCAAGGTCTCCAAGCTCCTGAAGGAGAAGGGCGGCAAGCTCGTGATCGCGCGCCCCTCCGAGTTCTGCCGCGACATGATCGGCAAGGTCGGCATCGATCGCATCGTGCCCGTCTGCGACACCGACGAGGCCGCTCAGGCCGCGGTCACCGGCTCCGCCCCCGCTGCGGCGGCCAAGCCCGAGGCCGAGGCTGCGCTCCCCGAGGACGAGAGCTCGGTCATCTTCAGCCCCACGGACATGCAGCGCATCGAGCACTTCCTCTCGCAGACGCGCCGCTTCAAGGAGGTCGTCAACCCCGTCCACGGCCATAAGTTCGGGTCGAACTGGCGCGGGATCGGCCGCATGGCGCGCCTCGACGACAAGGGCCTGCACTTCAGCTGGAACGGCGGGGACACCGGCCTCGAAGTCTTTGCCATGGGCCAACTGCTCTCGATCGGTACCGAGCTCAAGATCAAGTTCCGCCTGCCGCTCTTCCAGTCCGGCTTCTGCGAGGCCACCGCGGTCGTGAGCTCCGTCGAGGAGCGCGAGGGCGGCGTCAAGATCGGCGCGAACTTCACCAAGATCGAGGAGCGCACGCTCGCCGCGATCAAGCAGTACTCGGCCGACATGAAGTACCTGAAGGACGAGCTGCGCAACGTCTAGCGCGGTCACGTCTTCGGCTCCTCGCGCGGCGCGGGTCGTCTTCGGGCGTCCCGCGCCGCGCGGCACTTGGGGGTATCCGATCCCCTGTCCAAAGACTTACGAACGGATGGGCTTTCCGCCCACGGCAACTCCTGCCGGAAGCCGCTTCGCGCGTGCGCCGGTTTCCGTTCGCAATTTCAAAGAAAAGCGACCTGCCACTCATGGATCGCCCGGGACGTCCGAGAACGACTGCGAGCCGTTCGCCCCGTCCCGTCCCCCACGCCCCATGAAGCACCACTCCGCCCGCCGCACTCCCGCCCCGATCCCCGGCACCGAGCCCGCCCGCCGCGCGCTCTTCATCGACCGCTGGGGCACGCTGATCGACCTCCCGCCGGGCGGCTTCACCCCCTTCCACGAGTGCCGCATCGCCCCGGGCATCACCGACCTCCTGTTCCGCCTCTCGGGCGCGGGCTGGAACCTGTACCTCGTCGGCAACGAGGACGCGGTCGCTACCGGCCGCATCCGCGACGAGGAGTGGGCGAGCTTCGAGCGCGCGCTCCTCGAGCACCTCGCCTCGCGCGGCGTGCGCATCGTGCGCAACTACGCCTGCCTCGAGCACCCCACCGAGGGCGTCGGCCCGCACCGCAAGACGTCCGTGTTCCGTCTGCCCGACACGGGGCTCTTCTTCCACGCGCGTCAGGTCGACGGCATCGACCTCGCACGCTCCTTCGTCATCGGCGACAGCACGCTCGAGATCGCCGCGGGCGGCCGCGCTGGACTGCGCACGCTCGGCGTCGCAACCGGCCGCCGCTGCACCGACGGCGAGCTGCTCGTCGAACCGGACATCCGAGCCGCCAACCTCCGCGAAGCGCTGGAGTTCTTCCTCGCTTCGGGGACCGGCTCGACCAAGGCCGCCTGATCCCAGCGGGGGCCTCCCCAAGCAGCGCTCAGCGCCCTCGCGGTGCTGGGCGCTGCGCCTTTTGCACGATTCGCTCGAGGATCAGCGGGACTTGGCGCGCCAGCGCGGCCCCCACGGCACCGCACCCTGCTCGTCCGAGCCGCTCCAAGGCCACACGAAGCTGCCCCACGCGCCCACACCCCCGCCCAAGCCCAGAGGAACCTCACGGCCATCGGAGCAAGGCGGCAGGAGCTTGCCCTGCAGCGTCTTCGGCGGCGTGGCGGATGCGGAGAGTCGAGCGTGGCCACCTGGGAGCAGCGTCCACGGCGGACGAACCGTGTGCGGCTCGCTCGGCTGCGAGAGGAGCACGGGAGCACCGCCGAAGTGCTGAACTTCGAGGGCCCCGTCTGGGAGTCCGCGGAGCGCGACCACTCCGCCACTGCAGAGGATGCGCCAGCCCGTCGACAGCGTGACCCGCAGCGGTCCATCGCGAACTTCCACGCGGGCCAAGCCGAGCCGTCCGAGCTCCAGGCTCAGCGCACGCTGCCCCGCGGCCTCGGGTCGCCACGCCACATCGCACCCGCCTTCGAGCTCGAGACTCGCCCTCGCGAGCCAGCGCAGCCGCATGCGGGCGAGCGGGGCCATCTCGACGAACCCACCTTGGCCCGCCTGCCAGACCGTCGGGGCCTCGCCCAGCGTGCGAACGCCCTCGGCGTCTGCCGCGCGCACGCGACCGGAGAGGACTTCGAGGCGCAGCTCCGCAGGAGCGGCCGGAGACGAGCACAGAGCGAGTGCGGCGAGCCACATGCAGCCTGTATCGAAAACCGACGCACCGCCGGACGCGCGCTGTCCGAGCGACCTGCCCACGCGCAGCTGCAGAGCGGAAAGAACTTCCGCCTCCGAGGAACTCAGGTGAGCGAGCGGCGCAGGAGCTCTGCGCGCATGCGGTCGCGCTCCGTGGGCTCCACCAGCGCGTTCCCGACCTCGCGGTAGGTGCGTACCTGAAGGTGCGCCTTGTGGATCTGGACCCGCAGAAGGGCGAGCGTTCTCAGATCGACTTGATCGCAGAGTCCGAGCAGGTGTCCGAGCCGGAGGCTCGAGAGATGCGCCAGCGCCGCGTCCGTCGTCATCGCCCGCGAGGAGCGCACGAGCCCCAGCGCACGCGTCACGCGGTCCGTGAGCTCGGCGCGACGCGAGCGCAGAAGCTCCGCGCGCACGGAGCGCTCGAAGGCGAGCACCGCGGGCACGAGCTCCGAGAGCTCCGCGAGCAGTGCCTCCTCGCTGCGACCGAGCGTGATCTGGTTCGAGATCTGATAGAAGTCGCCGTAGGCCTTCGATCCCTCGCCGTAGAGCCCGCGCACCGCGAGCCCCGTGCGCGACGCCGCCGTGAAGATCTTCTCGATCTCGCTCGGCACGAGCGCGAGCGCAGGCAAGTGGAGCATCACCGACGCGCGCATCCCCGTGCCCACATTGGTGGGGCAGGCCGTCAGGTACCCGTACTGGGCGTTCGCGGCGTAGGGCACGCGCGCTTCGAGCTCGCGATCGAGCGCGACGGCGCGCTCCCAAGCTTCCTGCAGGTGCAGACCCGCTTCCATCGACTGGATGCGCAGGTGATCCTCTTCACACACCATCACCGAGAGACGCTCGTCGTCGCTGAACGCGACAGCCCGCCCCGGCTTGGCGGCGCGCTCGCCCTCGCTCGGCGCAAGGTCGCGGCTCACGAGGTGCCGTTCGCGCAGGAGGAAGCGCAGCACGTCGTTCGAGGACGCGATGTCGACCCAGTGCATGCGGCCCGCGACCTCGAACTGCTGCAGAGCGGGACGCAGACGTTCCGAGAGCTCTCCCGCGCGCTCGTCGGTCAGCTTCGTGACGAACGGGAAGCCCTCGACGTTGCGGGCGAAGCGCACACGGCTCGACACGACGACGTCGCTGTCGTCCCCGGCCGGCAGGAGCCAAGGGGCGACGCGCTCGGCGAGGCGTACGGGATCGAAAGCGGACGGCGGCATGCGAAGTCCTTAGGCTAGCGTGGAAGGGGCTGAAGGGAACCACGCCAAATGCTCGCTACGCTGCTCTTGGCTCTGGCGCAAACGACGCCACATGCGCACGAGTTCCCTGCGATCCTCTGGCGCTCCGCGGACGAGCCGAGCGAGCTGCAGCGCAGCTTCGGAGCCGTGTGCATCTCGCGCACGGATGCGATCGAGGGTCTGCGCGCGGCGGGAGTCGACTTTCTCGTCTTCAACGCTCCCGGACGCGACGACCTGCACCTCGAGCGCGACCAACCCGCATGGGAGGCGCGGCGCAAGCGCTGGCTGGCCGAGCGCGACCCGACCCTGTGCCGGCGCGAACCCTGCCTCGCGGATCCCACGACGCTCGAACGACTCCGCACGAGGCTCGCGGAGAGCCTCGCGGCCCGCGACGGTGCTTTCGGTCTCGGCTACTCGCTGGGCGACGAAGTAGGGCTCACTCCCGGCGGAGTTCCCGAAGAGGTCTGCACGTGCGAGCACTGCGAGCGCGAGTGGTCCCTTGCGCACGCGGCGGAGACCGCCCCCATTCCCCTCCGCCTCGCCGACATCCGTACCGACGCCGTGCTGCGCTCGGTCTTCGACGGACACCTCGCTCCGATGGGGCGTTGGCTGGAGCGACGGGAGTTCCATCAGCAACAACTCGTCTTCCTCCTCGAGGACCTCGCGCGCCAAGTCCATGCACGCTCTCGCCCTGCCGGACTGCTCGGGATCTCCGGGCAGTCGGCGTTCGGCGGAGTCGCCGTCGAGAAGGTGCTGCCGTTCCTCGACTTCTTGGAGTGCTATCGCGTCGGCAATGCGCGCGAGCTCGCGCTCACCCTCCGTAGGCCCGAACAGCGGCTGTACCTCACGATCTTCGCCAAGGAAGGCCTGCACGTTGCGACCCACGCGGTGTGGGAGCATTGGATGCAGGGAGGCGACGGCGTGTTCGTGTGGAGCGAAGCGGACCTCGCGCAGCGGCCCGATGTGGCGAAAGCGCTGCTCTCGACGTTGGCCACGATCCGCGCGCTCCCGCGCTTCAAGCCGCAGCCCACGGGCATCGCGATCCTCCACTCGGGACGTTCCATCGCCGCGGGCTGGCTTCGCGATGCTCTCCCAGACGGCTCGACCTGGCCCCAGCGCTTCCAGAGCTGGCAGGAGGAGCATGGCTCGGTCGAGACCGCGCGCCGCGCCTGGCTCGACTTCGCTCGCGCCGCCGGAGCGATGCCCGGCGCGCTCCCGATCGAGACTCTGACACCAGAGCATGCGGCGCGATTCCCCCTCGTCATCGCCACCGAGCTCTGCGTCGTCGATCCCGCGGACCTCGCCCGCCTCCGCGCCTTCCGTGCGGCCGGTGGTCGTATCTGTGTCGATGGCACCTTCGGCTGGATTCGATCCACCGGCGAAGCCCTGGAAGAAAGCGCGCGCGCCGCGCTGGCAGAAAGCGGCACGCTCGTCGAGCCCCCCGAGGGGCTGCGCACGCGCGACTTGGGGCAGCGCGTCACCGAGGAGCAGCGCGCTTGGTTCACCCGCAACGGCGCATCGCTCGCGCCCGTCGAGACGGCGCCGTCCGAGAGCGCCTGCGAGTGGACGTGGACCTGGAGCAACGCAGGCGAGCGCACCCTTGTCGCAGCCTTGCCGCGCAAGGGCGACGGCGTCGAACGACGACTGGGATTGAGACCCGTCGAGGGTCACAGCATCCACTGGCTCCACCCCAAGGATGGAACGGGCTGGTCCGTGACGATCCCCGCGGGCAGCGCCGCCGTATTTGAACTGCGCGAGGCGCGCTAGCGCGCATCTCCGAGGCGACGCCGGAGCGCGGCGAGCTCCGACTCCAAGATCGCCTTCTCGGAAGCGAAGCGAGCACGCTCCTCCTCCCCACGCGCAACGTGGTACTTGCGACCGTCCTCGCTGGACTGGTACGCGCCGCGGAGCTTCTCCGCGTACTCGCGCGCCTGTGCGAGCTCGGCTTGCAGACGAGCGATCGTCGCCTCGTGGGCCGCGCTCTGCTCGACACGCCATGCACTCTCGCGACGGTAGCTTTCGATCACACGCTCGAGCTCACCGCGCACCGAATGCCACCAGGTCCGCTCCCGGTCGAAGTGCACGAGCTGGCCCACCATCTCGAACGTCGAGCGCAAGGCACCCGCGGGCGCGATCGGCGGGCCGAGCAGCTCCTGCGCGCGCGGCAATGGAGCGGAGCCCACGGCGGCGACCACGACGTGCCGATAGACCGGCTCCGCATGGTCCGATGCGTACAGCTCCGCGTTGTAGAAACGCTGAAAATCGCGGGCGATCGGGCGCAAAGCCGGATCGTAGTCCATGTACATCGACAGACATTGCAGGACGAGCCAGCGGTCCAGATTTCCGTGCGGGATCGTCACGACGCGGGCGCCGCTGCGCGTGAGCTGGGCCTCGACCGCCTGCCGCTCGGGCAAGCCGTGGTGCAAGTGCTCATCGAGGTAGCGATGGCGCTCGCCGAGCTTGCTCTCCAGAAACTTCTGAAGCAGCCCCTCCGCTTCCACGACGCGCGGATGCGCGTAGGGACCGGCGAGCACGACCCAACCGCGCGACACACGCCGCACTTCCTCGACGAACGCCGTCCGCAGGGACGGAGGCACGTGCTCCAGAGTGTCGAAGGCGCACACCGCATCGAACGACGCATCCTTGAACGGCAGGCGGCTCCCGTCGCCGAGCACGAGCCCGCGGCTGTCGCTGGGCTCGACATCGACGAGGTCGATGCGCGCGTCCTGTAGGAAGTCACGCAGCACAGCGGTCCGTCCACCGACGTCGAGGACGCGCAGGGGCGCGCCGCCTCCGCGCAGCTGGGCAAGCAGATCGGCGACCAGCCGGTAACGCTGGTACTGGTCGAACGGCAGCGCGAGAACGTCCGACTTCACGCGCGCGACTCCAGCGACGCATCGCCCGACGGACCGCGGCGCGTCAGTGTCCAGCGTGACGGCACCGCGATCAGACCGTGCTGCGCGCGCTCGACGTCGAGCACCTCGAACGTGAAGACGTGCTCGCGGTGATCGATGGCGGTCGGCGATGCCTTCGAGTGGTCGTACAAGAAGAGCGTCAAGTAGTACTGGCCATGCTGCAGCGGCATGCGATCGACGAAGATCTCGACTTCGCCCTCGTCGCCGGGCACCACGCGCAGGAGCTCGATCGGTTGTTCGCGCCACTGGTGGTTCGAGCCGTTCAGATACGTGCCATCCGTGCGGTAGAGCCCGACGCCGAACACGGGGTTCGCGCACTCCCGGTGCGCCTTCCACACCATTCGAATCGAGTACGGGCGGCCCGTTTGGATCACGTGCGTCGGCTGGCGGTGCTCGTCGAGCATCTCGAAGTGCATCACCTCGACCTCGCCGGAGCCCCAGCGCGGGTATTCGCTCTTGCCGCGCTGCACCATCGACATGCGTTCATTGCCGCGCGCTTTCGCGCGCTTCAGGTACGCATCGGCGACTTGCTCCGCCGTGCCCTGCTCCAAGATGCGCCCTTGGTCCATGAGCACCACCCACTTGCACATGGACTTGACCGCACCCATGTCGTGGCTGACGAAGACGATGGTCTTGCCCTGCTCGCGGAACTCGTTGAGTCGATTCGTGCACTTCCCGCGGAAGTGCTCGTCTCCGACCGAGAGCGCCTCGTCGATGATCAAAATGTCGGGATCGACGCTCGCTGCAACAGAGAAGCCCAGTCGGACGTACATGCCCGAGCTGTAGGTCTTGACGGGCCGGTCGATGAACTCGCCGAGCTCGCTGAACTCGACGATCTTCTGGAAGCGCGCGGCGGTTTCCTCGGGCGTCATGCCCAAGATCGCACAGTTCAGGCGGATGTTCTCGCGCCCGGTGAACTCCGGGTGAAAGCCCGCGCCGAGCTCGAGCAGGGACGCGACCCGACCCTTCACTTCGACCTTGCCCGAGGACGGAATCGTGATCCCCGTGAGCAGCTTGAGGAGCGAGCTCTTGCCCGCGCCGTTCTCACCGATGATTCCGACCGTGCTGCCGTGCGGGATATCGAGGTAGACGTTGCGGACGGCCCAAAACTCCTGATAGCTCCGCGACTGGAAGAGCACGTCCCACAGCTTGTGGATCGGCTTCTTGTAGATGCGGTAGCACTTGGAGAGATCCTCCGCGTAGATCGCACTCGTGCGCTCTCGGCCAGCGGTCTGTCCTGCTTGCTCGCTCATGCTCGGCCTACAGGAAATCCGCGAAGCGGTGCTGATTCTTGAAGAAGAAGCGCGTCCCCGCCCACATGGCGAAGCCTGCGACCAGCGTCAGCTTGGCGAGCACGAGCGGCTCGGGCCACGCACCGAAGAGCAGGATCGCTCGATAGGAATCGACGACCCACGCCATCGGATTGGCGTCGACCACCCACCCGAAGCCGCGCTCACGGACCATCGCCTCGGGATAGAAGATCGGCGTGCCGAACATCCAGATCGTCAGAAACGCGGAGGCGAAGTGCCCCACGTCGCGCACGATCAGATTGAGCGTCGAGAGCAGGAATCCCATGCCCACGGAAAAGCCCAAGTGCAGCGCGAACAAGAGGGGCAAGCAAAGCGCCGACGCGCCGAGCCGAAGGGGCTGGAAGGGCAGCTCTCCCGGCGCGGGCGTCCAGCCGGCCGGAGTGGGATCTGCGAGAGGGGCGATGTAGCCGAAGATCAGCACGCCGAGCAGCACGAACCCGAGCCCGATCAGCATGTTGAAGAGCGCCGAGACCGCGATGTAGCTCGGCAGGACCTCGCTCGGGAACACGACCTTCTTGATGAGATTGCCGTTCTCGACGAGCGTTCCGGTGCAGCGCGAGAGGATCTCGGCGTGGCACCCCCACGTGACGATCCCGAGGTACATCATCAACACGACCTGCGCCAAGGGCTGCTGCGGACTCCAGCGGCTCTCGAGCACGTAGCTGAACACGAAGGTGTACGTCGCGAGCGACAGCAGTGGGTTGACGAGCGACCAGAAGAACCCCACCGTCGAGCCGACGTAGCGCCCCCGCAGGTCCTTGTCGACGAAGTTGCGCACCAAGGGCGCGTGTCGTCGCAGCGAGTGGAAGAGGCGGAGCATCGAGGGCCTAGATGATGCGCTTGCCCATCGCGGAGAGCACGAGCTGCACCGCGAACTCTGCAGTCTTGTTGCGTTCGTCGAGGATCGGATTGATCTCGGTCACCTCGAGCCCGAGCAACTTGCCGGACTCGAACGCGTGCTCCATCACGAGGTGCGACTCGCGCAGGTCCGTACCGCCCGCGACCGGCGTACCCACGCCGGGAGCCACGGCGGGGTCCGTGCCGTCCATGTCGAAGGAGAGGTGGAAGCCCGAAGTTCCGTCGTTCGCGATCGCGAGCGCGCGGCGCATGATCTCGTTCATGCCCCACATGTCGATGTCGCGCATCGTGAACACCTTCACGCCCGTCGACTTGATCTCCTCGCGCTCGTACTGATCGAGGTCGCGCACGCCGACGATCACCGCGTTGCGTGGATCGACCATCGGCACGATGTCCCCGAGCCCGACGAGCTCCGGTGCGCCGCGGCCGAGGATCGCAGCGCAGGGCATGCCGTGAATGTTCCCCGACGGCGACGTCTCCGGCGTGTTCATGTCGCCGTGAGCGTCGAACCAAATCAGCCCGATGCGCTGGTTGCGGCGGTGATGGAAGGAGGCGATCGCCGCAACGGTGCCGACTGCGATCGAGTGGTCCCCGCCGACGACCAGCGGGAACGCGCCGTCTTCGAGCACCTTCTCGACCTTGACCCGCAGGCGCTGGCAGGCGCGGGAGATCTCGCCCAAGAAGCGCGCGCGCGGGTCGCGGGGCTCGCGCGACTCGGGCGCGGGCACGGCCAGATTGCCGCGGTCCTCGTAGGCGAGTCCGAGGCGGCGGATGCCGTCTTCCAAGCCCGCGATGCGGATCGCGCTCGGCCCCATGTCCACGCCGCGGCGTCCGCCGCCGAGGTCCATGGGAACCCCGATCATCGCAACCTTGCTCAACATGGTGTCCTGCCGTGTCCTTTTCGAATCTTCGTCCGCAGGACTCTAGTGGGTACGCGCCCCGAGGGCCCCGAGGACCGCGCCCTGCAGTGCCGGTTCGGCCGGTCCGATGCGGGCCGACAGCCAGTCGACCTCTGCCAGACCGCCCCACTCCCCGAGCGCGAAGCCGACGCGCCGGAGGTCGCGCGCGCTCGCGCCGGGCGGCGGACGCTGGACTTCCAGACGGAGCGGCTCCATCCCCGCGACCGAGATCCACAGGGCCGCCGCGAGCACGCTGCGGTTCCAAGGCTCACTCCACAGCGCAGCGCGCAGCAGCGGGACGGTCTCCGCGTCGCCCGAGCGCACGAGCGCGCAGGCGAGCTCCACGTCGACCTCCAGTTGGTTCCCGAGAGGGAACAACCGTCGAAAGAGCACGAGATCCGCCGCACTCGCGCGCAGACCGAGTGCCTCGACCGCGCGACGAGCCGCCTCCCCCTCCAGCACCCCGGATGCGAGGTAGCCATGCACGATCTCGCGTGCAGGTTCGTAGCCGCCCGCCAGCAGCTCGCACGCGATGCGCGAGCGCACACCGGTCGGCACGCGTTCCAGAAGTTCCACCGCGACGACGCGAACCGCAGTCTGATCCGCACAACGAGCGACCGCTTCCCAAGTCGCCTGCGCATCGGCGGGCACGTCCATCGGCTTGTCGCTCTTCAGGCCCGCGCGCTCGCGCAGGATCGGAAGCGCGGAGCTGTCCCCGAGGCGCACGCGCGCAACGAGGGCGCTGGCGCGCACCGAAGGGTCTGGATCCAGCTCCATCGCAGCGAGATCCGCGACGTACGACGCATCCCCTGCGGCGCCGAGCGCCTCCGCCGCGAGCGCTCGCTCGCGGTGTGCGCCCGAACGCAGGTGCAGCTCCAACAGTTGAAGTGAACGCGAGCCGCCCGCGCGCGCGAGGAGCCCCGCGACCTGCGGTCGCACTGCCGGCACGCTCCAGCCCTTGCGGAGCAGAGGCTCGGAGCGAACCTCCAAGCGCAGCTTTCCAATCTCGTCGACGAGGATGCGCCACTCTTCGTCGCTCGCGGGAGTGAAGAGCCCGGACTCGACGAGCTGCGAGAGTTGTTCCGGAATGGCCCGCACCACGCCGCGCAGGCGCTCGGGAGGCGCGCCCGCGAGCGCCACTTCGAGGAAGTGGTCCGCGATACCTGGTCGCTCGACGAGCGCTGCCGAGCGATACACCACGCGGCTCAGGAACTTCGCGTTGCGCGCGAGGTCCTCGACCAAGAGGCTCTCCCACGCCTGTCCGTCGACGAGGCCGCACCAGCGCGCCGCCTGAAAGCGCAGCTCGAGGTACGAGCGCGCAACTTCGCTCTCTTCGGGCGGAGTGCGCAGAAACGCCAGTGCTGCAGCCGCAGCGGCGTTCGCGCCGCCCTCGACCTGCTGGGAGAGACGCTGACACTCCGCCCTCGCAGCCGGACTGCCGTGGAGCGCAAGCGCGAAGACTCCCGCTTCCGCGACCCCCGCCGCCTTGCGCTCGGCGAAGTCGACGAGCACCGGCACATCGATGGGGTCTCGATACAGCGCGAGCGCCCAAATAGCCGCGCGCTTGGTCTCCAGAGAGCGCTCGGCGGTGAGCTCGAGCACCCGCCCACGGAACTGCGTGAACTTTCCGGCGCCGAGAGCGAGCAGTGCGGCCGCTCGGCGCTCCTCGCTCGCGCCACGATCCTCCAAGATCTCGCGCGCCGCCGTCGGCGTGCGCAGCCCGAAGCTCGCGCGAGCGTCCCGAGAGAGCAGCTCGTCCCACTTCGACACGGAAAGCAGCTCGATCCGCTGGGGCACGGCCGCGTCGTCCCGCGCACCTTGGGCGGGCAGCATCGCGCCGAGCGCTGCGAGTACGGCGGGGAGGAGCATGGACGGGCGGTTCTACATCGGCTCGAACTGCACCCAACTCCGGCGGTGCGGTCGGAGGCAGTCCTGCAACCGGACCGCGATGCTAGCGGAGCGGGAACCGCGTTCCAGCCTCCCCAACGCCCTCGCCATTCCCGCCCCCTCCGGCGGCCGAGAACGGAAAGCTTTTCCCTCCCGTGGGAGGGATCAGTGGTCGACCGGCGTGCCGAGCAGCCCGACCAGCTCCGCCTTGCGAGCGTCCCGGATTGCTGCCGTACGAGCCTCGAGGTTGAGGCGCAGGAGCGGCTCGGTGTTCGAGGCGCGCACGTTGAACCACCACCAATCCGGTGAACGGAGGTCGCCGAACTCGACGGTGATCCCATCGAGCATGTCTTGGCGGCCCGCCTTGTAGGTCTCGCGCAGCCGAGCGATCGCTCCGTCTTTGTCTTCGACGTGGAAGTTGATCTCGCCGCTCGCGTGGTAGCGCCGCAGCCCGGCCGCGCGCTGCGCGAGAGTCTGGGTGCCGCGCGAGAGCATCGAGAGCGCGCTCACGAACGCAATCTCGCCCGAGTCGCACACGTAGTTGTCCGCGAAGTAGAAGTGACCCGACAGCTCGCCGCCGAAGATCGCGCCGTTGCCGCGCATCGTGGCCTTGATGAACGAGTGTCCGACGCGGTCGCGCACCGCCGTTCCGCCCGCCTTCTCGATCTCCTCCTTCACGACCCACGAAGAGCGCAGGTCGTACACCACGGGCTTGCCTGGCTTCTCGCGCAGCATCTCGCGCGCGAGCAGCGCCGTCATCAGGTCCGCCGAGAGCGTCTGTCCCGCATCGTCGACAAAGCAGCAGCGATCCGCGTCGCCGTCGAACGCAATGCCGGCGTCGGCCTTCGTCGAACCGAGCAGCTTCTTCACGTCGCGCAGGTTCTCTTCCTTGAGCGGGTTGGCCTCGTGGTTGGGGAACGTGCCATCGAGCTGCATGAACAGCGTGTGCGCCGTCACGTTCTTCAAGCGCGCAAGGATCGGAGGCAACGTGTACGCGGCCATGCCATTGGCGACGTCGACGGCGACCACGAGCGGCCGCTCGATCTTCGCGAAGCGAGCGACGTGCTCCGCGTACGCGTCGAGCAGCTCGACCTTGCGCACTTCACCGCGCTTCGCGGCGACCGCCGGCTGCGCCGCCGCCACCATCCGCTCGATGTCGAGAATGCCATTCGCCGCAGAGATCGGACGCGCACCGCGCGAGCACAGCTTCATGCCGTTGTACTCGCCGGGGTTGTGGCTCGCGGTCACGTTGAGGCCGCCGTCCACGTCCTGAGATCCGATGCCGAAGTACGCCATCGGCGTCGAGCACAGGCCCATGTCCACGACATCGCAGCCTGCATCGCGGATGCCCTCGATCACCGCCGCCTGCAGCTCCGGCGAGTGCGTGCGCATGTCACGGCCGACCGCGAGACGCTTCGCTTTCAAGAGATGCGCGAACGCGTTGCCGATCTTGCGACCGAGCGCAGCGTCGAGCTCCTTGGGGAACTTTCCACGGATGTCGTAGGCCTTGAAGATGCCCATGGCGGTGAGGTTGTTGTCGTGGTTCGGAACGAAGTGAGAGCAGCCGGACGGGTCGCGCGCGGCGCTACCCGAGAATTTCCTCGAAGGCGACCACCACGCGCGCGACGTCCTCCGTCGACACGTCGAGGTGGGTCACGAAGCGCAGAGTCGTGGCGTTCTGCGGCAAGACCAGCACTCCACGCTGGCGCAGCGCACCCATCAAGCTCTCCGGCGTGTGCTCGGGATGCGTGATGCGCGCCATGACGATGTTGCTCTCGACCGTGCCCGGCGAGCACTCGACACCGTTGAAGCCATCGAGCGCCGCAGCGAGCTCGCGCGCGAGCTCGTGGTCTTCCGCGAGCCGCTTCACATTGTGGTCGAGGGCGTAAAGCCCCGCCGCTGCGAGCACGCCCGACTGGCGCATCCAGCCACCGAGTCGCTTGCGCATCAAGCGCGCGCGCTCCAAGAACTCGCGCGGACCGGCGACCAAGGAACCGACCGGGCAACCGAGCCCCTTCGAGAGACACAACGACACGGAGTCCGCGCACGCGGCGTACTCGCGCGCCGAGACACCCGAAGCGACGACGGCGTTCATCAGCCGTGCGCCATCCATGTGGACAGGAATGCCCTGCTCCGCGGCGAGCGCCTTGATCGCGCGCAGGTGCTCGAGCGGCACGACGCGCCCGCCCGGCCCCGCCCCGGAGCCCATGAACGTCTGCTCGACGCAGATCAGGGTCGTCTTGGGGCAATGCAGCGAGCGCAGCCGGATCGAGCGCCGCAGCTCGTCGAGCGGCATGCGTCCGTCTTCGGCGACGATCGTCGTCGACTGCACGCCGTGGAGCGCTCCGGCCGCGCCGGCCTCCCACTGCACCATGTGCGCACTGCGCTCGAGCAGGATCTCGTCTCCGTGGCGTGTCCACGAGCCGATCGCGACCGAGTTCGCCATCGTGCCCGAGGGCACGAACCACGCGCCGTCCTTCCCGAGCAATTCCGCGACGCGTCTCTCGAGCGCGGCGACCGTCGGATCTCCGTCGAGCACGTCGTCCCCGACGTCGGCGCGGAACATCGCCTCGAGCATGTCCCGCGACGGACGCGTGACCGTGTCGCTGCGAAAATCGGAGACGCGCATCGCCGCGCGCCTAGCGGACGCCTGCGGTCGAGAGGCACGCCGTCACGCGGCGCAGCGCCTCGCGGATGTCGTCTTGCGACGCGGCGTACGAGAAGCGCAGGTAGCCCTCCCCCATCGCGCCGAACGCGGTGCCCGAGAGGATCGCCACGCCCGCGTCGTGCAGGAGCTTGACCTCGAGTTCCTTCGACTTGAAGCCCGTCTTCGTGATGTTTGGGAAGGCGTAGAACGCGCCCTTCGGCATCACGCAGGAGAAACCCGGGATCTTGTTCAACCCCTCGACGATCAGCTTCCGGCGCTCGTCGAAGGCCGACATCATGCGGTCGACGGCGATCTGCGGCCCGCGCAGCGCCTCGACGCCAGCCCACTGCACCGGCGCGCTCGGGCACGAGTTCGAGTTGATCTGCAGGCGCTCGGCGACGTCGATCAGGCTCTTCGGCCACACGCCGTAGCCCAGACGCCAGCCTGTCATCGAGAAGGTCTTCGACCAGCCATCCAAGATGATCACGCGATCGCGGATCGACGCGTAGGAGTACAGGCTCACGTGCTCCTCGCCGTCGTAGAGCATGCGCGAGTAGATCTCGTCGGAGAGGATCGCGACGTGCGGGTGCTTTTCCAGCCCCGCGACGAGCCGATCCATCTCGGCCTTGCGGATCACGCCGCCGGTCGGGTTCGCCGGTGTGTTGACGATGATGAGCCGCGTGCGCGGCGTGATCTTGGCGAGCACCTCGTCGGGGTTGAACGAGAAGCCCGAAGCCTCGCGCAGCTCGATCGGCACTGGCGTCGCGCCCGTGTACTTGATCAGCGACTCGTAGATCGGGAAGCCGGGGTTCGGATAGAGGATCTCCGCGCCCTCTTCGCCGAACATCGAGATCGCGAAGTACATCGTCGGCTTGCCGCCGGGCACGATCATCACGTTCCCTGGGTCGACTCGGACTCCGCGGCGCGCGAGACAATCGTCGGCGACCGCCTCGCGCAGCTCGGGAATGCCCTTGGCTGCCGTGTAGAAGTGGGCGCCATCGGCGAGGGCCTTGCGGCCCGCTTCCACGATGTTCTCCGGCGTGCGGAAGTCGGGGGAGCCGATGCCGAGGTTCACGATGCTCTTGCCCTGCGCGGCGAGCGCTTTGGCGCGGGCGAGGACCTCGAAGGCGGATTCGGTACCCAGACGGGACTGGCGTGCAGCTAGCTTCACGTGGTTTCCGGCCCCTCGGGGCCGTTCTGGAGGGTCGCAGGGAGGCTGGAGAGCATACCCCGTGGCGCCCCCGAGGCCCACGCTCCCGTGGAGCCCCACCCCACCCGAAAGTAGCCTCAACGCCTGTTCGCTGTGGCCCGCGCAGGATCGCCGACTAGCCTGCACAGCCCCCTTCGACGATGAACACCTACGCCGCCCGCCTGACTTCTTTCCTCGCGCCCTTCGCGCTCGCCGCGCTGGCCTCCTGCGCCCGCGAGCCCGACCTCGTCGTCTACTGCGCCCTCGACCAGATCTTCGCCGAAGATCTCGTGCGCGACTTCGAGCGTCAAAGCGGACTCACGGTGCGCGCGGAGTTCGACGTCGAGGCCGCCAAGACGGTGGGACTCGTCGCTCGCATTCGCGAGGAACGCAACCGACCGCGCTGCGACGTGTTTTGGAACAACGAGATCGCGCACACCGTCGCACTCGCGGAAGACGGCCTGCTCCAGAGCTACCCGAGCCCGTCTGCCGCCGACATTCCCGCAGAGTTCCGCGACTCCGAGCACCGCTGGACCGGCTTCGCGGCGCGCGCGCGCGTGCTCATCGTCAACACGAACCTCGCCAACCCGGCCGAGCTTCACGGACTCGCCGATCTGCTCGATCCGAAGTGGAAGGGCAAGGTCTGCATGGCGCGACCGCTGACAGGTACGACGCTCACACACGCGACCGCGCTGTATGCGACGTACGGTGAAGAGGCGACGAACCTCTGGTTCGACGAGCTCACGGCGGCGGGAGTCAACTTCGTTCAGTCCAACGGACAGGTCATGCGCATGGTGCGCGAGGGTTCGATGGCCTTCGGGCTCACCGACACGGACGACTACTGGGTCGCGAAGAAGGCGGGCTACCCGGTTGCGCAGGTCGTGCCCGACCAGCGAGACGCCGCTCACGTCGATGCGCGCGGCACGTTCCTGATTCCGAATACGATCGGCATCTTGAAGGCCGCGCCGCACGCCGAGAACGCGCGCAAGTTCGTGGACTTCGTGCTCGCGCGCGAAACCGAGGCCAAGCTCGCGGCTGCCGATGGCGCGCAGATCCCGCTGCGCGCGGGCGTCGCGAAGCCCGAGCACGTGCTCGACATCGACAAGCTCACGCTGATCCACGCCGACTGGAAGCAAGTCGGAGCGCAGATCCCCGCACGCATGGAACAGCTCAAGGGACGCTTCGTGCAGTGAGCCGTCCGCTGGTCACCCTCGCGCTGCTCGTGTTCGCGCTGCTCGGTCTCGCACCGCTCGCGGTGATGGCGGGACGTGTGAACAGCGAGGACCTCGCGGCGCTCTTCACGGCGAACTCCGGCGTACTGCTCGGCCGCACCGCACTCTACGGACTCGGGGTGGCGACCCTCGCCCTCGTGCTCGGCGTACCCTTCGGCTTCTTGACGGCGCGCACCGACATGCCGTTCGCCTCCGTCCTGCGGCCGCTCGGCGTCGTGCCGCTGTTTCTGCCGCCGATGATGCTCGCCATGGTGTGGACCGCCGTTGCGGAGATCCGTGGCGCGGGCGCCGCATGGTTCGTCTCGACGCTCAGCACGTTCCCATTGGTCGCCGTGTTCGCGGCGCGCGCGTTCGAGCGCATCGATGCACGACAGGAGGAGGCGGCCCGCATGGTCGGAGGACTGCGCGCGGTGCTGCGCGCGGACCTGCCGCTCGTCCTCCCGCCCGCTCTGTGTGGGGCGTGCCTCGCGTTCGTATTCACGGTCAACGACTTCTCCGTGCCGGACTACGTGTCGTGGCTCGGACTGCCGAAGTTCAGCGTCTACGCCGACTCGATCTATGCGACGTGGCGCATCGATGCGAGCCCGGGGCGCGCGGTCGCGATGGCGCTACCGCTCGTCGCACTGACGCTCCTCATGCTGATCCCCGCGCTCGCCCTGCGGCGCCGCGGCGCCCTCGCCTCTCTCTCCCACGACTTCCGCACTCCCGAGCGCATCTCGCTCGGCGCATGGCGCTGGCCTGCGTTCCTCTCTTGCACGTCCCTTCTCGCACTCGCGGCGATCGTGCCCATCGGACGCCTGCTTTGGGAAGCTGGCGGCGGTCCGCGAGGCTGGTCGACGACCGAGCTGTCCTCCGCGTTCGCGCTCGCGCTCGAGCGCAGCCGCGGCGATGTGCGCAACAGCGTGACGAACGCCCTGATCACGGCGCTCGGCTGCGTCGCGCTCGGACTCGTACTCGGCCATGCGCTCGAACGCGCGCGCCGCGGACGCCTCTTGGAACCGCTCGTGCTGCTGCCGCTGTCGGTCCCCGCCGTGCTGTTCGGCATCGGGATCATCGTGCTTTGGAATCGCGACGCGACGGCCGCGATCTACGAGAGTGACTTCCTCGTCTCGGTGCTCCTCACGGGACGCTTCATGGTCTTCGCCGTGCTGGTCGCGGGCGGAGCGGTCGCTTCGCTGGACCCACGCTTGGAAGAGGCGGCGCGCGTCGCGGGCGTCGGCCCCGTCCGCAGGCTCACCCACATCGTCGCCCCGGCCCTGCGCTCTTCCCTCGCGGGCGCCTTCGTGTTGGTGTTCGTGTTGTCGCTGCGCGAGCTCGATGCAACGCTGCTCGTCCCGGCCGCCAACCACACCGCGATGTTCCGCATCTTCAACCAGATCCACTTCGGACGCGACGCCTTCGTGGCCGCGCTGGCGCTCTTGCTCGTGTTCTTGATCGTGCTGCCGGGACTCCTGTGGTCGCTCTTCGCGCGCAAGCGTCTGGAGCTCCTACCGTGAGCGCAGTGAGACTCGATGGCGTGCGCGTGGTCGCAGGCGAGCGCGCGCTGCTCGACTCGCTCTCGCTCAATGTGGAGCCGGGTGAGCACCTCCTCGTCGTCGGACCGTCGGGCTCGGGCAAGACCACGCTCCTTCGCGCGATCGCGGGTCTCGCGATCCCCTCCTCCGGCACCGTCGAGTTGTTCGGCGCGCGCGTGAGCGACGGAGCGAAGGTGTTGATCCCGAGCGAGCAGCGTCGCATCGGCTTTCTGTTTCAAAACAGCGCGCTCTGGCCTCACATGAGCGCCGCACGCCAGCTCGAGTTCGTCCTCGAACACGCTGGAGTTCCGAAGGCGCAGCGCGCCGGTCGGGCGAGCGAGCTGCTCGAGTGGGTCGAGCTGAAGGGCTTCGAGTCGCGCATGCCCGCGACGCTCTCCGGCGGCGAGGCGCAGCGCGTCGCGCTCGCCCGCGCGCTCGCGATCGGTCCGAAGCTGCTCTTGCTCGACGAACCGCTCGGACCCCTCGACTACGAGCTCCGTTCCGGCCTGCTCGCGAAGCTCGGCGAGCTGCAACGCAAGCTCGGGCTCACCGTGATCCACGTCACGCACGCCCCCGAGGAGGCGCGCGCGATCGCCACGCGCACTCTCCGCCTGCGATCCGGCCGCATCGAGGTGAGCGAATGAACGCACGCGCCCTCGCGGGCGTCCTCGTGCTCACCCTGGGAGCATGGGCGCTCGTCGCGATCTTCCACGAACCAGCGAGGCCCCACGCGCCCGTCGCTTGGGAGAGCTCGGCCCAATGCGCCGAGTGCCACGCGGACGTGAGCGCCGAGTGGCAGCAATCGTGGCACGCGCAGGCTTGGAACGACGAGGAGGTCCGCAAGCTGAGCGAGAACTTCTCGAACACCGACTGCATCGACTGCCACGCTCCGCAGCCCGTGTTCGAGACGGGAATCGGAAACCGTCCACTCGCGCGCTCGACGCGCCGCGCCGAGGGCGTCGACTGCATCTCGTGCCACCAGATGAAAGACGGACGCATGGCGGGCACGCTCGACAACGAGTCCGTCGCCTGCCGTCCGAGCGCGCAGCGCGAGCTCACGCGCCCCGAGGCCTGCGGCGGCTGCCACAACCAGCACGGCACGGTCGATCAGTGGAAGGCGAGTCGCTACGCGCAGCCCGGCCCTGAGTTCCGCGACTGCATCGCATGTCACATGCCCTATCGCGATCCTTCGGATCCGACGAAGGGCCGCATCCACGTCATGCACGGGGGTCACGACATCGAGCTCGTGCGCAGCGCTGTTTCGCTCCGCGCCGAGCGAACGAACGACGCCATCGTGGTCGAGGTCGAGAACATCGGCGCGGGCCACAACTACCCCACCGACGAGCGCAGCCGCGCTTCGGACGTGTTTTGGCGCCCGCTCGCCGCCGACGGCCGCGCGGGCGAGTGGCGCAAGCTCTATCGCTTCCGCAATCCCTACCGCTTCGAAGTCGGCGAGCCGAACACCGAGCTCCCCGCAGGGCAGAAGGTCACGCTGAGCATCGAAGACGAGAGCGCGAAGGGCTCGGTCGAAGTCGCGCTCTTCTACAAGCTCTCGCCCTACTATGCGGTCCCCGACAAGCCCGATCCCGAGCGCGAGGCCAAGCTCGTGCACTCGGTCCAAGTTTCGCCGTGAAGCGTCTCGTCGCGATTCTTCTCAACGTAGCGTGGGTCGGCGCCTGCTCGGACTCGCCGTCACCGCAGACGAACGGCTCCCCGGCCGCGCAACAACGCCCCCCCGAGCCGCGAACGACCGTCGCACGCGACGCTGTTGTGCGACTTGAGCGCGATCTCGGCCCCGTCGCTGCTTCTTCGGGCGGTGAGGCCGACCTCCCCGAGCACGTCACGGGGCTTGTCGAGTCAATTCCGAGCATGACGGGTGGGCTTGCGCAGGCCGCGCTCCAAGAGCTCTTCGACCTAGCGCCCGCGAGCCTCCCCCACCTCGCGCGCTGGCTCGACGAGCCGCAGAAGCCCGCGGCCGAGCGCAGGGTCGCCGTCGAAGCACTCGGCGCCTCGGACTCGCGCTATGCCGCGGAGTTGCTCCTCGCGCGCATCGAGGCGATGCGCACCCGCAAGAACGACGAAGCGTGGATCCGCGCCCACTGCGCGTGGCGACTCGGTCAGGGCACGCAAGACTGGATCGTCCCGCGCCTGATCCGACATCTGCGCTACGAGACGGACCACGAGACGGTGATTTGGATCGCGCGCGCGCTCGCCAGGTTTGAGAACCTCTCGGGGTTCGACGCGCTGTTCGTGGTACGCACCAGCGGCGCAACTCCGGAACTCCGCGAGAGCGCCAACGTCGCTCTGTACGAGCTCGCGCGCACGCGCGGTTTCAGCGACCCGGAGTCGCTTGCGCGCGCCTGGTTTGCAGCGGACCCGCGCCTCGCCTCACCCGCTCTCTCGCCCGCGCGCCAGCTCGAGATCTGGCGCGTGATCGCGGGCTTCGCCGAGTGGCAACTGCGCGGCGTCGACGACGGACGCTTCACGCTCGCGCGTGAGAATCGCGCAGCCGCGGAACTTCTCGCGCAGGCGCTCGCCGACTCCGATCGCTACGTGCGCACGCACGCGGCGCAAGCGCTGGAGCGCATGGGTGCGCGCGGCGCGAGCGCCGCCGACGCATTGCTCGCGCTCCTCGACGACCGCGAGGCCGGCATCTTCGCTGCCGAGGCGCTCGGAGGCATCGGTGCGAAGCAGGCAGAGTCCGCGCTCATCTCACGACTCGAACCGCAACACTCTCTCGAGATGCGCACAGCGGCGGCACGCGGCCTCGCCGCCCTCTCGCTCCCGAGCTCGGTCGCCGCACTGCGCAAGTTCACGACCGAAGACGCACCACGGGACCTGCGTTTCGCGACCACCTGCGCGCTGCTTCGCTGCGCTCCCGCGGAGGCCTCGAACGCGCAGGTGCTGTTCATTCTCGACGACTACGCGACGGAATCCGGCGAGACCGCGACATCGGAACCCGCGCTACGTGCCTGGCTCGCCGCGCATGCGCCGGAGCGAATCGCCGATTGGGACCGCGCGCAGAGCGCCGGCGCGATCGCGCGCATCGCGCTGCGTGCGGCCCTCGCACGCGAAGCGCTGGCTTCGAGCGCGAAGTAAGCCACTACCCGTAGACGATCCAGCCGGTCGCAGCAACCCAAAGGAGCGCGTTGGCGACGAAGATCGCGTCGCCGCCCAACAAGACGCGCGTCGGGCTGCCGCCCGCCTTCTGCTGGCTCACGAGCAACAGATAGCGCGCGAGTCCGAACACGACGAAGGGCACCGTGTAGACAAGTTCGCGCGCTCCGCCGAACTTGCCGACGGTCTCGTCGGACACCGTGTACATCGTGTAGCAGACGATGGTGCAGGCAGCGAGCGCGGTCACCATCTGGTCGAGGAAGCCGCTCGTGTACTGCAAGAGGTTGGCGCGATGGCTGCCGCGCTCGTCCCCGAGCAAGTCGATCTCGGCCTTGCGCTTGCACAGGGCGAGAAACAGCGCGAGGAACAGCGTGCAGAGGATCAGCCAGTGCGAGACCTCCGCCCGCGCGGCCAGTGCGCCCGCCTGCACGCGCAGCATGAAGCCCGTTGCGATGCAGAACACATCGACGAGGACGATGTGCTTGAGTCGAACGCTGTAGCTGAAGTTGAGCAGGATGTAGCCCGCGGTGATCGCGAGCACCGCCGGAGCCGCGAGCCACGCGAGCCCCAAGGCTCCGACGACGCAGACCGCGGATGCCGTGAGCGCCAACGGCACGCCGACCTCGCCCGACGCGATCGGCCGATGGCGCTTCGTGGGGTGCGCTCGATCGCTCTCGACGTCGAGCACGTCGTTGACGAGGTAGATCGCGCTGGCGCCGAGGCAAAACGCCGCGAACGCGTAGAGCGAGCGCACGACGTCGCCAAAGTCCTCCTCGTGCGGCACGCTGACGTCCGCGCGCGCGAACGCCACCGCCGCGAGGACGAAGACGTTCTTGACCCACTGCTGGGGTCGAATCGCACGGAGGATCGCCGGAAGCTGCATCGGGAGGACCTTACTTCGGCAGCAGGGACGCACGGGCCCTAGGGCGAGCGCGCAGGCTCACCCGAGTCGGGGTCGAAAATACTTCGCGCCGCCCGATGCCGCCCCACCCGATGCCGCGCCGCGCGGGCGCGCCGAGGGCGCAGCGTCGGCTCAGTCGAGCGAGAGCTTGCGCAGCTCCTCGACCGGCGAGTCCGGGCCCACGATCAAGTGCATCTCGTCGGGCCCGAGCACGCCGGACTCCTTCAAGAGCGCAATCTCCCACGTGTTCACCGAGCCATCCGCCATCAGTGCCACCGTCGTGTGGCGGTGGTTCATCTCCGGATCGTTGTCGTCGGCGACGAGCACTTCCTTTCCGGAGCCCGGGAACTGGCGCAGCGGGTAGTTCTTGCAGTCACGCCCCGCGTAGGAGCTGTAGGTGCCGTCGATCGCGTCGAGGTCCTTGTACCAGTCCGTCTCCACCTTGCCCTGAAGGCCCGGCAGCGCCGAGGTCTCCACACCGGGGCAGGTCATCTTCTTGGCCGTGGCCTTGGTGTTCTCGAGCATGTCCTTCGAGACGATCTCCGCGAAGAACTTGACCCCCGACTGGCTCGGCGCGCGGTCGAGGCTCTGCTTGTAGATCTGCATGCCCTTCCAGATCTCGCCCATGTTGGCCTTGCAGGCCGTGACCTTCGCGGCGTCGAGCGCCTCGGGAATGCGCGGCAAGAGGAAGGCCGCGAGGATCCCGATGATCATGATCACGGCGAGAAGCTCGATCAGCGTGAAGCCCGCGCGCGCGGCGCGGCGTGCAGTCTGGAAGGCGGTGCGCATGGTCTTTGGTTCGCTTGAGTTCGAGGGGGGCGCCGACGCGCGGCGCACCCCTGTTGATGTGCGTTTGTACCCACCGCGCCGACCGGAGTCACGGCCCCAGCGTGCCCTTTCGCTCGCATCGGCCCGGCCGCACGGCTCCGAAGGCACGAAAAAGCCCCCAAGCGAAGCGCCCGGGGGCCCGTGGAGCTCTCCGTACAGGCCGCGAGGGCTCAGGCCTTGGCGGCGACGCCGAGCGCCGCGCAGAGGGCCGCCTTGCGGTCGGTCTTTTCCCACGGGAAGTCCGGACGCCCGAAGTGGCCGTGGTAGGCCGTCTTCTCGTAGATCGGACGCTTGAGGTCGAGGTCCTTGATGATCGCCGCGGGACGCAGGTCGAACACCTTGGAGACGGCCTCGGTGAGCTTGTCTTCACCGACCGTGCCCGTGCCGAAGGTGTCGACGCGGATCGAGAGCGGCTTGGCGATGCCGATCGCGTAGCTCACCTGAACTTCGCAGCGCTTGGCGAGACCGGCCGCGACGATCGTCTTCGCGACCCAACGCGCGGCGTAGGCTGCCGAGCGGTCGACTTTGCTCGGATCCTTGCCCGAGAACGCGCCGCCGCCGTGACGGCCCATGCCCCCGTAGGTGTCGACGATGATCTTGCGGCCCGTGAGGCCCGTGTCGCCGTGCGGACCGCCGATCACAAAGCGCCCCGTCGGGTTGACGTGGTAGATGGTCTTCTCGTCGAGGAACTTGGCCGGAATCACGGCCTTGATGACCTTCTCGATCACGGTCTTCGTGATCTCCTCGTGGGACACCTCGGGCGCATGCTGCGTCGAGATCAACACCGTGTGCACGCGCACCGGCTTGTCGCCCTCGTACTCGACCGTCACCTGGCTCTTCGAGTCGGGGCGCAGCCACGGGATCGACTTGTTGAAGCGCAGCTCTGCGAGCTTCTCCACCAAGCGGTGCGAGTAGTAGATCGGGAAGGGCATCAGCTCGGGCGTTTCGTCGCAGGCGTAGCCGAACATCAGGCCCTGGTCGCCCGCGCCCTGCTCTTTCTCAACGGCCGTCTCGGCGGTGACGCCGAGCGAGATGTCGTCCGACTGCTTGCCGACGACGGTCATCACGCAGCAGGAGTCCGCGCTGATGCCGGCCGACTCGTCGGTGTAGCCGATACGGCGCAGCACGCCGCGGGCGATGCCTTGGTAATCGACGGCGGGGACGCCCGGCTTCTTCGTCGTGATCTCACCGGCGACGACCACGAGACCCGTCGTGGTCAGGACCTCGCAGGCCACGCGGGCGTTGGGGTCGAGCGCGAGGTAAGCGTCGAGGACAGCATCCGAGATCTGGTCGGCAACCTTGTCGGGGTGCCCCATGGAGACGGACTCGGACGTGAAGAGTTGGCGTGCCATCGTGTGCGGTTTGGAGGGGGTCGAAGATCGTCCGCCACTGCGGCGGGAGTCGACCTATCGACAGTTTCGGATGTTCGGATGAATCATCGGCGAGGCGCAGCGCGCGACCGATGGGGCCCGGAGTCTACCCCCCGCCCCGATCCCGACCAAGGTGAGCGGTGCGTCATGTGGGGCGACGATTGGGCTCGAGATCGTGAGCTAGGCTCGTTCCGAGGGGAGGCAGCGGCCCCGCAGGGCCTCGAGCGTGAGCGCGGTGGCGCCTTTTTGGAGCGCGACGGCGCGCTGGGCCGCGACCGCCATGCGCTCGCGCTCGCCTGCGTCGCGCCCGAGCTCCGCGAGCACCCGCGCGAGCTCCGCCCGATCCGCCACCCGCCGACAGGCACCCGCGCTCTCGAGCAGCGCCGCCTCCTGCCGGAAGTTCTGCACGTACGGCCCCCACACCACGGCACAGCCCTGCGCCGCGGGCTCCAGCATGTTCTGGCCGCCGTGCTCGATCAGGCTCCCGCCGACGAACACGATGTCGGAGAGCGCGTAGATCGCCTCGAGTTCGCCGATCGTGTCGACCAAGAGCGGGCGGGCCGGATCGACCGCGCTGCCCCGTCGCAGCTCGGTGAGGAACTGCGGCTCGACGCCGAGTGCCGCGACATCGCGCCGCACGTCCGCCGCGCGCCCCGGATGGCGCGGCACCACCACGAGGCGTGCCTCGGGCAGCGCGCGCCGCGCGGCCTCGACGAACCAGCCTTCCTCGGGAGAGTGCGTGCTGCCGGCGACCACGGTGAGCTGCCCCGCCTTGGCGCCGATGCTGGAGCGGAGCTCCTCGACCTTGCGCGCCCGCTCCGGGGTCGGATCGCGGAAGAGACCGTCGGCCTTCATGTTGCCCGTGACGACGACCCGCTCGGGCTCGCCGCCCAAGCCGCGGAAGCGCTCGGCGTATTCCTCCAGCTGCACGCAGAAGAGCGAGATGCGGTTGAACTGCGGCAGCGTGCGTCGGAACCAGTGGTAGCGACGATAGCTGCGCTCGGTGATCCGCCCGTTGACGACCGCGACCGGCACGCCGCGGCGGTTGCACTCGCGCAGGAAGTTCGGCCAGATCTCGAGCTCGACCAGCACGACGAGATCGGGCTGCACTTGGCGCAGGAAACGTCCCACCGAGAGCGAGAGGTCGATCGGGAAGCGCACGATCGAGTGCCTGGGGAAGACCTGCCGCGCGACCTCCAAGCCGGTCTCGGTCGTCGCGCTGATCACGATCTCGAGGTCCGGCTCGCGCTCGGCAAGAAGCCGCACGAGGGGCGCACAACCCTTCACTTCCCCCACGGAAACGCCGTGGATCAGCACGCGGCGACGGCTGCGCGGAGGCGGCGGCGGAGCGAGCACGAGCCGCTCGAGCGCCATGCGGCGGAAGGGCGCGTCGAAGAGGCCGCGCACCAGAAAGTACGGGGCTCCGACGATCAGCCCAGCGACCCACAGGAGGTCATAGGCCGCGTGGAGCAGCGCGCGCGTGAGCCCGGGACTGGGGTCCCGCGTCACGGGGAGCGGAGAGAGCGCCACGCAGAGCTGGCGCGGCCTAGTCGCCGTCGCCCTCGGTCGCGCCGTGGCACTTCTTGTACTTCTTGCCCGAGCCGCAGGGGCAAGGATCGTTGCGGTCGACACGCTCCACGTCCGGCGGACGCTGGGCCGCGGCCTGCGCTTCCTTCTGCTTGGCGAGGGCATCGAGGCGCCGCTTGAGATCGAAGGCCGCGGCCGCGGGAACGGGCGTGCCAGCCGCCGGAGGCTGCGGCGCGCTCGGTCGAGCACTCGCAGGCGCGGCGGGAGCCGGAGTCGGCTCGGGAGTCGCGGGCGCGCTCGGCGGCGTCGGCGGCGCGACCTCTCCGGCTGCGGCGCGCTTGGCCACCGCGCGCAGACGCTCGGCAGCGCGGGCACGCGCAGCGGCCGTCTCGGGATCCACGGGCGCGGGCTGCGGCGGGGCCGGAGGCTCGGCTCGCGGCGGAGTCGCCGCCGCCCGCGACGGAGCACTCGGAGCCTCGCCCTCGGGCTGCACGCGAATGCGCTGCGAGAGGCTCGAGACCTCGTCCTCGACGACTCCGAGCAGCTTCTGGAACAGCTGGAAGCCCTCGCGCTTGTATTCGTTCTTCGGATCCTGCTGGCCATAGCCGCGCAGTCCGATGCCGGTCTTGAGCGCGTCGATCGCGTAGAGGTGATCCTTCCAACGCGAGTCGATCGTGTTGAGCAGGATGTACTGCTCGACGCGGCGCATCATCTCGTCGCCGATGGCCTTCTCGCGCGCGTCGTAGTTCGCGCGCGCCGCCTCGACCGCCGGCTGCGCGTTCGGGAGCTTGTCCGTCGCAACCGCGGCGGCCGACTTGTCGAGGTCGATGCCGAAGGCGCGCTGGAACCACGCGCCGAAGCCCTCCGGATCGCCCTTGTGAGCGACCGCGGTGCGCTGGATCGAGCTCGTCGTGAACTCCTCGATGCGCTCGCGCAGGCCGCGCCCTTCGAGCACGTCTTGGCGCACGGCGTAGATCGTCTTGCGCTGCTGGTCCATCACGTCGTCGTACTCGAGCAGCGACTTGCGGATCTCGAAGTTGTAGTCCTCGACCTTGCGCTGCGCCTTCTCGATCGCGCGAGTCACCATGCCCGACTCGATCGGCGTGCCCTCGGTCATGCCCATCTTCTCCATCGCGTTCTTCACCCAGTCGCGATAGAAGCGGCGCATCAAGTCGTCTTCGAGAGACAGGTAGAAGCGCGAGCAACCCGCGTCGCCCTGACGGCCCGAGCGACCGCGCAGCTGGTTGTCGATGCGGCGTGCCTCGTGGCGCTCGGTGCCGAGCACGTACAGACCGCCGAGCTCGAGCACCTTGGCCTGATCGCGGTCACAGGCTTCGCGCACTCGGTCGCGCACCTGCGCGATCTCGGCGAGCTTCTCGGTGTCACCCTGCTGCAGTCCCGCCTCTTCGAGCGCGCGCGCGAGGCGCCACTCGTAGTTGCCGCCGAGCTTGATGTCCGTGCCGCGGCCCGCCATGTTCGTCGCGACGGTGACGGCGCCGATCTCGCCCGCGTGGGCGACGATGTTCGCCTCGCGCTCGTGGTTCTTCGCGTTGAGCACCTCATGCTTCACGCCGCGCTGGCGCAGGAGCTTGGAAATGTGCTCGCTCTTCTCGACCGAAGTGGTGCCGATCAAGATCGGCTGGCCCGCCTTGTGGACCTGCTCGACCTCGTCGACGATCGCTTTCCACTTCTCCGGGCTGGTGCGATAGACGATGTCGCGGTTGTCTTTGCGCGCGACGGGCTTGTTCGTGGGAATCGAGACCACGCGCAGCTGGTAGATCTTCCAGAACTCGTTCGCTTCCGTCAGCGCGGTTCCCGTCATGCCCGCGAGCTTGCGGAACAAGCGGAAGTAGTTCTGGAACGTGATCGTCGCGAGCGTCTGGTTCTCGCGGCGCGGCGTGAGCCCTTCCTTGACCTCGACAGCTTGGTGCAGGCCGTCCGACCAGCGACGCCCGCTCATCTTGCGGCCGGTGAACTCGTCGACGATCACGACCTCCGGCTGGCCGTCTTCGCCGGGCTCGACCACGTACTGGTCATCGCGCTGGTAGAGATTGTGCGCACGCAGCGCGTTCTCGATGTAGTGCGGCCAGTCCTCGTTGCCCGGCGTGTAGAAGCTCTCGACGCCGACGAGCTTCTGGGCTTCGACGATGCCCGGCTCGAGCAGGGTCGCGCTGCGCTCTTTCTCCTTCACCTCGAAGTGCGTCTCGCGCACGAGCTTGCGCGCGACCATGTCGGCGACTTGGTACTTGCCGCTCGACTCTTGCGCGGGTCCCGAGATGATCAGCGGCGTGCGCGCCTCGTCGATCAGCACGCTGTCGACCTCGTCGACGATCGCGTAGTACAGGTTCTTCTGCACCTGCTCTTCCGCGCGCGTCTTCATGTTGTCGCGCAGGTAGTCGAAGCCGAACTCGTTGTTCGTGCCGTAGACGATGTCGCAGGCGTAGATCGGCTTGCGTTCCCACGAGCCCATGTTCGATTGAATCGCGCCGCTCGACACGCCGAGGTAGTCGAAGATCGGCTTCATCCACGCGCAGTCGCGCCGCGCGAGGTAGTCGTTGACCGTGACGAGGTACACGGGCCGTCCGGTGAGGCCGTTCAGATACAAGGGCAGCGTCGCAACCAGCGTCTTGCCTTCGCCGGTCATCATCTCGGAGATCGCGCCTTGGTGGAGCACGATGCCGCCGACGAGCTGCACGTCGTGATGGCGCAGGCCGAGGGTGCGCACGCTAGCCTCGCGCACGAGCGCGAAGGCGCGCGGCAGGATCTCGTCCATGATCGCGCGCTGTTCGTCGAGTTCCTTGCCCGCAAGCCGCGCCCGCCACTCCGTGGTGTGCTGCTTGAACTCTTCCGCCGAGAGGCCCTTGGCCCACGACTCCAGCTCGTTCACCTGAGACACGACCGGCACGAGGCCGCGCACGACGCGCTCGTTCGCGGAGCCGAAGGCGCCCTTCAGCCAGCGGCCGAAGCCCTCCCCGAAGATGGAGAACTTGTCGGAGAAGCTATCCCAGTCGAAAGCCATGTGTGGTGCTAGCGGAGAAGAGGGTGCGCCGCCCCGCGCCGGAGGCACGGGAACGACATGGGGCGAACATTGAAAGCCCTACCCTGCCCCGATGGAAGCCCGAGCCCCGAAAGCTCGCACCGGAGGCGGTTCTAGCGCACCGCAGGCGGGGTCGCGGCGCAGCGTGCGGCGAGCATCCGTTGCAGGGTCGCGAACAAGAGGTCGCGGGGGTAGGGCTTGTGCAGAACCCCGTTGACGCGCCCGAGGCGCCCGAGGTCGATCTTGGCCGCAGTCGCCATCAGGATCGGCAGACCGGCGAGCCGCACGTCGCCGCGGATCTCCGCGAGGACCGACTCACCGTCGAGGCCCGGCAGCTCGTAGTCGAGGATCACGAGGTCGGGCAGCGTCTCGCTGCGCAGGGCTTGGAGAGTCGCCTCGCCGGAGTGCGCGAGGTCGACGGAATAGCCCTTGGCGCACAGCCACGCGCGGATGGCGAAGGCGACGGCGAGGTCGTCTTCCACCAACAAGATGCGCAGGCCATTGGGCTCTTCGCGCTCCCCCACTCCGAGTTCCTCGCACAGGCTGCGCAGGTCATCGAGCGTCGGTAGGCCCGACATGCGCCACGCGCTCTCGACCTCCGCCTTGAGCGCGCGGTTGTGGACCTTGAGGTCTTGGAACGCGCTGTAGTCGGGGTGGTGCGGCCGCACATCGAGCTCGTCGTGCGTGTCGATCGAGAAGAAGTACTCGCCGTTCACGAGGTACTCCTCCACCACGAACTTCATGAAGGGATAGAGGTGGTTGCCGAGCTGCAGCGAGTAACGGCGACAGCCTTCGACGTCCGTCGCGCGCAGACGATCCATCGCGGCAAACAGCGTCTCGATCGTCTCGTGCCCCGCGAGATCGGCCGAAGTGATGCGCGGGCGCCCGCCCATGCCCGGCGGAAACGCGTGCCGCAGATAGATGTCGACGGCGCTGCGGACGTGGGCAGGGCGGAGCAGCTCGAGCTTCAAGCTACTTGGCCCCCGCCAGGGTCGGAGCGCAGGCTGCCGCGGGCGCACCCGGAACGCGCAGGGAACCGATCAGCGAACGAACGTCGGCGATGCCCCGCGCGTCCAAGAGCGCCTCGATCTCGCCCGCGAGGCGCGCGATGTTCGAAGGATCGCTGAAGCAGCTCGTGCCGACCTCGACCGCAGCGCAGCCGACGACCAGGAACTCCAAGACGTCGCTGGCCTTGCCAATGCCGCCGCAGCCGATCACGGGGATCTTCACGGCGCGCACGCACTGCCATGCACAGCGCAGCGCGACGGGCTTGATCGCGATGCCGGAGTAACCGCCCATGACCGTGTTGATGCCCGGCGCGCCCGTGCGCCAATCGACGCTCATGCCGAGCAGCGTGTTCACCGCGGTGACCGCATCCGCACCGGCGGCCTCGCACGCCTTGGCGATCTCGCCGATGTCGGTGACGTTGGGACTGAGCTTCGCAAAGATCGGCTTGCGCGTCGTGGCACGCACGCTCGCGATCACGCTCTGCGCGACGCGCGGGTCCGTGGAAAATGGCAGCTTGCCGCCCTGAACGTTCGGGCACGACAGGTTGACTTCGATGGCGTCGACCTCGCTGCGCTCATCGAGGATGCGCGCGAGCTCGGCGAAGTCCTCGACCTTCTCGCCGCCGATGTTCGTCACCACCGCGCAGTCCGCTCCGGCCATCGCAGGCAGAACGTCGCGCAAGTACGCCTCGATCCCGCGATTCTCGAGGCCGATCGAGTTCAGGAGCCCCGCCTCCGTCTCCGCGATGCGCGGGTGCGGGTTGCCGGGGCGCGGCTTGAGCGTGACCGTCTTGCTCACGAGCCCGCCGAGCGTGCGCGGCGGCGCGAAGTGCTGCATCTCCAGCCCGTGCCCGAAGGTGCCCGAGGCCGAGAGGATCGGATTGCGCAGCGAGAGCCCGCCGCACTCGACTCCCAAGAGTGCCATGGGCGGAAAGACTACGCCCGCGCTGCGCGGGCAGCAATCACGCCTTGGGGTCCGGCGAAGCGCCCGTGGCGGGCTTGGGCGCGAGCAAGCTCGATGCAATCAACAGCACGGCTCCGATCGTGATGCACGCGTCCGCGACGTTGAAGGTCGGGAAGTGCCAGTCCCACACGGGGAAGTACACATCGAGGAAGTCGCGCACCTCGCCAAATCGCGCCCCCGCACGGCGCGGGGCCATGAACAGGTTGTCGTAGAGGTTGCCCGCGGCGCCCGAGAGGATCAGCACCAGCGCCGACGTCATCAGTCGCTGGACTGGGCTCGAGCGGATCACGAGCCAGGCGAGGAACGCCACCGCGCCGCAGCGCCCGCCCACGAGCAGCCACGTCGGCAGGCGGTCGAAGCCCCACGCCATGCCGGGGTTCCACGAGAGCATGAAGCTGAACCAGTCGCCGAAGATCTCGTAGCGATGGTGGCCGTGGTCGTCGTAGCTCATGCCCTCGGGCAAGGGTGAGCCCTGCAGCGCCGCGAAGACCGCGCTCTTGCTCCACAGGTCCGCGACCACCAGCGCCACGACCAGAGCGAGCCGCAGGCCGACCTGCGCGCCCGTCGGACGCGGCTCGACCGCGCTCTCCTCGCCCGCGCCCACGCGAAAGCTCCCGTGCGCCGCAGCCTAGAAGCCGCGCCGCTCGGCCTGCCGCTGGCACTCGATGCACATGCGGGCGTGCGGAACGGCGCGCAGCCGCTCCTTGTTGATCAGCTGCTCGCAGCCCTCGCACTTGCCGTACGTGCCCTGCTCGATGCGCTCGAGCGCCTCGAGGATCTGCGCGAGCGCCTCCTCCTCGTTCTCGAGGAGCTGCAGATTGAACTCTTGGTAGTACCCGTCGGCGGTGTCGCCCGGACGGGACTCGGAGGCGTCGACGTTCCCGTTCTGGCTGAAGGCCTCTTCCTCGAGCTGGGAGAGGTCGCCCGAGAGCACGGCCTTGGCCTTGAGCAACAGGGCCTTGAACTCCTCGAGGTCCTTCGCGGACAGCTTGGCGGGCTTCTTCGTGGCCATGGGGCGAGCCTCGGAGGTTGGGAGCGAGGGAAAGTCCCCACTCAGGAATTCCAAGGGCGCAAGAGAATAGCGCCGAATGGTCCAAGATCAAGGCAGCCCGCGCGGCGCCTTGCGGTCCGCCGTTCCGCTTCGCACGCTCTCCCCGTGCCGCGTCCCCCGCTCCCCGCGCCCTTCCGCGCCGCGCTCGCCGACTTCCTCGAGACCCTGCGCGTCGAGGCGGGCCTCTCCAAGGCCACCCTGCAGGCCTACCGGCGCGACATCGAGGCCGCGGCGCGCTTCTTCGAGGAGCGCGGCGCCCGCGGGTTCGGAGCCGTCGACACGGAGCAGCTGGTCGAGTTTCTGACCTCCCGCCGCGCGGCCGGAGCCGCGGAAGCCAGCGTGGCGCGGGCGCTCTCCGCCCTGCGCATGCTCTTCCGCCACCTCGCCGCCGAAGGTCGCATCGACGCCGATCCGGCGAGCCTTCTCTCGGCGCCCGTTCTGCGCCATGCGCTGCCCCGCTGTCTCACGGTCGACGAAGTCGAGCGACTCCTGCGCGCACCCGCCGGCGCGGGCTGGCGCGACCAGCGCGACCGAGCGTTGCTCGAGGTGCTCTACGCCTCGGGTGCGCGCGTGAGCGAGGCCTGCGGGCTCCAGACCGACGGGCTCGAGCCGCACTTGCGCGTCCTGCGCCTGTTCGGAAAAGGCAGCAAGATGCGCCTCGTGCCGATCGGGGAGCGCGCCCGCGAGGCGCTCGTGCGCTGGCTCGAAGACGGGCGCAGGCGCGTGCCGGGCTTCGCGGCCCGACGCGAAGTGTTCCTGACCCACCGCGGGGAGGCTCTCGACCGCACCAACGCATGGCGGCGCGTGAAAGCCGCGGCGCTGAGGGCGAACCTGAACGTGCGCATCACGCCCCACACCCTGCGCCACTCCTTCGCGACCCATCTCGTCGAGGGCGGCGCCGACCTCCGCAGCGTTCAGGAGATGCTCGGACACGCCTCGGTGCAGACCACCGAGATCTACACGCACCTCGATCGCGAGCACGTGCTCTCCCTGCACCGCGTCTACCACCCTAGGGCCTGAACACCGACGAAAAGGCGGTTCCGTCGCGTCCGCTCGGAGGCTAGCCTCGATCTCATCGCGATGAGCCATCCTTGGGTCCGCAACACGCTCGCCGTCCTCGTGATGCTCGCCTTCGGCGCGTACTTCCTGCTCGTACGAGAGGACACGCGCAGCGAAGGCCTGCAGTATGTCGACCTCTCGGTTCCGCCCCGCTCGGAGTCTTCGCGGCCGATCGGCGAGCCTCGGGAGTTCGAGCCTCCCGCGCAATTCGATGCGGGAGAGAGCGATTCGGACAAGGTCCCGCGCAGCGAGTTCTCGATTCCCTCCGTGCGCATCACGCTGCGCGGCCGCGTCGTCGACTCTCAAGGCAATGCCGTCGCGGGCATCGGCATCGAACGCTTGCACTCCTTTCTCGAGTCCCCGCGCGTCGAGAGCGATGCGGAGGGCCGCTTCGTACTCGAGGTCGAAGAGCCGCACGGGGAGCTGCAGGTCCACGGCGCGGGCTGGCTCTTGCTCGGCGGCGACCGCTACGTTTCCGCCGAGCACGACGGCGACTATCTCCTCGTGCTCGCGCCGGCGGTCGAGCTGCGCGGGCGCGTGATCGACGCGCGCGGCACGCCGGTGGTCGATGCCGCGCTGCTCACGATCCCTCCCGGCGATGCGCTCGTCCGCTTCGGGTTCGTCGCTCCTCCGCTCGAACACGAGAGTCAGCGCGGCTGGAGCGGACGCGATGGAGCGTTCCAGGTAGGTCCCGTGCCGTTCCTTCCCGGCGGCCGCATCGAAGTCTCCGCGCCAGGGGCTTCGCCGGTCGAGTTTCCTCAGCCGGCGGATCCCTCGCTCGCCTTCGACCTCGTGATCGGCGAGCGCTGAGGGCGCGGCGTCACATCCGCCAGCCGAGCCCGAAGATGAGCGAGAAGTCCGTGCCCGCAGCGGCGAGCAGGTCTTCTTGGAATCCGACGCTCGCGCGCAGGTCGTGCCCGAGGTCGCGCGAGAGCCCGACCACGAAGTCCGCGTAGGAGGCGTCGATCTCCTCCAGCGAAATTGTCTGCGTCAGCGGGCTGAGCCACTCGAGCTGCACCACCGCGGACGTGCTCTCCGTGAGCCGAAGCTCCCACGCTCCACCGATGCAAAAGCGCTCCTCCAAGTCGATGCCTGCGCGCCGCAGAGACGTGGAGCGAGCGGCGTGGACCCAGCTCGCGCTGGCGAACATCGTCGAGCGCCCGAGCGCGAACTCGCCGTTCCAGCCCAGCCCGAAGTCGACCTCGCCATTGCCGAACCCCTCCGCATCGGAGCCCGTCGGCAGTTCGACGGTCGCGCGCACCAAGGACGCACGCCCCTCCGAGTTCGGGGCATCGCTCCCCCAAGCGAGCGTCAGCGCGAGGTCCTGCCAGCCCAGCTCATTGGGCTGGAGCGCATAGCCCTCGACCCCATCGTTGATCACGTTCATCGCGAATCGATCGTCGTCGACATCGTCGCGCCCCCCGTTGGGCAGGCCGAAGAAGGCGTGCCACTCCGAGACGAACCGATCGAGCGAACCACCGCCACCGTGCAGCAGGCCCGCCTGCGTCTCCAACTCGAACCCGCCGCCCAAACCGTAGCGCGCGCGCAGCGTGGCCTGCGCCAGCTCGCCGTCCATCGTCACGGCGTCGGCACCGCTGCTGCCCGCCTCGTAGATCGACGAGTACGACATCACGCTCGCGAGTCCCAACTGCCCCTTGGGCTGCACCACTCCGCGCCGCAGCCCTAGCTGCGGGAAGTTCATCAGGAGCGGCTCGGGCATGCGCGTCCCAAGCGGCCCGCGAACGCGACGCGCGCCCTCGTCGGAAATCTCAGGCAGAACGCTGCACGCGCTCGAAACCAAGCCCACAGCGAGCACGTTCCAGTGCGAAAGCCTCATCGCGCCTCCGGCTTCTCCAGCGCAAGCTTGATGCGCTGCGCGAGCTCCGCGCCGATCCCGGGGATCGCCGCGAGCGCCTCGACACTCGCCTCGCGCACTCCCGCGACGCTGCCAAAGCGCCGCAAGAGCGCTTTTCGCTTCGCGTCGCCGACCCCTTCGATGGAATCGAGCGCACTCACGATCCGCCCGCGCTCCTTGCGGTGATACGTGATCGCGAAACGGTGCGCTTCGTCGCGGATGCGCTCGAGCAAGAGCCGCGCCGGGTCGTGCCGAGCAAGCTCGATCGCCTCCTCCGCGCCCGGCAAGAACACGCGCTCTTCGCTGCGCTCCTTGCGCGAGCCGCCGACGCTGCGCTCCGCGCGCGCTTTCGCGAGCCCGATCATCGGGACGTCCCACGCACCGGCCTCGTCGCGTGCCGCGAGGGCGCTCGCGAGCTGCTGCGCGCCGCCGTCGATCACCACCAGATCCGGCAAGTCGTCTTCCTCGACGCCTCGCGAAAGCGAGCGACCGACGACCTCTTTCATCGAGGCAAAGTCGTCTTGCCCTTCGACGCCCCGCACCTTGAAGCGTCGATAACCCGCCTTGTCGGCGTGACCGCCGCGGAAGCGCACGCGGCTCGCAACGACGTTCGTTCCTTGGAGGTTCGAGATGTCGAAGCAGTCGATGACCTCAGGCGGCTCGCCGAGATCGCAGAGTGACGCGAGCTTTTCCAGCGCGCTCTGCTCGAACGCTTCCTCGGTCTCGCGCCGCGCCAGCGCGGTGCGCGCGTTCTCGTGCGCGAGCTCGAGCATGCGCTTGCGCTCTCCGCCCTGAGGAACGACGAAGCGCGTGCCCTCGCCGAGCGTGCCCTCGAGCAGCTCGAGCTCCGCCGGCTCGACTCCGAGCACCACCTCCGGCGGAACCTCGCGTCGTCCGCCGCCGTAGAGCGCCGTGAGCACGTCGTGCCACAGCTCTTCGTCCGGCAGCTCGGAGCGGAAGAGGTGGGAGCGACTCTCCGCCATGCGGCCGTCGCGGAAGGCGAGCCGATGCACGACCGCTTCGCTGCCTCGACGCGCCAGCGCGAGCACATCGCGTGCGGCGCGGTCACTCGGCCGCACGCCCTGTCGCTCGACGGTCCGACGCAGCGCCGCGAGCCGATCGCGCCACTGGGCCGCGCGTTCGTACTCCAGCTCCGCCGAAGCGGCAAGCATGCGCGCCTCGATCTCGGCCTCCACTTCCGCCGTGTCGCCCAGCAGAACGGCCGCCGCTTTCTCGACGAGCTTCGCGTAGTCCTCGCGAGAAATCAGCCCGACGCACGGCGCCGCGCAGAGCCCGATCTGATGCTTGATGCACGGCCGCGAGCGGTTCGCGAACACCGAATCGGGACAGTCTCGCATCGGAACCACACGGTGCAGCTCGCTCAACGTCTTGCGCAGCGCACGCGAGCTCACGAACGGACCGAACAACCGCGAGCGGCCCTTCGCCTCCTCGCCGCGGTGGTCGACGCGCGGGTTGCGCTCCCGCACGAAGCGGAAGCGCGGAAACTCCTCGCTATCGAGCCGCAGCATGCGGAACGACTTGTCGTCCTTGAGTCGGATATTGTGCGGCGGCTTGTGCTGCTTGATCAGCGCGTCTTCGAGCAGGAGCGCCTCGCCCTCGGTGCGCGTCACGATGGTCTCGACCTTTGCCGCGACGTCCTCCATGAAGCGAATCAGCAGCCGCCCATCTCCGCCCGGTCGTCGATACGAGCGCAGACGGCTCTTCAGCTTGCGCGCCTTGCCGACGTAGAGCACCGCGCCCGCGTCGTCGCGGAACAGGTACACGCCCGGCTTCTCGGGCACCTCGTCGATCGACCAGCGGGGCTCGCTCACGGCTACGGGCGGCAGTCTAGCGGCTCGGACGCTCGACGCCTTGCGCGCTCAGCGCGAGAGTTCGAGCGCTTCGAGCTCGCGCAGGCGGTCCCGCAGCTTCGCCGCGTCCTCGAAGCGCATCTCGCTCGCCGCGTGCAGCATCTCTTCGCGCAGCTTCGCCATCTCTCCACGCAGCTTTCCGGCGTCCCAGCTCCGCGCCGGGTCCGACTCGGCCACCTTGCCCCCGCGCGCGCCGGGCAGGTCCGCGACCTCGACATAGTCCATGTCGTACAGCGACTCGATCGAGTCGCGGATCGGCTTGATCACCGTCTTCGGCGTGATGCCGTGCTTCGCGTTGTATTCGAGCTGCAGCGCACGGCGCCGGTCGACCTCGCCGCGCGTGGCGCGGATCGAGTCGGTCTCCTTGTCCGCATACAGGATCACGCGCCCCTCCGCGTTGCGCGCCGCGCGACCGCAAGTCTGGATCAGCGAGGTGGTCGAGCGCAGGAAGCCCTCCTTGTCGGCGTCGAGCACCGCCACGAGCGCGACCTCCGGCAAGTCGAGGCCTTCCCGCAGGAGGTTGATGCCGACGAGCACGTCGAACGTGCCGAGCCGCAGGTCGCGCAGGATCGCCGAGCGCTCGAGCGCGTCGATCTCCGAGTGCAGGTAGCGCACCTTGACGCCGAGCTCTTGGTAGTACGTCGTGAGCTCTTCCGCCGAGCGCTTGGTCAGCGTCGTGACGAGCACGCGCCAACCCGCCTTGACCGTGCGCCGGATCTCGGCGAGCAGGTCGTCGACCTGCGTCGCCGCGGGGCGCATCTCGATGCCCGGATCGAGCAGGCCCGTCGGCCGCACGATCTGCTCCGCGAGCCGCCCCTTCGAGTTCTCGAGCTCGTACTTCGAAGGCGTGGCCGAGATGAACACGACCTGCTTCACGAGCTTTTCCCACTCTTCGAAGCGCAGCGGACGGTTGTCGAGCGCGCTCGGCAGGCGGAAGCCGTGATCGACGAGCACTTCCTTGCGGGAGCGGTCTCCGCGATACATGCCGCCGATCTGCGGCACCGTGACGTGGCTCTCGTCGATGAAGACGAGCCAGTCTTCGGGGAAGTAGTTGAGCAGCGTGAAGGGCGCCTCGCCCGCCGCGCGACCGTCCATGAAGCGCGAGTAGTTCTCGATGCCGTTGCAGACACCGGTCGCGCGCAGCATCTCCAAGTCGTGCTTCGTGCGCTGCTCGAGTCGCTGAGCCTCCAAGAGCTTGCCCTGCAACTTCAGCTGCGCGAGCCGCGGCTCGAGCTCGCCCTCGATCTGCTCGCACGCCTTGAGCAGTCGATCCATCGGAGCCACGTAGTGCGTCGCGGGGTAGATCGTCGCCTGCTTCAGCTCGCGCAGTACTTCGCCGCGCAGCGGATCGACTTCGACCAGCGCCTCGACGTCGTCACCGAACAGCTCGACGCGCAGGATCCGCTCCTCCTCGTACGCGGGGAAGATCTCGATCACGTCGCCGCGCGCACGGAAGGTGCCGCGCCGGAAGTCGTAGTTGTTGCGCGCGTACTGCATCTGCGTGAGTCGCCGCAGGAGCTCTTCGCGCTGCACGCTGTCGCCGACCGCGATCGGCAGCGCCATTCCCTGATACGCCTCGGGGTTGCCGAGACCGTAGATGCACGACACCGAAGCCACGATGATCACGTCGCGGCGCTCGAGCAGCGAGCGCGTCGCGCTGTTGCGCATGCGCTCGATGTTCTCGTTGCGGCTCGCGTCCTTCTCGATGAAGGTGTCCGTCGACGGAACGTAGGCCTCGGGCTGGTAGTAGTCGTAGTAGCTGACGAAGTACTCGACCGCGTTGTGCGGGAAGAGCTCCTTGAACTCCGAGTAGAGCTGCGCCGCCAGCGTCTTGTTCGGGCTCAGGACCAGCGCCGGCCGCCCGAGGCGCTCGATCGCAGCCGCCGTGGTGAAGGTCTTGCCCGAGCCGGTGATGCCGAGCAGCGTCTGGAAGCGCGCCCCCGACTGAACGCCGCGCACCAAGCTCTCGATCGCCTTGGGCTGGTCGCCTGTCGGCTCGAACGGGCAGACCAGCTCGAACTCGCCCTCGCCCTTGCGGCGGGGCGGCAGCTCGGCGGCGGGCTTCTTCGGCCCCGTCGGCTTGCGCTGCGGCGGCGGGGACTTCCGTCGGGCCATGGGGCGCAGATCCTAAGCCAGCCCGGAACGGCGCTCCACGGCCGCATTCCTTGCGGCCCGCGCCCCCGCGCCCGTATCTTCCCGAGCCCGCCGGAGTCGGTAGCCCGCGCCGCGCCCTGCGGTAGCTCCCACGCCCGTCCCCTCCTCCCCAGCGAGCCCCGCATGCTCATCGAGTGCACGTTCTGCAAGGCCAAGGCGAAGATCCCCGAGAGCAAGGAGGGCGCCAAGGTCAAGTGCGGCAGCTGCGGCAAGGTCTACGTGGCCCGCGAGCCCGGCGCCAAGGGCAAGTCGAAGACGAGCCCCACCCCGTTCATCATCGGGGGCGCCGCGCTCGTCGGACTCCTGTTCGTCGTGCTCGTCGTCAACTCCGGCAACGACAAGCCCGCCCCGCCGCCTCCCGTGGTCAAGGAAAAGACGGCCCCGCCGCCGCAAGTCGACCGAGTCGGCTACGACTCCGCCTTCTGCAAGGTCGTGCGCGACATCTACGAGGCGGCGTACGTCGGTAACGCAGGCCGCCTGCAGGGCCAGCTCTTCCTCGCGCGGCACGCCGATCACCTGCGCACGCTCCCCGGCAAGGAGAGCCTGCCCGCCTTCGCCGACATGAGCGCGCTGCAGCGCGACGACCTGCTCAACGCGACCGTCGACGGCTGGATCCGCGGCGAGGGCGACGCGGTCCTCTCGAAGTGGCGCCCCTTCGACGGCAAGGTGACCGCCGAAGGCGACACCGAAGCCGAGGTGCGCATCGAGATCGCCGGCCGCGAGGGCGACCTGCAGACCGAGAACCGCGCCTTCGACTGGAAGCTCGCGCTCGACAAGGACGGCCGTTGGAAGGTCTACGCGTGGTCGCGCTACGTGAGCCCCGAGGAAAAGCGCGCCGCCAAGGTCGCGGCCAACAAAGAGATCACCAAGGTGCAGGTCGAGGGCGGCGTGATGTACCAAGCCGACCCGCGCCCCCTGCCGCACCTCGACGACACGCCGCCCGCCGTGCGCGCGCAGATCGACGGCCTCGTCGAGAAGCTGCTCGACGTCAACCTGCGCGCCAAGGAGCGCACCAAGGTCACGGGCGAGCTCGCGACGCTCGGCAAGCCCGCCCTGCCGATCCTGCTCACCAAGATGTACGAGATTCAGATCGTCGACGACCGCACGCTCGGTCAGGTGACGATCCTGCACAACATGCTGAAGGAGATCACCGGGCGCGACCCGGGCTTCAGCCCGCTCGGCGTCGGCCCCGAGTCCGAAAAGAAGCGCGACATGGCGATCCGCTCGTGGTTCGCCTGGTACCTGCGCGCAGGTGAGCGCTTCGAGAACGAGAAGAAGAAGGTCGGTGTCGACGCCCTAGAAGGCCTGATCGAGCCGTCCGAGCGCGACAAGCGCGAGATCGACAAGTCCAAGCGCGGCAACTAACCGCGCTCCAACCGCTAGAATCCTCCCGCGCGGTCCCCCAAATCCTCCGCGCCCTCCACCCCGAGCTCCCACGTCTGCCCCACCATGGATCAGTTCCGTCAAGCCAAGTGCACCAACAGCGCGTGCGCCGCCAGCTTCAAGGTTCCCGCCACCTTCGCCGCCAACAAGGCCAAGTGCCCCAAGTGCTCGGGCGTGGTCGAGATCGGTCCCGTGCAGAGCGCGGCGCCGAAATCGGAACCGAGCGCCGCTCCGGCGGCAGCCGCGGCTCCCGCCGCGAAGCCCGTGCCCGCTTCGGTCCCGCCGCCGAAGCCCGCAGCGCCCAAGGCCGCGCCCGCGCCCGCTCCGAAGCCTGCGGCACCCAAGGCTCCGGCCGCCGCGAAGGCTCCCGAAGCGAAGCCGCCCGCGACGAAGCCCGCCGCTCCGGCCAAGCCCGCGGCTCCCAGCGTGCGCGACGCCGCGGCGAGCGCCGCGAGCAAGGTCAAGTCCGGTGCCGCCACGCCGCCGTCCTCCAAGGCCAAGAAGGCGGCCGAGGAGAGCGAGGGCGAAGGCAAGCGCCCGCGCCACGTCCACAAGGAGAAGAGCAAGGCTCCGATGATCCTCTCGGTCGTTGGCCTGCTCGTACTAGCGGCAGCGGCCGGCTGGTGGTTCGGCGTGAAGATGCCGGCCGAAGAGCAAGCGAAGAAGGAAGCTGCGGAGGCGCTCGCCAAGCAAAAGCGCGAGGCCGCCGACGCTCAGGCCGCGAAGGACAAGGCCGAGATGGAGGCCGCGGACGCTGCGCGCCTCGCCTCGGCAGCGGCCGCCGAGGCCGCTAAGGGTGGCGGTGACGCAGCTGCATCGGCGTCGGGCAGCTCGAACGGGGGAACCAAGCCCGCAGAGAAGCCGGCCGACAAGAAGCCCGCGGTCGACTCGAACGTCGTCGACGACATCGACCTCACGGCCTTCCCCGAGCTTCCCAAGCAGTCTTCGTGCACGGACGAGCAGTGGACCGCGCTGCAAGCCGACGCGCGCACGCTGATCGACCCCGCGGCGGGCGCCAAGGGCGCTCGCGCGGCGAAGCGACTCCAAGAAGCGGGCCGCATCGCGGTCCCGGCGCTCTTGAACCAGTTCCGCACGATCAACCCCGCGACGGACGATGGCCGCAAGGCCGGCGACCTCATCCAAAAGACGCTCGAGCGCATCTGCAACGGCCGCAACTTCGGCTGGCAGTACACGACCGAGCCCAAGGACGTCGTCTACAACAAGAAGGCGATCAAGAACTGGTTCAAGATCTGGGAGACGGTCGGCGAAGACGAGCAGCAGTGGCTGGGCTTCACCAAGCAGCTCAACAAGGACGGCCAAGGCGAAGGTGCCAAGCCCGCGGACGGCGGCAAGGCTGCCAGCGGTCTCGACGACTTCTAGTCGTTTCCACACGTCTCGACTCGCGCCCGCGTCGGCCCCGCGC
>CAIYPP010000125.1 GCA_903928115.1 uncultured Planctomycetota bacterium
CAGTCGGCCGAGGCCACGGCTCGGCGGGCCTTGTTGCGCTGCAAGTGACCGATCATGTGCCAGCGCGGCCGGAGCCCGCACGCGGCGAGCGCCTCGGCCTTGGGTCCAAGCACGTCGACGCGGTTCTCGCCGAGATCGAGCTGGCCTAGGCGGACAAGATCGGCCGCGCGGACCGCCGAGACGCTCTTGGTGACCGCCAGGAGCCGCACCTCGTCCGTCGTGCGGCCGACGGCTGCCGCTGCGCGCGCAACGCGCTCCCGCACGCGCTCAAGGTTGGCACGCAAGAGGGGGTCTACGCTCGCGGGGCGGTCGGGAAGCAACGTCTGGACCACAGGGGCGAGAAGAGTACCCATCCCGCGCGGTTGAGTCACGACGGCGGGGACGCGAAAGGGAGCTCCCCTTGCAGGCTCCGCGACGCAGGATCCACCGCGGCGCGTCCGTCTCCGAGGCGGCCGCTCGCGCTCAGCTCGAGCCGAAGCCGTCGGCGCGTCTCTGCCCGAACCCGGCGCTCGTGGCAGGGCCTGAGGCCGGCGACCCACAGGAGCTCTGGCCCGGAGAGGACCACGGGCACGAGGCGGCGCTCGGCCCGGGGCACGCCGCTGTCGGCGAGGAAGCGGCGTAGAGCGCGGCGACCGGGGGCTCCCAAGGGATGGAAGCGGTCCCCGGCGGCGGGCCAGCGCACGCGGAGGACTGGGGCCTCTGCTCCCACATCGAGCTCGACCACGCGCGGATCCCGCGGGATCGGACGCTCGGGGCCGCCCTCGACCCACGAAGCCGAGATGCGGCGGCCGTCGGGGAGCGTGACGCTTCCCGGCACGGGAAGCCGGAAACCGCCTTCGGGCGCGGCCCAGCGGGCAAGCCACGGCGGCGCGAGCCTCTGCGCGGCCGGGCGCGCGATGTCGGGCTCGGCGAAGGGCAGCCAGGTCTGACGAACGGGCGCGAGGCGAGGCGGGCCGAGAACCTCGAGCGGGGGATGAAGCTCGACCGACTGCGAGCGCAGGCACAGGCTCCAGCCGCCCGAGAGGGCGTGGCGCGTGCAGCGGCCCTGTTCGAGATCGGCGAGCACTCGGCCGAGCAGCCGTCGACTCGGGGCGCGTGCGGTTCCCTCGACCAAGAGGCGCCAGAGCGCTCGGCGCTGGAGGGCCGAGGGGAGGCGCGCGAGCTGCGCTCGGCGGACGGCGCCGCCGAGGGAGGCCGACGCCGCGCGGCGCGTCGCGCGCGTGGAAGGAAGCGGGTGCCACGCGAGGTCCGCCGTGCGCGCGCTCAGGTCGCGCTCGAGCCCCTCGACAGCGCCGGCGAAGCTGCGCAGGCTCTCGAGGGCCGCCGGTCCTCCGAGCGATTCGAGCGTTGGGAGCAGCTCCTCACGAACCGCGTTGCGGGAAAACTGAAGATCGCGGTTCGAGCTGTCCTCGCGCCAAGGGAGCCCCGCTTCGGTGAGCAAGCGACGGATCTCGGCTCTGCGCATTCCGAGCAGGGGACGCACGACGAGCAGTCCGGCACGCTCGCTGGCGAGGTCGGGGCCCGGAAGTCCTGAGAGCGTCGAGCCGCGGATCCAGCGGAGGAGCAGCGTCTCCAGTCCGTCGTCCGCGTGATGTCCCGTCAACAGCACGCGCACTCGGGCACGGCGCGCCTCTTCCTCGAAGACGGCGTAGCGCGCATGGCGAGCCCGCTCCTCGAGGTTCCCGCCCGGAGCGAGCTGGACGCGGCGCGCACGAAACGGCACGCCGATGTCGCGGCACAATTCCGCGCAGAAGCGCTCGTCCTCGTCCGCCTCCGCGCCGCGCAGGCCGTGGTGGACGTGGATGGCGCGCAGCGGCGGGCGCGGCTCGCTCGCGGCGAGCCAGTGCAGCAAGAGCACGCTGTCTGCACCTCCCGAGAGTCCCAGCAACACCGGCTCGGACGGATCGAGACCGGCGGCCAGCGCAAGGCGCGGCCAGCGCTCTCTCCAGTCGGCGGGAATGCGGCGGGAATGGGTCGGCATGGGCCCTCGTGCTGCGTTGATCGAATCGGCGCAGAGGGCTACCCTCGCACCCCGATTTCCGTGGATTTTCTGCGGGCGGTGAGCGAGGTCGCGGTGGCGGAACAACTTACGCCGCCGGCGAGCCGCGCTCCGGGAGCCCGCGGTAGACCTGCGGGAGCGTCCTCACCCCAACCTCTCCTCGTCCCAGAAGTTAGGACTCGCCTCATGGGCATGCGCATCTCGATCAATGGCTTTGGCCGCATCGGCCGCAACGTGTTCCGCGTCATCACCTCGCGCTACCCCGACATCGAGGTCGTCCACATCAACGACCTGACGGATCCGGCGACGCTCGCTCACCTGCTCAAGTACGACTCGGTCCACGGCCCCTTCGCCGGCAAGGTCGAGGCGGGGAAGGACTTCATCAAGGTCGACGGAAAGAAGATCTCGATCACCGCGATCAAGGATCCCGCGCAGCTCCCGCACGCCGCCAACAACGTCGACTTCGTCGTCGAGTCGACGGGCATCTTCACCTCGCGCGAGGCGTGCCAGAAGCACATCGACGCGGGCGCGAAGCGCGTGCTCTTGACGGTTCCGCCGAAGGATGAAGTCGATGCGATGATCGTGCTCGGCGTGAACCACGACACGCTGAAGCCGGAGCACCGCATCATCTCGAACGCTTCGTGCACGACGAACTGCCTCGCGCCGCTGGCGAAGGTGCTCGACGCCAAGTTCGGCATCGTGCGCGGCATGATGACCACGGTCCACGCGTACACGAACGACCAGCAGGTGCTCGACCTGCCTCACAAGGACCTGCGCCGCGCGCGCGCTGCGGCCTGCAACATCATCCCGACCACGACGGGCGCGGCCCGCGCGGTGGGCAAGGTGCTTCCGCAGCTCAAGGGCAAGCTCGACGGCGTCGCCATGCGCGTTCCCGTGCCGGATGGCTCGGTGGTCGACCTCGTGGCGGAGCTCAAGACCGACGCGACGATCGAGGACATCAACAAGGCCTACGCCGAGGCCGCCAAGTCGAAGGACTTGAAGGGCATCCTCGAGTTTTCGAATGACCCCCTCGTCTCCAGCGACATCGTGCGCAACCCGCACAGCACGATCTTCGACGCGCAGTCGACCATGGTGATGGACAAGCGCATGGTGAAGCTCGTCGCTTGGTACGACAACGAGTGGGGCTACTCGAACCGCGTCGTCGAGCTGATGAAGCTCGCGAACAAGATGAAGCTCCCCAAGGCGCCGAAGGTCGCGCCGAAGCCGGCGGCCACGGAGGGCGCCCCTGCGGGAAAATGACCGGCGCGTCGGGTGCCGGAGCGGCCGGACTCGACGCGCTCGACTTCAAGGGCAGGCGCGTCCTCATGCGGGTGGACTTCAACGTCCCGCAGGACGCGTCGGGCGCGATCAGCGATGACACGCGCATTCGCGCCGCGCTCCCGACGATCCGCGAGGTCCTCTCGAAGGGGGCGCGCGTCGTCGTGCTCATGAGCCACTTGGGCCGTCCCAAGGGCGTCGACGAGAAGCTGCGTCTCGCCCCGATTGCCGAGCGGCTCTCGAAGCTGCTCGGCAAGGCCGTGGTCGCGCTCAAGGACAGCACGGGCGCTTCGGTGGAGCAGGCTGTCGCCGGCGCGCCTTCGGGCAGCGTGCTCTTGCTCGAGAACGTCCGCTTCAACGCGGGCGAGCAGAAGGCGGATCCGGCACTGAGCGCGGCCTACGCCAAGCTCGGCGACGTGTTCGTGAACGACGCGTTCGGCACATCGCACCGCGCCGAGTGCTCGGTGAGCGAGGTTGCGAAGCTCCTGCCGTCCGTCGCCGGTCGCCTCCTGCAGGCGGAGATCGACGCCTTCGGCCGCGTGCTCACGAACCCGCGCAAGCCGCTCGTCGCGATCCTCGGCGGCGCCAAGGTCTCTGACAAGTTGCTCGTCATCGACAACTTGCTCGATCGCTGCGACACGCTGCTCGTCGGCGGCGGCATGGCCTACACCTTCCTGAAGGCGATGGGGCAGGGGATCGGCAAGTCCCTGTGCGAAGACGAGCGCATGGACGTCGTGAAGGCGGCGCTCGCCAAGGCCAAGGCTCGCAACGTCGAGCTGCTCCTGCCCGTCGATCACGTGGTCGCCGACCGCTTCGCTGCCGATGCGCAGACGAAGGTCGTCGACGCGATCCCCGACGGTTGGATGGCGCTCGACATCGGTCCGAAGTCGGCCAAGCTCTTCGCAGCGCGCATCGCGAAGGCCCAGACGATCGTGTGGAACGGTCCGATGGGGGTCTTCGAGATGCCTGCGTTCTGTGAGGGGACCAAGGCCGTCGGCAAGGCCGTCGCGTCGGCCAAGGGCTACACCGTCGTGGGCGGAGGCGACTCTGTGGCGGCGCTCGAACAGCTCAAGCTGTCGGCGAAGGTGAAGCACGTCTCCACGGGGGGCGGGGCTTCGCTGGAGCTCCTCGAAGGCAAGGCGTTGCCGGGCATCACGGCCCTGTCCCCCAAGCGCTGATCGAGGTCTTTCTCATGAGACGCACCCGCGCAGAGCTCGTGCTCGCGCGGGTGCGTCTTCCTGTTTCGGGAGCTAGCATCGCGTCATGACGTCTCTTGGGGCGCGCGGGTTTCGGCTTGGGCTGCTCGCGTTTCTCCTCTGCGCGTTTGCCGCGCTGTGCGTGTACAAGGCGCGCAGCAGCTCCCGAGTTCCGTTTCTTTCATCCCACGCCGGTGCGGAGTGGGTCCTGTTTCCGAGCGCGCCGAGCGCCTCGATTCGACGCACGGCAGCGCTGGAGACGGAGTTCCGACGTGCGTTCGAGCTGGCGTCGGCGCCCGCCGTCGCGCGCTTGGAGATCCGTGGCTTCACGGTTGCGCAGGTCATGCTGAACGGCGTGGCGCTCCCCATGGCGGACGATCGACTGCGGAACTGGAAGCATCCGCTCGCTTGGGACGTTCACCAGCTCCTTCGCGCTGGAGCGAACGAGCTCGTAGTGCGGGTCGTGAACGAGAGAGGTCCGCCGGCGCTGTGGGCGCTGCTCACGACGGATGTCGGCACGGTCGCGAGCGACACGAGCTTCCGTGCGACGTGCGCGCGCTCGGCCGAGCGTCCGGTTCGGCTCGCGCGAGTCGCGATGGCGGAGTGGGGCGGGCTAGGAGCGGCGAGCTCGGTGGGTGCGCTGCGCTCGGATGACGCGAATCCAACTCCTTGGCGGGGACTGCGCGATCGCTGGGGAACGCTCGCGCTGGTCGGCGTCCTCGCAGCCGTGATCGTCACGTGGCTTCGCCGCAGAGCGATCTCGTGGACGCCGGCCAAGCTCGCGACGCTGGTCGCTGCGCTTTGCGTAGCCCATGCGCTGCTTTTCTGGAACAACCGCGGAATCGCGCCGTCGCAGGGTTTCGATGCGCTCGCACACCTCGACTACGTCGAGCATGTCTTCCGCACCTGGAGCGTCCCGCTGGCGGACGAGGGATGGGAGATGTACCAGCCGCCGGCGTGGTACTTCCTTGCAGCCGGGGCGTGGAAGCTTTTCGGCGTCACTCCGGGCACGCCGGAGTCGCTCGCGGTTTTGCGCATGCTCGGCTGGCTCGCGCTCGCTCTGCAGCTGGTCGCCGTCGCGGGAACGCTCTGGGAAGTATCGAAGGCGGATCCGAGGGTCGCCGCGGTCGGCGTCGTGTTTGCGGCGCTCCTGCCGATGCAGCTGTATCTGTTCTCCTTTCCAACCAACGAGAGCTGGGCCGCGACCTGGATCGCGCTCGCGCTTTGGCTCGCGGTGCGAGCCCTCGTCCGTGGAGAGTCAGGCTGGCCCCTGCACGTGACGATCGGCGCTCTGCTGGGCGTTGCGTTGTTGACGAAGTTCTCTGGCCTGCTCGCGCTCTGCGGCGTCGTTGCGTTGCTTGCCGCCAAGGCCCTGCGAGGCACCGAGGCTCGCGTATCGACGTTGATCCGCACCGCAGGACTCGTCGCGTTCGTCGCGCTCGCGCTGGCGTCGCCGTACTACGCGAAGGTGTACGAGCGCTTCGGCGAGGTTCTCGTATGGAACCTCGACGACGCGACGGGCTTCGCATGGTGGCAGGATCCGGGCTACCACGTCGCGGGAGACTACTTGCGCTTCGGTGAGTCGCTCGTGCGGCCGCTCTTGTCTTCGCTTGCGGGCATTCCCGATGCGCTGTTCAGCACGCTCTGGAGCGATGGGATGCTCGGTGGCAGCGCACGCGTGGACGTGCGGCCACCGTGGGACTACTCCCTGTTGGCAGCGCTGGTGCCCTTGGGCCTTCTTGCGAGCGCGCTGATCGTGGGGGGCGTGCTCGCGGAGCTCCGGGCGTGGATCGAGCAGGGCGAGCTCTCGAAGAGCCTTCTCTTTGGACTCGCGTGCGTGACACTCGCGGCGCTGATCTCGCTCACGCTCGACTTGCCGACGTTCGCGCAGGCAAAAGCCATCTATGCCGCGTCGGTCGTCGCGGCGCTCGCTCTCGCGTTCTCTCGCGGGCTCGGCGCGGTCTCCAAACAGCTGCCAGCGTTCGGTGCTCTTCTCGAAGTTGCCCTGCTCGCCGGCGGAGCGCTCTCGTACTGGAGCTTCTGGAGCAGCGGCGCTGCACGCGAAGCGGGGCTCGAGCGCTTGCCGAGCGCGGGCCAAGTTCCCTCCAAGATCGACTTGCTCGAGGTCTCCAGTGGGGACCGAGTGCGTGCACTCGACGCGGCTCGACGCGAGCTGGAACGAGCGCCCGACCAGGCGTGGGCTCATCGAAACCTCGCGTTCGTGCTCTTCAAGACGGGGGAGCGCGAGGCCGCGTTGCAGGCTGCGCGAGAGGGCTTGGCCGTCGACCCTTGGAACGCGGACCTGCATCGGCTCGTGGCAGCGCTCCTCGGCTCCACTCCCGTGGCGGCGCGCCACACCGAGTGGTCCGCGCTCTTGGAGCCTACGCACGTGCCCAGCGTCTTGCGCGCTGCACAAGCCCGGCGCGACGCCGGAGACGACGAATCGGCGCGCAGAATGCTCCTGCGGGCCTCCGGAGCCCTCTCCGGGGCCAGCGAGGCCGATCGCTCTCGCATCGCGGCGGCCCTGTCGGACCTTTCCGGCGGGTAGGGGGCGCGCGTAGCATCGTGGGGCCGCCGACGCCCCATGCGCCCGATCCTCATCTCCCCGTCGCTCCTCTCGTGCGATTTCGCGCGCTTGGCCACCGAGGTCACGCGTGTGGAGGAGGCCGGAGCGGACTGGCTGCACATCGATGTGATGGACGGTCACTTCGTCCCGAACATGACGATCGGGCCGCCGGTGGTGGAGGCCATCGGGAAGGTGGCGCGTCGTCCGCTCGACGTGCACTTGATGATCACCGATCCTCTCAAATACGCGTCGCACTATGCGAAGGCCGGAGCGCACGTGCTCACGTTCCACATCGAAGTGGCGGGGTCGGCTGCGGGCGCACGCGAGGTGATCGACGCGTTCCGATCCGAGGGCGTGCGGAAAGTTGGGGTCGCGCTCAACCCGGACACTCCGGTGGAGCGTGTCTTCGACGTGCTCGACCTTGTGGATCTGGTGCTCGTGATGAGCGTCTTCCCGGGTTTTGGTGGCCAGAAGTTCATCGCCGACGTCCTCCCGAAGGTCCGTGCGCTGCGCGCGCGCGGATTCGAGCGCGACATCGAGATGGACGGCGGCATCCACGCCGGAACTTTGCCCGCCTGCGCCGAAGCCGGCACGAACGTCTTCGTCGCGGGCTCCGCGATCTTTGGAGCGCAGGACATGCGCTCGACCATCCACGGATTCCGCGAGAGCGCCGAGCGCGCCCGAGCGGGTTCCCAAGCCTAGCCACGACACCGCAAGCAACCATGGCTGACAAACCGAAGAAGGACGATGCCCGCATCCCCGACTCGAGCCTGAGCGAGACGCGCTTCTCGCGACTGCGCAAGAAGAAGGACATGCCGGGCGGGTTGTGGCTCAAGTGTGAGAGCTGCAGCGCGATGCTGTACCGCAAGGAGCTCGAGGAAAAGGGTCGTGTATGCCCGACCTGCGAGTTTCACTTCACGCTCCCGGGGCGCGAGCGCGTCGCGATGACGATCGACGAGGGCACGTGGCAGGAGCGCTTCGCGGAGGTGACCTCGCTCGACCGCCTGGGCTTCAAGGACAGCTCGCCGTACCTCGACAAGGTCGAGAAGGCGCGCGCCCGCACCAAGCAGAATGAGGCTCTGATCTGCGGCACGGGCAAGATCGAGGGCCGTGAGATCGTGCTCGCGGTGCTGGACTTCAGCTTCCTCGGCGGGTCGATGGGCGAGGTCGTGGGCGAGAAGATCGCGCTCGCGGCCGAGCTCGCGATCCAGCAGCACGTGCCGCTCGTGATCTTCACCGGCTCCGGCGGCGCGCGCATGCACGAGGGCGTGCTCTCCCTCATGCAGATGGCGAAGACGTGCGCGGCGCTGGCCGAGCTCAACGACGCGGGCGGATTCTCGATCTGCGTGATGACGCACCCGACCACGGGCGGCGTCACTGCTTCGTTCGCATCTGTGTGCGACATCACGCTCGCGGAACCGGGTGCGCTCATCGGCTTCGCGGGACCGCGTGTCATCGCGACGACGCTCAAGCAGGAGCTCCCTGCGGGCTTCCAGCGCGCCGAGTTCCTTCTCGAGAAGGGTCAGATCGACCGCATCGTGAAGCGCGGCGAGATGAAGCAGGTGCTCGCGCGCCTGCTCGACTACACCAAGGGCTCGCGCGTCGAGTCCAAGCCCGCAAAGGCGTGAGAGAAGGAGGAACCAAGGCATGATCTCGAAGGCTGTTTTGGCGGCGCTCGCGGCCGCGGCGCTCGGGCTCGGCTTCGACGGTGCGGCGGATGTGGCGCGCATTCGCGAGGAGTTCCGCAAGGCGCAGCCCGAGGCGGCAAACCGCACCAACGCGGCGCTGCTCGATGGCTGGCTCGACTCGCTCTGGAAGGTCGCGTCCGAAGCCAAGGAAGAGGATGCGCGCTTCGCCACTTTGCTGCTTGCCCTGCAGATCTCCGACTATGGATCCACGGACTCTGCCAAGGTCTGGCGCGAGAAAGTGCGCAGCGAGCTGCTCACGCGTTATTGCGACGATCCCAAGCGCATGGCGGATCTGATGCGCGCTTCGTCGACGGCGGATCTTCGGCGGCAGCTCTACGAGCGCACGAAGAGCAAGGCCGTCAAGGCGATGTGCCTGTGGAGCGAAGCGAGCGGCTACTTCGCCACGCTGCGCAAAGAGAAGCTCTCGGCAGACACGCAGAAGCGGCTCGACGAGATCATGGCGCTGCTCACGGGCGAGCTGGCGGACGAGCTCGATTCTCGCGGGCGGCGCTACGGCGACGTGGCCGCGGGCAAGCTGCGCTCGGTGAACGACCTCGTGATCGGAAAGGTCGCGCCTGAGATCGAGGGCAAGGACCTCGACGGCGCGGCGTTCAAGCTCTCGGAGTACCGCGGGAAAATCGTGGTGCTCGACTTCTGGGGCAACTGGTGAGGCCCCTGCCGGGCCATGTACCCGCACGAGCGGTCGCTCGTGGCACGCCTCAAGGACGAGCCCTTCGCTTTGATCGGCATCAACTCGGACGAGGACCTCGAGAAGCTCCGGCCGACGCTGGAGAAAGAGAACATCTCGTGGCGCAGCTTCTGGAACGGGGCCAAGGGAACGGCGGGGCCGATCTCGACCTCGTGGGGCGTGAACTCTTGGCCGACGATCTACGTCCTCGATGAGACGGGGACGATCCGCTACATGAACGTCCGCGAGAAAGCGCTCGACGAGGCCGTCGACACGCTGCTCGCGGAGCTCAAGGCGAAGAAGTCCGCGAAGTAGCGGCTGCGGGCCGGCTCACGGCGCGCGAAAGCGCTGGACCCAAGAGTCGAATGCGCCGAGGTCCGAGGTCGGGCCGGCGCGAAGGCGATTCCACGCGAGGAGAATCGGCGACAGCGCACCGTGGAGCTTCGTGTCCGACCAGTGCGCGAGCTGCGGTACCGGGCGTGTGAGTTGGTAGCCCGCGGTGCACTCGTGCACGAAGCCGCGGCGCTCGAGCTGCGCGCGTGCGGCTTCCGCGGTGAGGGCGTTGAGCTCGCGCGCTGGCAGGAGCGGTCGAGTGGCGCGGCGATGCTCCATTCCGCGGGACGCCGGGTTCAGATCGCCGATCACGAGCGTGCCACCGCTCTCGCAGCAGCGCGCCAGCCCGTCGAACCAACGCTCCTGATCGGGAGAGAAGCTGACGACGCCCGAGGAGAGAACCGTCGGAAAACGCTCCGAGAAAGGGGGATCTTCGCCGAAGCCGGTGCGGCCGACGAAACGCGAGACTCCGCTCTCTCGGGCGTTCTTCTCGGCGTTTCGCACCATCTCGGGAGAGGGATCGAAGGCCGCGAGTTCGGCGTTTCCCGCGGCCCGCGCCGCCTCGATGCCGACCCAGCCCGCGCCGCAGCCGAAGTCGAGCACGCGCGCGCCGGCCTTGGGCTGCGCGAAGAGTGCGACGTAGCGGCGCATCCAACGGAAGTGAGCGTAGCCGGGCTGCCCTGGCTCTCCGTTCCATCCGCCGGCATTGGTGTCGAACTTCGAGACCGTCGCCGTGGGGCTCAGCACCTCCTCCCGCCGACGCGCGGCGAGCACCATCCCGCGGAACGTGACCGCTTCGCCGATTCGCTTTCGTCCTTGCAGGGTCTCGCGATGCACGCCGCTCTCGTCGGCTTGGAAGAGCGCTACGACATGGAGCGCGGGCCAAAGTTCGTTGCGCAGTCGTGCCAACGCGGGCTCGCTGCGAGGTCCTTCCACGAGAGCGAGTGCCCAACCCTCCCGACCGATCTGCAGCAGCGCCGGCGCGCGGCCTGCTGCGATGCAGCTGTCGCCACCGGGCTCAAAGCGCCGAGCTTCGACGCCAAGATCGGAGAGGATCGGCGCGAAGGCCATGGGGGACACGCTGGACACGAACTCATCGTAACGGCGGAGGACGCGCGGTTCTCCTAGGTGGGCTGGTAGGATTCCCGCGCGTCTTGGGCCGAAGGAGGCTCCCCGCCATGTCGAACACGAAGCCGACCGCCACTTGGCGTGTGATGCAGCTCGAGCTCGGGCTGCAGGACGATCCTGCGCTCTTGCGCGGCCTTGCAGCCCGCGAGCTGGGTGTCGAAGTGAGCGCACTGCGCGGCTTGCGAGTGGCCCGCAAGGCGCTCGATGCGCGCGTTCGCCACGGCTCGCGGCGCATGCAGTGGATCTATCACGTCGACGCGGTACTCGACGCAGGGCGTCGTACGAAGCGCCTCGATCAGGCCCTGCGCGCCGGCCGTATCCGTGAGGCGCCGGTCGATGGGCAAGTGCTCGTTGCACGCGTGGCGCCGTCCTTGCGGGCGTCCGGCGCGGCGCCGGTCGTCGTCGTGGGTTCCGGTCCCGCAGGCATCTTCGCGGCTTGGGTCCTCGCCCAGAACTCCGTGCCCTGCATCGTGCTAGAGCGCGGGCCCGCCGTCGAAGAGAGAGGGCGTCACGTCGTTCGCTTTCACCGCACGCGCGTCGTGGATCCAGAGCGGAACCTCCTCTTCGGCGAGGGGGGCGCGGGGACGTACTCCGACGGAAAGATCTACACGCGCGTCGATGATCCGCTCGAGGTTCCGATCCTCGAAGAGCTCGTCACCTGCGGAGCGCCTCCGGAGATCGTCTACGACAGCCTCGCGCACATCGGTACGGACAAGCTGCATCGCATTCTCCCGATCCTGCGCGAGAAGCTGCGTGCTTCTGGGGTCGAGTTCCGCTTCGAGACGCGAATGGAACGGCTTCGGATCGATGGAACGCGCGTCCTCGCCGTCGAGACGAGCTCGGGCGAGGTTCCGTGCTCGGCCGTCCTCTTTGCACCCGGCCACAGCGCGCGCGATACGTGGACGACACTCGCTTCGCAGGGGGTGGCCTTCGAAGCGAAGCCCTTCCAGCTGGGCCTGCGCATCGAGCATCCGCAGGAGCTGATCGACGCAGGGCGCTTCGGTGGACGCGTTCCCGAGCTCGGCGCCGCGAGCTACGGATTGCTCTGCAAGGCCGGAGATGGGTTGCCCGCGACCTTCTCGTTCTGCATGTGTCCCGGCGGGCGCATCGTCGCGAGCGTCAACGAGCCAGGGCTTCTGTGCACGAACGGCATGAGCAACTCGAAACACTCCTCGCCGTGGGCCACGTCGGCGATCGTCACGACATTCGGACCGCGCGAGTTCGGCTCGGGGCCGTTTGCAGGCGTGGAGTTCCAGCGCGAGCTCGAGCGGCGCTTCTTCGAGTCGGGCGGCGGAGACTACACGGCGCCGGCGCAAGGAGCTCGGGACTTCGTGGAAGGGCGGGAGACCGCTCAGCCGCGCCACTCCACCTACACCTTTGGCACGCGCCCCGCGCGCCTCGACCGGCTCTTGCCGGCGCATGGTCGCGATGCGATCGCACGCGCGCTGTCGCACTTCGAGCGCAACCTGCGCCACTTCTCGAGCAATGAGGGCCAGTTCGTGGGTCTCGAGAGTCGGAGCTCCGGCCCAGTCCGCATGCCGCGCGACGCGCAGACCCGTGTCTCCGTTGGCTGGGACAACCTGTATCCGGTCGGAGAAGGCGCGGGACACGCCGGCGGAATCATGAGCGCGGCCCTCGACGGCGCGAATTCGGCCTTGGCCCTGCTCCACAACGGTACTGCGGCGCGCACGACCCCCTAGACTAGGACCCCCATGTCTACCGACCCGAAGAACGACAAGCGCCTGCGCAAGGTGACGACGCGCTCTCTGCGGACCATGAAGGAGCAGGGCGAGCCGATCAGCGCACTGACGGCCTACGACTACCTCATGGCGCAATTGCTCGATCGCGCCGGGATCGACCTGATCCTCGTCGGCGACTCGGCGGGCATGGTGGTTCAGGGCTTGGACACGACCGTCACGGTGACGCTCGAGCACATGCTCTACCACTGCCAGGTGGTCTCGCGCGGCGTCGAGCGCGCGCTGGTGGTCGGCGACATGCCGTTCATGAGCTACCAGATCAACGCCGACGAAGCGCTGCGCAACGCAGGACGCTTGATCAAGGAGTCGGGCGTCGAAGCGGTGAAGGTCGAAGGCGGGGAAAAGATCTGCGACACGGTGCGGCGCATCGTCGACGTCGGCATTCCGGTGATGGGCCACTTGGGCCTCACCCCGCAGTCGATCCACAAGTTCGGGACCTACCAAGTCCGTGGCACCGAACCCGCGGAGGCGGCCGCGATGCGGCGCGACGCCAAGGCGCTCGAAGACGCCGGTGCGTTCGCGATCGTGATCGAGAAGATCCCCGCCGCACTCGCGGCCGAGATCTCGAAGTCGGTCAGCGTGCCGATCATCGGAATTGGTGCGGGTGCCGGCTGCGACGGCCAGATCCTCGTCTCGCAAGACATGCTCGGTCTCTACACGCGCTTCCATCCGCGCTTCGTGCGGCGCTACGCCGAGCTCGGGCGCGAGATGCTCGAGGCGTTCGAGCACTACCGCAGAGACGTCAAGGGCCGGGAGTTCCCCGGCCCCGACGAGAGCTACTGAGTCGCACGCGGGCCAGCGCCGCGCCGCGCTCACTTCTTCTTTTGGTCGAGCGCCTTCTTGAAGAGGCTGCCGAGGTTGGTCTGAGCCTTGGCGCCCGTCTGGCGGTCGAGCACTTCCTGGATGACGGCGCCTTCGACCGAGTCTTCCGAGCCGATCACGGCGCCGCGTTCGTCGAAGCGCGAGAGCGAGACCCGCTTCTGCTGGGTGTCGACCGACTGCACGCGGACGGCGAGCTCCTGACCGATCTTCAAGATGTCTTGAGCGCGGCGGACGCGCTCCTTCGACACTTGGCTCACGTGGAGGAGTCCCTCGATGCCCGGCAGGAGCTCGAGGAACGCGCCGAAGTCCATCACGCGCACGATCTTGGCCGTCAAGACCTGCCCGGGCGCGATGCGGTGCGCGATTTCATCCCACGGGTCGGCTTCGAGCTGCTTCGTGCCGAGTCCGATGCGCTTTCCGCCTTCCTTGATCTCGAGGATCATGGCGCGAACTTGGTCGCCCGTCTTGAGTACATCCGCGGCGCTCGCGACGCGCTTGCGCGAGATGTTGGAGACGTGCAGCAGAGCTTCGACGCCGCCCCCGATGTCGACGAACGCGCCGAAGCTCTCGACGCGCGTGACCTTGCCCGTCACGAGCTGTCCGGGCGTGAGCGCGCCCATGAGTTGCTTGCGCGACTCGTCGCGGGCGCTCTCGAGCACCTTGCGGCGCGAGAGCACGACGCGGCGCTTGCCGGAGTCGAGCTCGACCACCTCGCACTCGAGGTTCTGCCCGATGTAGCGGTGCAGGTCGTCCTCGCGGCCGAGACCGACCTGAGACGCGGGCATGAAGGCCGAAACGGGCCCGATGCGCAGCTCCAAGCCGCCGGTGTTCTGGCCGGACACGCGGGCTTCGACGCGCGCGCCCACCGTGAGTTGATCCCAAGCGGCCAGCGCCTTCGCCTCTTTGAGGGAGAGCACGTGGAGGCCATCTTCCATGCCGTGCTTCGTGAAGTCGAAGCTCTGGCCGACGGCGGGCGGAGACTCGAACTCGGTCTTCTTGATCACGCCCTGCGCGAGGGGGCCAAGCTCGACGATCACGTCCTCCCCGCTCAGGCCCACGACCGTGCCGCGCACGAAGTTGGAGCCTGCCGAGCCGGAACGACGGGGCGCGCGGCCCTCCTCGTCGAGCTCTTGCAGGTTGATGCCTTCGAGGGCGGCATCGACTTCACGGGAGAGGGCGTCCTTGTCGGACGACGAGGGGTTGGGGCGAGTGGCCATGGAGGTTGAAGGGGATAAAGGATACGGCGCTGGCCGGTGTTCTTGTAGCTACCCCGCGAACGGCGGCTGCGGGGCCGGATCCCAGAGATGGAACGATGGGGGGCTGGGCTACAGATGGAGGTGGGCTCGGCAGTCTTCGCTCGACACGGGGAGCGGTGCTCCGTGGATCTGCTGGAGAGCCCGTCGTGCCGCCTCGCTGACGGCGGGGGTCGCGTCGCTCAGGGCCTGCAAGAGCCCCCCAGATGCGACAGGGCTGCCGAGTTGCCCTAGAGCGTCACAGGCCTTTCCGCGAACGGTGGCGTCGTTGTCGAAGAGAGCGCTCGTGACCGCAGCAGCAAGCCGGGAGCGGCCCAGCGTGTGCGCGCCGCAAGCATCCACGGCCGCGAGGCGGGTGGCGCGCGAGCCCAGCTTGAGCTGTTCGAGGCGCAGAGGTCCCTCCTCGTTCCACCAGTCCTGCTCGCTCGCGAGCCAAGCGTTCCATGCGACGCTGCGGGGGCCGAGGTCCAAGCCGCTCATCCGCCGCAGCGCCCAGTGAGCGCTCTCCTGAACCTGGAGTTCCTCGTGATCGAGCAGCGCGACCAGGTCGGGCGCGGACGGAGCATGGTCGATGTTGCCAAGGAGACGTGCCGACGCGGCGACCAAGGACGCGCGAGCAGATCTCAGGCTCGGCCGAACCAACTCCCCCAAGGACTCGTTCACCGCGGAGTCGGCCGACGCGCCGACACGCAGCGCCTGAGAGATCACGAGGTCGGACAGCTCCGGATGTCGTCGCAGGATCTCAGCAAAGCTCGGCAACGCGCACGGGTCGGCGGTCTCGCCCAAGGCGAAGAGCATCGCGCGGCGCTGGCTGGGTGTCGCGCGTTCGAGGAGCTTCGGCATCGAGCGGTGGGCCTTCGGCTCTCGCTTGAGAATCTCCGCGTGGGCCTCGCGCAGTGCATCGGCCAACTGCGGAGAGAGGCCTTCTTCGGCGAGGCCTTGAGCGGGCAGCGAGAGTTCCAAGAGGCGCGGCAGGCTGCGTTCCCCGCCCAGAGCGGAGTACACGTAGAGCGCAGCGATGCGAGGGGCTTCGTCGCTCGATCCCGCGACACGCGTCTCGATTCGATTCACGACGTCGCTTCGCGAGCTTCTGCAAAACGCATCCAAGATCATGGCGCGCTGGGGAACACTGAGAGTCTGCGGTGCATCGCCTGTGACCAGCGCAGGGATGCGCCGATCGACGAGCAGGTCGAGCAGGAGTTCGACCGCCTCGGAGCCGAGCCCCACGAGTCGTCGCACGACCTCGTCGTGGGACGGGCCGTCGCGCCGGCGACTCGCGCGCAGCAGCGCGATGGCCACCTTCCGGGTCGTGTCTTGCTCGAGACGGCAGGAAGGCTTGGCGCGGGCGGATGCGTCCAGCGGCGCGAGCGCCGTCAGAGTGATCAGCAGAGAAATCAGCACACTGGGCCTATCGAATCCGCGGACAAGGCCGCTGAAGTCGGGTGGAAAATTCGTGCCATCGCGCGCAGCACATGTGTGCCGCACGCACATGGCGTCCGCCTTCAAGGGAGGCGGCGAGAAATCCGTTCCCAGCTCCGCGCTGTGCTAGTTCGCGCTGCCGTGGGGGAGGTTCGGGAGGGCTCTCCAAGCGACCTGCTCCCACACCACACTCCCGTTGCTCCGAGCACGCGCGAGGTTCTCGTCGTAGTGGACGCGGGCGTTGCTGTCGAGGTCGATGCTGCGCGCCATCATGGCGCCGAAGAGCTCGAGGTTGCTGTCCACCTCGATGTGCGCATTGGGCGCGTAGATCGTGCCGAAGATCTTGGTGTTGGAGTCGAAGTCGATCACGTCGAGCTCCACCGTGACGTCAGGATCGATCACGTTGTCGCTCTGCAAGTTGAGCTGCAGCTTGTCGGGGTCGTAGTTCAGCGCGTACATCTGCGCGTTCGAACTCAGCACGAAGTCATCGTAGACGTAGATCTTCACAGGCCCGTTCGTGGCGTCGATGCGGAACTGCGTGTTCTGGCGCATCAGGAAGTTGGTGGTGACGATCGTCGCAGGACCTGCGACGTTCAGAATCGCTCCTGCTTTCATGTTGAGCGTGTTGTAGCGATAGCTTCCGGCGGCGAGGTTCACCGTTCCGTTGATCGTGCGGTCGCCGCTGGATGCAAGCGTTGGAATGTCCAGGGGAGGCAGCGTGATCTCCTCGGGCGCCGGCGTCGTGGAGCCCGTGACCACCGCATTTCCGAGCACCGTCGTCGTGCCCTGCGGGCCGCACTGAGCGCCGCCCCAGACCTTGGAGTTCTGGTCCATCGTCACGTCGCCGTTGGAGCCGACGTTTCCCTTGTCATTCGCGAACAGGTTGGATCCCGAACCGTTGACGGCCTGCGAAACCCACGTGCCCACGGTGGAGTTGAAGCTGTCGACGCGCGCGTTGCTGTCCATGTGCATGGCGTCGTCGCCGAAGGCCGCAAAGCGCCACAGGCTGTCGGGAACCGCATTCATGGTCACCTGAACGCGCGCCGTGGTGCGGTCTTGTGATGCGGTGGCGGTCAACGTCCGCACGTCTCCAGCCGCATTGACCGTGGAGTCCACCCAATAGCCTGCCGAGTCCAGCGTCGCGGGGGAGCCCTCGGAGCCGATCGCTCCGGTTTCGCCGGCCTGCAGGAGCGCGACAGCTCGGCTCGCGGCGGCTTCCGCAGCGTATTGGGCTCGGAGCCGCTCACTGGCATCGCGGCGCTCACTCTGCGCGCTCTCCGCCATGTCCAACATGACGACCGACAACGTCGAAACCGCTACGACGCACACGAGCGTCATGACGATCGCGCTGCCTCGGCGTGCACGGGAAGTCTCTGAAACTCTCTTCATGATCAGTTCCTCAGGGTGAGCGAAGTCACGACGCTGGCGATGGTGCTGGTTCCGCCTTCGCCGGGCTCTTCGACCGAGATGCGCAACGTGAGCATCGTCCCGATCCGCTGGATCGAGAAGCCGGCCTCGTCGATCAGGCCGTTTCCGTTGTCGTCGCTTCCGTTGGGAAGTTCTCCTTCGGCGCGTTCGCTCACCTGAGAGCACAGAAGGAAGCTCGCTTGCGACGCAGATCCCACGTTCCGGGTCAGCATGAGAACGCTCTCGTCGACGAGGCCATCCGCGTCGTTGTCTCGATTGTCCGCTGCGTCTTCAGGGGCGGGCGCGAGCGCGATTCGCACAGGATTCCCCCAGACGGGCGCCGCGCCGGAGACTCCGACGATCGGCTCGAACGTGACCGACGACGTCGATGTGTGCCCGTTGGGGTTGAGAGCCGGGGTGAGCGCGTCGATTCCTGCGCCACGGAGCTCGGCGACAACCCGCTCCAGCGCACGCTGCGCTCGGGCTTCCGCACGGGCATGCAGGTGGCTCTGCGCCATCGCGCCTCGGCCGCGCTGCACCACCATGAGCGCTGCGCCCATGACCGACGCAAGCAAGGCCGCCGTCAACACGACCTCGATGAGGGTGAAGCCGCCCCGTGATGCGCGCTTCATGACCCGACTCCGAGCACGGTCGCGAGGCGCACTTCGCCGCGGCCCGCCATGCTGAGCCAGCGGACGCGGACGAGAACCGGCAGCAGTCGGTAGTTCGATGCGTGGTCGAGGGAGTCGATCGTCCCGTTGTCGAGGTTGAGGTCGAGCGGCGTGCCGAGCTCGGGCAGGGTCAGGTCTTCCCGAAGCGTGGCAGGCTGGCTCGCGAGGGCCGGAAAGAGCACCTCACCGGGGAGCGCAGGCCCCCCTTGCCCCGCGGAGAGCCCCTGCACGGCGAACTGTGGGCCGGGGGCCGTACCCGGGCCGCCGAGGTCGTCGCCACGATCTCCGTTGTACTGACGGAAGATGTTCACAAACCCCGCGGTCTTCATCAGCTCGATCTGGCGCCGCGCGGCCTCCATCGCGAGCCCCTGTTCATGGCTCATGCGCTGCGCGCGCATCGCTGTGACCAGCGCTTGCGTGAAGCCGAGGAGGCCGACGGCGAGGGTCGCGATGGCGACCATGAGCTCGAGCATGGAGAACCCCGCTCGCGCAGGGCTCCTGCGGCCTCGCGGCCTCGAGAGCTGCATTCCGATTCCCCTCGGGCCTTGGCCCGCGCTGCCTACGGTCTGTCTTCCCCACTGGGCCCTCTTCGCCCAGACGAGCCGATCGCGGCCCGCGGGAGAGGGATCGACGTCGCCATGTCTCGAACCACAGCGGAGGAGCGCTTTTGCGTCGCGAAGGGTGCTCGTGTCGACTCGAAGCGAGGAAAACTCTTCCGTCGAGCGGTTGATCGCAGAGCCGACCCTGCCAAGATCATGGGGCATGACTTCGATGCAGCGCATCCCGGTCGCGGTCCTCGGGGCTACGGGCGTCGTGGGCCAGCGCTTCGTAGCGCGGCTCGCGCAGCACCCTTGGTTCGAGGTGGCCGAACTCGCGGCGAGCGAACGTTCGAGCGGACGTCGCTATGACGAGGCGTGCGCATGGCGCCTGTCTCACGTGCCGACGTACGGCGGTCTGGGAGCGCGTGAAGTCCTGCCGTGTTCGGCCGAGGTCCTCCGCTCCAAGGTCGTGTTCTCGGCTCTCGACGCGCAGATTGCGGCCGAGATCGAGCCTCGACTGGCGGAGCGCGGCGCCCTCGTCTTCTCGAATGCGAGCGCGTTCCGCATGGAACCCGATGTGCCACTGCTCGTGCCGGAGGTGAATCCGGACCACAGCGCGCTCCTCGAGGTGCAGCGGAAGACCCGCGGTTGGAGCGGCGGGATTGTCTGCAACCCGAACTGCACGACTGCAGTGCTCTCCATGGCGCTTGCACCGTTGCATGCACGCTTCGAGATCACCCGCGTGCTCGTGGCCACGATGCAGGCCGTGTCTGGCGCCGGATATCCCGGCGTGCCGAGCCTCGATGCGCTCGGCAACGTCTTGCCGTACATCCGTGGCGAGGAGGAGAAGGTCGAGAGCGAGCTGGCCAAGCTGCTCGGCTCCGTCGATGGCATCGGCATTCAACCTGCTGCGGTCCGCACATCTGCGATGTGTCATCGGGTAGCCGTGGTCGACGGCCACAGCGAGGCGGTCTCGCTCGAGTTCAAGCGAGCGGCGACACCCGAGTCGGTGCGCGACACGCTCGCCGCGTGGAATCCAGAGCCGCAACGGCTGGGACTCCCGTCCGCACCGCGTCAGCCACTGGTGCTCCACACCACCGAAGACCGACCGCAGCCGAGGCTCGACGTCGAGCGCGAGGGTGGAATGTCCGTGCACGTCGGACGCGTGCGCCCCTGTGGGGTGCTCGGCACCAAGCTGTTCCTGCTCGGCAACAACGTCGAGCGAGGAGCGGCCGGCGCGTCGGTCCTGAACGCCGAGCTGTTCGCTGCGCGAGGGCTCTTGCCGCGCTGACGTCTCAGGTCCTGCGGGCGACGACCATCGCGCTCGCCTGATCCTTCGACCAGACGACGACCTCGCCGATGTTGACGCGCGCAGGACGCGTGACGATGAACGAAACGATGTCGGCGATGTCCTCGGCGTGGAGGTAGTCCACGCCCGCGTAGACCTTGGCCGCGCGCTCGGCGTCGCCCTTGAACCGCACGTCGCTGAACGGCGTGCGCACCATGCCGGGGTCGACGGTGCTGACACGAATGCCCGTGTCGTGCAGGTCGTAGCGGAGCGACTCGTAGAGGGAGCGCACGGCGGCCTTGGTCGCGCAGTAGACGTTGCCTCCGGGGTAGGCCTGCCGACCTGCGACGCTGCCGATGAGGACGATGTCGCCGCGCTTGCGCTCGATCATGCCCGGGGTGACAGCTCTCAAAACATGGAGCACGCCTTTGATGTTCGTGTCGATCATCTCCGACCAGTCGTCGGGTGTGCCCTTGTGGACGGGATCGAGTCCTCGGGCGAGTCCCGCATTGGGCACGACGATGTCGAACGCGTGCCCGGCAAGGCGCGTGAGCGTGGCCTGCGCATCGCGCACGTCGAGCTCGATTACCTCGGAGTGGGGGAGCTCGCTCGCGAGCTTCTGGAGCTTCTCGCCGCGACGGGCTGCGAGCACGACGCGCGCGCCTTCTGCACTCAGCGAACGCGCGATGGCCTCACCGATTCCTGAAGATGCGCCCGTGACCAACGCCAGTTTGCCCTGCAGCTTGCTCATGGCGTGACTCTACGCACGACGCGGCCTGCGCTCCAGCGCCCAGGCAGCGTGTGCATTCGCACCGAGAATCGACTAGGTTTCGCGCCATGAAGCGGTGGATTCCTGCAATTCTTCTCCTACTGGCCGCCTGTGCTGCCCCGACCTCGCGTCCCGTGCTCGTCTGCAATGGCACGATCTACCTCGGGGCCGTCGGATCCGCCCAGCACTGGCCGAAAGTCGAGGCGTTGCTCCTTCGCGACGGCCGCGTCTCGGCCGCGGGTTCTCGCGCAGAGCTAGAGGCCCTCGCGCCGGAGCACGAGGTGCTGAACTTGCGTGGAAAGACGGCGATTCCCGGTCTCCAGGACGCGCACGGACACTTCGAGGCTCTGGGCGCGGCGCTCGAGTCCGTCGACCTGCGGGGCTGCGCGAGCTTCGCTGAGCTTGTCGAGCGCGTCAGGGTACGCGCGAGCCAAACCGCGCCCGGCACGTGGATCGAAGGGCGCGGCTGGGATCAGAACCTCTGGAATCCTGCAGCATTTCCGCATCACGCGACCTTGAGCGCGGCGACGCCGAGCCACCCGGTCGTGCTCCAGCGTGTCGATGGCCACGCGCTGCTCGCCAATGAATCGGCGATGCGCGCGGCGGGCGTCGCAGGCGTGCGTTCGGATGAGTCCGTGGGTGAGGGTGGGCGGATCTTGCTCGATGCTCAAGGTTTTCCGACCGGCGTCTTCATCGACGCGGCGTGCGAGCTCGTACAACGCGCGGTGCCGCCGCCCACGCGCGCGCAGCGGCGTGAGCGTTTCCTCCGGGCGCAGAGCGAGCTTCTCTCGCTGGGCCTCACGGCGATCCACGACATGGGGATCGATCGGGAGGGATTCGAGATCCTCCGAGACCTCGCGGCGCGCGGCGAGCTGCGCATTCGAGCCGTGGAGTACCTCTCGGGCGATGCGGCGCTGAGCTCGGAGCGGCTCGCCGGGCTGCCGACGGCTCGCGATCCCGACGATCTGCTGAGTCTCGTGGGCGTCAAGCTGTATGCCGACGGGGCGCTCGGCTCGCGTGGCGCTGCGTTGCTCGAGCCCTATCACGACGATCCAACCCATCGCGGGCTCACGCTGCTTTCTGAAGAAGAGCTCGCGCGAGCGATCGCCGTATGCGCGGATCACCGCCTGCAACCCGCGGTCCACGCAATCGGGGACCGCGCGAATCGAGCGGTGCTCGACGCGTATGCGTCGCGAATGCGATCCGACGCGGGGTTCCGCGAGCTCCGTCCACGCATCGAACATGCACAGGTGGTCGCGCCGGAGGACTGGCCGCGATTCGAAGAGCTCGGCGTGATCGCTTCGATGCAGCCGACGCACGCGACGAGCGACATGCCGTGGGCGCCGGCTCGCCTCGGAGAACAGCGCATCGCGGGTGCCTACGCGTGGCGTCGCCTCTGCCCGGACCCGACACGCCTCGCCTTCGGCAGCGACTTTCCCGTGGAGAGTCCCGATCCTCGCGCCGGTATCTACTCCGCAGTGACGTGCGCGGATCCGGACGGGAGGCCCTCGGAGGGATTCCGCCCCGACCAGCGGTTGACGCTGCCCGAGGCGCTCTCGACGTTCACGGCCGGCGCGGCCTACGCCGCTCGACAGGACGACTGCCGCGGACGCCTGCTTCCCGGTTTTGCCGCGGACATCACCGTGCTGCGGCGCGATCCGTTCGAGGTGCCCGTCGCGCTCTGGCGCACAGAACCGGTGCTCGCCACGCTCGTGAATGGCGAAGTGGTGTACGACTCGGACGGCTTGGTCCTCGAGCGCTATGCTCCCCGCCCCTCCAACTAGGCACACCATGGTCCAAATCCAGATTCGCTACGAGGGAGACCTCCGCTGCCACGCGACCCACGGCCCGTCCGGCACTGCGCTCTCCACGGACGCTCCGGTCGACAACCAAGGCAAGGGGGAAAGCTTCTCTCCGACGGACCTCGTCGCCACGGCGCTGGGCACGTGCATGCTGACGATCATGGGGATCGTCGCGCGACGCCACGGCTGGGACCTCTCAGAGGCCACGGTCGAGGTCGAGAAGGGCATGGTCGCCACGCCCATTCGGCGGATTGGCTCGCTGAAGGTCGTGATCCGCGTGCCCGCCGAGCTCGACGAGGCTGCTCGCAAGGCGCTGGAGCTCGCGGCGCACACCTGTCCTGTCCACAAGAGCCTTCACCCCGACATTCAGATCCCCGTGGAGTTCCGCTTCGGGGCTGCCGCGCGCTCGTAGGCCGACGGATTCACGCAATTCGAACCGTCGAGCGTTTCCAACGGGGCTTCGATGGGTTGCACTAGGCACCTCCCCTCGAGGCCTCCTCCCATGCAGCGTCGCTTCCTCACCGCACTCCTTGCTTGTTCGGCCTCCCTTGGGTCGATGCCGACGGCTCTAGCGGGTGGGGAGGTGGACTTCGCCGGCCTCGCCGAGCGCTACTTCAAGACGCACGAAATGGCCGGACGCGCTCCCGCGGAGGTTGGACTCGAGGAGCTGCTCGACCAGCACTACACGTTGGCTCAGGTGGGTGCGATCGATGTGCGAGTTCCGCGCGAGTTCCTCGACGACAAGGGCTGTGTCGAGGATTTCAAGGACTCGATTGCAGCGACTCTGTCGGTCCACCAGCTTTGGCTCGACTGGCTCGGTGCTCCGGCGGCCGAGGCCGCCAAGGCGCGCACGGACATCGCGGAGATCTCGAAGTTCTTGAAGACAGCCAAGGCGGGCGTGGGCTCCACGAAGCACAAGCTCTTCTGGGATTGCTTCGCGGGCAGCGCGGCGATCGCCCCGGCGCTGGAGCGTCTCCGCGACGGCTTCCGCAGCGGTGCGTTGCTCGGCGTTACGCCGCTTTCGACGAAGACGCAGGTGCTCGTGCTCGCTCCCAACCGCGAGCACTTCATGCAGCTCGCCGGCGTCGTTGGACAGCGCGAGGAGAGCGCGCGAAGCCTGTACTGGAACGACAACCTGGCGAACTGGACCGAGTTCGGGTGGCAACAGACGCAGGTGATCGCCCTCCAATACCCGCCGATCAAGCCCAACCTGCAGAACTTCGGCGAAGGCGTGGCGATGGACTCGCGCGAGCCGACGGGGTTGATGCAGAACGTCGCGCAGCGCGCAGCCGTGACGCTGTGCTGGCACACCTTTGGATCGTCGCTCGATCCTGCGATCGAGACAGCCATCGGACAGGTCGCGGTGATCGATCTGTATGGTGAGAACAACACGCGCTCCGGCGGGTCCGGACGCTCCAACTCGACCGACGGAATCACAGCGTTCATCCCGGGCGGAAACTCGAATGGGGGCGTGTTGCCGCCTACGAACGCGGAGAGCGGCTGGCGACAGGGCGCAGGCAAAGACTACTTCGTCAAGGTCCTGAAGGACGCGCAGAAGGTCGGTGCCAAGAGCGGCGCGAAGGCCAAGGAAGAGAAGCTCGTCTACTTCCAACTGAAGAGCGACGACACCTCGAAGCGCACCTACGTCCGCGCCCCTTTCTTCGGCTCCGCAGCGCAGGGCAAGGAGCTGCCTCCGCCGGAGTTCCTGACCGACTATCTGGAGTTTTTCCGCGCCTACAAGAGCTGCTTCCTTCACTGGCTGCGTGAAGAGAGTGCTGCGAAGCCCGAGGAGTGCCGCGGAAAGTTCGCCGAGCTGCTGCGTCAGGTCGCCGAGGCCGGCAGTGCAGCGGGCTTCGAGGAAGTCGTGGGCGAGGTCTACGGGCGTCCGCTCTCCTCGGTGGACCTCGCGCAAGAGACCTTGGAGATGCGCTTCCTCGGCTGGCTCGCCGGGCAGTAGACTCTCACGCCTCTCTTTCTTTTTCTTGGGTCGCGGCGCTTCGGCACAGCCGAGGTGCAGTGGGGGAACCCGGTGAGACTCCGGGACTGGCCCGCAACCGTGTGAGCCGCGCGCGCCGCGGTCTCGAGTCGGATTGCCCATGGCCGCGACGCATCCGCCTTCGGTAGCAAGGTCCTTCGATGTCCCTCGGCTCACGGCTCCGCGCCGCGGCGCGCTTCGCGCGCTGCACGGCCCTGACAGCGCTCGCGCTGGCGGGTTGCTCTCGCGTCGAGGAGGCGCAGCACTCGGCGCCGTTGCGTCCGATACGGATCGTTCCCGCGAGCGCCACGGCTGTGGACTACGCCGTCGCCCTCGCAGGGTTGGAGCGCATCGTCGGGGTGCCGCAGCAGGCCGTCGAGTACTCCGTGCTGCACGAAGGACGTCCGGAGCCCGGCCCCATCGTGCGCTTCGAGGCGTATCTCGCGGAGCCGATCCTCGCGCTGCGACCCGACTGGGTGCTGATCGACCCGTGGCAGGCGCCCGAGACGACCGCTCGGCTTCGCGAAGTGGGGGTGCGAGTTTCCACGCTGCCCAGCGTGAGGAGCGTCGAGGAGTCGATCCACGCGCTCGAGTGGCTCGGAGGCGAGCTCGACGAGGTCGAGCGGGCGGCCAAGTTGATCTCGGGGCTGCGCGCGAGGGTTGAGAAGCTGCGCGCAGCTTCGAGAACTCGCCCGCGACGTCGCGCGATCGCCTACTCAAACTTCGGCGGAGCAGGCTCGACGGCGGGCACGGGTACGACCGTCGACTCGCTATTCGAGGTCGTCGGCCTCGACAATGCCATGGCGGTCCGAGGCCTCGACGGCCACGGAGGAATCACCTTCGAGGACCTGCTCGCTCTCGATCCAGACCTGATCGTGGTCAGCGAACCGCTGCGCATGGGCGAAGGTGCCAGCGGCGATCGTGGTGGAGCCTCCGAGCGCCTCCTTCGAAGCGAGGCGAGCCTGAGCGGCCTGCGCGCTCTGCGGGAAGATCAGCTCGTCGCGCTGCCGGCTTGGCTCTTCGCCACGGGATCGCACGAGCTCGTATCCGCCGCCGAAGAGCTCGCGCGGCGCATCGATGCGCTGGATGCAAGAACACGCGCCGCATCCAAGGAGACGCGCTGATGACGCGTCGCGACGTCGCCCTCGCTTTGGGCTACGGCATCGCCCTCGGGGTGCTGGCCGTGCTGTCGATGCTCCTTGGGAGTTCGTCCCTCGACGCGCAGCAGCTGTTCGGTGGCCTCGGAGCGATGCTCGGGCTTGCCGAGCCTTTGGAGCGCAACGCGCAGGCGATCGTCGAGTTGCGGGTATGGCGCGCGATCTGCACCCTCGGCGTCGGTGCGAGCCTCGCTCTCTCGGGTGGCATGATCCAAGGTATGTTTCGCAACGCGCTGGCGTCGCCTTCGCTGATCGGCGTAACCGGTGGCGCGAGCCTCGGCGCAGCGTTCGCGATCCTCGCCCTCGGTGGGTATGCCCCGCGCCTCGTGCTGGAGGGCAGCGGCGGACTCGAAGCGTTCGCGATTCCGTTCTGCTCGTTCGTGATGGCGCTCGCGACGACCGCGCTGGTGGCGACGATCGCCTCCGCGCGGGGCCGGGCGAGCGTCACGACGCTGCTCCTCGTCGGGATTGCGGTCAACATGTGCGTCGCCGGAGTCTTCGCCGCGATCCAGTACCTCACGCTCGAAGAGTGGGAGGTCAGTCGCGCAATCTTGGCTTGGACCTTCGGTACGCTCGACGATCGCAAGGGGCTGCACTGTGCAACGGTGTTGCTCGCCCTCGCGCTCGCCACGCTCTCGATCCCGTTCGTCGCGCGCGAGCTCGATCTGCTGAAAGGTGGCGAGGAAGATGCGGAGTCGCTCGGCGTCGACGTCGCCCGAACCAAGCGGATCGCGCTTGTTTCGGCGTCGCTGTCGGCGTCGGCTGCCGTCGCAGTGGCGGGGCAGATCGGCTTCGTGGGGTTGGTGGTGCCTCACCTGATCCGCCTCTGCGGCGCGGGAAGCTATCGCCGACTCCTCTGGCACTCGCTTCCCGTCGGAGCGTTGTTCCTGTTGGGGGCGGACGTTCTGCAGCGCTTCTTGCTCGGCGACGGTGCGCTGCAACCGGGCGTGATGATGTCGCTGGTCGGCGGGCCCTTCTTCTTGTTCCTCCTGATCCGCAGCCGCCGAGAGGTGAGCACGTGGTAGAGCGCCTCCAAGCAAGGGGAATCCGCTTCGCGTACGCACCGGGCCAACTCGTGCTCGACGGTGTGGACCTCGATCTGTCGCGCGGCGAGCTCGTCTCCCTTGTCGGTCCTAACGGGTCGGGCAAGAGCACGCTGCTGCGCTGCCTCGCTGGCCTTGCAGCGCCGCTCTCCGGCACGGTCGAGCTCGACGGCCAATCCCTTCCGAGCATGAGTCCGCAAGAGCGCGCGCTGCGCGTCGCGGTCGTGCCGCAGCTCCTACCCTCCCTTTACGACGTCCTCGTCGAGGACTTCGTTCTGGGCGGGCGCTATGCGCGCATCGATCGCTGGGCGGGCCCTAAGGCGAGCGATCGCGAAGCCTTGGAGCGCGGGCTCGCGGCGTGCGACGCGCTGGACTGTCGCGGGCGGGCGATGAGCGAACTCTCGGGAGGCCAGCGGCAACGAGTGGTCGTCGCGCGCGCCGTCGCGCAGGAAGCACCGGTCTTGCTCGTCGACGAGCCGACTACCTCGCTCGACCCCGAGCATCAGGTCTCCATTTTTGAGCTCCTCGCGCGCCTCGCGTGCGACGGACGCATCGTGCTCGTCGTGACGCACGAGCTCAACCTCGCGGCACAGTTCTCCGCTGCGATGGCGGTGCTCCACGGCGGCAAGCTGGTCGCACGCGGGAGCGTCGACGCGATGATGCGGAGCGAGGTTCTCACGCCGGTCTATGGCGAGCGTCTGCACTTTGGTCGCATGGACGACGGACGCCCCTTCGTCGTCCCGCGAGCCCGGCTCCTGCGACGCTCTCAGGGCTGAGCGAGCAGCCACTGCGCGAGTGCGAGCCGCTCGGCGTCGGTCCCGAACGTCGGCGGCATGGGAGAGCGATAGTTCGCAGCGGTGGTCGCGAGCCGCTCGTTCTTCGCGAGCCAAGGCTTCGGCTCTCGGAGGAAGCTCGCCAAGTCCTCGGCGCTCCAGTGTGCTGCAAGACCGTGCAGGCTCGGCGCCAGCATCGTCCCCGAGCGGTCCTTGCCGTGGCACGTGAGGCAGTTCTTCGAGCGATAGAGCGCGGCACCATCGAGCGGCAGCGGATTCGCGTCGGACGGGGCGGGCGCGGGAGCAGCCTCGGAACAGGCCGAGAGCCAGAACATGGGGAGCGAGAACAGGTAGACGGTCAGCGCGCGCATGACGGTGGGCATGTTCTAACCCTTCGCATCGAGTTCGCGTTGGAGGTTCCGCAGCTCTTCGTCGACATTCACACCCGCTTCGCGTGCACGCTGCAGAGCGCGAAGCGCACGCTCCTTCTGCCCGAGGCGCAAGTGAGCCTTCGCCTGTCCACGCCATGCGGCTCCCATGCTCGGAGCGAGGCGCGTCGCGTTCTCGTAGGAGGTGAGGGCCTCGGCGAATCGCTCCTGCCGCAGAAAGAACGCGCCGAGGTTGGCGTGCGCAATCGCGTTGCCGCGACCGAGCTCCGTCGCACGGCGCAGGCAGCGTTCCGCGCGCTCGAGGTCACCTTCCGCCAGCGCGAGGCGTCCGAGATTCGACCAAGGCCGACCGTACGTCGGATCGAGCTCGATGGCGCGCTGCCAGTGACGCTTGGCCGCTGCGAGATCTCCGCTGGCTTCACTCGCAAGCGCGAGCTCGTTGTGCGAGGGAGCATCCTCGGGAACGTGCCGGAGCTGCTCGGCGTAGAAACTCGCCTTGGACTCGTAGACCGAAGTCCGAACCCACGCGCCTACGGTTGCAAGCGCGATCACCACGGACGCGACGAGCGCAGCACGAGATCGGAACACCCCACGGAACGCGGCGTCCATCCCGAGGCATCCGAAGAGCAGCGGCAGGTAGAGGAAACGTGGAGCGAAGAGCACGCCCGCGGGAACGAGCTGAATCATGGGAAGAAAGCTCGCGCAGGCGAACAACACGGCGCCACCTCGAACCCGGTGGGCTCGCTCCCGCAAGGCCTTCGCACACCAAACGACACACGCGCACCATGAGCCCCAGCCCAGCGCCGCGATCCAAGGCTCGACCTCGCGGAAACTCGCCCAGCGCTCGTAGATGGGCGGATATTCGAAAGGAAGCAGGGTGAGCCGCAGCGCTTCGAGCAAGCCCCGACCACCGACGAGCAGGCGCTCCCAGAGACTCGCATCGGCGAGCGGTGCATGAGGCGCGCTGGGCCACGGCGTTCCGTACACACCGGCGCGGAGCACGAGATACACGGACAGTCCGACGAGGGATCCGAGGGCCGCGCCGATCGCGGCTCTGCGGGAGTGGAGCGCCGCCAAGCCAACGAGGCACGGGGCGAAGATCACTCCGTCTTCCTTGCCGAGCAGCGCGAGCAGCAGCCCGAGCCCCGAGGCCGCGCCCACCTTGGCGGCACGTCCGAGAGAGTCATCGCGCCAGGGAACTGTGAACTGCAGCACGGCGAGCGCGCCAGAAAGTCCGCCGAGGGCGCTCAGCATCGAAGTACGCCCGGAGATCCAGGCCACCGAGTCTGCGAGCGCCGGATGAACGGCGAAGAGCGCGAGCCCGATCCAAGGAAAGGGGCTCGCAGGAACATAGATGCCGAGCAGAACGAGGCACAGCCCCGCGAGCATCACCACTGCGGCGTGCAGCAGCGCGTTGGTGCGATGAAATGCAGACGGGTCGAGACCGCTGATCGCGAAATCCGCGCGCAGCGCGAGCGTTGCGAGCGGTCTGTAGTGTCCGGCGGCGCCGAGATGGGCCCAGTAGTCTTGCTCGAACGCTGCTTGCGCGGGCAGGTCCCCTTGAACGACAGGGTTGTTCTCGAGGATCTCGAGATCGTCGTAGGCCCAGCCCCCGAGGCGAACGGACGGGAACCACGCAACAAGCGCCAAGAGCGTGCACAGGAGCGCCAGGATGGGGCCTCGCGCGGTGGCCGCACCGTTCGGATCTCGAGTCGCGCTCTCCAAGGACATTCGCGCTGGAGCTTCGCGGATCCGCCTCAACCCTTCAACTCGTGGCACGGCTACGGGTGCGTCGAAATGAGCGGTGCTGCGTGCTACCGTCCGTCTTGTCGATGGAAGCGGGACGCACAGGATCGTCTTGGCAGCGCTGGGAGTGGCTCGGGTGGGTGCTCGCCTATGGCGCGCTTCGGCTCGTGCTGCTGGTCTCGTTCTGCGACGTCTTCGTGTACGGCGAGGAGTTCGAGAAGGCGGCCGCGGGAAAGGCCCTGCTCGACGGCGTACCGATCTCGGCGCAGCTGCTCCCGTACCATCCGTACGAAGGCGGCGGGTTCGTCGTCAGCGTGCTCGACGCGCTGGCCTTCGCCGCGTTGGGCGAGAGCGTGCTTGCGATCAAGGTCGTGGCCCTTGGGCTCGGTGCAGCGACGCTGTGGATGGGCTGGCGGCTGTGCGAGCGCTACGGCGATCGCGCGAGCGCTCGAGCCTTCGCTTTGCTATTTGTCTTTGCACCGGAGAGCGTGCAGGCGAACTCCACGCTGGCGCTCGGGATCCACTACCATGCGTGCCTGTTCATCGGCCTCGTGCTCTGGCTCACGTTCCGCGCCGCGTTCGCTCGCGAGGCGCGCGGCGGACTGTGGGTCGCGCTCGGCATCGCCTCAGGGTTCGGGTTCTACTTCTCCTACCAGCTCGCGCTGACGCTCCTCGTCGCCGCAGGGTTGCTCCTAGCGGCATGGCGTCGCGAGCTCTTTGGCACGCGGCTCGCGTGGGCGCTCGCGGGGGCCGTGATCGGCCTCACGCCGCTGCTTTGGATGGCGCTCGAGCATGGGGGAGCGGTGTTCGACATCCACGGCGCGAGCCTCGTCGGCGGAGACGTCTCGAAGCTCGACCTGCTCGCAAAGTTCTGGACGTCCCTCACCGAGGGTCGTGGCATCGCCGACGTCGCCGCGCTCGTTCTTCTGGGCCTCACGCCGGTCTTGGCCCTCAGCGCTCTCCGCGGCTGCGAGTCGCGCGTGTTTCGCTGGACGCTGCTCACGCTCGTCGCGCACATCGCACTCTTCCTCGCGGCGTACCTCGCGGGCGGATTCACGGTGGGGCGTGTGCTCCACTACTTCTATCTGCACCGACTGATGCCGCTGTGGTTCCTCGCGATCCTTCTGTGCGCGCTCGCCGTGTCGCGCCGCCGTTGGTTGTGGGCGCCGATCAGTGTGCTTGCGCTGCTTGGAGTGCTCGACACGGTCCGCATGGTGCGCGATGCGCAGCCTGGGAGCTGGGTGCAGAATCTGGCGCAGCTCGCCCACGAGAAGGGCTATCGATACTCGCAGTACCTTCAGAAGATCGCGCCCCGTCTTCCTGGGACGCGCGCGGACAAGCTCTCCCTCCTGCTCGCTTTCGACGAGGCGCAGCCCGAGCTCTTGCACGAAGCTCTGGCCATCGCGCTCTACGGCCCCGGCGAAGGCTCGTTCGAGTCCATGTGCGACGAGATTCGAGCCGCAGGAGTCGAGGACCTCCGCACCTTCGAGCTCGGCATGGGCCTGATGCTGATGAGGCACAAGAGCCGGGACTTCAAGGAGCGCATCGACGTGGTCACCGGCTTCGACGCGCCGACACGCGAGGCGCTGATCGAGGGCATCGGACGCTTCGGACAGTGGGAGCTCGGCACGGAGGACACCGTCCTGCGCGAAGCGAAGCTCGGCGTGGATTCCGCGTTTCCCGAGCCGTTCTTCGTCGGCTTGGGGCGGCGGTTGCACAGCGCTCTCGGCGACGCGCGCGTGCCGCACTACTTCGAGCGCCACAGCGCGCCGGCGTTCCTCTCACGTGCCAAGGCCGAGACGTTGCTGGCCGAGGTGCCCGAGTCCGCGCGCGGCCTCCTGCGCGCGGGCTACGAACACACGCGCCTGCTCCACGAGCTGCCTTAGAAACACCGACGGCAGCGGCGCCGAGCGCTCCGCTGCCGTCCGTAGCTTCGAGGCCTACGACGAAGGTCAGTCGACCTTCACCTCGGGCACCTGCAGCGCCACCTTGTCGCGCTTGTCGCGCTCGAAGGCGTAGCTCCACTCGCTGGAGCGCACGCGCTGGAAGTAGGTCTTGCGGCGCTTGCGCACCTCGAACCAGTCCGAGATCAGCACGGGGTTGCGCACCATCGCGACCAAGCGCTCCAACTTGCGGAGCAAGCGGTTCTTGAGGCTGCGCGTCGTGCGGGCGTGGATCTTGAGGAGCTGCTCGCGGTCTTCTTGCAGCTGCTGGTGCGTGAACACGGGGTGCTTGAACGACTCCGTGCCGTGCCAGTAGTGGAAGTCGATCTCGGCCATGTCCTTCAGGAGGACCGGCTTGAGCTGCTCGTAGATCTCCGTGCCCGGGATCGGCTGGAGGATCGAGAGGTGGATCTGATCGGGGCGCGTCTGCTTCACGATCCACTCCGTGAGGCGGTGATCCTTCTCCTTTTCCTGCGGGAAGCCGTACATCAGGAAGTACTTGAAGGTCATGCCGACTTCGCGGTTGAGCTTGGCCGCCGCGAGGATCTTCTCGGTCGTGAGCCCCTTCTTCACCGACACGAGCACGTCGGGCGAGCCCGACTCCAGCCCGTAGTAGATCTTCACGCAGCCCGCCTTCTTCATCCAGCGCAGCAGCTCGAAGTCCATCGTGTCGAGGCGCGACTCGCAGGTCCACTCGAAGAACAGCCCGCGGCGGATGATCTCTTGGCAGATCGCGATGACGCGCTTCTTCTGGATGGTGAAGAGGTCGTCGAAGAACATGAACTGCGGCGGGTTGTACGTCTTCAAGAGCTGCTCGATCAGGTCGACGACCTTGTTCGGGCTCATGGAGCGGTACTGACGCGGCGTCATCTCGGCGTCGCAGAAGGTGCACGCATACGGGCACCCGCGCGAGGTGATCAGGTTCACCGACGGGTTGATCATCAGCCGAAGGAACTTCGGCATGTCGTAGAGGTGGTAGGCCGGGTAGGGGACCTCATCCATCTTCTTGATCAGCGGACGGCGCGGGTTCTTCACCAGCTGCCCGTCGTCCCCGACGTAGGTCATCCCGAGGATCTCGGGCCACTTCGAGCGGTCCTGCCAGTGCTCGAGGATCTCAGGGAGCGTCAGATCGCCTTCGCCCTGCACGCAGATGTCCGCGGCACCGGCATCGAGGAAGAACTCGGGGTTCGTGGTCGGGTGGGGGCCGCCCATGATCACGAAGCGCCCGATCTCCGTCTTGGCGATCAGGCCGAGCTCGCGGGCGCGGCGAGCGTTGGGCGTGAGGGTCGAGATGCCGACGATGTCGGCCCACTCCATCGCCGAGCGCAGCGTGTCCATGTCCTCGATCGAGTCGTCGAAGATCTTGACCTCGTAGCCGCGCTGGAGCAGACCTCCGGCGAGGATCGCGATGCCGAGGGGCGGGATGATCTCGTCGCGGGCTCCGTTGCCGGTGGCGACGCCTTCCTGAGCGAACAGGGCGGCGGCCTTTTCGCGAAGGACTTGGCTCTTGGCGTAGATCAGAACGACTTTGGGCTGCATGGTGTGCGGCTCGGGGCGGCGGGACGTTCGCTCGTCGAACTCGGAAGCCGGAGGTCGCCGCGCGAGCGGACGAACTTCGGACACCTATCGACAACGTACTCCGGTCGGGACTCCGGAGACGGCATCTGGAGCGAGAAGTCGGAAAATCCTTGGTCAAGGCTACCGCGAACGTGAGATTCGGCAAGGTATGCCGGCTCCGAGGCCTTCCTAGGGGCCTCCCCGAGCACCTAGACTGCCTCCATGGCCCCGAAGAGCCCCAAGACCGACGTCCCCGCCTCCGAGCCTTCCTTCGACGACCGACTGGCCCGTTTGGAGCAGCTCGTGGCCGAGATGGAGCAAGGCAAGGTGGGCTTGGAGGACGCCATCGCCCGCTATCAGGAAGGCACGGAGCTGGTGCGGGGCTGCCGCGAGCTCTTGGAGCGCTACCAGAGGCGCGTCGAAGAGCTCACCGAGGCTGGGACAAAGCCCTATCAAGGCGACCCCGACGCGAAGACCTGAGAACGTGAGCGCGCCGTCCATCGAGGACTGGCTCTCCGATACCCAAGCCTGGGTCGAGAACGAGCTGGAGCGTCAGCTGCGCGGAGACCGCGCGGAAGCGCCTTCGTCGCTGAAGGATGCCATGGAGTACGCGGTGCTCGGTGGCGGAAAGCGCTTCCGAGCCGCGCTCGTGCGACTGGTCGGGCGATGGTGGGGCGCGGACGACGCGGCCTGCGGAGCGCCCGCCGTCGCCGTGGAGCTGATTCACGCGTACAGCCTCGTTCACGACGACTTGCCCTGCATGGACGACGACGACTGGCGTCGCGGGCGGCCGAGCTGCCACAAGCGCTTCGGCGAGGCCAATGCGCTGCTTGCAGGAGATGCGCTGCAAACCAAGGCGTTCGAGGTCCTCGCGCGCAGCGCGGCGCCGTGTGCGGCAGAGGCCGTGCTCGCTCTCGCGCGAGCGTCCGGCGACAGCGGCATGGTCGGCGGTCAGGTGCTCGACCTCGCGATGAGCGGCGACAGTGCGCTGCGTGGCGAGGTGGAACGGATGCACGCGATGAAGACCGGGGCTCTGATCGCGGTTTCGGCGGAGCTGGGCGCGCTCTTCGCGAACGCGCCGCGCGCGCAGCGTGCAGAGGCGCGCGAGTGGGGGCAGTCCCTCGGCAAGTGCTTCCAAGCGGTCGATGACCTGCTCGACGTCACGGCGGACAAGGCGGCACTCGGGAAGACTCCCGGCAAGGACGCCGCGCAGCACAAGCCGACGTTGGTGGCGGTCCTCGGTCTCGAAGGCACGCGCCGCTACGCCGAGGAGCACGCCGAGCGAGCGCGAGCCGTCGCGCGGCAGTGGGGCGGTCCTTGGAGCGCTACGGGGCTCCAGATGGTCGATTTCCTGCTCCAGAGGCGCTCCTAGCGGCCCGAAGTGCCCCGCGGACGCCGCTGCGGCGGTTGCAATCTCTGGGCGCCGAGCCAAGGATGGAGGATCCCGACGGGGCCACGATGTCCGACACCCACGACCCGACCGCGCGTTCCGCCCAAGGCGCCCAACAGCCGCCGCTGCTCGACTCCATTCACAGCCCCGCGGACTTGAAGCGCCTGCCGCTCGAGTCGCTGCCGCAGGTCTGCTCGGAGGTACGCGAATTCCTGCTGAACTCCGTGCAGCGCACCGGCGGCCACCTCGGCTCGAACCTCGGCGTCGTCGAGCTCACGACCGCGCTGCACTACGTGTTCGATCTCTCGCGCGACCGCTGCGTGTGGGACGTGAGCCACCAGTGCTACCCGCACAAGATCTTCACCGGCCGTCGAGCGGGCTTCGAGCGCCTGCGCATGACCGAGGGCCTGTGCGGGTTCACGCACCCCGAGGAGAGCGAGTTCGACCTGTTCCACACCGGCCACGCAGGCACCAGCATCAGCCTCGCGCTCGGCCTCGCGCGCGGAACCGCGAACGAGACGCCGCAGCCCCACGCGATCGCGGTGATCGGCGACGCGAGCCTCGGCGCAGGCGTCGCTTTCGAGGCGCTGAACTACGCGGGCGCGAGCGGACAGCGCGTGCTCGTGATCCTCAATGACAACGAGTGGTCGATCTCGAAGTCGGTCGGCTCGATGGCGCGCTATCTCTCGCGCATTCGCAGCGCGAAGGTCGTTCAGCGTGCGAACCAAGAGCTGCACAAGCTGCTCGCGGCGATCCCCGTGATCGGCGAGAAGGTCGATCGCACGTTGGAGGACATGGCGGAAGTCATGCGCCATGCGATGGTGCCCGGCCACGTGTTCGAGGAACTGGGCGTCACTTACGTCGGCCCGATCGACGGACACGACGTGAAGTACCTCGTCGAGAACCTGCAGCGTGTGCGCGAGCTCGAGGGCACGGTTCTGCTGCACGTCCTCACCGAGAAGGGCAAGGGACACCCGAGCGCGCCGACGCACCCCGAGCGCGTCCACGGTGTGAAGGGCAGCACGCCCGCTCCGAAGACCTCGGGGGCCGACACGAACAAGCTCCCCGGACCGACGACGCCGCCTCGTCCCGCGGGTCCCGCCTACACCAAGGCCTTCGCGGATTCCTTGATCAAGCTCGCCGAGCGGGACATGCGTGTGCACGCGCTCACCGCGGGAATGCCTTCGGGCACGGGTTTGGAGAGCTTCGCAGAGCGCTTCCCCGCGCGTTTCCACGACACCGGCATCACCGAGCAACACGCGGTCGCGATGGCGGCGGGCATGGCAAAGGCCGGACTGCGTCCGTTCGCGACGATCTACTCCACGTTCCTCCAGCGCGCCTACGATCAGGTGTTCCAAGAGGTCGCGCTACAAAACTTGCCCGTCACGTTCTGCATGGATCGCGCCGGTCTCGTCGGCCAAGACGGTCCGACGCACAACGGCGTCTTCGACATCGCGTACCTGCGCACGTTCCCGAACATGACGATCGCCGCGCCGCGCGACGCCACCGACATGCGCCGCATGCTCGAACTGTCGCTCTCGGAGAGCGGACCCGTGGCGCTGCGCTATCCGCGCGACAACACGCCCGGTGCGGAGCGAATTCACGCGAACGAGCGCACGCCGATGGTGCCCGGCAAGGCCGAGGTGCTCGTCGAGGCGCCTGCGGGCGAGCGCGGCGTGGCCCTGTGGGCCTTCGGAGCGCTCGTCAACCAGGCACTCGATGCCGCGGAGCGCCTCGCACGCCGTGGAATCTCGGTGACGGTCGTGGACGCGCGCTTCGCGAAGCCGCTCGACGAGGAGTTGCTGGCGCAGCACGCGCTCGCCTATCGCTACATCCTCACCGTCGAGGAGCACCAGCGCGCGGGCGGCTTCGGTTCGGCGGTGCTCGAGAGCCTCTCGCGCCTGCCTTCCGCGCGCGCGCAGGTCCGCCTGTGCGGCATTCCCGATCGCTTCATCGAGCACATGACAACCCGCGAGGAGCAGCTCGCGGCCTGCGGCCTCGACGCCGAAGGGCTCGAGCGTGCGGTCCTCAACCTCGTCACGCCCGCCAAGGTCAACTGAGCTCCATGAGCACGCGCCACGCAGGAGCGGGTTTGGAACTCACCGCTCCGTCGCGCGGGGCGGTGCGCAGCGTGCTGGTCGTATGTGACCCCGCCAAGGAAGGCGTGCGAGAGCTGCTCGCGGAGCTCCTCCCGTGGCTGAGGGAACGCGTCCAAACCACGGCGGTCGCCGACGATGTCCGCGCGCTCGTCGAGAGCCGATCGGCCCTGTCTTTGGAGCACTCGCGGTCGGCTCGACCGGACCTGATGATCGTGCTCGGGGGCGACGGCGCCATCCTCGGCGCTGTGCGCGCCTTCGCGCAAGCTCCCGTTCCGACGCTCGGCATCAACTTCGGCCGCGTGGGATTCCTCGCCTCGACGCCCGTGCGTCACTGGCGCGAGGCGCTGCAGGGCATCCTCGACGGCGAAGGCGTCCTCGAGCCCCGCATGCGACTCGTCGCTCGGCTCGGCGGCGGCAAGGCACGCAGCGGCGATCTCGAGGCCATCGCGCTGAACGAGGTGCTCGTCGCGCGCGGCACCGCGCCGGGCATGCTCACGCTCGCGCTTTCCGTCGGTGGCGAGTGGGTTGCCGACTACCGAGCCGACGGCCTCATCCTCGCCACGCCGTCGGGCTCGACGGCCCACTCGCTCTCCGCGGGCGGTCCAATCCTCTTCCCCTCGATGCTCGGCATGGTCGTGACGCCCATCTGTCCGCAGGGCCTCTCCTACCGCCCGATCGTGCTGCACCCCGACAGCTCCGTCGAGGTGATCGTCAAGGAGAGCATCGGCGACACGCTGCTCGTCCTCGACGGTCAGGCATTCCATCCGATGCAGGAAGGGGAGGTCGTGCGCGTCGAGCGCCACCCGCTCTCGTATCCGCTGCTCGCGTGGAGCCAGCTCGACCCGTATCGGCGCCTGCGCGATCGCCTCGGATGGAGCGAGACGCGCTATCGCAACTCCGACGCGTAGCTCGCGCTAGCCCCGCCCCGGCAGCGGGCCGAGGATGCGGCCCGCCTCGAGCCGCAGCACGCGACCGCAGCGCTCGGCGAGCCGCTCGTCGTGCGTGACGAGGAGGAGCGAGAGGTTGCGCTGCTCCTGCGCGCGGAACAGAAGCTCCAGCACGAGCTCGCCCGTGTCGCGGTCGAGGTTGCCGGTCGGCTCGTCGGCGATGATCAGCGGGGGGTCGAGGAAGAGCGCGCGAGCGAGTGCAACGCGCTGGCGTTCGCCACCGGAGAGCTGCGTCGGTCGGTGCTTGAGGCGATGCGAGAGCCCGAAGTTGGCGAGCAAGTCCATGGCCTTCGCGATGTGAGCGCGACGATCCTCGCGGAAGTCGCCGCGGGACTGCGCGATCATCGCAGGCAGCATCACATTCTCGACGGCGTCGAGCTCCGGCAGCAGGTGATAGAACTGGAACACGAAGCCGATGTGGCGGTTGCGGAGCGCGGCGCGCTCCTGCGTCGAGAGGGCCCACGCGTCGCGGCCATCGACGTCGACTGCCCCGAACGTCGGACGCTCGAGGAGTCCGAGGATGTGGAGCAGGGTCGACTTTCCTGCGCCGGAAGGCCCCATCAGAGCGAGCCGCTCCCCAGACCGAAGGTCGAGGTCGACGCCGTGCAGGATCTCGAGCTCGCTGTCGCCCGAGCGGAAGCGCTTCACGATGCCGCGGGCCGAGAGCACGATGTTCGCGGAGCTACTCATTGCGCAGCGCCTCCACGGGATCGAGGCTCGCGGCGCGCCACGCGGGCACGGCCGCAAACAGCAACGTGCAGACAAACGCTCCGAGCACGATCGCCGCGACCGCGACCGGCGTCACGACGCTCGGGATCGAGTCGAAGAGGTACACCTCGCGATTGAAGATCTGCACGCCGAACGTCTCGCTGAGCCAGCGCTCGAACGGGTCGATCTTGATCGCCATCCACGTTCCTACCACCGCGCCGGAGAGCGCTCCGATCAGCGCATCCCAGAAGCCGATCAGCAGGAACAGCGCGAGCACGCCGCGCGGCGTCGCGCCGAGCGCAGTGAGGATGCCGATGTCGCGGCGCTTCTCCGTGACCATCATCGAGAGGATCGCGAAGATCGTGAAGCCTGCGACCACCAAGATCAGCGAGAGCATGATGCCCATCAGCACGCGCTCGTTCTCGATCGCGCCGAGCAGCGCTCCACGAAACTCCTCCCAAGTCCGAATCGTGCAGGTCTCGTCGAGCAGGCCAGCCTTGTAGAGCCGAGCGCCCATCGTCGCGCGTACGTCCTCGGCATCGGCTGCGTAGTCCTTGAGCTTGACGAGCACCTCCGAATAGAGGATCGAATCCTCGGGCAGCGGGTCGTCCTCGCTCACGCCCGCGAGGAAGCGCGCCAGCTGTCCGCGGTCGATGTACACCCGCTCGAGGTCGATCTCGTTCTCGCCGGAGCGGAAGCACCCGGCGACGACGAACTCGCGCTTCTTCGCGGACCATCCCGTATCCGACTTCGGATCGGGGACCGCGGTCATGAGCGTGATGAACGAGCCGCGGCGCAGCCCGTGGTACGTCATCACCTTCTCACCAACGATCACGCTCGCCCGCGGTCGCCCGACGTTCGCGTTGTACTCCGGAGGCGCGGCGAAGGGATCTTCGAGCTTCGACACGCGCAAGCGAGGCGCGACAATCTCGCCCTCTTCGCTGCGTCCCACCTTGTCGAGCGAGTGGCGGAACTCCGCCGCGCTGTCCTCTGTCGCAGGGTCGACGCCCGTGAGCTTGACGCCCGCGATCTCGCTGGACTGGCTGTCGACCAAGATGCGCAGGCTGCGCTCGTCTTGCCGCGTCAGGATGCACATCCAGCCCAAGTGCGCGCTCGCGCCCTCGACACGCTCGTCGGCGCGCAAGATCTCTAGCACGGGCGCAGGGTCGCGCGGTCGCTTCGACTCGCTGTAGGGCGGCAGCGTGATGATGAGGTCGCTGAGGCTGCCGCGCGCCGAGCGCCGCGTCTCTTCGAGGAAGCCCGTCATGATCGACAAGATCAGGATCAGCGCGCCGACGGCGAGGAAGATCCCAAACACACCGATCAGATTGGTGCGGCGACTGCGCAGGAAGCGCCACGAGAGGAAGAAGCGATACAAGGCGAGCGGTCTTTACTGCGCGGGAGGCGCCGTGGGAGCTTCCGCGTGCGCGTCTCCGCTGAGCGGACGCATCGCGGGGAAGAGGAGGACATCGCGGATCGTGTCCTGCCCGGTGAGGACCATGACGAGACGGTCGATGCCGATTCCGAGTCCGCCGGTGGGGGGCATGCCGTACTCGAGCGCCTGCACGTAGTCGACGTCGACCTGCCCGGGCGCTTCGGGGTCCTTGCTGGCCACCTGCTCCTCGAAGCGGCGCTCTTGCTCGGCGGGATCGTTCAGCTCACTGAACGCGTTGCCGAGCTCCATTCCACCGAGGAAGAGCTCGAAGCGCTCCGCCATGCGCGCATCCAGCGGATTCGCCTTGGCGAGCGGGCAGATCTGCACAGGGTAGTCGATGCAAAACACCGGCCCGGTCAAGAGCTTCTCGCAGGTCGCCTCGAAGACATCGTTCATCAACTTCCAGTAGTTGCCGGGATCTTCGATGCCGAGCTCCTTGGCGCGCGCGCGCACCGCGGGCTGGTCGTCGAACTCGCAGCCGTTCTGCTGGCGGAAGAGCTCCGTGTAGCGCACGCGGGCAAACGGGGCCTTCAGGTCGTACTCGACGCCGCGGAACGTCACCTTGGTCGTGCCGTTCACGTCGAGGGCGAGCCGCTCGAGCATCTGCTCCGCGAGCTCCATCATCCGTCGGTAGTCGGCTTGAGCCTCGTACAGCTCCAGCATCGAGAACTCGGGGTTGTGGCGCGTCGAGATGCCCTCGTTGCGGAAGTTGCGCGCGATCTCGAACACACGCTCGAGGCCGCCGACGATCAGGCGCTTGAGGTACAGCTCCGGCGCGATGCGCAGGTAGAAGTCGCAGCCGAGCGCATTGTGGTGCGTGACGAACGGGCGCGCCGTCGCGCCGCCGAAGATCGGGTGAAGGGTCGGCGTTTCGACCTCGAGGTAGCCTTGCTCCTCCAAGAAGCGCCGGATCCCTGAGACGATCTTGCTGCGCTTCACGAAGACGTCCATGACACCTTCGGTCGCCCACAGGTCGACGTAGCGGCGCCGGTAGCGCTGCTCGACGTCCGCGAGCCCGTGCCACTTTTCCGGCGGAGGCGCGTAGCTCTTCGCGAGGAGTCGAACTTCCTTCGCCCAGACCGTGAGCTCGCCCTTTTGAGTGAAGCCCACCTCGCCATGTACGCCCACCAAGTCGCCTGCGTCGAGCCACTTGCGCTGCGGCCACCACTCGGGGAGCGCGTCGCGCTGCAGGCCGATCTGTACGCGGCCCGTGCGATCGAGGAGCGGTGCGAAGATGAGCTTGCCGAAGTCGCGGGGCATCAGCATGCGGCCGGCGATGGTCACGCGCGTACCGACGGCAGGGCCGGGAGCCGCGGCCGTGCCCGCAGCGGACACGAGCGAGGCGATCGACTGCGGCTCGACGCCGCGTGCGGGGAAAGGGTCGACCCCGGCGGCGCGCATGGCTTGGGCCTTGGCGACGCGGTCGGGCTGGGCGAGATCGGTCATGGGGCGTTGGGTCCGAAGGGGCGGAGAATAGCGGCTGGAGCGCCCCGATCCGATGTTGGCGTCGCCCTCGGAGGGCTCGCGCGGGCCGGGGATGCCGATCCGAGGCCTGAGCGATGCTCCGACGCTGGCCGCGCCGGGGAGGCTTGCCACGCTCCAGAAAAGGCTCGCGGCCGCCTCGGCAGGTTTGCCGAAGCGGCCGCGGTGCTGGTGGAGGATAGGGGACTCGAACCCCTGGCCTCGACAATGCCATTGTCGCGCTCTACCAACTGAGCTAATCCCCCGGTGTTCTGTGGGTCGTCCGCGGCGCGCGATGCGTCGCGTCCGAGAGCATCGGAAGGGCGGAGAGGATGACGCACCGAGGCCCCCGCGTCAACAGCGAAGGCCAAGCTGCGTGCCTTGCCCCTTCGAAACTCCTATCCTGCCCCCGCTCAGGCGCCGCCGGAAGCGGCGCCCCACGCCCCGTGCAAGGACGACCGTGACGAACGCTTACGACCCCCAGTCGATCGAGGCCCGCTGGCAGGCCCGCTGGGACACCGACCGGACCTTTGCGGCCCTGAACCCCGGCGAGCCCGGCTTCGACGCTGCGCGCCCCAAGTACTACGTGCTCGACATGTTCCCGTACCCCTCGGGGTCGGGGCTGCACGTCGGGCACGCCGTCGGCTACATCGGCACCGACATCGTCGCGCGCAAGAAGCGGATGGAAGGCTGCAACGTGCTCCACCCGATGGGCTGGGACGCGTTCGGCCTCCCCGCCGAGCAATACGCGATCCAAACGGGCGTCCACCCCGCACAGTCGACCGCAACCAACACCGCCAACTTCCGGCGCCAGCTGAAGAAGATCGGTCTCTCGTACGACTGGGCGCGCGAGATCAACACCTCGGATCCGAGCTACTACCGCTGGACCCAGTGGATCTTCAAGCGGCTCCACGAGAAGGGACTCGCGTACCAAGCCGAGGTGCCGGTGTGGTGGTGCGAAGAGCTGAAGACCGTGCTCGCCAACGAAGAGGTGATCAACGGTCGCAGCGAGCGCGGCAACTTTCCCTGCGTGCGCCGACCGCTGAAGCAGTGGATGCTCAAGATCACGGCCTACGCCGAGCGCCTGCTCGACGATCTCGACCTGCTCGACTGGCCCGAGTCGATCAAGATCCAGCAGCGCGAGTGGATCGGGAAGAGCGAAGGCGCGGAGGTCGAGTTCGCGGTCGAGGGCGGCGCCGACAAGCTCGTCGTCTTCACGACGCGGCCGGACACGCTGTGGGGCGCGACCTTCATGGTCGTGGCACCCGAGCACAAGCTCTTGCAGCGCGTGCCTGCTTCGCACCGCGAGGCCGTGCGCGCCTACGTGCAGAGCGCCGCTGCGAAGTCCGAGCTGGAACGCACGGAGCTCGCCAAGGACAAGACTGGCGTTTTCTCCGGTCTTTTTGCTCACAATCCGGCCTTCGAGTCGGGCGACCCGCGCGGTCGCATCCCGATCTGGGTCGCGGACTACGTGCTCATCTCGTACGGAACCGGCGCGATCATGGCCGTGCCCGGCCATGACGAGCGCGACTTCGCCTTCGCGCGCAAGTTCGGCATCGAAGTGCGCGAGGTCGTTCGTCCGCCCCAAGGGGAGAAGGGCCTCGCCGAGGGCGTGTGCTTCACCGGCGACGGCACGGCGGTGAACTCGGGGCCCGTCGATGGCCTCCCCACGCCTCAGGCAAAGAGTAGGGCGATCGAGCTGCTCGCGCAGCGCGGCGTCGGCAAGGCGCGCACGACGTACAAGCTGCGCGACTGGCTGTTCTCACGCCAGCGCTACTGGGGTGAGCCCTTCCCGCTCGTTCATCTCACGGACGGAACGACGGTGGCCGTCGACGACGATGCTCTGCCGATCGAGCTGCCGCAGATGGAGGACTTCAAGCCATCGTCGGACGGCTCCGCGCCTCTCGCGCGCGCCACAGCATGGCTCCAAACGACGCACAAGGGCGCTCCCGCGAGGCGCGACACCGACACGATGCCCGGCTGGGCCGGTTCGTGCTGGTACTGGCTGCGCTTCATGGATCCTCACAACGCCCGCGCGCCGTGGTCGAAGGATGCCGAGCAGTACTGGGGGCCCGTCGACCTGTACGTCGGCGGCGCGGCCCACGCGGTCATGCACCTGCTCTACGCGCGCTTCTGGCACAAGGTGCTCTTCGACCTCGGCCTCGTGCACACCAAGGAGCCGTTCCAAAAGCTCTTCAATCAAGGCCTGATCACGGCGTTTGCGTATCAGGACAGCACGGGCCGTCTCGTCGCGAGCGACGAAGTGGAGACCCGCGGCAACGAGTTCGTGCGCAAGGCGAGCGGCGAGCCGCTCGAGCAGATCGTCACGAAGATGGCGAAGTCGCTGAAGAACGTCGTGAACCCCGACGACGTGATCGCCGAGCACGGCGCCGACACGCTGCGCCTCTACGAGAGCTTCATGGGCCCGCTCGCGGACTCGAAGCCGTGGAACCCGCGCGACATCGCGGGCTGCGCACGCTTCATCGACCGCGCTTGGCGTCTGCTCGTCGATCCCGAGAGCTCCGACCCGGTGCGCCCGCAGTTCCGCGTCGATCAAGGGGACCGCCCGCTCGAAGGCGACACGCTGGAGCTCGAAAAGCAGCTTCACCGCGCCATCGCGCGCATCGATGACTCGTTCAAGGTCTTCAACTTCAACACCTCGATCGCGGCGCTGATGACGTTCGTGAACGAGGCGATGAAGAAGCATGCTGCGATGACGCGCAGCCAAGCCGAGCGCTTCGTACAGGTCCTCTCGCCCTTCGCGCCGCATATGGCGGAAGAGCTCTGGTCGCGCTTGGGCTACAGCGATTCCATCGCGTACGTCCCGTGGCCGAAGGTCCAACAGCAGTTCCTCGAAGACGACACGGTCGAAATCGTCGTTCAGGTGGGCGGCAAGGTGCGCGGCCGCGTCGGCGTCCCGAAAGCGGCGGCCCAGCCCGACGTCGAGGCCGCCGCGCGCGGAGCCGTCGCGTCGTGGCTCGAAGGCAAGGAGACCGTGAAGGTCGTGCTCGTCCCCGGCCGCCTGATCAACTTCATCGTGAAGTGAGCGCGTGAACCCGACGCCCGCAGCGAGCCGCAAGCACCTCCTCGCGCTGCTCGTTGCGGCGTTCGCATTGCGCGTGCTCGCGGCGCTCGCGCTGGGCTCTGTCCCTCTCGCGCCCGGCACGAGCACGTGGCAATGGGGCCACGAGCCCGCCTGCATCGCGCAGGCGCTCCTCGAAGGACGCGGCTACAGCGATCCTTGGGGGCACGGCACGGGCCCGACCGCGTGGCTCACGCCACCGTATCCGCTGTTCTTGGCTTCGGCGATGGAACTCGGAGGCGGCGTGACTTCCGCTGCGGCTTGGATCGTCGTGCTCGTTCAAGCGCTGGCATCGGCCGCTACAGCGCTCGCCATCGTGCGGCTGTGCGAGTTGCTCGGCCACTCACGGGCAGCGCTGATCGCTGGCTGGACATTCGCGCTGTACCCGATCTCGATCGCGAACGCTGCGCAGGTCGTGTGGGACACCACGTTCGTCGCGCTCGCGCTGTCGTTGGTGTTCATCACGGCGCTGCGCGCGCGGGCTTCCAGTGCGGACGCGGCCCGATGCGGCCTAGGCTTCGGCGCACTGCTCTTCCTCAACCCCGCACCGATGAGCCTCGGCCCGATCCTCATGGCTTGGCTCTACAAGCGAGGAGGAGTTCGCAGCGCTCTGACGTTCGCAGCGTGCGCCGTGCTCCTCTGCCTGCCTTGGATGGTGCGCAACCAGCTGGTCCTCGGATCCTTCTCCCTGCGCCCGAACCTCGGCGTCGAGCTCCGCATCGGCAACCACGACGAAGCCACTGGGCGCCCGCTGCCGTTCAAGTACCACCCGTCGCACGTCGAGAGCGAGCTCACGCAGTACCGCGAGCTCGGCGAGGCCGAGTACTGCGCTCGCGACTTCCAACGGGCCAAGGCGTGGATCTCCGAGCATCCGAGCGAGTTCGGAGCCCTGACCGCGCGCCGTGTCTCCCTCTTCTGGGTCGGCGAGCCGCCGACCAGCGACACGCGCACTTCCGCAGGCGCGGGCGCTTCGCGCGATCCCGCCAGCTGGATCAAGTTCGCGGCTTTCGCGCTCGCAGGCATCCTAGGGGTCGCCGCACTCGGCTGGCTTTCGCTCGCCTTCGACGTCCGCCTTCTTCTCGGGGCATCGCTGCTCGTCTTCGGCACGCCGTACTATGTGTCGCACGTCTCCGAGCGCTACCGCTTCCCGCTGGACCCGATCCTCGTCGCACTCGGCGTGGCGCTGATCGTCCAGGTTTGGCAGCGCAGGAAGGCGCGCCCATGAGTGACGACAAGAAGAAGTTCACGAGCTTCAAGGACCTCGCGAAGCAGCGTGGCACGCCGACGCCGGAACCGACCCAGCCCGCGCCGAAGTTCAAGTTCATCAGCGACTTCGGTCCCGAGCGCAAGATCGACGACATCGCGGAGGCCCAAGCGCGCGAGCGCATCTCGCGCCGTCCGCCGGCCTTCGAGCCGATGCTCCACGGACCCGCGGCGTACAAGGACTGCGAGACCGAAGAGATGCAAATCCTCGCATCGTTCCGCGTGCGAACGGTGTTTCCCGAGGACGTACGACGCGAAGTGGAGCACCTGCCACAAGATCCCACCGAGGACGACAAGCGCGGCCGACTCGACCTGCGCGAGCAGTGCATCTTCACGATCGACGGCGACGACGCGAAGGACTACGACGACGCGATCTCGATTCAAGCGCTCGAAGCCGGAGCGTACGAAGTCGGGGTGCACATCGCGGACGTCGCGCACTATGTGCGACCGGAGACTGCGCTCGATGCGGAGGCGCTGTCGCGCGCAACCAGCATCTACCTGCCTGACCAAGTGGTTCCGATGCTCCCCGAGGAGCTCTCGAACCACCTGTGCTCTCTCGTCGAAGCCCGCGACCGCCTCGCGTACTCCGTGTTCATGGTGTTCGACGCAGCCGGTCGCCGCACTTCGTCGCGCATCGCGAAGAGCGTGATCCGCAGCGTCAAGCGCAACACGTATCGCGTCGTCCAGGAGCTCCTCGACGGCAACGACACCGAAGAGACTCGTGCGATCGCGCACCTGCGTGAGCCGCTCGAGCACTTCCGCAAGTGGACGATGCGCCAACAGCAGCTGCGCGACGCCAAGGGCTCGATGCGCATGCAGTCTCGCGAGCGCAAGTTCGTCTTCGACGAGCGCGGCGAGCCCGTCAAGGTGGTCGACTACCCCCGCTATTTCTCGATGGCGCTCATCGAAGAAACCGCCCTCGCGGCGAACCAAGCTGTGGGGGACCTCTTCCGCGATCGCGGTCTGCCGACGATCTATCGCGTCCACAAGGAGAAGAGCCCTGAGGAAATCGAGGCGGTCGCGGCGCAGCTCGAGGAGCACGGGCTGCACGTCCCTTTGAAGGAGCGTCTCACCGGTCGCGATATCGGCCGCTTGATCCGAACGGCGCGCAAGAAGCCCAATGCCGAAGCGCTGATCCAGCGCATCATGGGCCTGATCGAGCGGGCGGTGTACGAGGTCCACGACCACGAGGATGTCGCGGGGCACTTTGGACTCGCGCGCAAGGCCTACCTGCACTTCACCTCGCCGATCCGACGCTATCCGGACCTGATGGTGCACCGGTGGCTTTGGTCGCTCGAAAGCCGCCCTGAGGACACCGCGCGCGAGCTCAAGACTCTGGAGCTGCTCGAGGATCTCAACTCGATCGCGGCGCACAGCTCGGCTCAAGCCGAGGTCGCGGAGATGTGCTCGTACGCCGTGGGGGACCTCAAGGTTTGCGAGCTGATGCAGCCCCACATCGGTGAGAAGCTGAAGGCGCGCGTTCACCGCGTCTCGCCGCCCGGCATCGAGGTCTTCCTCTCCGACTTCAACGTCACCGGCTTTCTCCCTTCGCGCACGATCGGCGAGAAGGTCGAGATCAAAGGGCCGACGATCAACATCAAGCGCGGCCGCACGCTGCTCTCCTTCACCGAGGGCTATCCGATCGCCGTGCGTCTCAAGGATGTCGATTTCATCCGGCTGCAGTTGATGTTGGAGCTCGTGTGAACACGCGGCGAGCGTCTCTTTCGCTGGTCTTCTGCGCAGCTTCCGCCGCCTGCGACGGCGATCCCCGTTCCCCAGCGAAGGCGCAATCACAGCCGATCCACTCCGCCATGGTGGACGCGTCGATGGACGTGGCAGCGGGGACGATTCGCGGCCGAGTGATCTTCGAAGGGATCCCTCCGAGCCCTCCGCCCGTCCTGCTCGGCGCACAAGATGGCTGCGGCTCTCTGCGCGAGTCTGCTCCGTTCGAGAAGCTGATCGTCCGCGAGGGTGGTGTCGCCAACGTGCTCATCCGCGTGAAACGAGGGCTCCCCGCAGGACAGAGCTGGCCGACGCCGTCCGAGCCCGTCGTGCTCGACCAGCGCGGCTGCGTGTTTGAGCCGCACGTCCTCGTCACGCGCGTGGGAGCACCCGTCTCGCTCCGAAACTCCGATCCGCTTTCGCACAACGTCCACGTTCGGCCATCGAACCCGGCGAACGACGCCGTAAATCTGACGCTCGCACCGTCCGCGCAGGAGTCGGCGCTGCTCTTCGCAGCGCCCGAACTCGCGATCCCCGTGCGCTGTGACATCCATCCTTGGATGCAGGCCGTGCTCCACGTTGTCGAGGATCCGTTCTACGCATTGAGCGACGCCAACGGCGCTTTCGAGCTCCGCGGCCTTCCCGCTGGCGAGTATGAGCTCGAAGCCTGCCACGAATGGCTCGGACGCTTCACCTTCTCCGTCCAGCTCAGCGAAGCGGAGGGGGCCGAGGTTCTCGTGCGGATGAGCGCCCCGAACTGAAATCCGTTGGAACTTCCACCGCGGAGTCCGATAGTTTCAGCCTGAGGACTCTGCAGGACATGAACCACGAAGCTGTCGACCTGCTCCACGCCGTCTTGCGTTGGTTGCACGTGGGCGCAGCGGTCTTCTGGTTGGGCTCGGCGTTCGCCTTCGGCACACTCCGGCGCCGCGTCGAGCGCATGGGGGACGAGACCGCGCGTCGCTCGATCGCACTTGCGGCTTATCCCGGCCTGCTGGGCTGGCTCCGCTGGGGCGCCGCGCTGACTTGGATGCTCGGCTTCGTGCTGCTGTTCCTCTTGTACTACCGTGCGCCGCTCCTCCTCGACACGGCCGACCTCGGCCCCGACGCACTCGCCGTCCTGCTCCAACCGGACGGACGGCCCTCGCCTCGCGCTTGGATCCCGGGTTTCCTCGCGCTCCTCGCCGCATTCCCGCTGTACGAGCTCTGCGTGCGCTTCTTCCCGCCCAAGCTCTCGCTCGGGCTCGGCCTCCCGCTCTTTTTTTTCGCATCGATCGGTCTCTCCTGCCTGCTGGAGAGCGAGGCCGGCTTCTCGAATCGTGCGGTGTTCGTGCACCTTGCCACGTACCTCGCCACTGCGATGGCCGCCAACGTTTGGATGCGCATCTGGCCCGCCGAGCGCGAGGGACTGCTCGCCCGCGCATCGGGGTCGCCGCTACCCGAGCCGCGTCTCGCTCAGTCCCGCCTGCGCCAACGCCACAACGCCGCGATGGCGCTCTCTATCTTGCTGTTGATGCTCTCCACGCACCACGTCTCGCTCTACTCCGATTCGCTGCTCCCGTGGCCGTGGATGGCAGCGATCGTCATGGGCGTCGGCGCTGCGCTCGCCGAACTGATCTCTCGCGCCTCGGACGCCTTCAGCGTCGAGTGACCTGCGCGGTCCACCTGCCGTCGGATACTCGCAGATCGATTCGCCCTGCCTTCACTGGCGGATCCACAGGCACGCGGAGCATTTCTCTTCCAGCAGGCCTCACGCGGATCTCGACGAGCTCGTCTCCGCCTAGCGTGGTGAGGATGTCCTCTCCGCAGGCGCCGAAGTACGACGGCTGCGGACCGCTCGCGCGGAGAGCCCGCTTTCCCGACTTGCCCACTAGCTCGACGCGCGCGTGCGGCGGCGCTCCCGCGATCAGGAGGGAACGCTCCGCGTCACCTCGCACGTTCATGAGGACACGCGCGGCCCCGCCGCACTGCGTCAGCACGAGGTCGGCGTCGCCATCTCCGTCCAGGTCGCCGCTGTAGAGCCCGCGTCCGACGAACGGAGTCGCACCGAGCGCTCCCGCCTCGGCGCGCAGCTCGCGGAATCGTCCTGAGCCATCGTTCTCGAAGAGCTGCGAGCGCTGCGCGTGCGTCTTGCCGTCGTTGTAGAGATGAATGTTGTCGATGATGTGACCGTTGGTGACCGCGAGATCGAGATCGCCGTCGAGGTCGAAGTCCTCGAACACCGTTCCAAATCCCACCGGCATGCGGCTCGGCGCCTCGAGCCCAACGAGCAGCGTCACATCTTCGAAGAGCCCGGTCCCGTCGTTGCGATACAGCGTGTTCGACTCGTCGTCGAAGTTCGTGACGAAGAGATCGAAGTCACCGTCCTCGTCCACATCCGCACTCGCGAGCCCCATGCCGGCCTCGGTCATGCCGCGCCCATCGACGCCGACTCCTGCGAGCAAGGTTCCGTCCTCAAACGTGCCATCGCCGCGGTTGAGCCACAGGAAGTTCTCGGTGCTGTCGTTCGCGATGTAGAGGTCGAGATCTCCATCGGCCTCCACATCGACAGGCACGATGCCGAGCCCCTTCCCGAAAGACTGCGCGACGCCGTGCGTCTGCGTCGCGTCGTGGAAGTGCCCGCGTCCGTCGTTGATCCACAGGCGGTCCTGCAGCGCGGGGTACGCATCGGGATGACACGCCGAGCGCCAGCCCGGCTTGCGCTCTCCGCACCACAGCGGCCGCCGCAGGTCCACCTCGACGTAGCCAGTCACATAGAGATCGAGGTCTCCATCGCCCTCCGCGTCGAAGAGCATCGCCGCGCTCGTCCAGCGCTGGTCTCCCAGCCCGCTTTCCGCCGTCGCATCGCGGAACGACCCGCGTCCGTCGCCGAGGAGGAGCACATCGGCACCGAGATTCGTCACATACACATCGAGGTGCCCGTCTCCATCGACGTCACCTACCGTTGCGCCCATCGCATAGCCCGTGTGCGCCGCCGCGCCGCTGCGTTCCGTCGCGTCCACAAAACGCGCATGCCCGTCATTCAAGAACAGCCGATTGACGGGGAGGACGCCGCTCGGCTCCACGAACGTGCCCGGCGCATCTCCCCCGAGCCGCATCGGCCCGCCCTGCAAAAGGTAGATGTCGAGATCGCCGTCCTCGTCCGCATCGAAGAGCACTCCACCCGCGCCCATCGTCTCCGGGAGGTGCTTCTCTTCGCTCAGCCCCGCGTCGTGCACGAACCTCACCCCCGAGGCCTCCGTTGCGTCGACGAACCAAGGCGCACCCGCCGCGCTTGCGGCACTCGAATCCACGCGCGACACGGGATCGGGGGACTCGCCTCCGCACGCACCGAGCAGCGCCAGCGCGCCGAAAAGCAAGCGCCTCATCACCGGCCTCCCAGTGCGTCGAGCCTCGCACGCAACTCTGCGTCCTGCGGCCGCAGCTCCAACGCACGCTGGAACTTCGCTCGCGCTTCGTCGCTGCGCCCGCTCTCCGCCAACAAGTCGCCGCAGCGCACGAGCAACTTCGGATTGCCGCAGCGCTGGAACGCATTTTCCAACACGTCGAGGGCCTGCTGGAGGTTCTTGCGGTCCTCGCTCAAGAGCCTGGCGTGGCGCAGCGCCACCGGCACGAGCGCATCCCCTTGCGCCAACGCACTCGCGCGCTCGTACGCCTCCAGCGCCGCATCGACACGCCCCAGCGCGCGCTCCGCATCCCCGACCGCCGCGTGATTCGCTGCGTGAGTGGGGGCCAAATCGACGCCGCGCCGCGCGAAGTCGAGCTGATCGAGCAGCGGCGTCACCTCGCGGTGCCGCTTCAAGAGGGCAACGCCTTCCTCGCGCCGCGGGCCACTGCGCAAGAGCATCCCGAGCCCATAGAGCGCCCCGGGCTCGACCGGATCGAGCTCCAGTGCCTTGCGAAAACGCCGCTCCGCGCCTTCGCGATCCCCGCGCCGCACGGCGCTGCGCGCCGCCATCGACTCCACGCTCGCGCTGCGCCCGCCCGCGAGCCTCTCGAGCTCCGCAATTTCCCGATCCGCCTCCTCGAAGCGCTGCAACGCCTCCAAGGCGTCGACGCGCATCGCCACCTCGTCGGCGCGCGTCCGCCCGAGCTCGCCCAAGGCCGCCTCAAAGCGCCCCAGCCGAAACAGAGCCGTGCCCCGGGCCCGCGCGCCCTCCGGCCCAAGCCCGACGGAGTGCTCGATCACGGCCGCATATCGATGCACCTCCAACTCCGCCTCGACCACCCGCAGCAAGGCCGCCCGATCTCCCGGCCGCCCCTCCAGCTCGCGCCACCACACCTCGATCGCCTCCGCCCGCCGCCCCGCGCGCCACAGCTCCTCCGCGCCCTGCCCGGGCCCGAGCACCACCGCCCCCCAAACCACCCAACCCCACATATCCGCATCCTATCGCCCCTTCCCGCGCTACCATGCGCCCCGCACGCACTCGTAGCTCAATTGGATAGAGCATCGGTCTTCGGAACCGAGGGTTGTGGGTTCGAGTCCCCCCGGGTGCACTTCTCGGGCCCAAGAAGGGGCATCGAGTTGTCCCGAGGTGCCGGATTCGGGTGACTCGTGCGGTAAGAATCGCGGGAAGGGGCTGGTGAATCGCCGCGAAGGTGGGTGAACGGAGTCTCGGACGCGAGTCGACGCGTGAGGAGCGTGGGCGCTGGTGGCCGCGGTCGCGAGAGGAACGGGGGAGCGTTCAGTCTCGGATGAACGCTCGGAGTTGAGCCGCGAATGCAGGCTCGGTGAGTCGCACGCGAGGGAGGGAGGCGTCGAGCGGAATGGGTCAGACGTAGGAGCGCTGGAGGAGGGCGGCGACGTTGGCGTCCATTTGTTCGCGGCGGCGGACTTGTTCGAAGCGGGAGAGGAGGTCTTCGGGGCGGGCGCGGGAGCGGTCGGGGCCCTGCAGGTCGTGGAGGATTTGGCCGCGGTGCATCATCACGATGCGGTCACCGAGGTTGACGGCCTGCTGCATCGAGTGGGTCACCATCAGGGTGGTCAGGCGGTCGCGGCGGATCAGCTCGTCGGTGAGGCGGATGACCTGATCGGCGCTCTTGGGGTCGAGGGCGGCCGTGTGTTCGTCGAGCAGCAGGAGGTCGGGCTTGCGCCAAGTGGCCATGAGCAGCGTCAGCGCCTGACGCTGTCCGCCGGAGAGGCTCCCGATCGCGTTGTCGAGGCGATCCTCGAGGCCCATGTTGAGCGTGCGGATACGGTCGCGGAACTCCTGTCGCACACGGCGGTCGAGCGCTGGGCCGAAGCCGCGCGGCTGGCCGCGGCGCGCAGCCAGCGCGAGGTTTTCCGCGATCGTCATGTTCGGCGCGGTGCCGCTGAACGGGTTCTGGAAGACGCGACCGATCAGCGCGGCGCGGCGGTGCTCGGGCCAGCGCGTGATGTCGTGGCCCGCGAGACGGATCGTGCCGGAGTCGACGAAGAACGTGCCGGCAACCGCGTTGAGCAGCGTCGACTTCCCCGAGCCGTTGGTACCGATGATGATCAGGAACGAGCCGGGCTGGAGGTCGATGCTGACCCCTTGCAGCGCGCGCACCTCGTTGGGCGTGCTCGGATGGAACGTGCGGCGAACGTCGCGGAGCTCGAGCATGGCTAGCGCGCTCCCTCCGCGGCCGACGCGCGCGGCGCGCGCAGCTTGCGCATCCAGCGCGGCCCCACGAGCGCGAGGAAGACGAACAGCGCCGTGACGATCTTGAGGTCGTTGGGATCGAGGCCCCAGCGCAGCGCGACGGCCACCAAGAGGCGGAAGAGAACCGAGCCCATCACCGCGCCGGTGATCAAGAAGCCGAGCGTGGCCGTACCGACGAGCGCCTCGCCGATGATCACGCTCGCGAGGCCCCACACGACCATGCCGATGCCCATCTGCACATCGGCGAAGCCTTGGTATTGCGCCAAGAGCGCACCGGAGAGCGCGATCAGTCCGTTGGAGAGCGCGAGGCCGAGGATCAGAACGCGGTCCGTGTTCACGCCGAGAGCACGGATCATCTGCGCGTTGTCCCCCGTCGCGCGCATGGCGGTGCCGAGGTTCGTGCGGAAGAACCAGTGCAGGGCGAAGCCCACGATGCACACCAGTGCAAAGCCGCCGCCGAGCGCAGCAAGGTCGCGGGTGCTGACTTCCCACGGTCCGAGCTGGACGGTCGGCGCGCCCTGCGCAAGAAAGCCAGCGAGCTGCTCCATGTCGGTCAGCAACGTGCGCACCGACATGAGCGGGACGTTGCTCTTGCCCATGACGTGCAAGTTGACGGAGTAGAGCGCGGTCATCACGAGGATGCCGCTCAACAGGCCATTGATCGAAAAGCGCGTGTGGAGGAGGCCCGTCAGCGCGCCGGCCACAAAACCCGCGAGGAAACCAGCGCCTGTCGCGAGCAACGGCTCGCACCCGGCGAGCAACAGCACCGCGCAAACGGACGCGCCGAGCGTGAACGAGCCCTCCGCCGTGATGTCGGGGAAATTGAAGATGCGGAAGCTCAAGTAGACGCCGAACGCGAGCATCGCGAGCAGCAGACCAATCGTCAGCGCGCCGAGCAGGAGCGTCACGGCAGGCCCTCCTCGATGCGCTCGACGGGCGAGAGCCAGTAGGCACCGCGGAAGAGCTCCGTCTGACCGATACCTTCGTAGGGTCGGTCATCCGCCATGAGGTGCAGGAGCGAGGTGGGAAGCGCGCTCTCCAGGAACTGACGGACCGCGGTCCCGAGGTCGAGGGCGCCCTGCTGCACCGGCCGATAAGGAAGCACGAGCGCGTGGATGTGGGCGTGCAGCGAGCTGCCCTCGGCGACGGGCCGAACGTGCGCACGCAGGGGCGCCGAAGGTTCGCGCGTCACGATGCCGCACAGGAGCGCCGTGCTGCGCTCCGTTCCGCGCTCCGTCGTGAACGACATCCGATCTCGCACCGCCGGAAACTCGAACAAGCTGCTGCCGCCGAGCAGAGCAGGCGACCGAGTGAGCTGCGCACCGACGATGCAGCCTGTCTCCGCGGCGAGTGCCACTGCGAAGGTCGGCGCGCTGCACTGCCGCGCGAAGGACTCCAAGAGCTCGCTGAGCGCAAGTCCGCCGCTCTCCGCCGACGCACGGAATCGGCCGTGATCCTGGAAGCGCCCCGTGCCTCGAATCGCCGTCAGCGCCTGCACGGTCGGCTGCAACGATCCTGCGGCGAGCACGTAGTCGGGAACTTGGCTCCCGTCGGGCGCCAAGGTTGCGGCCGCGCCGCCGAGCGCGAAGAACTCGCCGAATCGGGACTCGCAGTCGGCATAGCCCGAGCCCATCGCGCCGATCCCGAGGCCCCAAGTCTCCGCGGGGAACTGCAGCGTGCGGCAGTCGGCTGCGCTGGCGCCGCCGAGCAGCACACGCTCCGGCGCGCCATGCACCGAAACGCGCATCGCGGTGGCGCCCGAAGACGGCTGGACTTCGAGTACCACCGCGCCGTCGTGAACTTCGCGCACCGTCGCTGCCGGCGCGACGGGCTTCGCAGCCTGGCGCGCCTGCTTGACGATGTTCGCGAGGCCGACCATGCGCAGGATGCCGTCGACCTGCTCGCTGGGGCTGACCACGGACAGCGAGCCGCGGATGCCGTGCAGCGCGCGGTGGTGCTTCACCAGCACACGAATTCCAGCAGAGCTGATGTAGTGCACGGATCCCATGTGCAGCTCGACATGATGGCAGCCGGCGCGGATGACCTCGTCGATGGCCGATGCCACGAACTCGCTCCACTCGGCGTCGAGGCGGCCCTTCAGCCAAAGCTCGACGAGCTCCGCTTGCTGGACTTTTTGAATCTCCATCAGCGCAAGACCTCGTCGGCTCGCGAAACGAGCTCAGGAGGGAAGACGATGCCAAACCTTGCGGCGACCGGCAGATTCAGCTCGAGCTTCGTCTTCGTAATCAGCGTGAACGGGATGTTCGCCGGCGACTCGCCGCGCAGCACGCGCGCGGCGACACGACCTGACTCCAGCCCGTTCTCGTAGAAGTCCGTCGAAAGCCCCATGACGGCCCCCGACTTCACGTTTCCATAGGCAAAGGTGAAGAGCGGGACGTTCGAACGCTGCGCCGCCATGGCGATCGAGGCGAACGCTACACCGCTCTGGTTGTCGGTGATTTGGCAAAAAGCGTCGATGCCGCGCTGACACAACGCGAGCGCGGCGTCCGGGATTTCGCCTCCGGTCGTGACCCCAATCGCCTCGAATTCGTATCCAGCCGCCTTGGCGAGGCGCTCGAAGTCCTCCTTGTAGAACACCGAGTTGATCTCGGACGGCACGAAGAGCGTGCCGATGCGACGGGCCTTCGGAAGAATCTGCCTCAGCAGCGTCAGCATTTCCGCATGCGGTGCTCCGAGGTAGCTGCCCGTGACGTTCGGCAAGTGGGCGGTCGGGCTTTCTCCAGCGCCCGCGAGCATTGGATTCGCGACGAGAGTGAAGACGATCGGCACGGTCTTCCCGCGCCGCAGCACCATCTGCAACGCCGGTGTGGTGCTCGCAATCATCAGGTCCGAGCCGTCTGTCACCACCGCATCCACGAGGGTACTCAAGGTCGCCATGTCGCCTTGGGCAGAGCGTCGGCGAACCTCGATGTCTACGCCGTCGACCAATCCAGCGCTCTCGAGCCCATCGAACAAGCCTTGGCGAGCGAGATCGACGTTCAGCGTGTCGACGTACTCGATGAAGTCGACGCGCAGCTTGCGAGTGGGGGAGCTCTTGGTCGGCGCGGGGGCGTCCGACTTGCGGACCACGACGCTGCCGTCGAGTTCGACGATCCTCGCTGCGGATTCCAGAAGATCCGCTGGGAAACTCCAATCACCACCGATGTCGGCGAGCGTCTTGCGATTCAGGACGAGCATCTCGGGAACGCGGTTTTCGATCGCGACTGTGGCCGGATCCTTGCCCTCGAGGACGTCGGCAGCGAGATCGCCGATCATCCTCCCGATCTCGGCATAGTCCGAGCCGAGGTCGAAAAGACCGCCCTTCTCGGAAGTCGGCGGAATCACCGAGAACACAGGAAGCTTCGAGCGTGCGGCCGTGCCGGTGACGACGTCGATGGCGCCGAGAACGCACACATCGCCCGTGACGAACAGAGCGTCGATCCCACGTGAAATGAGGGAGCTGAGCGACTCGAGCACCTCGTTGCTGTGCCCCGCATTGGCTTCGAGCAGCTCGATGCCGAGCTTTTCGCAGACCGTGCGCGTGAGCTTCGTCTGAGCCTCACTATTCGCCTCGGCGGGGTTCCACACGAGCCCGACGCGGCTGAGGCTGGGATTCATGCGACGAGCGACCGCGAAGCAGCGCTCGATCGGCTGCATCGAGCCGAAACCCGCCATCCACGGCGGGTGCTCGAGCGGATTCTCACGGCGAATGCCGACCCCCGCAGCGAAGGGATCGGAGACACAGCCGAAGACGTGCTTCACATGGGCGTGGTCCCGATTGGCGTTCGCCACCGTCTGCATGGAGACGGTGGTGACCGTGATCACGAGGTCGTTGCTGCCGGACACCACGTCGCGCGCGATGGCGTTGGCCGTCGGAATGTCCGCCTCCGCGTTGTACTTGCGGAGCTCGATCTTCCCTCCATCACGGAAGCCGCGAGCATCGAGTCCTCGCAAGACGCCTTCGACGGTCTGATCGAGCACGAGCTGAGACGCATGCTGCACCAGCGCAACGCGCTGAGTCTTGCTCGCCCCGCGCGCCTGCTTCGAACGCCAGTCCGACCAAAGCAAGAGCCCCGACACGAACGCGATCAACAACAGCCCGGGCAGCAGCTTGCGCAGGGTGGGGAGCATGGGGGGGCTCGGCGGGGCCGAGGTTAGCGGACGATGCACGAGTCCGCGCACCCCAGAACCAGTTTTTCCGAGCGGGACTCGCGGCGCGACGTCTCAGCGAGCGCCCGCGCCCTGAGGCAGGTCCCACTCCACCTCGACGACATTCTTCCCACCTTGGCGGCTCCAGCGCTGCCGGTCGGTCGTGCACTTCACGAAGTGAATGCCTAGACCGCCGATCTCGCGCTCTTCTATCGCGAGTTCCAGATCCGGCGTTGCTCTTGAAAAGGGATCGAAGGACGGACCACAGTCTTCGAGCCGCAGCTGCAACGTCGTTCCATCGCGGCGCAGCGTGACATCCATGGTGGCGTTCGCGCCGAGCCCGCTGTGGTGACAGACGTTCAGCATCAGCTCTTCGAGCACGAGCCGCAGTGTTCCGAGCTTCGACTCGCCCAGGTCCCAGCTGGCGCCAACCGCTACGAGTTGGTCGAGCGCAGCGAAGACCGCGGGCTCTTCGAGCCGAACTTGCAGCGCATACGACGACTCCATCTATCGAGCCCCCGATCCGTGCCGCGCCTCTGTGGGGGGCGAGGACCGTCGTCTGTGGCTCATCTGCATGCGGCAAGGATAGTCCACGATGGGGGCTCGCGAAACCGAGGGACCGAATCCCAGCGGATGGCGGTCCCACTGGGTTCGGGGATGCGACGCCCTACACTTCGTGAGGTTCGCGCGCAGTGGTTCGCGGCGGACATTCGATTTTTAGAGGAGCAGCAATGAAGAGCGTTGGGCCGGTGGCGGTCTTGGCGTTGGCGGCATGCGGCGGGGATCGCACGGAGAGGGAACGTGAGAATGCGTTCCAAGAGAAGAAGCAGGAGAACAAGGTCGAGGTATCGACCACGATGCCGAGCGGCGAGCGCTGGGCGTGGCCGTTCCTGCCGGGCGAGTCCGAGGTGGTGAGTCACGATCGGCGCGCGACCCTCGCACGCTCCACTCCCATGGTCTTCGTCGTGTACGGGGAAAAGGGGCCGTTGACGTACACGTGCGCGGATCGCGCGACGGAGTCGCACATCGACCACACCGTGTACGTCTCGAAGGAGACGTCGAACATCAAGTTCACGGTCTGGAACTGACACGCGCTCGGGCGAAAGCGGTCGGCGCCGCGGAGCGGGTCAGGAAGCTCGATTCGGCGGCGTCGTGAATTGCAGCGAAACGAGTCTCGCAACGAGGAGCGCGAGGTAGAGCTGGCCCGTCACCGCTTCGAGCGTGGCCAGCGTGCGCGCGAAAGGATGTACGGGCACGATGTCGCCGTAACCCACCGTGGTGAGCGACACGAAGGAGAAGTAGAGCAGATCGAAGCTGCGGCGCTCGCCAATCGACACGATGGCCTCCGGATGCGGAGCGACCCCGTGGAACGCGGGCGGGGAGAGCTCGTAGCGCGCGAGCAGGCCGTAGAGCACCCAGTAGAAGATGCCAATCAGGAGATAGAGGACGATCGACGCGCAGATCTGCTCGCTGCCGACGCGCTGGGCTCGGAGCAGGTCTCGGAAGAGTGTGAAGACGGCGAGGAAGAGCAGCGCAATCGACAGCGCACCCTGTACAGAGTCCGTGATCAGTTGGACTTGCCAGAGTGAGAGCAGCTCGAGAAGCGCGATCGCGGTGAACAGTCCGAGCGCGAGGTGTCGGCGGCGCGAGGAGGCATCGGAAGAGTGCGCGCAGGCGGCCATGCACACGTTCCAGCCCAGCGAGAGCACCGTGCCGGCAAGCGAAGCGTCGCTCGCGAGGGGCGCGAGGAGATACGAAACCACCAGCGCGACGGCGATCAGGAAGAACTTGTGCGTGCGCAGGCTCATCGGGATCGGACTGGGGCTCAAAGCCCGCCGAAGAGGACCGCGAGGCCGCTCGCAGAGATCACGCCTCCGGCGATGGCATGGGACCAGCGCTCCAAGCGCTGCAGACGCACTTGGGCGAGGCCCGAGTGGGCGATGCCGACGAGGACGAGCATCGTCGCCACGGTTGCAACGGTGAAGACGACGGCGGTCCAGCCGGCGAGAGCGAGCTGGCCTTGGCTTGCGGGGATGAAGTAGAGCGGGATCAGCGGCTCGCACGGGCCGAGCACGAAGACCACGAAGAGTCCCCAGAAGGTCGCGCGCCGAGTGTCCTGCGGCACCGCGCTGGCGTCGTGTTCGTGCTGCAAGTCGCCATGTGGATGCAGATGCACGTGCCCGCGATGGGAGTGCAAGCTCATTCCAGAGCGGGAGCGAAGCGCGACGCGCAGGCCCCAGAGTCCGTAGACGACGCCGAGCGCCACGAGGGCCCACGCCGCAAGCTCGCCGCGGCCAGACTCGACCGCGGAGACTTCGTCGGCCGAGCGGCCGAGGCCCAGCCCAAGCGCACCCAGGATCAGCGACGACGCCACATGACCGAGACCGCAGAGCGCCGTGATCCACAGCGTGCGCGAGCGAGACCAGCCGCGAGCTCGCGCGAGCATCACGAACGGGAGCGTGTGGTCGGGGCCCACCGCAGTGTGCACGACAGCGACGAGCGCCGCAGAACCCAGCAAGCTCAAGGAGAACGCGTCGGTGGCCATGAATGCGCGGGAGCATAGCAACGCTCGATCCACCGTCACGAGTCGTGCCCTCGCAGCGAAGTTCTCGCGCAAGAAAACGCGACAAAACACGCTTGGTTGGAAGGCGGAGGGCGCTCGAAGTATCGTGACCGCATGAAGCGTCCGAGCCCGCCCCCCGCGACCGTCGAAGCGCGTCTCGCCGCGCTTGCTCTGCTCTCCGCTCTCACCGGCTGCGCTGCCCCGGTGGCGTCGAGCGCGAGCCCCCGTTCCCATCTCGCGCCGTGGGCAGAGGCAGGGCCGCTCGGAGGTGTGGCATACGGTGCGAGTCCCGCGATCAACCCAACCGCCCCGCTCCCCGTTTCGGCGCCGCAAGGCGAGTCGTCGTGGCGTCGCCCCGCACTCGGCACCACGCACATCCTCGTCGGAGCGCAGCGGTACGAAGACACGGATTTTTGGGATCCGATCGAGAATGGATGGTTCGTGGGCCTCGACAGCTCCTATGAGAACGTCGACGACTGGTTCGGCGTCGAGTGGGGCGGCGCGCTGCGTTTCGACGACGGCGATCGCGCGAGCGACGGACCGCAGACCCCCGGTGTGCTCGACTACAGGCTCGACTCGGACATCGAGGCCTACGAAGCCTCGATCGGGGTGCGACGGACGTTCTTCCGGCGCTCGTCGTTTCGGCCCTACGTCGGGCTCGGCGCCTCCGCGATCTACTACGAGCTGGAGCGCACGGAGACCGGTGCGCCGGTACCGCCGGCGACCGAGGACTACCGCGACAAGAAGGAACACAAGCGCGTCACGTTTGGCCTGTACGCGCACTTGGGAATCGAGTGGCAGCTCAGCGAGTACATCATGCTCGGCGTGGATGCCCGCGCGCTGCGCGGTACGGACCTGCCCAACATGATGGGGAACGGCGATCTCGACTGTGAGCGCGTGTCGCTCTTCTTTGGCTTCGGCGGGTAGAGCCGAGGCACGACTTCGATCCCCTGGAATCACGGCGTCTCTCGAAGCGATCACGGCCCATGCGACTCTCGGCTCTTTCCCTCGCTCTGCTTTCGCTATTCGCCTGCCGTTCCGCCGAGGTCGCCCCGCGATCGATGGAGCGTGCGGACACGCCGGTCGCCGAGCAGTTCAAGAACGCCGGCGACCAAGGCGTCGTTCGCGACGACTGGGTTGCGAGCTTCGCGGACCCGCAGCTGAACGCGCTCGTTGCGGAAGCGCAGCGCAACAACCCCGATCTCGCCATCGCCGCAGCGAGGCGCGACCGAGCGGCGGCGGACGCGGGCAAGGCGGACGCGGCGCTACAGCCCAAGGTCGACGCCGTCGCCGGTGCGCAGCGAACGGAGAACAACGTCGCCGCGCGAGATCAGTTCAACCTGGGACTCGCCGTATCGTGGGAAGTGGACGTCTGGGGGCGGCTCTCGAATGCTGCACAGGCGGCGGCACTCGATGCGCTGGCTGCGCAGGCAGACTACGAGTTCGCGCGGCAATCGCTCGCGGCACGCACGGCCCAGGCTTGGTTCCTCGCGCTGGCCGCGCGCGAACAGGTCGCACTCGATCGCGCGCTTCTCGAACAGCGTGACCGCGTCGCGCGCGTCGTCAAGGCACGCTACGACGTGGGCGAAGGGCAGCGGATCGACTACGAGTCGGCGCTTGGCCTCGCGGCGACCGCTCGGCAAGCGCTTGCGGCGAGCGAAGAGGCGGGGCGCGCCGCGCTGCGTTCGCTCGAGTCGCTGCTCGGAAGGTATCCATCCAGCGAGGTTGAAGTCGCCGCGATGCTTCCGACGCTGCCGTCGGCGCCGCCGGTTGGACTCCCGTCGGAACTCTTGGAACGGCGGCCGGACGTCGTCGCCGCAGATCGGCGCGTCGCGGCAGCCTTCGGTCGCGTGGGGGCCGCGCGCGCAGCGAAGCTCCCGCGCATCTCGCTCACGGGCCAGCTCGGGCAGGGCTCTCAGGATCTCGCCAACCTCTTCGATCCCACCAATCTCGCGTGGAATTTGGGCGCCAATCTTCTCGGCCCGCTGTTCGACGGCGGCGAACGGGAGGCGGCGTTGCAGTCCGCGAAGGCCTCGGAGCGCGAGGCGCTTGCGGCGTGGGTCAAGACGGCCCAGAGGTCGTTCCTCGAGGTCGAGACGGCCCTCGCCAACGAGCAGGTGCTGCGCCAGCGACGGACCGAGCTCGCCGAGGCGGAGTCGCGTCTCCTGCGCGCGCGAGACGCGGGCGAAGAGCGCTATCGCAACGGTGAGGCGACGATTCTCGACGTCGACCAATTGCACAACAACCACGCGAACGCGGCCCGGGCGCTGCTGCAGGTTCGCTCCGAGCTCTTCCAGCAGCGCATCAACCTGCACCTTGCGCTCGGCGGTTCTTTCGACGGCGCCCCGGCGACGACCCGCTGAGTTCTCGAACGTCCATGAAGCACCACTCGCTCCCCCGACTGCTCCTCGCACTCGCCGCACTCGCTTCCTGCACGCAAGCGCCGCCGTCCGTTCCGGCGTCGAAGCCGAGCGTCTCGACCGCTGTGGTGCAGTCACGCTCCATCGAGATGCCGGTGAGCTTCATCGCGCAAACGCGCGCAAATCGCCGCGTCGAGATCCGCTCGCGCGTCGCTGGAGCACTGGTGAAGCAGGAGTACGTCGGCGGACAGAAAGTGCAAGCGGGGCAGCTCTTGCACGAGATCGATCGCCGGCCTTTCGAAGCGGCGCTGGTTTCGGCCAAGGCGCAGCTGGAGCAGGCGCAAGCCAAGCGAGCGGATGCGGATCTGGCTGTCCAGCGTAAGACGGCTCTCGTGGCGGCCGATGCCGCGGCGCAGAAGGAACTCGACGACGCGCGCTCCGCGCTGAGGAATGCCCAAGCGCAGGTCGACATCGCGGAGTCCGGCGTCCAGCGCGCCCAGCTCGATCTGGAATACACGCGTCTGGCGGCGCCCTTCGATGGTCGCGTGGGCAGGGAGCAGCGCGACGTCGGTTCGCTGGTGGACGCCGGCTCGAACTCGCTGCTCACCTTCGTGCAAGAGACCGATCCGATCCTCGTCACCTTTCGCATCAGTGAGAACCAGCTGCTCGAGTGGAGGCGCAGCGTCGAGCTCGGATTGCTGGCCACCGTCGGACCCGACGAGCTGCGCGTCGCAGTAGAGACGCTCGACGGCGTCCGGCATCCCGACGTAGGCGTGCTGAGCTTCCGCGCGATCGAGATCGATCCCGCGACAGGCACTGGCGAGGTCAATGCGCGCATTCCGAACAAGGACGAGCGCCTCCTGCCTGGTCAGTTCGTGCACGCAGTGCTTCTCGGCCTCAGCCGGCCTCAGGTCATCACGGTCCCGCAGCGCGCTGTCGTGATCTCGTCGAGCGGTGCCACTGTCTACGTCCGCGAGCAGGGCAAGGCGACGGCGCGTCCGGTGGTGCTCGGAGATTGGGTCGGGGGAGAGTGGTTGATCGAAGAAGGCCTGAAAGAGGGCGAAGAGTTGATCGTCGAGGGCGTGCAGCGCATTCGACCAGGTTCCGAGGTCACGGTCGTCTCCGCGAACGCCGTGAAAGCGAACTAGGTCTACCGCGATGCTCTCCAAGTTCTTCGTCGACCGTCCCATCTTCGCGACGGTGCTGTCGCTGTTGATCGTGCTGCTCGGCAGCCTCGCGATCGCGACGCTGCCCATCGCGCAGTTCCCTCCGATCACTCCGCCGACCGTGCGCATTCGCGCGACCTATCCCGGGGCCAGCGCGGAGACGGTGGCGCAGGCGCTCGCCGCGCCGATCGAGCAGCAGCTCTCGGGAACGCGAAATCTCCTCTATTTCGCGTCACAGTGCACGAACGACGGTCAGCTGCTGACCACGGCCACGTTCGAGATCGGCACCGATCAAGACATGGCGGCCGTCGACGTTCAAAACCGCGTCAAGCTCGCCGAGCCCAAGCTGCCGCAAGAGGCGCTGCGACAGGGCATCGTGGTCCAGAAGACCTCGACAGACATGCTGATGGTGATCGCGCTGCAGAGCAGCGATCCGCGCTACGACGAGGTGTTCCTGTCGAACTATGCGACGGCCAACATCGTCGACAACTTGAAGCGCGTCCCCGGAGCCGGCGACGTCGTCTGCTTCGGAGCCAAGGACTACTCCATGCGCGTGTGGGTCGACCCGGATCGACTCTCGCAGAAGGGGATGACCGTCGCGGACGTTCGCGCTGCGATCGCCGAGCAGAACGGCCTGTACGCCGCAGGGCGCGTCGGACAGGAGCCGAACGAGGGCGACGTCGAGCTCACCATCCCGGTGACCACCCGCGGCCGTCTCGAGACGCCGGAGGAGTTCGGCGAGATCGTGCTGCGCGCGAACTTGGATGGCTCCTACGTGCGCGTGCGCGACGTGGCGCGCGTCGAGCTCGGCTCCCAGAGCTACGACCTGTTCGGTCGTCTCGACGCGAAGCCGACGACGCTAGTGATCGTCTATCTGCAGCCCGGCAGCAACGCTCTCGCGGTGAAGGAGGGCATCTCGGAGGCTCTCGAGGAGCTCTCCGCATCCTTCCCCGCGGGCGTCGCGCACAGCGTGCCCTACGACACGACGGTGTTCATCGAAACATCCGTCGAAGAGGTCGTGCACACGCTGTTCGAAGCCGTGGTCCTCGTTCTGCTCGTCGTGTTCGTGTTCTTGCAGAGCTTCCGCGCGACCCTTGTTCCGCTTCTCGCGGTGCCTGTGTCGATCGTCGGCACCTTCGCGGGCATGGCGCTGCTCGGATTTTCGATCAACTCGCTCACTCTGTTTGGCCTCGTCCTCGCGATCGGCATCGTCGTCGACGACGCGATCGTCGTCGTCGAGAACGTGGAACGATTGATGCACGAGAAGCACCTGTCCGTGCGCGACGCCACCATCGAAGCGATGCGCGAGGTCACGGGCCCCGTCGTTGCAATCGTGCTCGTCCTCGGCGCTGTGTTCGTGCCCGTGGCGTTCCTCGGGGGCATCACGGGCCAGATGTACCAGCAGTTTGCGATCACCATCGCCGTTTCGGTCGCGATCTCGGGCTTCGTCGCGCTCACTCTGAGCCCGGCCCTGTGCGTGCTACTCCTGCGCCCTGCCCACGGCGAGAAGCGCGGATTCTTCGGAGTGTTCAACCGCGGCTTCGAGCGGCTCACGCAGGGCTACACGGCTCTCGTTCAGGGGCTCCTGCGTCGCGCGGTGGTCGGCGTCGCGTTGTTCGGCGCGCTCGGCTTCGGCACTTGGAAGCTGTTCTCGTCGATGCCGACAGGCTTCATTCCGCAGGAGGACCAAGGCTACTTCATCGTCGCGGGTCTGCTCCCCGAAGGTGCATCGCTGTCGCGCACCGACGCGCTCGCGACGCGCGTCGAAAAGGAGCTGCTCGAGACCGAAGGCGTGAAGCAGGTGATCACGCTCGGTGGACAGAACACGCTCGCCGGCGGCGTCGCCGGAACGAACGCGTTCACGATGTTCGTGACGCTGGAGCCTTGGGAAGAGCGCAAGGTGCCGGAGAAGCGGCTGCGCAAGCTGCTCACGGATTTCTATCTGCGCTGGTCGGGCGAGCTCGAGGGAATCGTGCTCGGCTTCAATCCGCCGCCGGTCCCCGGTCTCGGCACCCGCGTGGGTTTCGAATACCAGCTGCTGCAGAAGGGCGCAGATGACGTGCGAGAGCTGTCGCGCGTCAGCAACGAGCTGCTGGCGAAGCTCAACGCGAGTGGGCGCGTGACCGGGCTCTCGTCCAACCTCAACATCACCCTGCCGCAGGTCAAGGTCGAGCTCGACCGCGCGCGCGCCCAGCTCATGGGCGTCCCGATCGGGGACGTGTACATGGCGATGCAGGCCTACCTCTCAGCCCTCTACGTCAACGATTTCGTGCGCCAAGGCCGCATCTATCGCGTCAATATCCAAGCGGCACCGGAGCACCGCGGCTCGCCCGAAGACATCGGCAAGTTCCATGTCCGCTCGCGCCGTGGCGACATGGTTCCACTCGCGTCTCTGATCTCGGTGGCCTACGGGTCGGGACCGAACATGGTCTCGCGCTTCAACGGCTACCCTGCGGTGCAGCTCTCGGGCGCTCCCGCCATGGGGCTCTCGACCGGCGATTCGATCGAGCTTCTGCGCGAGCTCTCGCGCGAACTTCCCGAGGGCTACGGCTTCGATTGGAGCGGTCAGACCTATCAGGAGGTGAAGGCCGGCTCCGAAGCCGCACTCGTGCTCCTCTTCGGCATGGTGGTCGTGTTCTTGCTCCTCGCCGCACAGTACGAGTCGTGGTCGCTTCCGATCGCCGTGCTCCTCGCGGTTCCTCTGGCCGTGTTCGGAGCCCTCGCGGCGACCACGATGCGAGGGCTAGAGATGGACATCTACTTCCAGATCGGCCTTCTGACGCTGGTGGGCTTGGCAGCGAAGAACGCGATCCTGATCGTCGAGTTCGCGGTCGTACTCCGCAACGAAGGACGCAGCGTGGCCGAAGCGGCGGTCGAGGCCGCGCGCCTGCGATTCCGCCCGATTCTGATGACGTCGCTCGCGTTCATGCTCGGGGTACTTCCGCTCGTCACGGCCTCCGGTGCCGGCGCAGCGGGGCGTCACTCGATCGGAACCGGCGTGCTCGGCGGCATGATCGCAGCCACGATCCTTGCCGTGTTCTTCGTGCCGCTCTACTTCAAGCTCCTCCAGCGCGACAAGCGCGCTTCGAGCCCGGAATCCGCGCGCCCGCACTAGCTTTCGCGGCGCATGCCGACCGTCAGCAAGAGGTCGCGCTTGCTGAGCGTGCCCACGAGGACCCGACCGCCGTGTCCGTCGACGACGGGCAGGCGCTCGCCGTAGTGACGCATGAGCTTGTCGAGCGCGGCCCCGACGGTGCAGTCCGCTTCGAGGTAGGGGAACTCGGGATCCATGAGCTCGGACGCGATCACGAGCTGCGAAAGAGCGGGCTCTGCCATCGAGCCCTTGATGTCGTGCAGGCTGACCGCGCCGAGGAAGCGACGATCGTCATCGACCACGTACACGTAGTTGTGACGGTAGTTGACGAAGTGCTCGACGATCGCCGAGAACGGCGCGTCGTGGCGAAGTGTGACCGGCGGGGGACGTACGAGCTCCCGGATCGTCGCGTCCTCAGGGCGGGCGAGCGTGGCACGCGGACCGGCGGCCGCGAGCTTGGGGGCGTACATCGAGCGCGGCTCGATGGCGCGCGACGTGTAGTAGGCGACGACGCAAGCGAGCATCAGCGGGAGCACAATCCCGTAGTCGCGCGTCATCTCGAAGAGCATCAGGATCGCCGTGAGCGGCGCGTGCGTGACCCCGGCGAGGAACGAGCCCATTCCAACGAGCGCATAGGCACTTGGTGCCGCGCTCAGGTCACCGAGCTGCGCATGCACCAGCGAGCCGAACAACGCCCCGCAGGCCGCTCCGACGAACAGCGTGGGGGTGAACACGCCACCTACGGCTCCAGAGCCGACCGTCGAGATGGTCGCGGCGAGCTTGCAGACGAGCACCATGCCGACGAACTGCCACGTCCAGTCCTCCGCGAGGATCGCGTCGATCGAGGAGTAGCCGTTGCCCCAGACCTGCGGCACTCGGAGCGCGAACATGCCGACGATCGCGCCACCGACGGCGAGACGCATGGGCAGCGCCGGGACGGCGGCCATGAAGAGGCGTTCACTGTCGCGCAGCGAGCGCACGAACCACGGCGAAACCGCGCCGAGGAGCATTCCGAGCACCATGTAGGGGCCGAGCTCGATGTAGCTCACCAGCTCGAACTGCGGGATCTCGAACAGCGGCTTTCCGCCGAGCAGCGCACGGGTCGCGAGCGTCGAGACGACCGAGGCGAACACGAGCGGACCGAAGCTCTCCATCGCGATGGTGCCGAGCACGATCTCCGCGACGAACAACGCGCCGGCGATGGGGACGTTGTACGCGCTCGCGATGCCCGCAGCCGCGCCGCAGGCGACGAGGAGCTGCAGCCGCGGCTTGGGGAGCGCACGACGGCGCCCGACCCACGACGCGAACATCGACGAGAGCTGGGCCATCGCGCCTTCACGACCGATGGATCCGCCGCTCGAAACCGAGAGCAACGAGGCCATGCTCTTCACGAGGCTCGGTCGAACGCGGATCGTGCCGTCGCCGAGTGAAACGGCCTCCATGTAGTCCGTCGAAGGCTGCCCCTTGGCGAGGTGCGCGCCGTAGCGGATCACGAGGCCCGCCGCGAGACCGCCGACCGCGGGGATCACCACGCGCTCCCAGCCGGCCACCGCGCCTGCACCGGCCACAAGCTCGCCCTCCACTCCGAACGCCAGCTCCTGCACTTCCTGCGCAAGCGCGCGGAATGCGACCGAGATCAGCGCGCCGCACAGGCCGACGAGACCGGCCCAAAGAAGAGTGAGCTGCAGGTCACTCGGTCGCAGCGCTTCGATCAGGCGCAGTCGCAAGGCTCGGCGCATCGGAGGGCGCGAGTGTAGCCCTCTCGGGGCCGCGGAACCTCAAGCGGCTCTGCTCTCCGTTACGCAAGGGCTCGCAGGAGCTTCTTGCGCGCGCGGTCGTAGCGGCTGCGGTGGGCCGAGTCCGTGCCGCCGAGACGCCTCGCGATCTCCGGGAAGTCCATCTGCGCCATGGCGTGGAGCACGAACACCTCGCGCTCGCTGTCTTCGAGGCGTGCAAGCATGCCGTGCACACTCTCGCGGCTCACGATCTCTCGGCTCGGTGTCGTGGGGTCCGCGCCCCACACGCGACCGGCTGCGAGCGACTCGGACACCGGCTCGTGGCGCTGCGCACCGCCGCGCTTCAAGGCGAGCCGCTTGTTGTGCTCGTCGAGAATGACGCTGTCGATCATCGAGCGTAGGTAGACGCGGAAGGAGCCGACGCCGCGGGCCTCGAAACGCCCCTCGGTGACCGTGGCGCTCTGCATCGCGCGCATGAAGACGTCGTTCGCGATGTCCTCCGCGGTGAGGTCGAGGTTGCAGGCGCGAAAGAGGCGGCTGGCGCGCACGTTGCGGGTGAGCCAGTCGAGCACCTGCTCGAGCACGCGCCCTCGGGAGGGGTCGCGCACGAGTTCCAAGGTGGTGAGGTCAGGATCGAAGCGCTCGAGCGGCATGGCACGGGGGGCGAAACCAGCCCTACCGATGCTACCGCTCCGCTCCAGATTTGCGACGGGCCCAGACACGGAGAATCCGGTCCGAGCCGCCGGAAGCGAGCTCCTCGCCGTTCGGACTCCACTCGAGGCTTCCGATCCAGGCTTCATTGTCCCGCATCCACAGCACGCAGGCGCCACTCTGCGTGTCCCAGAGGCGGACTCGACCGTTCTCGTCGGCGCTCGCGAGGCGGGTGCCATCGGGGTGCCACGCGACGTCGAGCACGCCCATCTCATGCCCTCTCAGTTCCTGTTCGATGCGCCCGGTCTGCGCATCCCAGAGGAGCACGCTCGTGCGAACCGTGTGATCCCATCCCGCTCCGCAGCTCGCGATCCGACGCCCGTCCGGCGACCAGCGAGCGGCGCGCGCAGGCAAGCCATGGGCATCGAACACGAGCTCGCACGCGCCGGTCTCGAGACTCCAGACGCGCACGGTTCCGTCGAAACAAGCGCTGGCCACGCGGCGTCCGTCCGGCGAAACCTCGACCGAGTTGACGCGCGGATGCGCGTGACCTTCGAGGGTCTTGAGCAGGGCTCCGCTGCGGGGATCCCGCACTTCCACAGTCCCGTTGTGAAGCGCTAGCACCACCGCCGAGGCGTCGGGAAGGAGGTCGAGCTCCAGCACCGAGGAGGGAAGATTGCGGTGGATCGCAACGGGCTCGAGGGTACGCCCGTCGCGCAGGTAGAACCCGCGCCACAGCGAGTACTCGGGCGGATAGTGCGTCTCCGCGCTCACCAGCCAGCGTCCGTCTTCGCTCCAATCGATCGAATAGCAACCAGCGCGCTGCATCGTCGGACACTCTTGGAGCGGGATTCCCGTGCGACGGTCGTACAAGCGCAGCCCGCCGTCTCGACATCCCGTCGCGAGCTGCTCGCCCGAAGGCGAGTACGCGATGTCGAAGATCCAGTGGGGGTGCGCCGTGCGTCGCATCCCCACCTCTCCGTCCCAGTCCCAGCTGCGCAACGTGCCGTCGAGCGACGTCGAGAGCACTCGCCCCGGAGCGAGAAAGCTGACGTGGGTTACGCGATCCTGGTGACCGAAACGCTGCCCCAAGTGGGCACCCGTCGATGCGTCCCACAGGTGCACGCTGCGGTCCCAACCGCCGCTCACAAGCCGCCGCCCACCCGGCTCGAACGCTACGTGGCTCCCCGGAAACGGGCGCACGTCCGGCCCCTTGTGCTCGACGCTCCAAAGCGGCTCCGTCGCACCCAGCCGCCGCAGCGAGAGTGTGCCGTCCCACGAGAGGGTCGCAAGAAGGCTCGCATCCTCCGAGAGTTCGAGGTCATAGAGGCGCTCGCCCTGCATCCCGAGAGTCCCAAGTCGCCAGCCGCGGAGGCCGTCGAGGAACGCGATGGTCTCGGAGTTCTGGCCCCAGCTCGGCTGACCGACGAGCGCGAGCGTCGAGTTCGGAAGGAACGTGACGGCGCTCGCTCTGCCATAGCGGCCCCACAGCGGCACGAGCGAAGCGCCGTGGTTCAGCCACCCTCGATAGCGACGCTTGCGGTCGCCATGGCCCGCAATGAGGATTCGTCCGTCGTCCGAGACCGCGAGCGCCGCAACGGCATCCACCCCCGCGTCGCCGGCATGAAGGCGATCCCCTTCCGGCGTGAAGACGTCGATGCCGCCATCTCCACGCCCCACGAAGAGCAAAGCCGCCGCGCGCGGAATCGCGAGCGCCGTCGCAGCGGAGCTCGACACGTGAGCCACGCGCAGGAGGGAGCCGTCGTCGAGATCGATCCAGCGAACGGTGCCATCGTCACACGCGACGATCTGGTGCTCGCCGTCCTGCGCGCGAAGCGCAGCGTGAATCGGCGTTCCGAGGTCCGCGATCACGCGCTCGGAGGAGTCCACGCGCAGCGCAAGATGGTTCCATTCCCAGGTGTCGCGCTTGGCGGGCGTCGCATCGAGCATGCGCTGTGCCATCAGGAGCTCGCCCGAGTCCGCGGCGCTCGCGGCCGCGATCATGTTCGCGTTGTTGCGCGCTTCGAGAGCGAGCGCACGGCCGGCGTCAGCGTCACGGCGCGCCACGCGAAGCTGCTCGTTCGAGCGAGCCATCCACAAGGAAACCGCGACCGCTCCCACCAAGATCGCGCCGAGCGACGCCGCGGCGAGTCGGTTGCGCCGTGTCCACTTTCCGAACTCCGCGAGCGCACCCGTCGCGTGCGCGCGCACGACGCGGCCGTCGACCCACGCATTGAGGTCCGCTGCGAGTTCGTGCGCATCGGCGTAGCGAGCGGAAGGCTCGCGGGCCATCGCACGCTCACAGATCGAGATCAACTCGGAATCGGCCCCGGGTGCCGCGATGGCAAGGGGAGTCGGCGGCCCAGCGAGCACTCGATCGAGTGTCGTCGACTGCGTCGAATCCTCCGCGCTCTTTCCACGCCCGTACGGCGGCATGCCGCCGAGCAGGTGATAGAGCACCGCGCCGAGGCTGTACACATCGGTGCGAGGGCTAGGCGGGGTGGACCCGCGCGCTTGCTCGGGTGCCATGAACGCGGGCGTACCGAGGATCACGCCGCTCGCCGTGCGCAGGTCGTCCTCGACCGGATCGTGCGCCGTACCCTCGGCGTCCGGCTCCTCCGGATCCTCCAACCGCCGCGCGACGCCCCAGTCGAGCAGGTAGACCTCGCCGAAGCGGCCCACCTTGATGTTCGAGGGCTTGATGTCGCGGTGAATCACGCGCTGGTCGTGTGCGAAGGCGACCGCCTCGCACACGGCGAGCAAGGCGCGCACTGCGCGGGGCAGAGTCCACTCGTCCGCACCGCGCCGCACGAGGTCGATCACTTCCGCGAACGTCGGGCCGGGCACCCGCTGCATCGTGAAATACAGACGTCCCGCGTCGTCGAGGCCAAAATGGTGCACGGGCACGATCGAAGGGTGTTCCAGAGTGCCCGTGATGCGGGCCTCGTCGATGAATCGTCGCACCTGCGTGGCCGACGCGTCGCGCGCCGAGTCGCCCATGGGAGCGAGGCGCTTGAGCGCGAGGTCGCGCTTCAGGGCGGGATCCCAGACGCGCACGATCTCGCTCATCCCCCCGCGTGCGATCTCGCCGAGTTCGACGAAACGCGGCAGCAAACCGAGCGAATCGTGCTCGACTTCCGCGAGCAGCTCGGCGCGGCGCTGCTCCGAGTCCTTCGGCTGCAGGATGCCGGCCATGAGCTGTGCCACGCGCTCCGAGCCCACATGGGGAAGCTTGCGTACGCTCTCGAGGATCTCCCAGCGCGCGCGCAGCCCACGCGCGAGGTCGGGTTGCTCCGCGGCGATCCGCGAGAGTTCCGCCTCGACGGCCGCATCCTCCCCGAATGCGAGGAGCCGCTCCAATGCGGCAGCAAACTCCGGAGGAGTGGGGTGCGAGCGCGGCATGCGAAGACAATCGCCACCCGCAGGAAACGGGGGGCGCGTTCGGAACGCTCGAAATCAACGCGCGCGCTGCGAGCCCGCGCGCGAGAGCGAGTCGACAGCTCTACTTCTTCGCGGCCGGCTCGGCGGTCGCTCCGGTGGGGAAGCGGCGCGAGGGGATCACTTCCCGGCGCTCTCGGCAGCGGGCGCACTCGTCGAAGAAGCGCGTCGCGCCGGTGGGGGTGGCGTGGAGCACCAGACCGTCATCCTTGGCGTTCCAGGCGATCTTGGGGTTGTCGGTGACCGGAACCCAGGTGTGACCGAAGAGGCGGCAGAAGAAGTTCATGGGCCTTGGTGGGAGGCCCGAGAGGCTAGCGGATCGCCGGGCCGGGGGGTAGGGGGGCCCGCAACCGAGCCAGCCCGTCCGCGCTCGCACGGTGGTCCGGGCGCGCTGCCAAGGCCGAGCGATAGTGGCGGGCCGCCTCGTCGGGGCGCGCGGTGTGTTCGCAGATCACGCCCAAGTTGTGCGCGGCGGCCCAGCTCCCCGCGGCCGCGGAGCGCTCCGCGCCGGTTTGGGCGGGACCATAGGCAAGGCAGGTGCGGAAGCCGGCCTCGGCCTTGGCGACGTCGCCGCAATCGAGTGCGAGCAGAGCTGCGAGGAAGCGCGTGTCCGTGCGCTGCGGAGCCATCGGCAACGCCGACTCGATCAGATTCAGGCCTTGCTGGTAGTGCCCGAGCGCACGGAGCGCCGACGCACCTAGCTCGATCGCGTGGATGCCCCAGTCGGCCCCATCGGAGCAGCGCTCCACGGCTGCTTCGAGCGCCTTGAGAGCCTCTTCGTGCTGTTCCGCAACCGCGAGCGTTCGTCCGAGCTGGTACCAAGCGTAGCCGTCTTCGGGCGCTGCCTCGAGCGAGCGCGCGAGCAGCTCGATGTTGCGCGCGAGCTTTCCGTCGCGCTCCAAGCTCTCGCGGCGATAGCCGTAGTGCAGGATGCCGACACCCGTGTCCGCGCGAGCGGGGAGCACGCCGTCGACCGTCCATTGTTCGTGAATGCGCCCCGCGAAGCGTCCCTGCGGCACGCGCGCAAAGAAGCGCACGATCTCCGACTCGGAGCTGTCCCCTCCGTCGAGCAGATTGCGCAACCTGAGACGGCCGACGCGCTCCGCCTCGCCGGCTGCAAAGGCGAGCAGCTTGGCGCGCAGCTCCTCCGCCGACTGCTCCGTACGATCGAGCTCCTCGTCCGCGTCGAGGACCAAGATCCAGTCCCCTTGCGCGAGCGCGAGCGACGCGTTGCGCGCCTCCGCGAAGTCACCCGTCCAGGCCCGGTGCCCGACGCGCGCACCGAGGCTCGCCGCGAGCTCCGGAGTGCCGTCCACTGAGCCGGTGTCGAGCACGCAGACCTCGTCGACAACGCCCTCGACCGAGCGTAGGCAGCGCGCGAGGTTCGCGACCTCGTCCCGCACGATCATGCACAGAGTGATGCGCGTCATGGGCTCTGTTTCGCCCAAGTTGCGCGCAAGGTGGAGCCCGCGCAGCGGATTTCCCGGCCCCGAGAGCCCTACGCCCGCCCCGTGGCCTTCGCGACGATTCCCACGAGTTCCGCGAGGCGGTAGGGCTTCGGCAAGCTCAGCGGCTCCGGCCCCGGAAGGTCCGCCAGCCCCCCGGTCGCGTGCCCGTAGCCCGTGGAGACGATGACGGGCAAGTTGGCGTCTCGTCGGCGGAGCTCGCGCAGCACGCCTTCGCCATCGACGAGCGGAAGCGTCCAGTCGAGCACCACCGCGCGCACGAGGGCGGCGTTCTGGAGGTGCAGGGACAGCGCCTCGACGCCGTCGCGAGCCACGACCACGGAATACCCCGAGCGTTCGAGGATCGCCTGCGCGATCGTGAGCACCGAGTCCTCGTCATCCGCCACCAACACCAACGGTCCCGTGCTCACTTTCCGAAATACTCCTTCATCTGTCGCCGCAGCTCACCCGCCGCGCGCGGATCGACGACGTCGAGCACCGCGAGCTCCTGAGCCGCAACCTCGCAGCGCCCCAGCGCGCAGCGCGCGAGCGCGAGGTTGAAAAGCGCCGTCACATTGCGCGAATCGAGGCGCAGTGCGGCTTCGTAGAACGGCACCGCGTCCGCCACTCGACCGAGCTGGTGCAACGCGTACGCCGCATTCACGTTCGCTTCCAAGGAGCGAGGTTCGAGCGAGACCGCCTCGAGGAAGCTCGCGGCCGCTTCTTCGAGCTTGCCTTGCTGCGCGCGAACCTTGCCCATGTCGTTCAGCACCTGCGCGCGCGTGCGCTCGCGGCTCACGATGCGCGAGCGCGCGAGGTCATCGGCCGCGAGCGTCAGACCGCGCTCCACATAGGCGAGCTCCAGCGCGCCGAGGTCCGGCTCGGGAAGCGGCGAGATCCAGCGCCCCGCGAACGGCACCGCGCGATCGCGCTGCTCCTCGGGCCGTGCTCCCAGCCGAGCGACGTCCGCGAGCAGCGTGTCGACCGAGAGCGGCCCCTTGTAGATCGCGGCGACACGCCGCTGTGCATCGACCAAGAAGCTCGTCGGAACCGGCGTCCGGCGACGGCGGTCCAACACGCTCGCCTGAAGGGCGTCCAGTGCCTCCAAGGCTTCCACGCTCGCGAAGCCCGCGTGAAACTCCCACTGCAGACGCGCGAGCATCTCCAGCGCGGCGGGCCGGGTCGACGTCTCGTCCACCGAGAGCGCGAGCACCGACAGTCCGGCTTCTCCGAGCTCTTTCTGGCGTGCGGCAAGCTCCGCGAGCTCGCGGCCGCACGGCGCACACCAGCTCGCCCAGAGCGTGATCAAGAGCGGGGGCTCGATGCCGGCCTTCGCATCGGCCGCTTCGCCTTCGGGCGTCAAGATCGGCAGAGGCGGCAGCGGAGGTCGCGCAGCGAGGGAGATGCGCGCCGTCTCCGTGCTGGCAGGACTCTCAGCACGTGCGACCGCGAGCGAAGGCGGCTCCTTCGCAGCGTCCGGTTCGGCACGACCGGTGCCCTCGACCAGAACAAAACGTCCCCGCGCGCCCACGCCGAGGAACTCCTCGAAGCCTCGCTCCGAAGGCTTCGGCCAACGTACGCGGATCCGCGTCGCGCTCGCACTCCCGAGTCCGAAGTGGACCCACTTGCTCGACTGCGCGAGATACCCCTCGCCCGCCCGCAGACTCTGCACGAGCTTGCGGCCATCGGACAACTCCACCTCGACACGCGCGCCGATCGCGTCGCGGTTGCACGTCGTGCCGCGCAGCGCGAAGTCGAGCGTGTTCACAGGCTCCTTCCCGCGCTGAAGGAAGAGCCGCAAGCGCGGAGAGTTGCGCCCCGAGACGACGAGATCCGTGCGACCGTCGCGGTCCCAGTCGACGCGCGCGGCAGCGCGGCCGTCGTCCGGCAAGTCGAGTCCGCTCGGCCCCGAAGCCGTCACGAAGCGGCCATCGCGCGTGTTCAAGAACGCGCAGTGCTCTTCGCGGCCGCTCCACGAGCCACCCTCGCGAAGCATGCGGTGAATCGCGACCCAGCCGAGCTCGTAGCTCGCGCGCGCGGCTTGGGAGGCGGGAGTCGGGGAGAGCGACACGACCTGTCGCCAGAAGAAACTTCACAAGTCCGCAGGATCACTGCCGGTGACAAAACCGTTCGGCACGAAAAGGTCTGGCCAGCCGTCCTCATCGAGCTCGGTGAAGATCGAGCCCCACGCCCAACGTCCCATGGTCACGCCCGCGAGCTCGCTCACGTCCTCGAACGTTCCGTCGCCGCGATTGCGAAAGAGCGAGTTGCCGCGTGCGTGGCGCTGAAAGCCCGCGCGGGTCGCAGCATCGGCGCCGTCCAAGAAGCGCCGCTGGTACGCCACGCGCTCGCCCGCCGACGAGAACATGTTGCTCACGTACAGATCGAAGTCGCCGTCGAGATCGTAGTCCGCCCAGCTGACGCCCATCCCCGCCGCGAGATCCTCGACGCCCGCCTCGGCGGCGACGTCGCGGAAGCGACCGCTCTCGTTGCGGTAGAGGTTGTTGCGCCCGAAGTCATTGGCGACGTAGCAGTCGAGATCACCGTCGTCGTCGTAGTCTTCCCAGCTCGAGGCGAAGCTGAAGCGCCGGTTGTTCTCGTCGAGCCCGCTCTCGCGCGTAGCGTCGACGAAAGACCACGGCTCGCCGGCGCGCGCGCCGTCGTTGCGAAGCAGCGTATTGGGTCGACCGTTGTTCGCGTCGTGGTAGGGGAGCGGCGTCACGTTCGCGCTGTCGGGGAGGACATAGCCGCAGCAATACAAGTCGAGGTCGCCGTCCGCGTCGAAGTCTGCGGCCGAGAGCGAGGTCGTGCTCGGCGCGCTCGCGCGAGCGCGCTCGGTGAACCTTGCTTGACCGTCGTTCTCGAGGAGCAGGACGTGCGGATCGAGCTCGACCGCGAGGTCTTGGTCTCCGTCGTTGTCGAAGTCCGCGAACAGCGCGCTGCGCGAAGGGTCGAGGAAGTCGACTCCAGCGCTCGCGGAGACCTCGCGCGCCGTGCCGTTCGGCTGGCGCAGGAAGAGACGATTGGGCAAGCCGCCGGGCTGCGCGACATACACGTCGTCGAGCCCGTCGCCGTTGGCATCGCCGAGCGCGAAGCCCTCGTGACCGATCAGCGACATGCCGAGCGTGCGGTCGATCCGCGCGGCCCAGTGCTCCAAGTCCGGCCGCAACTGCTCGACAAAAGCACGCTCCGCGCCGAACACCGCATCGGTCGCCTCGACGAAGAGTGGCGCGCTCTCGCCCACGCGCAAGAGCTCCTCGTGCCGCTCGACCTCGATGCTCACGAGCTTGGGCAGGGCGTCCGCGGGAGCCGCAGGGATCGCCGTCCAACGCAGACTCCACGTCGCGTGCAGCTCGCTCGCGCCCCGCGGCTCGAAGCCCTTCGCGTGGAGGTACGCGCGCGCACGGATCCCATCGGCTTGCAGCTCGACCGAGATGACCTTGAACTTTGCGGCCGAGTGCTCGCCCCCGAAGGCTGCGGCGAGCTTGCGCAGCGCTTCGAGCCCGCCCTCGGCGCCGCGATAGCGGATCTCGCGCGACGGTGCGTCGTTGCGCCCCGCGGAGAGCCCCGTTTCCTTGCCGCCGACGCTCACGACCTCGGGGCGCAGCTCCGCGCACGAGAAATCGGGCGCCACGAGCGGCTCGAGCTGAACCAGGTCGAGCGTCTGCGGATGCGCGAGCAACTTGCCGAGCGCGGAGAGTTGCGCTCCCGCGCGCTCGTTGAAGAGTTCGGTTTCCCAACCGTCGACGCGGCTGTCGCGCCGCGCGTACTTCTCCGCAAACTCAGGCGCGCGCAGCTCTCCCCGCGGCGCGGGCAGCTTGCCGAGCTCCGCCGAGGCCTCGACGACGCGGAGGGGCTTGGAGGCACCGTCCTGCGGCTCGGAAGGGCTCGGCGACGGCGCGCCTGCGGGGGAGACCGACCCCGCTGCGTTCGTAGAGATCGGCGCGGGCGCGGGGGACTCCCCCGAACAGCCCAAGAGGGCCAGCGAGGCCAACGAACCTCCCACAGCGAACGCACACAGCTTCAAGCGCGAGGAGTGTAGGGTCTCGCACGCCGAAAAGGGCGCGCCCGGAGGGACTCGAACCCCCGACCAGCGGATTAGAAATCCGCTGCTCTATCCAGCTGAGCTACGGGCGCACAGGGTCGGGGGGATGGGGCTCGAACCCACGACTCGGAGCACCCAAAGCTCCGCCTCTACCAACTGAGGTACCCCCCGATTCGGGGCGCAATTTAGCGCAGCCCGCCCGACAGGGCGAGGGGCCGAGCGCGACGTCGCACAAGGGTGTAGCCCCGCGAGCCGCCGTTCCCTACCCTCTCGCGCTCCAAATCCGACCGCGCACGGCGGTCGATCGTCCCTCCAAGGGCAGGCGCTCCATGAAAGTTCTGGTCGTAGGTAGCGGCGGGCGCGAGCACGCCCTGTGCTGGAAGATCGCTCAGTCACCGCTCGTGAGCGAGGTCGTCTGTGCTCCGGGCAACGCCGGCACGGCGCGCGTCGCGCGCAACGTGGCGATCCCAGCCAACGACGTGGACAAGCTCGTGCACCTCGCCACGCACGAGAAGATGGGGCTCGCGGTCATCGGCCCAGAAGAACCTCTGTGCCTCGGACTCGCCGATCGCCTCCGCGCCGCAGGTATTCCGGTGTTCGGGCCGAGCGCCTCGGGCGCGCGCCTCGAGGGCTCGAAGCTGTTCGCGAAGGAGTTCCTCACGCGCCATCGCATCCCGACGGCCGCCTACCGCCGCTTCGACCGCTCCGGTCAAGCGAAGGCGTACCTCGAAGGCTGCCGCACGTGGCCGCAGGTCATCAAGGCCGATGGCCTCGCCGCGGGCAAGGGCGTCTTCGTGGTCCACACCGCCAAGGAAGGCTGCAGCGTGATCGACACGGTCATGGAAGAGCGCCGCCTCGGCGACGCGGGCAACCAGATCGCGATCGAGGAATTCCTGCCCGGCGAGGAAGTGAGCGTGCTCGCGATCGTCGACGGCGAGTCGCTGTGCGTGCTCGAGCCGGTGATGGACCACAAGCAGGTCGGCGACGGCGACGTCGGACCGAACACGGGCGGCATGGGCGTGTACTCGCCGGTGTCCCTCTTCTCGCGTCGCCTCCAGTGGCAGGTGGAGCAGAACATCCTGATCCCGACGCTGCACGGCCTGCGGCGCGACGAGATCGACTACCGCGGCGTGCTCTTCGTGGGCCTCATGCTCACGGACGCGGGCCCGCGCGTGCTCGAGTACAACTGCCGCTTCGGAGACCCCGAGACGCAGGCCGTCATGCGCCGCTGGAAGGGCGATTTGGTCCCGTACCTCGTCGCCGCGGCCAACGGCAAGCTCTCCGAGCTCGAGGCGCCGCAGTGGGACGAGCGCACCTGCGTCGGCGTCGTCGGTGCCGCCGAAGGCTATCCCGCGAGCTACCGCAAGGGCGACGTCATCAACGGGCTCGAGGAGGCCGAGCGCGTCGAAGGCGCGGTCGTGTTCCACGCGGGCACCAAGGTGGGAGCGGGAAACAGCGTGTTGACCGACGGAGGTCGCGTGCTGTGCGTGACCGCGCTCGGCGAAAACGTCGAAGCCGCGCGCAAGGCGGCCTACGCGGCGTTCGACGAGATCCGCTGGGACGGCAAGTTCTGCCGCCGCGACATCGGTACGCGTCGCCATCGCGCGGCCGAGGTCGGCGGCTGAGCCGCGGCCTTGGGCGCGCGCTATGCTCACTAGAGTCCGTGGAGCCTCGCCCGTGAAGCACGACGCCATCCGCAAGTCGTTCGAGCGCTTCCTGCGCACGCGCGACCTCAAGCTGACGCCCCAGCGCTCGCGCATCTTCGAGCGCGCCTTCTCCACGCACGAGCACTTCAGCGCCGAGACGCTCTACGATTGGCTGCGCGCAGAGGAAGGACCGAGGGTCTCGCGCGCCACGGTCTATCGCACGCTCGGCCTCTTGCTCGAAGGCGGCTTCATCCAATCGCTCGACATCGGGCGGGGCGAGCTCGTCTACGAGCACGTGACGGGCCACGAGCACCACGACCACATGGTCTGCCTCGCCTGCGGCAAGATCGAAGAGTTCCACGACGAACGCATCGAGGCTCTGCAGGCCGAAGCGTGCGCGCGCAAGGGCTTCATGGTCGTGAGCCACTCGCACCGCCTCATCGGCTACTGCCGCGGCTGCGCACGGAAGGCTCGCATGGAAGATGCAGCCGAGCAGCGCACCAAGAGCGACGCGGCCGCGGAGTAGGACTCCGCGAGCCGCGTCTTGATTCGCCCGCGCTGCGAAGCGCGGGCTGAGCACGATGCCTCAGTTCTGCGTCATGCGGCGCACGAGGCGCTCGGTGATGATCTTGGCCATCTCGCCGTCGTTCATCGTGGCGAGGTACTTCTTGGCCGAGACCGTCATCTGGCAGCGGCCGAGGTCGATGGTCTCGATCGAGACGCTGACCACCGACTCGTCGATGTTCGCCTTCGCGATGCGAGCCGTGTCGTCCCACTCGATCAGCTCCTTGCTGTTCTCGGCGAGGAACTTCTTGGTGGTGTTCCAAGCATCGCGCGAGTCGCAGTTGAGCTGGGTGACGTAGACGTTGCTGTCGAGCACGTTGTTGGCCGCGACGGCGCCGCCGGCGGCCGCGCCGACGGCGAGACAGCCGGTGAAGAGCGGGAGAGCGAGGAGAGTGCAGAGCGTGAGGTTGCGCATGGCGTGAAGATCCGAGGTGCGGTTCGTTGGAGAAGAAATGGAGTGAGTGTTCGGTGGAAGACGCAGTGCGCGGCTACTTCGCCGCACTCCCGGCGGCTTCCACCAGTCGGCGATAGAACTCGAGCCCTTCGCCCGCCTCGCGCGGCCCCATGCGGGTCCAACGCGGGTGGTTCCAAGGGCTGAGGTTGCGTTCAGGGTGCGGCATGAGACCGAGCACGCGGCCGGTCGAGTCGCACAGACCCGCGATGGCGTCGGTCGAGCCGTTGGGGAGCTCGGGATAGCGCGCTTCGCCGCCGCTCGCGGTGACGTAGCGCAGGGCCACCTGTCCGTTGTTCTTGAGGCGCGCGAGCGTCGCCGCGTCCTTGAAGACGAGGCGGCCTTCTCCGTGCGCGACGGGCACAGGCCAGAGCATTCCGGGCTCGAGCCACGCGCACTTCGAGGGCTCGTTGCGCAGCGTGACCCAGCGACACTCGTAGTGTCCCGACTCGTTCGCGGAGAGCGCGATCGAGCGCTTCTCGCCGCCCTTGGGGCGACCGTCGGCGTCCGCGCCTTCGAGCAACCCGGTGTCGACGAGCGCTTGGAATCCGTTGCAAACACCGAGAACGAAGCCACCGCGCGAGACAAAGCGCGTGAGCTGCTCGCCCAAGAACGTGCGCAGCTCGTGTCCGAGCACGCGCCCAGCCGCGATGTCGTCGCCATAGCTGAAGCCACCCGGCAGCACGAGGATGGCCGCGGAGTCGAGCCGCGCAGGCTCTGCGACCAGTCGGTGGAGGTGGAGGAGCTCGGCGCTCGCGCCGCCGCGTTGAAGCGCGAGTTGGGTCTCGTGCTCGCAGTTGGTGCCCGCGGTGCGCAGGACGATGGCGTGCGTCGTCATCCCTGGAATCCTCCCTGATGCGCGGCACGCAGCTCGTCGAGGCCGGCGTCGATCACCACCTTGCCCGCAGCGCCGCGCACGACGAGGCGTCGTTCGTCGGTCACGCGGCCGATGCGCGTGCAGTCGAGGCCCGCGAGGGCCCCTTCGAACTCCGCAGCGCGCGCGGCATCCACTTCGACGAGGAAACGCGTGCACGACTCCGAGAAGAGCCGCGTCGCGTCCGCGTCGTGATGCGCGGCGAGCGTGCCACAGCGCACCTGCGCGAGGTCGAGCTCGAGCCCGCGCTCGCCGGCGAACGCGCTCTCCGCAGCAGCGACCGCGAGGCCGCCTTCGGAGAGGTCGTGGCAGGCGCGCACGGTTCCCGCCGCGATCGCGCGGTGCAGAGCCTTCAGCGTGCGCGGCGCGAGCACGAGGTCGGGTCGCGGCACGCGGCCGCCTTCGACCTTGGCTTGCGCGAAGTAGTGCGAGCCGCCGAACTCGGCGTGCGTCATGCCGACCAAGTACACGGGGTTTCCCGCGGTCTTGAGGTCCATCGTCACCGCGCGGGCGACATCGGGCACGATCGCGAGCGCCGAGACGAACAGCGTGGGAGGAATCGCGATCACTTCGTCGCCGACGCGGAACTCGTTGTTGAGGCTGTCCTTGCCGGAGATGAACGGCGTGCCAAAGGCCTTCGCGGTCGCGTAGCACGCGCGCGACGCTTCGACGAGCTTGCCGAGCTGCTCGGGCCGCGCGCAGTTCGCCCACGAGAAGTTGTCGAGGATCGCGGTGCGCTCGGGATCGCCGCCGACGGCCACCGCGTTGCGCAGCGCTTCGTCGATGGCCGCGCTGGCCATCGCCCAAGGATCGAGGAGGCCGTAGCTCGGGTTCGCTCCGCAGCCGAGCGCGATGCCCTTGCGAGAGTGGGGGAGCGGCTGCAACACCGCACCGTCGCCCGGCCCGTCGTCACGCTCGCCACACATGGGCTTCGTCACGCCCATGGCCTGCACCTCGTGGTCGTACATGCGCACGATCCACTCCTTGCTGGCGATGTTGGGCGAGCGGAGCAGAGCGAGCAGCGACGCCTTCGCGTCCTTGCACGGCGGACAGGCCGGATCGTCGTTCTTCACGACGGGCCGCGTCGCCTTGCGCAGCCACTTGGGCGTGCCTTCGTGCAGGAAGTGCATGTCGAGCACGCCGACGCTCGCGCCGGCGTAACTGAGCTCGAGCTTCCCGCTGGCGGTGAACGTGCCGATCGCGGTCGCTTCGCAGTCCTCGGCGGCGAACGCTGCGAGCAGCGCGTCGAGCTTCTCCGGCGGAACCGCGAAGACCATGCGCTCCTGCGCCTCGCTGATCCAGATCTCCGCCGGCGAGAGGCCCGGGTACTTGAGCGGCACCTTCTCGAGCTGCACGCTCGCGCCGCACTCCGCGCCCATCTCGCCGACCGCGCTCGACAGTCCGCCCGCGCCGCAGTCGGTGACCGCGCGGTAGAGACCCGCGTCGCGCGCCGCGAGCAGTGCGTCGAGCACGCGCTTCTCCGTGATCGCGTTGCCGATCTGCACGGCCGAGCTCGAGACGACGACCGAGTCCTCGTGCAGCTCGGCGGAGGAGAACGTCGCGCCGTGGATGCCGTCGCGGCCCGTGCGACCGCCGGCCACGACGATCACGTCGCCCGGCTTCACTTCCTTCGACGCACAGCTCGCCGGCATCAGACCGACCGTGCCGCAGTACACCAGCGGATTGCCGACGTAGCGCGGGTCGACCCACACGCCGCCGTTCACCGTCGGGATTCCCATGCGGTTGCCGTAGTCGCGCACGCCCGCGACCACTCCGCGCAGGATGCGGCGCGGATGCATGCAGCCCTTCGGCAGGTCTTTCTCGGGCAAATCGAGCGGTCCGACGAAGAACGCGTCGGTGTTGGCGATCGGCTTCGCACCGAGGCCGACGCCGAGGATGTCGCGGATCACGCCGCCGACGCCCGTGCCCGAGCCGCCGTAGGGATCGATCGCACTCGGGTGGTTGTGCGTCTCGACCTTGAAGCACACGTGCCAGCCCGGCTCGAACTCGATCACGCCCGCGTTGTCGTGGAACACGCTGACGCACCACGGCTTCGCGAGCTCGATCGTCGCAGCCTTGATCGTCGTCTTGAGCAGGTTCTCGATGCGCTCGCCGTCGTAGTCGATCACGCCGGCGAAGGTCTTGTGCTTGCAGTGCTCGCTCCACGTCTGCGCGAGCGTCTCGAGCTCCGCGACCGTGGGCTCGCGGCCCGCGGCGACGTAGTGGTCGCGGATGGCGCGCATCTCGACCAGCGTGAGCGAGAGGTGACCTTCCTTCGAGACGCGCTCGAGCTCCGCGTCGCTCGCGCCGCGCAGCGGGATCGCGCCCGCGTCGCGCACCGCGACGTTGCCCGGCAGCACGAAGTGTACGGCCTCGTCCCCGATGCGCACCTCGTCGATCACGTCGTTCGCGAGGATCTTCGAGGCGACCTGCGCGAGCTCGGCGCGCGAGATCTCGCCGGCGATTTCCCATGCGGAGAACGTGAGAACGCGCGCACGCGAGCCGTCCGCGCGACGCGCGAGCTTCCCGCGCTCGATCGCGCGCTCGACGGTGAGCGCGACAGGGTCCATCACGCCCGCGCGACGCGCGACGAGCACGCGCTGGCACGCAGCGCGCGCAGGCGGAACGCTCGACGGCGCGATCACGCGATAGGTCTCGAGCACGGGATCGCACAGAAGCTCGCGCGCGACGCGCTCGATCGAGGCGGCGTCGACATCCGGCGAGAGCAAGTAGCCGCGACCGTGTCGCAGCGAACGCACCGAGGAAATGCCGAGCTCGCGCACCGCAGCCAGCGCGCGGTTTCCATCGGGATCATCGAGCCCGTCGCGGCGGAACACTTCGAGCCGCCACGCGTGGGGCATCGAAGCGACCGTCGGAGACTTGGGCGCAGCGTGGGACAGGGCCTCTTGGGACACGAGCGGGGTTGCCATTCCGTGGGGCGCAAGACTTGGGGTACACCGGCACCCCCAGACACTAGGGGTGGGGCTCGGGGCCGCCCCTCGGGGCCCCGGAGAAGGCAGAAATCTACCGAACGGACGGGCCTGCCCCAAAGGTCTCGTGTGCTTCCCAAGTGCAGTTTTCGACGGAAAAATTCGGCGGGCAGAGGCGCTCGGCGAGGGCGCCGAGCGGGGTGGGGGAGCTTTCGCGGCGGGGCGGGGTTGCATGGCTCGGGCGCTTGGTCCACCATGCGCCCACCTGAGCGGTCGTTCCAAGGCCGCCTTTCCCCACGATGGCGACCACCGAAAAGCCCTCCGCCCGGACCGACTCCGGCGGCATGTCCTTCGAACGGCCGATCAAGGAGCTCGAGGCCAAGCTCGCCGAGCTCGAGGCCCTCGCCCTGCGCACCCGGCTCGACATCTCGAGCGAGATCGAGGCCCTGCGCAAGCAGCACCGCACGGCGCTCGAGACGACCTACAAGGACCTGAGCGCGTGGGAGACGGTCAACGTGGCGCGCCACAACGACCGCCCGGTCGCGCTCGACTACATCCATATGCTCGACGACTTCGTCGAGCTCTGCGGCGACAAGTACTTCGCCGACGACAAGGCCATGGTGGCGGGCCTCGCGACCTTGGGCGGGCGGCGCTTCATGCTGATCGCCCACCGCAAGGGCAAGACCACGAAGGAGCGGCTCGCCTGCAACTTCGGCTGCGCGCATCCCGAGGGCTATCGCAAGGCGCTGCGCAAGATGCAGCTTGCTGCGAAGCTCGGCCTGCCGATCGTGACCATGATCAACACGCCCGGCGCCTACCCGGGCATCGGGGCGGAGGAGCGCGGTCAGGCCGCGGCCATCGCCGAGAACATCCTCCAGATGATGTCGATCCGCGCGCCCATCCTGTCGATCGTGATCGGCGAAGGTGGCTCGGGCGGCGCACTCGGCATCGGCGTCGGCGACCGCGTGCTGATGATGGAATACAGCTACTACTCCGTGATCAGCCCCGAGGGCTGTGCCGCGATCCTCTGGAAGGATGGAGAGCGCACCCCGGACGCCGCGGAGTCGCTCAAGCTGACGAGCAAGGACCTGCTCGGGCTCAAGCTGATCGACGGCGTGATCCCCGAGCCCTTGGGCGGCGCCCACCGCGCGCCCGCGGTGGCGATGGAGGAGGTCAAGCGCACCATCCTGCGCGAGCTCGAAGCCCTCGACGGCGTCGATCCCGACGACCTCGTCCGCACCCGTCGGCGCAAGTTCCGCCAGATGGGCTGGCTGCCGGGACGCTTCCCGACGGCCTAGAAGGTCCCGCGGGAATCGGTTTCCTGCGGGGAGGCGCCAACGCTCCCCGTCGGTGCTGCGTACTTCCGCTCAACCCCGGCGGAGCGCCCAGCGCGCGGCCGCCGGCGACTGATGAGCTCGGCCGTGACCATGGCGCTTCCCCAGCCTCCCGAGGACGACCTCGAGCCGGCGCTCTCGCCGGAGGCGGTTCCGTCCCCAGACGAGCCCGCGCCTGCGACGGATCCCGAGGAGGCGGAGCGCATTCGTGCGGCCCAGCGCGGCGACGAACGCGCCTTCGAAGCACTCGTCCGCGCCCACCAACAGCGCGCGTTCCGCGTCGCGCGTCACATGGTGCCGAGCGACGAGGATGCACAGGACATCGTGCAAGAGGCCTTTCTGCGCGTGTTCCGCAGCCTCGAGCGCTTCGACTTCCAGTACGGGTTCTCGACCTGGCTGAATCGCATCGTCACCAACCTCGCCATCGACCACCTGCGCCGACGCCGCCTCGTCACACAGTCGGCGGGCGAGGACGAGGACAGTGAGAGCTGGGAGGCGGAGCTTCCGAGCGACGCTCCGTCGCCCTCCGAGCGGATGGAAGCCGGCGAGACGGCGCGCAAGGTGCGCGAGTGCATCGCCGCCCTCGCTCCGCATTTCCAGTCGGTGCTGACCCTGCGCGAGATCGAAGGCCTCGCCTGCACCGAGATCGCAAAAATCGTGGGGGCCACGCACGTGACCGTGCGCTGGCGCCTCCACCGTGGACGAAAACTCTTCCTCGAGGAGTGGGAGCGTCGGGAGCGCGCGGCGGAGGCCGGCGCCGACCGAGCAGAAAACAAGCTCCCGCGCGCCAACGACGGAGGCTCACGCTCCGTAGACCGCCAAGGAACGAAGGACGCATGAAGCCCGCACCGATCGACTGCGCTGCGACGCTGGAGTGGCTCTTGGAGCGCGAGGACGGAAGCCCCGCAGATGCCGAGCGCTCCGCGGCCTCCATGGCGCACCTCGAGGCCTGCGCCATCTGCCGCGCGCAGTCCGCTCGGCTGGGGACCGCGCTGGGCGCCCTGCGCCAGCGCGCGCTCGACCCGCTGCCCGCGATCGATGTGTGGAGCGGCGTCCGCAGCGGCCTCGCCGCCGAGGGGCGACTGGCACCCACGACGGCTGCCACGCCCGCCGCGCCGCGGCCCGTTCGGCGCTCTGGCGTGCTGCGCCGTGTGGGCGCCTTCGCGGCGCTGGCCGCCGCCCTCCTCTGCGCCTGGTTCGTGTGGCCCTCGGCGCCGCAGCCGCTTTCGCCCTCAGGACCTGATTCGAGCCCGATCGCCGCGCGCGCTCAGGGCTCTCCGGCCGCCCCCCAGCCCACGCTCGTCGCAGCGACCGCCGACAGCGCCGCCGCGACGAGCGCTACGACGCTTCCGCTCGCTTCGGATCCGGCGCTCGCACCCGCGCACCCCGCGCGTGGCCTGCGTCGCGCTCCGGGCGAGGAGCGCCGCCGCGACCTGTCCGTACCGTTCGAAGCCGCCGCCGAGCCCGGCGCTTGGTCGCTCGTGAGCGACCGCGAGCTGCGCTGAGGCGACGCTCGATGGGGCGCCACCCGATGTGGCGTCGCTCTGCGGCGATCCCCACGTAAGAGAACTCTTCTTCGCACCGCGAGTTGCGGTGACATCGCGAGTTGCCCCATGAACCTCACGCTCTCCCTCGCCTTCCTCTTCGGAGCGACGCTTCAACCCCTTGCGGCAGGCTCGGAACCTCAGGGCCAGCTCGTCCGCGTGCAACCCCAGCAGCCGCTCTCGACCGCCCAAGTCGAGGAGTGGAAGCAGCGCCTCTCGACCAAGGACCTCGACCTGCGCGAGCAGGCGTTCGGCTCGGTCGTCGGCGCGGCGCGACGCGACAGTGCGCTGCTCGCGGCGCTCGAGTCGTGGGCGCGCGATGAGAGTGCGGGCGAGCTCGCGTGGACCGCGCGGCTCGCACTGCGGGAGGCACGCGAACAAGACCAAGCACTCGGCAGCGGCCGTGGACGCAGGGGCGTGTTTTTCTTCGAGCCTTTCGAGCAAGACTTCGACTTCGAGGCACTGCGCCGCGAGATGCTCGAAGACATGAACCGCGGCTGGCGCGGCTACAGCGGTGTCGTGCCCGCTCCGCAACCGCCCTCGAGTGGCATGCAGTCCCAGAGCGAGTCTGTGACGCTCGAGAGCGGTCCGGACGGCGTGAAGTGCAAGGTCACGCGCACGGAGAACGGTCAGACCACGACCGAGGAGTACAGCGCGAAGTCCATCGACGAGCTGCTCGAGGCCCATCCCGAGCTGCGCGGAAAGGTCGGTGGAAGCACGCGCGCTTTCGGCAACGTACCGCAGCGCCAAGGCTGGCCCTTCGAGCCGCCTCCCGGCCTCGGCGGAGCTCCTACGATCCGTACCGACATCCTCGGCGTCGCGATCGTGCCGCTCGCCGCGGAGGAAGCGACAGCGCTCGGACTCGAGCCCGGCGTCGGGCTGCGCGTCGAGCGCGTCGAACCCGGCACGATCGCGCAGCAGCTCGGCCTGCAACGGGGGCACGTCCTCGTCGAGATGAACGGCAAGCCGCTGCGCAATCGCGATGACATCAGCGCGGAGCTCCGCAGCCGCGCGAGCGACGGCCCCCTCGAAGTGATCCTGATCGACCGCTGGGGCCAGCGCCGCTCGCGCAGCTGGAAGCCCGAGTCGGCGAAGCAGGTCTGACCGCTCGCACTTGTCGCGTGCCCAGAAACGCCGACGCCCCGCACCGGTCGAACCGGAGCGGGGC
>CAIYPP010000126.1 GCA_903928115.1 uncultured Planctomycetota bacterium
CGAGCGACTTCAGAGATAGCGCACCGGACTGGGCGTCGTGCGCATCAGGTGCGACGTCCACTGCCGAGCGAGGCGCGGACCGACCGGGACCGAGCCTTCGCCGGAGGGCGCGGGGCACACCGCAGCTCGGCGGGGTGCGGGGCCGCGCGGGTTGGGGCGGCGGGGGAGCGTCGCGATCGTGCCGCCCGAGTCGAGGTCGTCGGGGCCGAGGGTCGCGTGGAAGCCTTCCGCGAGCGCAAGAGGAGCCAAGGGGGACTTGCCACGGGCAAGCTCGCGCACGGCGTCGAGGGCGATCGCGCCGCGCAGTCCGCGCAGCAGGTCGTCTCCGATTCGCCGGGCGAGGGAGCGTGCCCGACACAGGAGGGAGGGGGTCTTCATGCACCCTTGGGAACGGGCCGCATGAAAACTGCTCGCCGATCGCGTCTTTTTTTGCGCGCGCTCTCAGGCCTCGCCCAGCTCGCGCTGGATGCGTGCGGCCGCGCGGGCGTGGTAGCCGCGAACCGCGCTCTCGGTCTTGCCCATGCGCGCGGCGACGTCGGCCCAAGCGAGACCTTCGCTCGCGCGCAGCTCGAAGGCATGGCGCCACTCGTCGGGCAGCGCTGCGAGCGCGCGCTGGACGCGCTCGGACTGCTCCCGACGGAGCAGCTTGTCGCCCGGCGACGTCGCGTCGTCCGCAGGTTCGAGGAAGGGAACGGAGCCTTCCACCGACGCGTCGAGGCGCGCCACGTGTCCCGCGTCACGCTTCGCGGCGCCGAAGTTGCGCGCCTTGTTGCGCAGCTTGTTCTCGACGTGCGCCGCGAGCCACGCGAGGAGCTCGGGCTCGGTCGAGCCATGACACTGCGCGAGGTCCTTGTACGCATCCTTCAAGACCGACTGCTGCACGTCGACCGAGTCGAGCTCGCGCCGCAGGCCCGGACCGAGCCGTGCCCGCGCCATCTCGAGCGCACGCGCTTGCAGGAGTTCGAAGAGCCGCTCGGCGGCCTCGCGGTCGCCGCTCTTCGCTCGCTGCAGGAGGAGGGAGATACTGGACATCGAACGTTGCTGCTGCGGCTGCCGTTCAGGGGTTCACGACGATGGTCATGCTCTCCCCGGGCGAGCCTTGGAAGAGGAGGTACGCGGGGCCGAGCGCGCCTTCGGGAAGTCGCTCGAACTGCGCATCAAACGGTCGTGCGACGAGCGGGCCGTGGAGGGTGAAGGTCGCTAGCGCTGGCACCGAGCGCCACTCGCCGAAACCGTCGGGAGCGATGGTGAGCGTGCCGGTGGCGAGTGGGGGGACCGTGTCGAGCGGGCGGGCGCGCAAGCCGCCGCAGCGCAGCCACTCCTCGCCGTCGCGCACGAAGGGCTCGATCTCGCTGAGGTCCCGCCCGAGGACCTTGGGAAGCCGGAGGCACATGCGGGCGAGCGAGTCCGAGGCGCGCGCATCGACGGGTAGGTCGGTGATGCCCAGAGGCATGCACTGGACGAGCAGATAGCCGGGCAGGTCCGCGAGCGGCTGAAGCGCGAGTGTCGCAGGCCCCAAGCCTCCGAAGAGGGAATCGGCGCGCTCGTTGGTCACTAGCCACGTGCGTGCCGCGCGCGTGGACCACGCCGGAGAGAGCGCTGCGACTCCTGGCGCGAGGCGCTGCGCGAAGGGCCAAGATTCCAGTGCGAACCCGCTGGACGTGGGGAAGTTGGCGACCATGTAGCTGGCCCCGGAGTCGTCTACGACGTCGACGCGGACCTCGGGGGCCGCGTCCGATTGCCATGAGCCGTCCGAGCGCAGCGTGAGGTCTTGCAGGTACGGGAACCAGGCACCGTCCTGCCATACCTCGGTATCGAGCGAGGCGTCCGGCTGGGCTTGAATGCGATAGAGCGCGTTGTGGGAAGCGAAGACGCCAGCACGAGCGGCGGCCGCCGCAGGATCCGGCGCCGCGAGCGGACGCGGGGGGACGGAAACCGGAGAGGGAAGCGCGCTCAGGACTCCGCGGTCCACCAGTGCGTCGAAAAGGAATGCCGCCGCGAGCGTCATCGCGGGAAACCCCGAGCTCGATCCGACTACGATCACGCCAAGGTCATGGTCCGGCGCGGCGAGCACCTGCGCGGAATAGTGAATGGTGCCCCCATTCTTGTGCCACACGCGCACACCTGAAGCATGGAAATCAGGGTGACGAACGCCGTCCCAGCCGAGGCCATAAGCATCGACGGATTCGATGACTCGCAACGGTTCGTCGACGGACTGATCCGTGCCCATCTCCGCCACGGAGGCCGCCTCTAGGATCCGCGTGCCATCGACGCAGCCCTCCTGCATCATCGCAGCGAGGAACTGCGCAAACTCCGTCGGGTTGGAGCGCAGTCCGCCGCTCGCGTGCGGATTGGCGTACTCCTGCGGCGCGCTCTCGCCCTGCGCGACGAAAGCCGCAAACGTTCCCTCGGCGGACGGTGCCAGCGGAAACTCGCTCTGCGACATTCCCAGCGGTGCGAAGAGCTCCTCGACGACGAATTGAGCGTAGCTGCGACCATCGACGGCGCGCACGAGCAACTGGACGAGCGTGAAGCCGTCATTGCAGTACACCGACATCTCGCCCGGCGTGTGCTTGAGGTGCAGCTCCGCCAGGGTCGCCAACACTTGGTCTTCGTACTCGGGGTACGCGCCGGTCGTGAAACAGTTGAGGAAGTCCGAGCCGGGCAAGCCCGAAGAGTGGTCGAGGAGCATGCGTACCGTGATCTGCGCAAACTCCGGAGAGCGCATGCTGAACTCGGGAACGTACTGCAAGAGCGGCGCGTCGAGCTCGACGAGCCCTTCTTCGACGAGCTTGAGCGTGGCGGCGGCTGCCACCACCTTGGAGACGGAGCCGAATCCAAACAGGGTCTCGTTCGTCACCGGAATGCCGAGCTCGTCGATCGTGCCGAAGGCCTCGGCCCATACGACTTCGCCTCGGTCGATCAGCGCCACCGAGGCCGCATTCGCCAAGCCCGCGTCGAGCTGCTCATGGACGCGCGCGCGAGTCGCGGAGATCGTCGCGGAGTAATCGATGGGAGCGCGCGCTGCGTCGTCGCCGTCGCGGCACGCGAGCAGAGACACCGAAGCGAGGAGAGCCGAGAGCCAGCGTGAGCGTTGCAGCAAGGGGCCACCATTTCGTGGGGAGGGGGGGGACGAACTGCGCAGGGAGTCTAGTGCACGCGCGAGCGAAGGTGCGGAGTCGCTCCTCAATCCTTGGATTCGCCGCTGCGAATGGCTCGGAACAAGATCCAGCTCGTGAGAATGTACTTGTCGCCGGACTCGGGCGTGCGGCCTCGGTGGGCGTGCGTGAAATAGGCGGGCCAGATCGCGAGGGTGCCCGCGCGGGGAGCGATGCGACGTCGCTGATGGAGCCATTCGGTCTCGCCGCCCTCTGCGACGTCGTTCAGATAGAACATGAAGGGCAGCACGCGATGCAGCTTCTCTCCGCTGGGATCCGCGGGCGAGACCTCGGAATGCCAAGCGAAATAGCCGCCTCGGCGGCAGGCGTAGCGCTGGAGGTTGAGCTCTCCGATGCGAAAGAACTGGATCGCGAGTGAGCGCAGGGCTCCGTCGTCGAGAGCGGCGAGCGCGTCGGCGTCGAGCGTCTCTGAAGCGCTCGAGGCATGCGGAGCGCGCGAGAGTCGGTGCGAAGCGAGCACCGTCATCGGATAGCGTCGCAAGTAGCGCATCAGTCCGCGCAGTGCAGCCTCCGCTACGAACGGGCGCAGCGCAGCGAACTCGGGGTGAGGGTCGATGCAGAGATCGAAGCTGTCCTTGACCGACAGGTCCACATTTGCGCCGGCTCGACCGCGACTCACCGCGGGGTGGGCGTCGAAGCGCGAGATCAGCTCCGTGCAGACGAGTCGCGGCAACGCGGACTCGTACAACTCGATGAAGTCCTCCATGGAGTCGAGCTTGACCGCGCGACTTCCGTGAAGACCACAGCGCGCGGGCAATTCTCGATCAAGCGACCGTCAGGGATGCGGAAAATGAGCGCGCCGCGCGGGCTGGGGCCGGCGCGGCGCGCGAGGAGTTTCGACGGGCGGGGAGCGGTCTAGTGCTCCTCTTCCTTCTGGTACTTGTCGTGGCCTTCCTTCTTGAAGCGCGAGAGGTCTTCCTTGACGAGCTTGTTGGCGTCTTCGAACTTGCCATCGAGGATCGCGACTTCGAGCTTGCAGGTCGCGGCGAGCAGGTCCGCCATCATCTTGCGGTAGCCGAGCAGATCTTCGGCGGAGAGGTCGTGGGGCTTGCCCGACTTGGCGGCGACGATCGCGCCCTGCATGCGCACGGTCGCGTCGAGGCACTTGTCCTTGGTCTCGGCGCTCACGCCGCCCTTGAGCAGCGTCTTCATGGCGCCGTTCATGGTCTCCATCGACTCTTCGAGGACGTCTTCGGCGCGCGGTGCGGGGATGTCCGCGGAGGCGGGGAGGGCGGCGGCGAGGCCGAAGCCAGCGGCGCCGAGGAGGGCGAGGGCGAGGAACTTGTGGTTCATGGGCGGGTCCTTGGACAGTGGGTCGGTGCTGTCGAAACAGCGGAACGAGCCTAGCGTTCCGGGGCTCTCGCTAGAATCCTGCGCCCCATGAGCTCGAGCGAAGATCCCCGCGGCGACGCGGGCCTGCAGCGCTGGACGTCGGATGTTTGGACGAAGGCCAAGAAGGGCGAGCGTCGCAAGAGCTTTGCCACGCCCTCGGGGCTCGAGCCCGCACCTCTCTACGGCGGTGCGCCGGACGGCGGCTTTCCGGGGGAATATCCGTACACGCGCGGCGTGCGTGCGACCATGTACCGCGGGCGCCTGTGGACCATGCGGCAGTACGCGGGCTTCTCCAGCGCGCGCGACACCAACCAGCGCTTTCGCGTGCTGCTCGCGAGCGGCCAGACGGGGCTCTCGACGGCCTTCGACCTGCCGACGCAGATCGGCTACGACTCGGATCACCCGCTC
>CAIYPP010000127.1 GCA_903928115.1 uncultured Planctomycetota bacterium
CCTGCATGGCAGCATCCAGCGTGGCTATCTTGGCATCCGCAGCCAGGAAGTTGAAATCCCGACAGCCGGGCAGCAGGCTCTCCAACGGCGCTGGATCGGGACGAGGTGCGACTCGATCGCGTCGTGCATGGCCATGCAGTCGGCCGGCGTGTAGTCGAAGCGCTTGAAGCGACGGTGCTGGAAGTCGCGGAAGTTCGGGAAGCCGGCGTTGAGCGCGATCCGGTGGCGCAGGCCGAGCATCTTGTCGTAGATGTCGTCGATCGCGTCGCGGTCCTGCAGCCGGCGCCCGGCGATCGCTCGCCAGGCCTTCTCGCGCACCGAGCGGTCGTTCTCCTCGAGGAAGCGGCTCATCTGCGGCATCGTGCGCACCTGCCCGTCGAACTCGACGGTCATGCGGCCGATCGTCTGGTTGTACTTCTGGTCGAGCTCGGCGAGCTCGGTCTCGAGCGGGATGTTCGCCTCGCGGAAGAGCTCGATGTCGACGCGCATGCCGCGCAGGAGCACCTCGTAGCGCGCCTTCGGCAGCGCGTCGGCGTGCGCGCTCGTCGCGATCTTCCGGTCGAGCGCGCTCGAGATCGGCTTCAGCTTCGGCTCGACGTCGCGCACGAAGCCGAGGAACGCCGCTTCGGCGGCCTTGTCCTCGGTGTTGCGCGTCGTCGCGATGTACAGGTTCGCCGAGCACTCGGCGACGAGCGCGTCGAGGTCGCTCCGGTCGAGGATGAGCTGCTCGAGCTCGTCGGCGTTCCCGACCGCGCGTCCGAGCAGCTCGTTGTAGTGCGGTTCGATCGCGGTGAACTGGCGTGCGTCGAGGTTCGAGGGCGCGTAGGAGCGTGGAGCGGCCATGGGAGGGCAAGGATAGCGGATTCCCGCCGCGTTCCTCCCCCCGCGATATCCTCCGCGCATGGCCTCGCTCGTCCGCGCCTTCGCGCCATCCAAGGTGAACCTCGCGCTCTCGGTGGGAGCGCCGGGCGCCGACGGCATGCACCCGATCTCGTCGTGGATGGCGACCACCCGGTTCGGCGACGACCTCGCGCTCAAGCGCCTGCCTCCCGGCACGCCCTCGCGCTACGCGATCGAGTGGCACGACGACGCGCGCCGCAGGACCGAGATCGACTGGAAGCTCGCGAAGGACCTCGCCGTGCGCGCGCACCGCGCGCTCGAGGAGCGGCTCGGCCGCGAGCTGCCCGTGCAGATGCGGCTGCAGAAGCGCATCCCGGTCGGCGGCGGCCTCGGCGGCGGCTCGTCCAACGCGGCCGCGATGCTGCGCGCGCTCGACGCGCTCTTCGACCTGCGCCTGCGCCCGGCGTTCCTCGAGCACCTCGGGAGCACGCTCGGAAGCGATGTGCCGTTCCTCGTGCGCGGGGGAAGCGCGGTCGTCGAGGGGCTCGGCGAGGCGCTCGCGCCCGCTGCGCAGCACCGCACGCATCTCGTCCTCGTGTTCCCCGACGCGCAGTGCCCGACCGGCGCCGTCTACAAGGCGTTCGACGCGCTGCGCCGCGACGCACGCGTCGACGCCGCGCGCGTGCGCGCGCTCGCGGAGGCCGGGGCCTCGGCCGACTCCCCGTTCAACGACCTCGCCGACGCGGCGTGCCATGTCGCGCCCGCGCTCGCGGAGGTCCGCGCGGGCGTCGAGGAGCTCGCCCGCCAGGCCGTGCATGTGAGCG
>CAIYPP010000128.1 GCA_903928115.1 uncultured Planctomycetota bacterium
GACGACACGGCCGCGAGTGAAGTCTGCGCCCTCGACGACGGCCGCTGCGTCGTGATCGCCGAGGGGGATTTCGCGCTCGTGCGGAGCTATCTGCGCGATACGAATGGCCGCTGGGCGCCCTCGATCCACTCCGCAGCGACGGGTGCGACTCCGGCGATCGCGCTCGCGACGGACGCGGATCGCCTCTACGCGCTCACGACGGAGCCGCGCTTCTTGGCTTGGCGCGTCGACTCCGCGACGGGCGCGTTCGAGAGCCTCGGCGAAGTGACCGACCTGCCGCGAGAGCCCGCGGCGCTCGCTCTGCATCCCTCGGGCCGCTTCGCGTTCGTTTCGGGCGCGTTCGATGCGGACCTCGCCGTCGTGGCGCTCGACTCCAGCGGCGGCGCGCCGAGTGCGGGCCCGCGGCTCGAAGGTGCGGGTGCGCTCAGCGGGCTGGCAGTGTCGCGCGATGGCGCGTTCCTGCTCGGCGCCGACCTCGCTGCCGGCGTGCGCGTGTACTCGATTCATCCCGCGAGCGGAGCGCTGGCCGAGGTGGCCGGCAGTCCGACGCCGACAGGGAGTGGTGCTAGTTCGCTCTGGTTGCATCCGCGCGCGGACGTCGTCGTCGCGGCGCGCTCCTTCGAGGGCTTCCTCGACGTCTTCACGCTGACGCAGGGCGGGGCCTTGCTCGCCGCTGGGGGCTCTCCGCTTGCGCTGGAGCGTGTGGCCACGCGCCTGAGCGGCACTCCGGACGGCGAGGCACTCTTCGCGGCGATCCAGGGCTACGGCTGGCTCGCGCTCCAAGTGCACGCGAGCCCGGGCCTAGCAGCGCTGCGTGTCCCGCGGACCGTGGCCCGAGTCGGCGCGCGCGCGCTCGCAGTCGTACCCGGCTCCAAGCCTCTGCGGCGTGTCGGGCGCGAGCTCTTCCTCGCGGGGAGCGCACAGCCGCTCACATGCTCCATCAAGAGCGACGGCAAGCTCGTCCCGGTGGCGGCCGCGGAGTCCGTGGGTTCGCCGACGATGTGGATCGAACCCCACCCGTGGCTGCCGCTTGCGTATGTCGGTCGCGCGGACGCCGAGCCGTCGATCGCGGACGTGCTCGACGACGGATCGCTCGTCGAGCGCGGGACGGCGTCGGTCGGGATCGGATCGAGCGGACTGCGCATCGATCCGTCGGGTCGCTTCGGCTACGACTGGGTCACCACTCCGAGCGCGATGCTCCGCGCGCGCAGCGTGAATCCCGACGGCACACTCTCCGACGCCGGCGAGCTCGAACTCTCGAGTGCTCCCAGTTCACTCGCCTTTCACCCCTCGGGCGAGTACGTATACGTAGCGCACTCGGGCGCGATCGCGACCTTCGCCATCGACTGGGCCTCGGGCGCTCTCGTCGAGTGGGGCGAGTTGATCCTCGGCGATACGCCCGCGGCGCTCGTCGTCGATCCAAGCGGCACGTTGCTCGCGGCGCTCGCCTCCGACGGCACGACCCTCTCCTTGTATTCACTCGACGCGCTCACCGGGCTTCCGAGCGCGCTGCCCGCAGGTCCGATCGCGCTCGGCGGTGTCGGCCTGGCGTTGGCGTTCGACGCCTACGGCGAGCACCTCGTGCTCTCGGGCGGCGCAGGCGCGCGGCTGAGCGCGTGGTCGGTCGACCGCGCGAGCGGCTCCATTTCGCTGCGTTTCGCGACGCCCGGCAGCTTGCCCGTGGCGTTCTGCGCAGGTCCCGACGGCCGCAACTACTACGCCGCGCTCGCGCAGGGGATCGTCGCCAACTACGCCTGGAGCGACGCGCTCGGCTTCACCTTCGTCGAGAGCATCAACGTCGGGGCGAGCGTGGGCGGAATCGCTGTGCGCACCGTCACGCGCTAGAGGTTGGCCTCGGCGCGTCGCGCCGCGAGCCCGCGCTGCGCCAAGTACGCGAGCGGCGCGACCTGCAGCAGCACGAGCGCGGGAACCGCCGTCAGATAGAAGCGCTCCCAGTCGAGCGGCAGCCAGGCGATCGTTCCCGCGATGAACACGACGGCAAAGACGAGCAGCGACCGAGCCTGCGCGCAGCCATGCGCCGCGCGCCAAGCGAGTGTCGCAAGTCCGCTCAGCGCGAGGAGGGAGCCCGCGTGGCCGAAGAGAACGCCGTGGCCGGCGCTCGTCCGTACGAAGAGCGACGCTCGCTCCCCGAGCGTGCGCGCGACCTCGACGCCGGTGCGCGGTGCGAGCTCGTCTTGGAAGTACGCCATCAGCTTGTCCCAGCGAGCGAGGATGTCTTGCACACCGATGAGAGGCTCGCCCCAGAGCCGCGGATTGAGCGCGTAGAATAGGCTCAGGGTCAGCAGCGCCGCGAGTGCGAGGGCGAGCAGCGCACGACCGATCCGCGCTCCTTCCCGTCGCGTCGCGAGCGCTGCCCAGCCGGCGGTTGCGGCGCACAGGAGACCACCGTTGAGCTTGCTCGAGACCGCGAGCCCGCAGCAGACGCCGAGCAAGAGGCCCCAAGTGAGCGTCGCGCTCGGCCGCCGCAGCGCGATCAAAAGTCCCGCGAGGCAGAAGGGCAACATGAAGTGGTCGGTGCGCAGATAGTTGCCGGTTGCGTGCACCAGCGGCGTCGCGAACCACGCGACGAACGCGGTCGAGCC
>CAIYPP010000129.1 GCA_903928115.1 uncultured Planctomycetota bacterium
GCCGTGCACTACACCATGGGCGGCCTGTGGGTGGACTACAACTTGGAGAGCACCATCCCCGGCCTGTTCGTGCTCGGCGAGGCGAACTTCTCCGACCACGGCGCGAATCGCCTCGGCGCGAGCGCGCTGATGCAGGGACTCGCCGACGGCTACTTCGTGATCCCGGCGACCATCGGCTCGCACTTCGCAGGGCGCAAGCTCGGCGCGGTGACGGCCGACCACCCGAGCTTCGCGGCCGCCGAGCGCGATGTGCAGACCCGTCTCTCGACGCTCCTGCACATCGACGGCAAACGCAGCGCCGACGACATGCACCGCGCACTCGGTCACGTGATGTGGGACCAGTGCGGCATGGCGCGCAACGAGAAGGGCCTGAAGGGCGCGCTCGCGTCGATCCGCGCGCTGCGTGCGGAGTTCTGGGAAAACCTGCGCGTGCTCGGCACGGGCGAGGAGCTCAACCGCGAGCTGGAGAAGGCCGGCCGTGTGGCCGACTTCATCGAGCTCGCCGAGCTCTTTGCGATCGACGCGGAGCACCGTCGCGAGTCCTGCGGCGGCCACTTCCGCGAGGAAAGCCAGACCCCCGAGGGCGAGGCGCTGCGCGACGATGCGAACTACTCGTACGTCGCAGCGTGGCAGCACACCGGCGACGGTGCCGCGATGAGCTGGAGCCTGCACAAGGAGCCGTTGACGTTCGAAGAGGTCAAGCTGACCCAGAGGAGCTACAAGTGAGCGGCGGACACGACAACCACGGCGGCGGTCTCAACCTGACGCTGCACGTCTGGCGGCAGAAGAACCGCGAGGCGCAAGGCCACTTCGAGACCTACTCGCTGCACGGCATCTCCGAGCACTGCTCGTTCTTGGAGATGCTCGACCAGCTCAACGAGAAGCTCTTGGCCGAGGGCCGCGAGCCCGTGGCCTTCGACCACGACTGCCGCGAAGGCATCTGCGGCAGCTGCAGCTTGGTGATCAACGGTCAGGCCCACGGCCCCGACCGCGAGACCGCGACCTGCCAGCTGCACATGCGTCGCTTCCACGACGGCGACACGATCTACATCGAGCCCTTCCGCGCGAAGGCCTTCCCGATCGTGCGCGACTTGGTCTGCGATCGCTCGGCCTTCGACCGCATCATCGCCAAGGGCGGCTTCGTGTCGGTCAACACCGGCTCGCCGCAGGACGCGAACGCGCTCCCGATCGCCAAGGAAGCGGCGGACCTCGCGATGGACGCGGCGGCCTGCATCGGCTGCGGCGCGTGTGTCGCGGCCTGCCCCAACGCAGCGGCGATGCTCTTCGTCGGCGCCAAGATCTCCCACCTCTCGCTCTTGCCCCAAGGTCAGCCCGAGCGTCGCCGACGCGTGCTGGCCATGGTCGAGCAGATGGACAAGGAGGGCTTCGGCAACTGCGGGAACATCTACGAGTGCGAGGCGGCCTGCCCGAAGGGCATCTCCGTCGAGAACATCGCTCGCCTGAACAAGGACTACCTCGCGGCTTCCCTCACGGCGCGTCCGGAGCGGGAGTCGAGCGGCGGGTTCTAGCCACGCCCCGCCGGCGCGTCTGGCGGGCCTCGCGGCGAGACATGCCCTCCAAGGTGAGACAGCCTGTTACGAGGGCGGAACGCGAGCCCGCGTCGGCTCCGGCTTCGCTCTCCCCCACGTTGCGCTGAGCCCCCCGCGGCGGTCCGAAGGGGGGCGAGACGCGCGAAATTCGCCCGTACCGAGTGACTCGGCACAGGGCTTGCCCTAACCACCGAGCCCGTGACCCCTTGCCCTCGTCGGCGAGGCCCGTCAAATTGGGCGCCTCTCAGCGGACTCCCCTACCTCACGTCCGAAGGTCCTCATGAAGAACATCCTGATTGCAGCGGCTCTGATCACCGGTAGCGCCGTGTGCCTCACCGGCACGTCCTACGGCCACGGCGGCACTTATCGCGGCCCGGGTGACACGGTCCCCGCGGGCGGTGGTGGTGGATCCGGTGGTGGCCCCGCGACGCCGGGTACCGGCGGTCCGACGACGCCCGGACCGGCGGGTCCGACGACGCCTGGACCGGGCACGCCCGGCGCACCTGGCGGCGCTCCCGCGGCTCCGACCGGACCGCGCACGCAGGGCGGTGGCGGCGACTCGGGTCCCGACCTCTCGGTGTGGCAGTTCTGGTGGGGCTTCAACAAGGAGCCGTACCTGAACCTCCGCGCGGCCGTGCAGGCCGGCGGCGTCGTGACGGGCTCGGATGACTTCTTCGCCGGCGCTGGCGAGCAGGGCGGAGCGAAGGACACGCTGCGCCCCACGCAGGAAGTGATCCGCGGCAAGGTCGTTCCGGCCCTCAAGCGCATCCTCAAGGAAGAGCGCAACAACAACATCCTCTCCGGCGCGATGGTCGCGCTCGCCAAGATCGGTGACGATCCGAAGGCCGAGAGCGGCAAGTCGGAGATGGCGGCGGAGCTGATCCGCTTCCTCGGCGATCCCACGCAGGAAGTCGCGGAGACCGCCGCGCTCTGCTTGGGCATCCTCGGCTCCGAGTCGCCGGCCAACATCGACATCCTGATCGGCCTGCTCTACGACGACACCGCCAAGGCGAACGAGGCGATCGCCAAGATCGATCCGGCGCTGCCGAAGGTCTCGGGCAAGATCAACTTCCGCAACCGCGCGTTCGCGGCCTACGGCCTCGGATTGATCGGCGCTCGCGCCGCGGACGAGGGCAACAAGAAGACCATCGTCAACGCGCTGGCGAAGATGGCGGACGGTCCGGCGAAGCAGGTCGGCAACTACGACGTGTCGGTCGCCTGCCTCGTCGCCATGGGCCTCGTTCCGATGCAGATCGACGAGGCGGCGCTCGCGTCGGGCTTCGATCCGAAGAAGGGCTTCGTCGCTCCGGCCGAGCTGAAGAGCCGCGTGGACCAGATCTCGTGGCTGATGTCGTACTACCAAGACGAGAAGAACACCTTCCTCGTCCGCGCTCACGCGCCGCGCGCCGTGGGCAACCTGCTCGCGGGCGTGCCTGCGGGTGCCGACGGCAAGAACTTGATCCGCGAGGCGGTGGCGACGCGCTTGGTCACCGACATGGACAAGCTCAGCAAGGCCGAGAACGAGATCAAGCAGAGCTGCATCCTCGCGCTCGGCCAGATCGGCGACTGCGACGACGAGAAGCTCGACCTCGAGATCCGCAAGCAGCTGATGGAGGTCAAGGAGGAGCTCGCCGACCAAATGGCGCGCAACTTCGCAGCGATCTCGATCGCTCAGATCGGCGGTCGCCCGGGCTCCGGCGCGGCTCCCACCGCGGGCCTCGAAGGCAAGAAGAAGGATGAGAACATCCGCCTCTTCCTCGCCGAGCAGCTCGACAAGGGCAAGAGCGTGTACCGCGCTTGGGCCGGCCTCTCGATCGGCGTCCTCGAGCGCGCGCTCGCCGACGCCAAGCAGCCGACCTCGAGCGACATGAAGCTCTTCGTCCGCAGCGCCTTCAAGGATGCCAAGCAGCCGATGGAAGTCGGCGCCTTCGCGGTCTCCTTGGGCATCATGCAGGACCAAGACTCGAAGGAGCTGCTGCGCGAGAAGCTCGACGCCATCTCGGAGCCCGAGGCCCGCGGCTACATCGCGGTCGCGCTCGGTCTCGTGAACGACCGCGTCGCGATCGACCAGATCCAAGCGATCCTCGCGAAGTCGAAGTACCAGCCCGACCTGCTCAAGTCCGCGGCCATCGGCCTCGGTCTGATGGGCGACAAGTCGACGGTCGAGACGCTCGTGCGCATGCTCGGCGAAGCCCAAGGCCTCGCCTCGCAGGCGGCGATCAGCTCGGCGCTCGGCTTCATCGGCGATGCGCGCTCGATCGACTCGCTGATCACGCTGATGCAGGACAAGCAGAAGACCGACAACGCCCGTGGATTCGCCGCGGCGGCGCTGGGCATCGTGGCCGACAAGGAAATGCTGCCTTGGAACACGAAGATCTCGGTCAACATCAACTACCGCGCGAACACGCCGACGCTGACGTCGCCGTCCGCCGGTACGGGCATCCTCGACATCCTCTGATCGAGGCCTGACGTGCTCCGGGCCCGGTTCGTCGCGCCGCGAGGCAGACGGACCGGGCCCGGTCCTTTGTCTCGCGCTGCGGAGAGCGGCGCCGTGCGCTTCCGGCGATTCCTCAGCGTCGCATGAGTCGCACGAGGGCGGCGAGGGATGCCGCGAGGAGTGCGAGCGAGATCCAGCGCGCGCGAGTGGTGGCGGCTTGGGCTTGCTGCTCGAGCGACAGGAGCTGGGCCGCGTCGCGCTCGAAGCGCTCCACGCGTGCGAGGTCGCTCGGACGCTGCTCTGCGGGGCCGACGCGTTCGATCGCGCCGCGCCAGCGCTCGCACAGCTCGCTCGCGGCCACGCCGTCGCCGAGGGTCAGCGCGAGATTCGCGCCATTCTGGTACAGCCGCAGGTTGTCGGGATCGCGGGCGAGACCCGCGCGGGCTGCCGCGAGCGCACCCGGAAAGTCCCCCGCGGCATCGAGAATCTGCACACGCCACTCGGCGGCGAGCACGGAGTCGGACATCTCATGGGTGGCTTCGAGCGCAAGGTCGTAGCGGCTCTTTGCAAACAGCTCTGCGATGTCTCCGGATTGCCCGCAGAGCGTCGGAGCGCAGAGCGCGCACGCCATCGCACTAGCGAGTCGCAGCGAGCCGCTCACGGGCCTGCTCCAGCGAGCGCATCTGCAGCTCGTCGATGGGATTGCGATCGTCGCTCAAGGCCTCGTCGTCCCCGCAGGGCACGAGTCGCGCGTAGGAACTCGGCAGAGAGAGCGCAGGAAGCAGCGTTGCTGCGCCCGCGCCGTCGTAGCGGAAGCTCGGGTCGGAAGGTGTCGGAACGTCGGCCTCCCGACGTGCGAAGAGGATGAAGTTGCGCGATGCGGGGACTCGGTAGGCCACGGCTCCAGGAAACACGCGTGCGACAGTTCCGCCGAGCGCGCGGACGACGGGGTCGTCGAAGCCGAAGCCACCGACATTGACCGCAAGCCACCCGCCCGGTGCGAGATGGTCGCGCATCTCGCGCAGAGCCTCCTCGCTCGAGAGGTGGTAGGGAATCTCGACTTGACGCGCGTACGCATCGAGCACGATCAGGTCGAAGTTGCTCTCCAACGTGCGCAGCGCGGCGCGGGCGTCGACGCCGGAGATCACGCGTGCGCTTTCAGAGTCGAGCCCGAAGTAGCGCTCGCCGAGCTCGACCATCGCGGGATCGAGCTCCACCCCCACGAAGTCGAGCTCGATCCCCGCGGGGCTCGCGCCGCGCAAGACTCGAAACGCCGTGCCGGCGCCGAGACCGAGCACCGCGACGCGCCAGCGCTCGCGGGCTCCGCTCCACCACGCCGGGAGCGCGAAGAGGTCGTAGTAGTAGCCGGGTCCGAGCAGTCCTTCGCGCGCGATCCAGACGGACTGAAACGAGTCCAAGCCCTCGTTGACCTGCAGGAGCCTCATGGGCTCGCCCCAGCGTCGATCCTCGATCGCGCGCACACTCTGGTAGACGCTCTCGCGCTCGGCGAGCACGCTCACGCCCTCCGGCGGGGCACCGCGCTCCAGTCGGGAGCACAGCGCGGCAGCACCGAGGGGTACGAGGGCGAGCGCCGCCGTCGCGCGGCCGCGCTCGCTGAGCGCGAGACTGGCACCGAGCACGAACAGCAGGCCTGCGACGCCGAGGAAGGTCCACGAGAGGCCGAGCCACGGCACGAGGAAGTGCGTCGTGAGGAAGGTTCCGAGAAGGCTGCCGAGCGTCGACCAGCCGAGCACGCGTCCACCGGCCGAGCCCGCGCTCGAAAGCTCGGTGCGCTGCACGATCTCGAGCGCCAGCGGGCCGACGCAGCCGAGGCACACGGCCGCCGGGAGGAACAACACCGACGTCGCGGCGAGGCTCCCCCACGTCCACAGCTCGATGGCGCGGTCGAGCCCCAGACCGTCCGGCAGGAACCAGCGACACACGGGGCCCGCGAGGAACGGCAGCCATGCGGTCCACAGGGCGGCGGAAAGCAGAGTCCAACTGAGGGCACGCCTTGGACGCTGCGATGCGGCGAGGCGCGCTCCGAGCAGGTAGCCCAGGGAGAGCGCGAGCAGGATGATGCCGATGACGTTGGTCCAGACGCGCGAGCTCGTGCCGAACCACGGAGCGAGCAGCCGCACCGCAGCGAGCTCGACGGCCATCGTGCAGGCGCCTGCGGCGCCCGCCACGAAGAGGATTCCTGTCGCGCTGCGCCGCTCCAAGGCCACGGGCTCTGTGCCGCGTCGGCCCCGCCACGCGGGCGGGGCGCGCGAGCTACTTCTGCGTGACCTCGTACGTGCGCTGCGTGACGTACACGCGCCCGTTGTCGCTCGAGCTGATCAGCGAGAGCATGTCATCGACGGACGGCACGATCTTCTCCGTGCGCAGCTTGCCGTTGATCTCGATGTTCACCGGCTTGGTGAAGTCGATCAGAGTCGCGTTCAGGTAGATCGTCACCGAGCGCACGTCGGGAATCGTGAGCTTCAGCGTGTTCGTCGCGCGGTCGGACTCGGCCACGACGGGCGTCGCGATGCCCGCGGTCGTCGGGATGCGCACCCAGTAGGCCCGGTCGGGGAACGGGTCGCCCGGCTGGAAGCTGACCTTCAGCGGCGTGGCCACGCGCGTGGTCTTCCCAATCCACGCCCAGATGTCCGCAGCCGTTCCGTCGGCCTTGAGCGTGCAGTTTTCGTAGCCGAGCTCCTTGGCCTTCGACTCGAAGCTCGTCGCGTTGCTGCCCGCGCCGACGAAGAAGGTCGGCAAGCTGCCGAAGTTCGCGGGCGTGACGTCGCTCGCGGCGTCGCCCGCCATGCCGATCACGCCGGCGAAGCGGTGCGGGTAGCGCATCGCGACGTGCATCGCCGCAGTGATCGCCTCGGTGCCGCGCCCGAACAGGTAGATGCGGTCGGCGTCGATGCCGACGTTCTTCACGACGTCGCCCCATGTGAACATCACCATCGCGATGCCGCCGGTGCGATCTTCCTTGAGCAGGTTCCAGTCGTCCTTGTTCGCGGGCATCGGAACGGCGGCGATCGCCGCACCTTCGCGGATCTCCTGCTCGGTGAGGTTGGCCGTCAGGAACTCCGCGGGCGAGACGGGCTTGCCGTCCTTGAACTCGGGGATGGCGAGGATCAGCGGGAGCGGAGCACCGCCCGCACGGTAGGTCGACGGCAGCGAGAGGCCGTAGTTGGTCTTCGGCACCTGCGCGATCTCTTCACTCAAGGGCTTACCGCCGCGCAGGTTCTGCTTGTACTCGCCAGAGTGATACAGGGCGCGGCCCAGATCGGCGCTCATGCTGAGCGCGGCGACGAGGGCGTCGTTCGTCTCCTTGGCGCCCTTCTTCTTGCCGACCTTCTCGAGTTCCTTGACGAAGTCCTCGCGCGCCTTCTCCTTGGCCTTGTCGCCAGGCTTGGCGGTCAGGAACTTGCCGAGGATCTTGCCCAGCGCGACGTGGTCTTTCTCCGCCAACTCGGGGGCCTGCGCCCAAGCCGAGGGGGCGAACGTGCCTGCGAGGAGGGCGAGGGCGAGGACGCCCGTGCGGAAGTACGAGTGGGTCATGGGGGTACTTAGTCCGGAGCGGGACGAAGGTAGCAGCCCCTGTACGGGGGCTCTCCTAGCTTGGCTTTCCGCGGGGTCGGGTTCCAGCGCTCAGCGCGACCAGCGCACGACGCCGGAGCCCGCCTCGATGCGGCCGAGGTGGAAGAACGGCTCTCCGACCGCGCGGAAGTGGGACGAGACGGCGGGCACGTCGGCCGCGTCGACGATCAACGTCATGCCGATGCCCATGTTGAGCACCTGATAGCGCTCGTCCTTGTCGACGTTGCCCGCGTCGCACAGGTAGCGGAAGAGCGCCGGCACGGGCCACGCGGTGCGGTCGAGCACGGCGTCGCAGGAGCCGAGCACGCGCGGCAGGTTGTCGACGAGACCGCCGCCGGTGATGTGGGCCATCGCGGCGAGCTTGCCCTGCTCGAGGAGCGGCCAGAGCAACTTCAGGTACGAGCGGTGCTCCGCGAGCAGCGCCTCGCCGACGCTCACGCCGCCGAGCTCGCTCGGACGGTCGTCGACCGCGAGACCCTTGTGATCGAACAGGATCTTGCGCGCGAGCGAGTAGCCGTTGGTGTGCAGGCCCGCCGAGCCGAGCCCGAGCACGACTTGCCCGGGCTTCACGCGGCTGCCGTCGAGGAGCTTCGTCGTGTCGACGATGCCGACGATGAAGCCGGCGAGGTCGAAGTCGCCGGGCGCATACAGGCCGGGCATCTCGGCGGTCTCGCCGCCGAGCAGTGCCACCGAGTTTTCGCGGCAGCCTTCCGCGCAGCCGCGGATCAGCTCGGCCACGACCTCGGGCTCCATCTTGCCCACGGCGACGTAGTCCATGAAGAACAGCGGCCGCGCGCCTTGCACCAAGATGTCGTTGATGCAGTGGTTGACGAGGTCGCGCCCCACCGTGTGATAGACCTTGGCTCGCTTGGCGACCTCGAGCTTCGTGCCGACGCCGTCGGCGCTCGCCACGAGCATGCCCTGCCCGACGCCCGCGCGCGCGAGGTCGAACAGGCCGCCGAAGTTGCCGATGTCCCCCACCACGCCGGGCGTGAAGGTCTTGCGGATCGCGTCCGTGGCGCGCTCGACCGCGCCGTACTTCTTCTCGATGTCGACGCCCGAGTCCTTGTAGGAGATCGAGCGCGTTCCGCCGGTCGATTGGGTGCTCATGGTGATGCAGGCAAGGTAACGAGGATCGGAGCGCAGATGCGAGAGGATCCGCTCCCGGTTGTCGAAGGCGATGCGGTCGGGGAGCGCGTCGAGGTCGAAGAAGGCTGCTTCGAGCGCGTCGTCCCCGGGGCAGGGCTCCCCGCCGAGGTGCTCGCACAGGTAGACCGCCAGGGTCACGGCCCGCCGCCCGGGATTCGAGACGAGGAGCAGGTCGAGCACGCACCGCGGGCGCACGGCGACCCCGGCCTCCTCGCGGACCTCGCGCACGGCCGTCGTGGCCGGTTCCTCGTCGATCTCCTGAAAGCCGGCGGGGAGCGCCCACTCTCCGCGGCAGGGGTCGAGGGCCCGGCGGACGAGCAGCACGCGGCCCTGTGCGTCGACCACGACCCCGGCGACGGCGCAGGCGGGGTTCTCGTAGACCACGTGGCTGCAGTCGGGGCAGCGCTGGCGGATGCGGCCCTCGACCTGCGCGCGGGCGAGCGGCGACCCGCACTGCGGGCAATGGCGGGCGATGCGGGAGGTCATCGGACGGCGGGGCGCTGTTCCACCACCCCACTCGGCGTCCTAGACTAGCGCCGCGCCGCATTTGCGGGCAATCGACGCTGCGGAGTTCACGCGGGCGCGAGGGCCTGCTGTGGCCCCCTCCGTCCCCGACAATGCGCTCGATCGTCGTCCTCGGCTCGACTGGCTCGATCGGCACCCAAACCTTGGATGTCGTCCGGGCGAGCGCGGGGGCCTTCCGGGTCGAGGGGCTCGCGGCGGGCGCGTCGTGGGAGCTCGCGGTCGAGCAGGCACGGCAGTGGAACGTGCGCTATCTCGCGCTCGCGGACGCCGAGGCGGCGGAGCGGGCGCGGGCGGCGTTGCCGCGCTCGGTCGAGGTGCTCGCGGGCGAGCGGGCTTTGGTCGAGCTCTGCGAGCGCGCGGACTACGACCTCGCGGTCCACGGCGTGGTCGGCGCGCGTGGACTCGTCGCGTCGCGTGCCGTGCTCGAGCGTGGCAAGGCGCTCGCGCTGGCCAACAAGGAGTCGCTCGTGGTCGCCGGTGCGGAGTTGATGGAGCTCGCGCGCTCTCGCGGCGGGCGAATCCTCCCCGTCGACAGCGAGCTGTGTGCAATTTTTCAGTGCCTCGGCGGCTCGAACGTGTCGCGCGTGCGGCGCGTGCTGCTCACGGCGAGCGGCGGTCCGTTCCGCGATCGCAAGCCGCACGAGCTCGCCAGCGTGAGCAAGGAAGAGGCCCTGCGTCACCCGACGTGGACCATGGGCGCGCGCATCACGATCGGCTCGGCCACGCTGATGAACAAGGCCCTCGAAGTGCTCGAGGTGCATCATCTCTTCGGCCTCGAGCGCGCGCGCATCGAGGTCGTGATCCACCGTCAGTCGGTCGTGCACTCGATGGTCGAGTTCGTCGACGGCTCCGTGCTCGCGCAGCTCGGGCCGCCGGACATGAAGGGCCCGTTGCACTTCTGCATGCACTACCCCGAGCGCGTCGACGCCCCGCTGCGCGGCTTCGACTTCGCGCTCTACTCGCGCCTCACGTTCGAGCCTGTCGACCTCGAGCTCTTTCCTTCGCTCGCGCTCGGATTTGCCGCCGTGGAACAGGGCGGCGACAGCGGCGCGGTGCTCAACGCGGCGGACGAGGTCGCGGTCGAAGCGTTCCTCGCGGGGCGCATCTCGTTCACGGACATCGAGCGCATCAACCGCGCCGTGCTCGCGCGTCGACCGGGGCGCACCGGCGGCATCGAGCGCATGCTCGAGTCCGACCGCGACGCGCGCGCGCTGGCCGCCGCCGAGATCGCTCGAACCATCGCAACCTGACGCGCAGCTCGCCGCACAACTCCATGGAACTCGAATCGCTCTCGCGCATGCTGCAGATGGTCATCGGCGTCGGGCTGGTGATCTTCGTGCACGAACTCGGCCACTACCTTGCCGCTCGGCTGTGCAAGGTGCGCGTCGAGACGTTCAGCCTCGGCTTCGGCCCCAAGCTCTTCGGCTTCGTCCGCGGCGACACGCTGTATCAGGTCTCGTTGCTCCCGCTCGGCGGCTATGTGCGGATGGCCGGCGAAGATTCGGTCGAGCCCGGCGAAAAGCCTCGCGGAGACGAGCTGCACACCAAGTCGGTCGGTGCGCGCTTCTTCATCTACTCCGGCGGCGTGCTCATGAACGTCGTGTTCGCCGCGATCGTCCTGCCGCTCGTGATGTTCCACGGCGTCGCCTTCAGCGAGCCTGTGGTCGGCGCGATCGCCCCAGGCAGCCCCGCGTGGCGCGCGGGTGTCGAGCCCGGCACGCGCATCCTCGAGGTGAACGGCGTGCGCATCGCGAGCTTCGAGTACATCGCACAGGAGATCGCGCTGGCTCCGCCCGGCCCCTGCGAGCTCGTCCTGCAAGGCCCGAAGGACAGCGAGCCCCGCCGCGTCTCCATGACGCCGGAATACGACGAGCGCATGGGGCTCTCGACGGTCGGTGTGGCGCCGGGAGCGGATCGCGCAGGTGCGATCTTGGTCGAACCCGAGTCGGCGGCCTCCAAGGCCGGGCTCGCCGCGACGGACCGCATCGTCGCCGTCCTCGGCGTGCCCGAGCAGCTCGGACTCGACGAGGCGCTCGACGTCGCGACGCGCGAGGGGCGGGCGCTGCGGCTGCGCGTGGCGAGCCAAGATGGCGTCGAGCGCGAAGTCTCCATCGAGCCCGAGTGGCGCAACGACGAATCCAAGCGTGTCCTCGGCCTCATCCCGGCGCTCTCGATCGTGCGCGCCGTGCGCGACGGTGGCGATGCAGAGAAGCTCGGGATCGCATCCGGAGATCGCATCGTCTCGGTCAACGGTCGGCGCATCTTGCAGCGCAACGATGTGTTGCTCGCCGCTCGAGACGGCCAGCCTCTCGAAGTGAAGGTCGAGCGCGGGAGTGAGAGTCTCACGCTGCGAGGACCGGCGCTCGATGCCGCAGGTGCGCTGCGCCTGTCGCGCGATATCGCTCTCTCCCCCAACCTGTCGCAGTGCGAGGTCGTGGTCGCGCCGCACGCGGCTGCCGAGGGAACGCTTCAGAGCGGAGACCGTCTGCTGTCGGCGAACGGCGTCGAGCTCAAGGACTGGGAGAGCGACTTCTTGCCGCTCGTGCAGGGCGTCGCGGCCGAGCAGCGCAGTCTCACGCTGAAGGTGCGCCGCGACAGCGCGAGCGGTGGATCCGAGGTGCTCGAGCTGCAGGTGACTCCGGGGCCGCAGGCGATCGCGGAATACGGATTCGGTCAACGCGAGGCGCTCTACATCTACCGCGCGGGCAGCGTCGGCGAAGCGGCTGCCGTCGGCATGCAGGCGACGTGGAAGTTCCTCGTCGACTCGTGGGTGATGCTCAAGCGCATGGTGCTCGGGCAGGTCTCGAGCAAGCACATGGGCGGCATCATCTCGATCGGGGTGTACGCCTACAGCTGGGCCGAGCTCGGACTCGCGAAGCTGTTCTTCTTCCTGTGCATGCTCAGCGTGAACCTCGCGTTCATCAACGTGCTGCCCGTGCCGCTGCTCGACGGCGGTCATCTCCTGTTCCTCGTGATCGAGAAGATCAAGGGATCGCCGGTCTCGGAGCGCGTGCACAGCTACAGCCAAGTCGTCGGGATGGTGCTGATCCTCACGCTGCTCGTGTACGTCACGTACAACGACGTGATGCGAGTCTCCGGCCTGTGAGCACGGCGTCGCGCCTGCTCGCTTGGGGGCGGCTCGCGCGCCTCTCGCTCGCGCCCTCGGCGTTGGCGGACGTCGCGGCGGGTCTCTTGCTCGGCGGAGGCGGTGCATGGCCTGCGAGCAAGGGTGCCGCACTGGCGCTGGGTGCTTCGGCGTGCGTGTATCACGGCGGGATGGTGCTCAACGACTGGGCGGACCGCGGCGAGGACGCGCGCTCGCGCCCCGATCGACCGCTCCCTTCGGGCAAGGTTGCCCCCACCGCGGCGCTCGCCGTCGGTGCGACCCTGATCGTCGGCGCGGTCGCTCTCGCGTGGTCCGTCGGGCCGCGCGCGGCCGCGTGGATGGCGGGTCTCGCACTTCTGGTTCTGGCCTACGACTTCCTCGGCCGCGGTCGCTGGGTCGGCCCCGCGCTGCTTGGAGCCTGCCGTGCTACGAACCTCGGATTTGGGTGGCTCGTGGCCCGCGAGCTCGGCGCCGAGGAGGCCTCCGTCGAGTCTTCGTGGGGTTGGGCGTTCCTCGCGCTGTACTTCGTGTACGTCGCGAGCGTGTCGGCCGTGGCGCGGCTGGAAGACGCGGGGAGCGACGACGAGGTCGGCCAGACTCCGCGCGTTGCGCTGGCCGTCGCCGCGCTCTCCTTGCTCGCCGTCGCGTGGCTGAGTCCGTCGAGCGGCGTGCGCGTCGCGCCGCTCCTATCGCTGTCGCTCTCGTTGCTCGGCGCCTTTGCGCTCCTGCGCGAAGCGGCGCGCAGAAAGAGCTGGACCCGTTCCGACGCAGGCCGCGCGACCGGTCTGGGGCTGCGTCGCTTGCTCGTCTTCAGCGCCTTGGTTGCGCTCGCTTCGGCGCCGAGCCTCCGCGACGCGCGCTCGGTGCTCGAGAGCCCGAGCGGGCTCGCCGCGGCTCTCATCTTGTGCGGGTTCCCGCTCTCTGCGGCCCTGCGCCGAGTTTTCCCGCCGACCTAGCCGCGCGCGGCGCTCACTCCTCGTGGGGAAGCGTGCCCAGCCACTCCAGCGCCTCCTGGCGACTGCGCAGACGGAGGTCGAGCTGGGCTCGCTCGGCCGCGGCGAGGAGCTCCTTCCAGCGGGGGCCCTTCGGAACGCCCGCCGCGGCGAGGTCCGACGAGTCGAGGAGTGGCTTGGGGTGCAGCTCGTCCGCTCGGAATGCGCGTGCCTGCGCCTCGAGCGCGTCGAGCGCGCGCACATCGCCACCGCGCAGCCCGAGCGATGCGCGTGCGAGTCGGCAGGAGGCACCGAACACCTTCCGGCGAGCGGCGAGGATCAGCTCGCCGCGCGACGGGGGCTCGGTGGACCAGCGCTCCCACTGCTGGAGCAGCCCGCAGACCTCGTGGACGCCCGAGCGCTGCTCGCCCGAGGGATGCAGGCGGTCGAGGTGCGCTTTCAGGTCCGCGGACGCCGTCGATCGGGCGGGGTCGAGGACCTCGACGCTGAACAGCACGGTGAGCCCCTCGATCACGCCCAAGGGGTCGGGGCAGCGCTCCGCCACGGCGCAGCGTCGCTCGACTTCGTCGGGCCGCAGCCCGGGTAGCGTCCGCTCGATCACTCCGAGCTCGTGCAGGAGCCTCAGGGCGCGCGCGGCGCGAGGCCGGGTGAAGATGGTCGAGAGCTCGGCGAGGACGCGCTCGCCGCTGACGCCCGCGATCGAGGCGACCGAGGCCCGGGCTCCGGCGAGCGTCGCGGGCTCGACCGTCAGGTCGAGGTCCGCGGCGAAGCGCGCGAGGCGCAGGAGCCGCAGCCCGTCTTCGCGGAAGCGCTCCGCGGGGTCCCCCACGCAGCGCAAGCGGCGCGCGCCGAGGTCGGCGAGGCCGCCCTGCGGGTCGAAGAGCCGTCCGTCGTGCGGGTCGAGGAACATCGCATTGCAGGTAAAGTCCCGCCGCGCGGCGTCTTCGGCCGCACTGGCGCCGAAGCTCACCTGATCGGGGCGCCGCGCGTCGCTGTAGCCGCGCTCCGAGCGGAAGGTCGTCACCTGAACGGGGACGCCCTCGTGCACGACGAGCATGGTCCCGAACGCTCGGCCGACGCCCTTCGCGGCGGGGAAGAGCTGCTCGACGCGCTCGGGGTGGGCATCGGTCGCGAGGTCGACGTCCTTCGGGGCCCGCCCGAGAGCGAGGTCTCGAACGGCGCCGCCGACGAGCCAAGCCTGTGCTCCGCCGGCTCGCAGCGTCTGGGCGACTGCGAGCGCCGCGGCGCGCAAGTCCGCGGGCATCCCGTCGATCGTCGGCGTACGCATGCCTTGAAGCCTAGCATTCGAAGAGGCACGATCCCGCACGTGCGCACCTTGATCCCCCACCAGCGTTCCTCCCGCCGCGGCGCCCTGCGTCTCTCGAGCGCCGCGATGCTCATCGCCATCGGGCTTGTCGTGCTCTTGGTCTCGCTGCCTCGCCTGCGCGAGTTCGCGCTGCGCGAAAACGAGGAAGACGCGCGCGTCCTCGTGCAGCGTCTCGCCGCACTCGCCTCGAACGAGGTGCAGGCCGCCGAGCGCATCAGCGTCGAGTCGCTCGTCACCGCGGATCCGAGCACGGCACGGCAGGTCGATGACGCGGAGTTCCTCGAGGAGGGCAAGCTGCTGCGCCGCCACGGCTACCTCTTCGAGGTCGGCCGCACTGCGGACGGAACGCTCGTGCGCGCGTGGCCGTGGGAGTGGCGCAAGACGGGCTCGTCTGCCTACGTCTGGACGCCGCAGCAGGCGTTGGTCGCGCATCCCAACGAAGAGGGCCGCTGGAGCGGCTTGAGCGCGCGCCCGCGCTGGAGCTCGGATCCGGCTTGGCGCGACTTGGTCGAGAGCCCCTGAGCCGCGCGAGCTAGCGGCGCTCGTCGCCTAGCGCGGACCGGGGTAGTTCAGCCACAGCAACCCTTGGAGCGCGATGCGCACATCGGGTTGCGTGACTCGGAGCGCCACTCGCTTGAGCACCGGAGCGACTTCCTCCACGCGTCCAACGCGCGTGAGACGTTCCGCGGCGAGCAGGATCTCGTAGGGCCTTGCGCGTTCGTTCTCGACGAAGCGCAGCAGCACTTCCACCGACACGGGCCCCCCCCACGCTGCGATGGCCTCGATCAAGTCGAGGCGCAGGAGCGAGTCTTCCGCGGTGTCGAGCTGCTTGGCGAGCTCGCGCTGCCCGACAGGGCCTGCGTTCGAAGCTTGCTGCAGGAGCCAGCGACGTGCGCTCATTCCCGCGACTTCGCCTTGCGCCGTCAACGCACGCGCGATCAGCGACGATGCCGCGGACTCCAAGGGCACTTGGCCGATCGCCTGCAGGGTGCGCATTTGCTCGGCGACGCCGAGGCTCGTCTCGGGACCACGTCGCTCTTCGAGCGCCTTGAGTACGCGCGCGGCAAGCGCTGGATCGCCCTGCATCGGCTCGCGCAACGCGCCCATCGCCGTGCGCAGCGCCTCGTTGTCCTGACCGGCCGCGAGCGCCAGCGCGTGCGCGATGGCGCTCTCCTCGCGCAGCCGTACGAGCACGGCGAGCGCCGCTCCCGCGAGTCCCTCGTCCGTGGAGTTCAGATTGGCGCGGAAGGCCTCGAGGTGCGACTCGGCGACTCCGGGCTCCGCCAGCGAGTTGAGCGCGCGCAGGCGCGCGCTCGCCACCTTGCCGCGGCGCGCCACAGCATCGAGCTCGTCGAACATCCGCGCGCGATGCAGGGCCGTGACCGCGGACTCTGCACGCCACTGTTCCGAGCTCAGCGCATCCTCGCGCAGGAAACGGAGAGCTTCCTCCTCGCCTGCACGCGCGCAGGGCGCAGCGAGCAGCGCCTTGAAGCGCGGAGGCATGCCAGGCCACAGCGGACTCAGGCGACCGACCACGTCAGGCGCAGTGGCCTCCGCGAGCAACGATCCACACTCATCCCAGATCCCCGCGAGCTCGCCGCGGTCGATCCAATCGAGCACTTGGCGCTGCGCACGCTCAGGAGCAAGGCGCGCGGCCGCCATCAGGAAGCGCAGCTTGAACTCCGGTGGCGCGGAGTCGAAGCACGCGATCAAGCGTTCGTAGTCCTCAGGAACGCCGTGTTTTTCGAGCGCCGCCGCGGCGAGCGCAGCGAGTCCGATGTCACGGTGTTGCAGGACGCGCAGGCACAGCTCGCGCGCCTCGGGCGCGTTGCTGCGGTGCACGACCTCCAGCGCATTGCGTAGGTGGGCGCCGCCGTCGGGGCTCTCGAAGTGAGCGTCGATGGCTCGGCGCGCGACCTCGAGCCCCTCAGAGCCCATCGAGCCGAGCTCTTCTCGCGCACGGCGCAGTGGGTCGCGGTGTCCGTGCTCCAACGTCTCGGCGAGGATTCCGAGCATGTTCGACGTATCGACGTCGTAGTAGTCGCTGCGGCTACCCGGCGAGAGCAGGTAGGCGATGCGGGAATCCTGAGCCGACGAGCCGTCCGCGCGCTGCGCGGAAGTTGACGTCGTCGTCGGCGCGGGCTCCCCGCAGGCCGTCGCCAGCAGCGCGGCCGCGAGCGCCGCCTGCGCGAACGTGGCAGAGATGCTGCGCATGGTGCGTCGCGACTGCAGCTAGAGCCCGAAGCGCTCGGGGTCGAGAATGCCCTGCGAGCGGCGCAGCGCGATCAAGGCCTTGGCGAGGTTTGCGTGCGCGAGCGTCTGCGAATACAGAGTCTCCGCGAGCTGCTGCTGGAACTGCAGCACCTGGAAGTTCGTCGAGAGGCCCTCGCGATAGCGCGCTTGCTCGGCCGCGAGCTGACGCCGTGCGAGCTCCGTGCTGGACGCCGCTGCGCGCACCGCCTCGATCGAGTACAGCGTGTTGCGCACCGCGGTGCGCACTTCCTCGACCACCTGCGACTCGAGCTGGTCGTAGATCAAGCGGGCGTTGCGGACACCCGCGCGCGCGGACTTCTCGGCGAAGAGCGCGGAGCGGTTGCCGATCGGCGCGCTGAAGCTCAGTCCGGCTCGGTACGTGGGATAGTCCCAGCCGAAGGCGGACTCGAGCGCGTCGCCTTCGTTGCGCTCGATCGCGAAGCTCGAGGTCTCGAAGGTGAAGTCGAGCTGGGAACGGCGCAGCGAGCTCGCGCGCAAGAGCTGCTCTTCCGCCTCGTCGATCTGGAACATCTGCTGTCGCAGCTCGGAACGCTCGGCGAGCGCGACGGAGAACGCGGCATTCCAGCTGGGCACGCTCTGCGGATCGACTTCGGGGAGCTGGGTCACCGGCACGAACTCGCGCTCCCACGTCGCGGCGTTGGTGCCCGGGTACATCAGGCCCTTGAGCTTGTCGGCGGCGGCCTTGACCGACACTTCGCGTGCCAGCTTCTGCTCGACGCGCTGCGCGACGTTCGTCTCGGCCTGCAGCACCTCTACTTCGGTGCCCACGCCCGCGTTCAGTCGGCGTTGGTTCTGCGCGAGTTGTTCGCGGCCGAGTGCGAGCGTCTCGTCGGCGACCCGCGCCTGCTCCAGCGCGGTGACGAGGTCCCAGTACGACTGCGCGACGCGCTGAATCAGGTCTTGGCGCGCCTGTCGGACCCGCTCGAGCTGGCGCCGCAGGCGCAGCTCGTTCTCGCGCTGCGTCGAGGTCGCGTAAGCGCTGCCGCCGGCGCGCAAGAGCGGCTGGTTGAAGCTCAGAGCGACCCGGTCGGACACCGAGCGCTGGAACAGCGCGAAGTTCGAGTCGGTGTTCGACTGGAGGAACGACAGGTCGACTGCGCCGCCCGTGAGCAGCGGCAGGTTCAGCCCGCTGCCGATCTCCAGCGTCTGCGAGTTGATGCTGTCGATCGTGAAGAACGGGTTGTTGTTGCGGTTCTCGACGTCCGCATAGCCCGCGTTCGCGCGGAACACCGGGTCGAAGCTGCCCCAACTGCCCTCGTAGGTGTACTGCGACACCTCCGCGTTGTTTTCCTCCAGCTTGAGCGACAGGTCGTTCTCGAGCGCCGTGCGCGCCGCGTCGAGCAGGCTGAGCTCGACGCGCGCGGTCGCCGCGCTGTCTTGGGGGGCGACCTGTGCGGCCGGGAGGGTCGCGAGTGCTAGGAGCACGGGGTTCATGGGCGCAGGAGGATAACGGCTGGAGGCCCGCCGAGTTACGCCCCAGACCCGCCCATGGCGTCCGAAGACTGCAAAAAAACGGCTCGGGGTGTCCGAGAGCGCTTTGCTAGCGCCGCGGGCTCCCCCACGCGTCGAGCGCCGCCTCGCGCTCGACGTTCCCCGGATCGCGCAGGTCGCCCAAGGACTCGCGCAGGAGCTCCGAGAGCGGCTCCCGCGCCGCGCGCGCCAGCACCTCGCGTGCGCTGGCCGAGCCGCGCGCGAATCGCGCCAGTTCTTCGCCTTCGAGCGCGCCGAAGCTCACCGCACGCTGCAAGGCGCAGGTGACGACGCGCGAGCGCTGGAAGTCCGGCAGGGCCGCGAGACGTGCCAGGGTCGCGTCGAGGTGGAGCGGCCGCACGCCACTGCGAGCCCACTCGTCGAGCAGCACTTCCGTCCACGTCGCCATGCGGCTCGGCGCACCCTCCGGAGCGCGCTCGAGCACCCACTCGGGCGCCGCGCGTCCGGCGAGGAGCGTCGCGCGGATCCACAGGAGCTGTGCGAGCGACTCCTGCGGCGCTGCGACGCTCCACGGCGCGGGTGCGAAGGTGGTCCACGCTGCGCGATCGGCGCGGCGGATTCCCGCGAGCCACTCGCCCTCTCCGCTCGGCGGATCCACCTCCAAGGTGCGAGGGTCGCCCTCGGGCAGTGCTTCCGACGGCACGCGCTCTGGTTCGCTGTCGCGTTCGCTCGTGTAGAAGGGCTCGACGGGGGCCTCGATGCGCGCTTGGAACTCTCCGGTGCGACGCGGGGCCCGCAGCACGATCCACGCGAGTACGGGCAGCGCGCAGAGGTGCGCGACGAGGAGTGCTGCAGCGACGCGCAGCGCGCCCGACGCACGCACGCGCGCGACGGCGAAGCGCACCATGAGCCGGAAGTCGCCGCGCGGGCTGAGGTCTTCGCGCGTGGTGAGCGCGAGCACCGAGTCCGCGACGCGCTGTGCCGCGGCCTGTTCGTCTAGCGTCGAGTCGTTCGCGGCGTCGCGCAGCGCAGCGGCGAACTCCTGCATCTCCGCCAGCGCTGCGGCACATCGGCCGCACCCGCGAAGCCGCTCGCGCAGCTCGCTCGCCGACGGGTCGAGCGCTGCTTCGAGCAGCGTCGCTTCGTCGAGGTGGACGTGTTCGTGGTTCTCGAGTTCGCTCACGACTCCGAATCCTCCGCGAGGAGCTCGCGCAACTTGCGCACGGCGTGGTGCACGCGCGACTTCACCGTACCGACGGGGATGTCGAGCAGGCGTGAGATCTCGCTGTAGGGCAGCATCTGGAAGAAGGCGAGCTCGATCACTTCGAGGTGCCCCGCGGGGAGCTGGCGGATCGCCGCGCGCACCTCCGCCTGCCGCTCCCGGAGGTCCGCGGCCCAGCCCACCGGCGGCAGGTCCGCGGGCAGGCGCTCGAGGAGCTCGGACTCCCCGTCCGTGCCCGCGTCCAGCGACAGCCCCTCGACGCGCGCGGCGCGGCGCCTACGGCGGTCGATCCACGCGTTGCGCGCGCTGCGCAGCACGTAGCTCGAGAACTTCGACTGCGGCTCGTAGCTCGGAGCGGCTCGGTACAACTTCAGGAACACCTCTTGGGCGAGATCCTCGGCCTCCCAGAGCTCGGCGCCGAGCCGCTGGAAGAACCCGAGGAGCGTGCCCTTTTCTCGTTGGACGAACTCCTCGAAGAGCCCCCGGTCCCCCCGGCGGAGGGCCGAGAGCGGGTCCCGCTCGTCGTCCCAAGAGCCCTTCAAGCACCCTCCCAACGCCGGCGGGGGGCCATGGTTCAGGCCTTCCGCTCGATTTTCGGGCCCCCCAGCGGTCCGAGGCGGCTCCCAGGGCCCGTCCAGCGGACCGCGACGCTGCGCCGCTCCTCCCCCGCATGGGCCAGCCGGACCTCGAACCGAGCGTCCGGAAGCCAGCCGGCGACGTGCCCGGCCCACTCCACGGCCGCCACGCCATCGCCGGTGAGCCACTCCGCACCCCCATCGGCGAGGAACCCCTCCCCGCGCTCGGTCATCCATGCGTCGAGGTGGTAGAGAGGCACGCGGCCTGCGTGCGTGTGCATGAGCTGGAAGGTCGGGCTCGAGACCGCCGTCCGACAGCCCAACCCGCGCGCGAGCCCGCGGACGAAGCAGGTCTTCCCCGCGCCGAGCTCGCCGTCGAGGGCTACGACGTCCCCAGGACCGAGCAGCGCTGCCAGCGCCTCGCCCAGCGCCTCCGTCTCCTCCGGGGAGCTCGTCTGAAACTCGCGTGTCTCGCTCACGACCCGTGGATCCAGCCGCCTTCTCCGCGGAAGCGCACCAGCGCACCGCTCGATTCATCGCGCGGGATTCGCAGCCCCGCGCCGCGCCGCACGTTCCCGAGCAGCGTGAAGCCCGGACAGCGCCGGGGCGCTTCCCGCAGCGCACGCAAGACGGCTGTCTGCGGCAGCGTGGCGATGAGCTCGTGATCCTCGCCGTCGTGCAGCGCGTGCGCGAGCGCGCTGCGGCCGGTGCGCGCGGCGAGCCGACGAGCGTCGGGGTGGACGGGCACGACTCCGATGTCGATCGCGACGCCGGACGCGCGAGCGATGCGCCAAAGGTCGAGCGCGAGCCCGTCGGAGACATCCATCATCGCCGTAGCGCCGAGACCGAGCAGCCAGCGCGCGGCATCGAAGCGCGGCTCGATCCTGAGGTGTCGACCGAGCAGGCTGCCGCCGAACGCGCCCGTCGCCACGACGACCTGATGCGCGCGCGCGCGGCGTCGCGAAGGGGCTGTGACGCCGCGGGGCAGCTCGCCGATGGCGGTCACGGTGAGCGAGAGCGGCCCGTCGGCGCAGGTCGTGTCGCCTCCGACGAGCGCAGCGCCGTGAAGTCGCGCACAAAGGTCGAGCGCTGCGATCAGACCGCGCAAGCGTCGCTCCTCTTCGCGGCGCGAAGCGCGCAGGCCGAGCAGCACGGCGCGAGGCTCCGCCCCCGTTGCCGCGAGGTCGCTCAGCGCGCGTGCGCAAGCCTTCGCTCCAGCGAGAGCCGCGCGCTCGCCGCGCTCGAAATGAACACCCTCGACGACCGTGTCGACGCACGTCACGGGCCGCTCGAGCTCGCGCGCGAGCACCGCGGCGTCATTGCCGAAGTCGAGGCTCGCGCGAGGACGCGGCCGACGCGCAAGCCAGCGGTGCAGGGAGTCCTCATTCCAGCTCATGGCAGAGATCCTACGCCTTGGCGTCGGTCTCTGACCACGCGCGCAGGTAGCTCGCTGCGCACTCCGGCGCATCCGGCCGCGCGAGGATTCCGCCGAGCGCCGCAACTCCTCGCGCACCCGCGCGAGCACAGTCCGCGGCGTCGCTCGGCGTCAGTCCGCCGAGCGCCCACACGGGCACGCTGGTGCGGCGCACGGCGCATGCGAGCGCCTCGAAGCCGATGCCTTGGATCGTGTCCGCGCCTTTGCGCGTCGCCTTGACGGGGCCATGGAAGAGGTAGTCCGCCTCACGCCAAGTCGCGGGCTCATCTCCTGTGTGCGTCGAAAGTCCGAGCGCGACGGTTCGCGGCAGCCATGCTCTCACCGCCGCGGGGGCGAGCGAGCGACCGCCCAAGTGCACGGCGTCCGCGCCGACGGAGAGCGCCAAGTGGGGTCGATCGTGCAAGGCGAGCCACGCACCCGACTCGCGCGGGAGCACGCGGCGCAGCTCATGTGCCAGCTCGAGGAACACTCGGTCTGAGAGTTGACGCTCGCGGAGCAGCACGCCGCGCAGACCGCGCTCCGCACAGCGCCGCACGCGCTCGACGAACAGCGGGACATCGGCCGCAACGAGCGTGCCGGGAGTGAGCGCGAGGATCGGCGGCGGAAGCCGCATCACTGCACGCCGTCGAGCTCGACCTTGTAGCCGAACTCGCGCAGGAGCGCGTGCAGGCGCTTGGGCGCGTAGCGCGACTTCAGCTGCAAGCGGCGCTCGTCGAGCACTTCACGCACGAAGTTCTTCACGCCCGCGTCGGTCTGGAAGCGCCGCAGGGTCTCCGGATCCTCGCCGCGCAGAACCAGCGACGCATCGAGGTGCAGGACACCGGCGCGGCCGGCCCAGTCGCGGATGGAGAACAGCACGTTCTGCGGAACAGGAGTGCGCGACTGGTTGCGCAGCACGGCGAGCATGCGCGACAGGAGCATCCCCTCCGACAGAGCGCGCTGCACCGCACGCTCGTGGATGCGGAAGTGCATCGTCTCGCGCATGTGCTCGCGCTCACAGAAGCGGTCGAGCTCGTGGACGAGCGCAGCGTCATCGCCGGTCGGGAACAGCACGACTTCGAAGTCGGGCGTCACGATCAGACTGCCGAGGAGCGGCGCTGCGCCGGGCGCCTGCTCGACCACGCCGAGGAGCCGCGCGCCGGAGCGCGTCAGCTTCATCGCGACGGGCCGCCCCGCGCGGTCGTAGCCAAGCTCGACGACGCCGAAGAGGTAGAGGCGCTGACGCACCCAGCGTGCGAGGTTCCAGGCGAGGCGCTGAGGGTCTTCCATCGGCGCGCAGCTCGCGCCCTGCGAGCGCGTCGAGAAGTAATCCTCGACGGCGAGCTGATCGAGACCCGCCAAGTAGGTGTTGCGCGAGAGGAACGGCAGGTACATGAGGTCGTACCAGACGCCGGGCTCGATGCGCTTCATCAGCCGCATGAAGATGCGGCGCAGGCGCACTTGGTGGTACCAGTCGCCGGCGACGTCGCGTTCTTCCGTGGCGTATTCGACGAGCGCGTGCAGCTTCTGCTCCAGCGGTTTTTGCTCCCACTCGCGACCCGCCGTCGCGATCGCGAAGGTGCGCTCGCCGGTGGACTCGATCAGCCCCATTCCGCGGGTGAACTCGAAGATGAAGTCGAGCACCGCGGCGCGCGAGAGCTCGCGGCCGGGGTTGGGGATCAGGTCCTGCAGGATGCGCTTCTCGGTCGTCTTGAAGATCTCGCCGCGCACCGTGAAGCGCACGTGGTGCTCGATCAAGAAGCCCATGAAGCGCGAGATGTTGCTCACGAGATCGACGCCGAGACCGTGCTCGCTGTCCGGGGCGTCGGGGTCACCGGGGACGGCGACGCGCCGCAGCCATGCGAGCGCGATTTCGTTGAAGACGACGAGGGTCTCGTCGGCGTGCTGGATGCCGTAGCGGGAGAGCTCGAGCTTTTCGACGGTCCCGACGAGCGACTCTTCCAGCACCTGCTTCCAGCGGGCTCCGTTCCACGGTCCCGTGGGCTCCTCGAGCCGCTCGAAGAGCGCGCGCGGCAGGAGCCCGCCGAACTGCAGGACGCACTTCTCGACGAGCGGACGAACGTCGTCGGGGAGCCGCTCGACGCGGGCGAGCGCGGCCGCTTCGTTGGAGTACATCTTGTACATTTCGCGCAGACGTGTCGGCGTCATGCGCTTTCCGCGCACCGGATCGTCGTACTGACGGTCGAGGAAGCCGCGCAGCGTCAGCAGGTCGAAGACTCCGCGGCGTTTGGCGCGCTGTTGTCGCAGCAGTCCGTCGCCGAGCTCGAGCGGTACGGCCCAAGCCTTCGCGCCGGCGACCTTCGAGCGACGGTCGGGGACCTCTAGGAGCGCGCCGCAGCGAACGAGCGCGCTCACGCAGGACTCGAGCTCGTAACGCGAGAAGTGCGCGAGCAGGCGGTGATCGGAGAGCTCGGCGAGCGAGTGCATGTAGCCCTGCGCGTCGAGGAACATGGCGAGGACTTGCTGCGGGCGGCGACCGAGCGAGTGGACGCGCGCCTCGGCGATCTCGCCGTCGCTCATCCAGCCCGCGAGCACCTTGCGCAGCTCGGCCGTGTCCGACGGCGGCGGCGGGGAATCGGCGCCGCCCCAGAAGAGATAGAGGTCTTCCAGCTCCTTGCCCGCGATCGGCGCGAGGACCTCGGCAACCTTCGGGCGCGCGAGCAGGGCTCGCGCCGCGCCGTCCTCCTGCGGACGTGAGGTCGGCGACTCGCTCACTTCGCGGTCCCCTGCTGTGGCTCGAGGGCCGCGGCCTCGATGATCTCGTAGGAGTAGCCCTGCTCGGTCAGGAAGAGCTGGCGCTTTTCGCTGAACTCTTGGTCGCGTGAGCCGAGCGTCACGATCGAGTAGAACGCCGCTGCCGAGCCGTCGCTCTTGGGCCGGAGAATGCGACCGAGCCGCTGCGCCTCTTCTTGCCGCGAGCCGAACGTGCCACTCACTTGGATCGCGACGTTGGCCTCGGGCAAGTCGACCGCGAAGTTGCCGACCTTGGAGACGATCAGCACGCGCAACTCGCCCGACTTGAACTGCGCGTACAGCCGCTCGCGCTCCACGTTGGGCGTCTTGCCCATGATCAGCGGTGCTTTGAGCTCGCGTGAGAGCTCTTCGAGTTGCTCGATGTACTGCCCGATGATCAGGACGTGCGCTCCCGAGTGGCGCTCGAGGATGCGCTGCACCGCGCGCAGCTTCGCTGGATTTTCGCTCGCGACGCGGAACTTGGCGCGCGCGCCGGCCGCGATGTACTCCTGCTTCGCGCCGGGATCGAGCGGGACGCGCACCTCCGTGCACGTCGCCGTCGCGATGAAACCCTGACCTTCGAGCACCTTCCACGGCATGTCGAAGCGCTTCGGTCCGATGAGACAAAAGACCTCGTCTTCCTTGCCGTCCTCGCGCACGAGCGTCGCCGTGAGCCCGAGGCGACGCCGCGCTTGGAGCTCGGCCGTAGCGCGGAACACCGGTGCGGGAAGGAGGTGCACTTCGTCGTACACCACAAGGCCCCAGTTCTCGCGGCTGAAGACCTCGAAGTGCTCGAACACCTCCGACTTCGCGCGCCGCCACGTCAGCATCTGGTAGGTGGTGATCGTCACCGGCGCGACGGTCTTCGTGTCCCCCGTGTATTCCCCCACGTCCTCGGGCCGCAGCGAGGTCTTGTCGAGCAGCTCCTCACGCCACTGGCGCACCGCGACGGTGTTGGTCGTGAGGATCAGCGTCTTCGCTTTGACGAGGCTCATCACGGTGAGCGCGACCACCGTCTTGCCCGCGCCGCAGGGCAGCACGATCACGCCGTTGCCGCCGACCACGCTGCCGCCCGCGTGGAACGCCTCGGCCGCCATGCGCTGGTAGCTGCGCGGCTGGAACGTGCGCCCGCCGCGGGTTGCATCGCGCAGCGCGATGTCGAGGCGATCGCCCTCGACGTAGCCCCCGCGGTCCTCGACGGGGTAGCCGATCTTGATCAGGACCTGCTTGATCGTCCCGCGCTCGAGCGCGTCGACCCACACGCGCTTGTGTGCATCGAGCTTGACGAGCTTGCGGACCGCTTCGTGGCCGAGCACGTCGTCGAGCGCCTCGCGCGAGTCGCTGGTCAGCTCGAACGCGTCGCGACCATCGGGCCCCGCGCGGCGCTCGATCTTCAGAAGCCCGTAGCGCGTGATCCAGCCGCGCACGTCGTCGAGCACACGCTTGGGCACCGGAACGCACGAATATTCCTCGAGGATTCCGCGGATCTTCTCGACCGTGAGGCCGAGCGCCGCAGCATTCCAGACCGACACCGGGGTGATGCGATACGTGTGCAGGTAGTCGGGGCTCTTCTCGAGCTCCGCGAAGCCTGCGAGCGCGTCGCGTGCCTCCGCAAAGCGCGGGTGCTCCTCGGTGAGCGGCTCCCCGGACGCATCGCGCACGGGGTGGCCCTTGGCGTCCACCACGGCGCGCACGGTGTGAAGCATGAGCGAGCGGTCGCTCTGCACGATCAACGGGTTGTCAGGTCGGATCATCGCAGGGCCTCGATGCGCTCACGGCGCGCCGGGGACGTCGGGCGGGAAGGGCCTTCGTTGGCGAGGAACGGTCCGGTGACGGAGTTGCGGTCGCGGGCGAGCTCGGCGGCACTGCCGCGCGCGATCACGCGACCTCCGGCCTCGCCGCCACCCGGTCCGAGCTCGGTGAGCTCGTCGCAGGCGCCTAGCAGGCCCGTGTGGTGTTCGATGACGATCACGGCGTGGCCCTCGTCCGCGAGCCGCGAGAGCACCGTCGCGAGGCGTGCGACGTCGGAGGCGTGCAGGCCCGTCGACGGCTCGTCGAGCACGAGGACCGCAGGCGCGGCGTGCTCGCCGGGGAAGAGCTCGCCCGCGAGCTTGACGCGCTGCGCCTCGCCACCGGAGAGCGTCGTCGAGCTCTGGCCGAGGGACATGTAGCCGAGTCCCACGTCGTGAAGTGTCCGCAGGATCGACACGGCGCGCGGATGCGCTTCGAGGAACTCGAGCGCGGCGTCGACCGACAAGTCGAGCACGTCCGCGACGTTCTTCCCGCGGTAGCGCACCTCGAGCACCTCGGGCGCGAAGCGTCGACCGCCGCACTCGTCGCAGGTGAGCCACAGGTCCGCGAGGAACTGCATCTCGACCAGCGTGGCGCCCTTGCCCTCGCAGGCCAAGCAGCGGCCCTTCGGCGAGTTGAACGAGAAGTGGCTCGGCCCGTAGCCCTTCCCGCGCGCGTCGGGCGTGCGCGAGAAGAGCTCGCGGATTGGCTCGAGGAGGCCGGTGTACGTCGCGGGAGTGCTCGCGGGCGTGCGCCCGATCGGAGAGGCGTCGATCATCACGACCCGCGGCGACTCGACGCCGACCTCGAGCTTGCGCCAGCGCCCCGCCGGACGCTCGCCCTTCAGCGCGGGCACGAGCGTGTCCAAGATCAGCGTGCTCTTTCCGGAACCCGAAGGTCCGCAAACGCCGTTGAGCGAGCCGAAGCGCGCCTCGTAGTCGACGTTCTTGAGGTTGTGGCCCGTCGCGCCTTGCAGACGGATGCGCGGACGCTTCTCGCGCTGCCTCGCGCGTTCCTCGTTGCGCGCGAGCGTGTACTCGCCGCGCAGCGCGGCACCTGTGAGCGAGCGCGGGTGCGCTTCGACTTCCGCAGGCGTTCCGCTGGCGACCACGTTCCCGCCGAGGCGCCCGGCACCGGGCCCCATGTCGACGATCCAGTCCGCGCGCCGCATCAGGCTCTCGTCGTGTTCGACGACGAGAACGCTGTTGCCGCCCGCGCGCAGGTCGAGCAGCGCGCCGGTGAGCTTCTCCACGTCCGCGGGGTGAAGGCCTACGGTCGGTTCGTCGAGGACGTAGCACACGCCGACGAGCTGGGAGCCGAGGTTCGCGGACAGCCGCACGCGCCGCGCCTCGCCGCCCGAGAGCGTGTGCGTCGGCCGATCGAGCGTGAGGTAGCCGAGCCCCACGCGCTCGAGCAGCGAGAGCCGCGAAGAGAGCTCGCCGATCACCTGCTCGACCCCTTCGCGCGTCGTCGCCGGGAGCGACAGCTTGCGCAGCCACTCCAGCGAGCGCGTCACCGACCAGCGCGCCATCTCGGGCATGCGAACGCCCGCGACCGTCGCGTGGCGCGCATCCGGGCCGAGGCGCTCGCCTTCGCAGGTCGGGCAGGTCACGGTGGTCATCACCTGCTCGAGCAGGCTCGCCCACTCGGCGTCCTCGGTCTTCTTGTGCCACGCGTCGATGTGCCCGCACAGCCCCGGCCAATCGGCGCTGAAGCGCTCGGTGACCTCGGCATTCGTGCTCTCGCGCTCGATCGTGACGTCGTAGCGCGCCTTCGAGCCCTTGCCGAAGAGCAGCAGCTCCTGCTGAGCCTTCGTCAGGTTGCCGAACGCGAGCTCGACCTTGATGCGGTGCGTGCGCGCAACCTCGAGGAACAGGTGCTCGTAGTAGCCCTTGCCCTTCACGAGATAGCGCGCGAACTTGGGGTGCAGCGCGTCTTCGGTGAGCGAGCGATCCTCGTGGACGACGAGCTTCTCGGGGTCGCAGCGCGACGACGTGCCGAGGCCGTCACACTCGGGGCACGCGCCAGCGTGCGTGTTGAACGAGAAGTGGCGCGGGTCGAGGCGGTGCGCGAGGCGGTGGCCGCACTCGGGGCATGCTCCCTGCGTCGAGTACTCGAGACGCTCGCCGCTCGCGACGACGACGCTGACGCGGCCCTGCGCTTGGTGCGCGGCTTGCTCGGCGGCCTCCGCGATGCGCGCGCGCGACTCGCTGGAGAAGCCGAGGCGGTCGATCACGAGATCGACGCGCGAGCTCGGGCCGAGCTTGGGCAGCTTCGCGTCGAGTCGCGCCTCCGCCCCGTCGATCAGAATGCGCACGAAGCCCGCGGATTTCCACGCATCGAGCCGCTCCGCGACCAACTTGGCCGGAGCTTCGCTCTCGACGCCGCCGGGGCCGCCGAGCGGCGCGACGATCCAGCCCTTCGCGCCGCTGTGGCGCTTGAGCACGTCGCGCGCGATGCGCGCGGGATCGACCTTGGCGAGCTCGAGTCCGTGCGTCGGGCAGCGCGGGGTACCGGCTCGCGCCCACAGCACGCGCAGGTGGTCGTGGATCTCCGTCGTCGTGGCGACCGTCGAGCGCGGATGGCCGCGCGACGTGCTCGCCTCGACCGCCACGGAGGGGCCGAGACCTTCGATGCGATCGACCGGCGGCTTGTCGCGGTTGCCGAGGAACTGACGCGCGTAGGTCGAGAGCGACTCGACGAAGCGACGGCGTCCTTCGGTGTGGATCGTGTCGAGCGCGAGCGAGCTCTTGCCGGAGCCGGAAGGCCCCGTGATCACCACGAGCGCATCGCGCGGCATGTCGACCGACACGTGGTTCAGGTTGTGCGTCGTCGCATCGACGACGCGAATGCGGTCGCTCGGCGCGTGCTCGACCTTGCCTGCGTGCTTCTTGCGACCGACGACGAACTCGCCCCGCAGCGCCGCGCCGGTCGCGGACTTCGCATGGCGCGCGAGCTCCTCCGGCGTGCCCTGCGCGACCAGCTCTCCGCCCGCGTCGCCACCGGCCGGACCGAGATCCAGCACGTAGTCCGCTGCGCGGATCACATCGAGGTTGTGCTCGATCACGATCGCCGTGTGACCGGCGTCGACGAGCCGCTGCAGCGCGCCGACCAGCCGCGCGATGTCCTGCGGGTGCAGGCCGGTCGTCGGCTCGTCGAGCAGGTACACGGTGTGCTCCCGCGCGCGCTTTTGCAGGTGCGTGACGAGCTTGATGCGCTGCGCCTCGCCGCCCGAGATCGTGGTCGAGGGCTGGCCGAGCGTGAGGTACGAGAGCCCGACCTCGGCCATCGTCTGCAGGGGCCGCGCGATCTTCGGGTGATCCTTGAAGAGCTCGAGCGCCTCCTCGACGGTCAGCGCGAGCACGTCGGCGATCGACTTGTCCTTGAAGCGCACATCGAGCGTCTCCGCTTGGAAACGCTCGCCGCCGCACTCGTCGCAGGGCACCGTCACGGGCGCCAAGAACTGCAGCTCGACGAGCTTGGAGCCCGCGCCGCCGCAGGCTTCGCAGCGACCGCCGGCGACATTGAACGAGAAGCGCGACTTCGTGTAGCCGCGCACGCGCGACTCCGGCAGCGCCGCGAAGAGGTCTCGGATCGGGTCGAAGACGCCCGTGTACGTCGCGGGATTGCTGCGGGGCGTGCGCCCGATCGGCGCAGCGTCGATCGCGACCATGTCCCCGACGTGCTCGAGCCCGCGCACGCGCTCGTGCTCGCCCGCCTCGTCGCCCTCGCGTCCGAGGTGTCCCTCGAGGACCGGCTGCAAGATGCGGTTCACCAGCGTCGACTTGCCCGAGCCGCTCACGCCGGAGACCACGGTCAGGGTGCCGAGCGGGAAGCGCGCGTCGAAACCCTTCAGGTTGAAGGCGCATGCGCCTTCGATCGCGAGGAACTGGCCGTTGCCCTTGCGGCGCTCGGCGGGAGCCGGCATCGCCAGCTCGCCGCGCAAAAATCGTCCCGTCGGAGAGTCGGCGCGCGCGACCTCGGTCGGCGTTCCGTGCGCGACGATGCGACCTCCGTTGCGCCCGGCGCCCGGGCCGACGTCGATGATGTGATCGGCGGCGCGCAGCGTCGCCTCGACGTGCTCGACCACGACCACGGTGTTTCCGCCGTCGCGCAGGCGCTGCAGGGCGCCGAGCAGCTGCGCGTGGTCGCGCGCGTGCAAGCCGATCGAGGGCTCGTCGAGCACGTACAGCACGCCTTGCAGCGCGCTGCCTAGCTGGGCCGCGAGACGGATGCGCTGCGCTTCACCGCCCGAGAGTGTGTCGGCGCCGCGCGCGAGCGTCAGATAGTCGAGGCCGACTTGGCGCAGGAACTCCGTGCGGCGGCGGACCTCGGCGAGCAAGTCGCGCGCGATGCGCTGCTCGCGCGCGGAGAGCTCGAGCTTGTCGAGCCGCGCGTCGAGGTCGCGGATCGAGAGGTTCAAGAGCTCGCGCAAGGAGGCGCCTCCGAGCAGCACCGACAGCGCGAAGGGCTTGAGGCGCGTGCCTGCGCAGGAGCCACATGCGGCGCTCGTGAAGAAAGCGTTCACTGCGGGCTTGCCGCTGGCAGCCGCCTTCAAGAGCGCGGGAATCACGCCCTTGAAGCGCCGTTGCCACTTGATCGAGCCTTGGTACTTCGCGCCGTTCCACGAGAAGTCGTCCTCGAAGCGCTCATCGCCCGCGCCGTGCAGGATCACCTTGCGCGCGGCGCGCGGCAGGTCCTTCCACGGCGTGTCGAGGTCGAAGTCGAAGGCCGCGGCCACCTGCTCGAGGAAGTCGAAGTCGACCGGCGGATAGTTGAGCGAGGTGCAGGCCTTGCTCGTGACCGCGAGCGCGCCCTCGCGGATCGTGAGCGACGCATCGCGCACGATCCGCGCCTCGCTCACCTGCTTCGCGACTCCGAGGCCCGCGCATTCGGGGCACGCACCGTGCGGTGAGTTGAACGAGAAGAGCCGGGGCTCCAACGGCGGCGTGTCGGCGCCGCAGCCCGGGCAGCTGCGCGAGGTCGACCATGCGCGCTCTTCGACACCCGGCTCCGCGGGCGCGAACACCACGTCTCCTCCCGACAGCTCGAGCGCATTCTCGACCGCCTCGCGCAGGCGGCTCGGTTGCTCGCGGTCGGGACGCAGTCGGTCGACGACCGCCTCGATCGTGTGTCGCACGTAGCGCTCGAGCTTGGGCGCCTCTTCGATGCGCACGATCTCGCCATCGACGCGCGCTCGGATCAGGCCGCGGCGCTTGAGCCCTTCGAGCACTTCTTCGTGCTGGCCCTTGCGGTCGCGGATCAGCGGCGCGAGCACGCTCACCGACTTGCCCGCATAGCAGTCGAGCGCTTGCTGCACGATCGCCTCGTGCGTCAGCGACTGCAGCGGCAGGTGGCACTGCGGGCAGTGCGGCCGACCCGCGCGCGCGTACAGCACGCGCAGGTGGTCGAAGATCTCCGTCAGCGTTCCGACCGTCGAGCGCGGGCTCGAGCTCGCCGCGGCTTGGTCGACAGCGATGGCGGGCGCGAGCCCCTCGATCGAGTCGACGTCGGGCTTCTCCATGCGCCCGAGGAACTGCCGTGCGTAGGCGGAGAGCGTCTCGAGGAAGCGCCGCTGCCCTTCGCGGAAGAGCGTGTCGAAGGCGAGCGAGCTCTTGCCCGAGCCCGACACGCCGGTGATCGCGACGAGCTCGTTGCGCGGGATGTCGACGTCGACGCCGTGCAGGTTGTGGACGCGCGCGCCGCGGACGCGGATCGCGCCCGTGGCCGCCGTCGGCGTCCTGACTTCCTGTTGGCGCGGCATGGGCTCTCGGGCACGGTGCGTGGGCTCTCCGGACGGCATCGAGGCCCCCCGTCCGCCGCGCTCGGCGGGGTCGGGACCGACCTCTCCACAAGCAGGCATCGTAGCGGGGTCCGCAAGTGGCCGAAAGGCCGGGGCGGGGCGCCAAGGCCCGCACGAGCGCTGAGTCTCGCTCGCGGGAAGTGGCCGAATTTCAGGCCACCACGCGCGCGCGCAGCGCCGCGTGCAGTCCCGGCGAACAGGCGAGAATGTGGCCGCCGCGGAGCCAATCTTCGCCGCCGTGGGCGTCGCTCACGATGCCCCCCGCCTCGCGGACGAGCAGGGCTCCTCCGGCGACGTCGTGGGGCGCGAGGTGCAGCTCCCAAAATCCGTCCATTCGACCGGCGGCGACGTAGGCGAGGTCGAGCGCAGCCGAGCCCATGCGGCGCAGGTCGCGCACGTCGAGGATGAAACGACAGAGGTTCTCGGCGTTCGCCTGTGCGAGGGATTCGCGGCGGTAGGGAAAGCCCGTGGCGAGGATGGCGTCGCGCAGGTCGGTCGCGCCCGAGACCTGCACGCGCTCGCCGTTGAGGGTCGTCCCGCCGCCCGCGCGCGCCGCGAACAGCTCGCCGAGGCGCGGCGCGTTCACGACCCCGACGAGAGGCGTCGTCCCCGCGAAGAGCCCGAGCGAGACCGAGAACGCGGGGAGCTGATGGACGAAGTTGGTGGTTCCGTCGAGCGGATCGACGAACCAGCGCAGCTCCAAAGGGCCGTTCGAGCGCGCGTCGCGGACCTCCTCTTCCGCTTCGATCGCGTGCTCGGGGAGCTCGCGCCGCAGCACGGCGACCACCGCGCGCTCGCTGGCGACATCGGCGGCGGTGACCAGATCCCGTGCAGCGCTCTTCGAGCGGATCTTCGAGCGATCGAGACGACCGTAGTGCTCCATCAGCACGCGGCCCGCCGCCTCGGCGGCCTCGACGGCGATGGCCTTCCAGCGCTCGAGGTCGCGCTCGCTCGCGCTCACGGCTTCGTCTCGACGAGCCGCCGACACAGCGCGTCCTGCATCGGCTTCCAAACCGACGGATTGAGCCCGCCGACGTCGGGATAGTTCACGAGGATCGAGAACGCGAAGCGTCGGCCGTCGAGGGTCTCCGCGACGCCCGAGAGCGAGCTCGTCCCCGCGATGAAGCCCGTCTTGGCGCGCACGCGGCCGCGCACGGGCGCGTCCTTCATGCGGTCGTCGAGCGTGCCGCGTTCGCCCGCGACCGCGAGCGAGTCGAGGAACAGCCGCGCGCTGCGGCCGTCTTGGGTGAGCACCTTCTCGACGAGCGCGACGATCTGGCGCGCGGTCACTTGGTTCGCGCGCGAGAGTCCCGAGCCGTCGACCTGCGCGAGGCCGTCCGTCGGCACGCCGAGCCGCTGCAGCGCGAGCTGCGTCGCTTGCGCGCCGGCGGCGCGCGTTCCTTGGCCGACGACGGCCTGTGCGGTCGCGAGGAAGAGCTGGTCCGCGGCCGCGTTCGTCGAGTCGGCGTTGATCGGCGCGAGGACGCGCTCGAGCGGCGTCTCGAGCACGGCGAGCGCGGACTGGGCGGGCGCGTTGCGCTCGCGGCGCAGACGTCCCTGAACGACGATGCCGCGGCGCGCGAGTGCGCCGCCGAGGGCTTGGCCGAACAGCTCGACGGGCTCGGGGTGCGAGAAGGACGCGACGAAGGTGTCGCTGCCGGAGGGAACCGAGCCGCGGACGAGCACGCCGCTCGGCTTGGCGCCGCACTGCACGTCGAGCTTGCCCTTGGCCTCGGTGCGCACGCCGAGGTTCACGGCGAGGCCGTGCTCGCGCGGGAAGATCGTCACACGCGCAGGACCTCCGACGGAACCGGGATTCACGAGCGCCGTCAGGCATCCGCGATTCGCGCTGAAGCCGCCCGCGAGCGCGCAGTACTCGGCCCAGTGTTGTCCAGCGTCCGGCCACTGCGGCGCGGGCGCGGGCGCTTGGAAGGTGCCCTCGTCGAGCACCAGATCGCCCGCGATCACCCTCACGCCTTGGGCCACGAGCGCATCGACCACGGGCGCGAGCAGGTGCTCGACGTCGCCATTCGCGTTGCTGTCGTAGAGCGGGTCCCCACCGGCGCGCACGACCAGATTCCCGCGCAGCACGCCCTCGACGATCGGTCCGCTCGCGTCGAAGCGCGTGCGAAACGACCAGTCGGGTCCGAGCAGCGCGAGCGCCGCCGCCGTCGTGACGAGCTTGAGGTTCGAGGCGGGACGCATCAGGCGATCGGAGCCGAGCGCGATGTCGCTGGCCTGTCCCGAGCCGACTTCGCGCACGTGCAGCGCGACGGCTGCATTGCCCTGATGCACCTTGTTCTTGCTCTGCTTGCGCGCCTCTTCGACCCACTGCGCGACGATCGCGCGCAGGTCTCGGTCGAGACGGTTGCGCACCGCGGAGTCGAGCGGCGGAGGCCCCTTCGGCAGCTCGTCGACGACGCGCGCCGGACGGCTCGTCGCGGCCTGCACGTCTCCGCCGCCCGCGGCTCCGGCGCCGCGCGGCCAGATGCGCCACAGCGCGAAGACGGCCGCCGCGTTGAGCGCGAGGATCAACGCGATGCGGAAGAACTGGGACTTTCCTGAGCTCTGCTTCGGGGCGGCCATGCGTGGGATCCGGAGACGACCGACGCGCGGCCGCCGACCTTCCGCGGACGAGGCTCACCGTGCGACGGCACACGACGCGCTCCCTGCGCATCGCCCGTCGCCCGCTTCCCCCCCCGCGGCGTCCCAGATTCTGGCGCTCGCGGCGGACAAATCACGCAGGAACTCGCGCTTCTCGCGCGCTTCCTCTCAGGCCCCGAAGAAGCGTCGGTGGAAGCGCCAGGCGTCCCCCACGATGTCTTCGAGCCCCGGCCGCTTGGGGACCCAGCCGAGCACGTCGCGCGCGCGGCTCCCGCCGGCCATGACCTGCGCGGGGTCGCCCTCGCGGCGCGGCGCCATGCGCACCGCGATCGGCCGGCCCGTGACCTTGCGGGCGGCCTCGATCACTTGGCGGACCGAGTAGCCCTGCCCCGTGCCGAGGTTGACCTTGATCTGGCTGGCTCCGCCCTGCAGCTTGCCGAGCGCGAGCCAGTGGGCCTCCGCGAGGTCCTCCACGTGGATGTAGTCGCGCACGCAGGTTCCGTCGGGGGTCGGATAGTCCTCCCCGAAGACCGCGATCTCCTTGCGCCGCCCCGCCGCGACGTCGAGCACGAGCGGGATGATGTGCGTCTCGGGGTCGTGCCGCTCGCCGAGCGCGGCGTCCACGGCCGCTCCCGCCGCGTTGAAGTAGCGCAGCGCCGCGAAGCGCAGGCCGTAGGCGCGCGAGTAGTCCTCGAGCATGTGCTCGATGTGCAGCTTGGTGCGACCGTAGGGCGAGATCGGGTTCTGCGGGTGGTCCTCGTCGATCGGAACGCGCACGGGGTTGCCGTAGGTCGCGCAGGTCGAGCTGAACACGATCTCTCCGCAGCCCGCGGCGCGCATCGCTTCGAGCAGGGTGAACGTCGCGACCACGTTCTCGCGGTAGTACTTGGCCGGATCGCCGACGCTCTCCCCCACGTACGCCTTCGCCGCGAAGTGCACCACCGCGCGCGGCCTGCGCGCAGCGAAGAGCGCATCGAGCGCCGCGCGGTCGCCGAGGTCGGCCTGCACGAAGTCACAGGTCACGGCGTCGCGGTGTCCCGTCGAGAGGTTGTCGACGACGACCACGGGGATGCCGCGCTGCTGGAAGAGCCGCACCGTGTGGCTGCCGATGTAGCCGGCGCCACCGGCGATCAAGACGGGGCCTTGGACGGAGGTCTGGGGAGCGCTCATGGCAGAACTAGGATAGCCCCGGGGCACGCTGCCAAGCCTCGGCATTCTTTTCTCACTTCGCCCGGTCTCGGAAGCCGCTAGCGGCCCGTCCACGCGCTCCACCCACCCGCGAGCACGGCGCAGCGCTGGAAACCGCGCGCGAGGTACTCGCGGGCGCGCTCGAGCGAAGTCTTGTCGGCGGGACAACGGCAGTAGAAGACGAGCTCTCGCATGGGGTCGAGTGCGTCCTCGAGCTCGCGCAGCTTCGAGAGCGGGATCGCGTCGGGAAGCGGGAACTTCGGGAACGAGACCGGCGAGTCGTAGGCGCACACGAGCAGCGCGTCGTGCGAGCGCATCCGTCGGCGCACCTCGTCGGGCGAGAGCCGCTCGGGTTCGTTCACGCTTCCACGACCTTGGCGCCGAGCGCTGCGAGGTCCTTCCAGAAGCTCGGCCAGCTCTTTGCGACGCACTCCGGCTCGCGCACGAACACGCCGGGGCGAATCAGACCGAGCAGCGCGAACGCGAAGGCCATGCGATGGTCTCCGCGAGGATCGAGCGTCACGGGCGGCGGAAGCTCGGGGCCCGCGAGATACGACCCGCGCGCGATTCGGAGCGAGCGCTCGTCGTGCTCGACCTTCCAGCCGGCTTCGCGCAAGCCCTGCGCGAGCGTCTCGATGCGCGAGCTCTCCTTGCCCGGCAGCGTCTCGAGCCCGGAGAGCACGCTCACGCCCACGGGATCGACGAGCGCCGCCCCGGCCGCGATCGTCGCGAGGACCGGAGCGAGATCGGGTTCGCCGCGCAAGTCGAGCCTCGCGGCGTGCTGCGGAAACCCCGAGGCGAGGAGTCCCGTGCGGCGAAAGCTCGCGCGGCATCCGAAGGCGCGCAGGTGCTCGGCGATGCGCGTATCGCCCTGCGTCGAGTCGCTGCGGATCCCGCGCGCCAAGACCTCGCCACCGCCGAGGCATGCCGCTGCGAGCGCCACAGCGGAGAGCGACGCGTCGGGCTCGATCTCGAGCGGAGCCTCCGGCGCGCGCAGGGGCCCGCGCAGGCGCCACGTCGCGGGCTCGTTCGACACCTGCTCCACCCGCGCGCCGAAGCGCGCGAGCTCGCGCAGTGTCATGCGAAAGTAGGGCTCGCTGGGAAGCTCGCCGTGTACCGCGAGCTCGCTCTCGTCGGGCCACGCGCACAGGGCGATCGAGAGCGCGCTCGCCTCTTGGCTGGAGCGCGGCTCGCGCAGGTGCACGGTCGGCGGAGGACCGATCGGAGCGAGCCGTACCGGCCACGGCTCGTGTTCGATGTGCACTCCGGCTTCGCGCAGCGCCGCGAGCAGCGCGTCGGAGCGCCGCCGCACGAGCGTGCCGCTCGCGCGCAGCTCGAAGGCATCTTCGCACCGACCGCAGAGCCCGGCGACCGCGAGCGCGAAGCGCGCGAGAGTCGCGCTCTCTCCGAGCTCGAGCGGTGCCGTCCCGCGCCAGCCGCGGTGCGGGCCCGGCGGCGCGCCCCGTACGGACACGGCGGCGGGCGCGAGCTCGCGCACTTCGACGCCGACCGCTCGCAGGACTCCGAGGGCGGCGCGCACATCGCCTCCCGAGGGAAGCCCCGCGATGCGAGTCTCGCCCTGCGCCAAGCTCGCGAGCACGAGCGCGCGCTGCGCGAGCGACTTGGAGCCCGGGAGACGGAGCTCGCCGCGCGGAACGCCTCCCGTCGCGAGCCCGCGCGCCTTCGCCCCGCTGCCTTCGCCACCGTTCACGCCGCGCGATTGTAGCCCGCAGCCCCCCCGTGCATACTCGCGGTACGGCCGTTGTGCGCCGCGAGTTCCCATGACGAAGACTCACTCGATCTATCTCGGCCGCGAGCGGCACATCCCGGGTGTCACGTGGCTCGCCAGCGGCAAGGTGCGCGACATCTACTCCGTCGACGCGGAGCACCTCCTGTTCGTCACATCCGACCGCATGTCGGCCTTCGATGTGATCATGAACGAAGGCGTGCCGTTCAAGGGCGCCGTGCTGACGATGCTCGCCGCGCACTGGTTCGAGAAGACCCGCGACATCGTGCCCAACCACTTGGTGAGCACGTCGATCGACGACGTCGACGGGCTCGACTCGGAGTGGCGCGAGCGGCTACGCGGGCGTGTGATGCTCGTCCGCCGCGCGCAGCCGACGCCGGTCGAGTGGGTCGTGCGCGGCTACCTCGCAGGCTCGGGGCTCAAGGAGTACCAGCGCTCGCGCAGCGTGTGTGGCATCCCGCTGCCCGAGGGGCTCGTGCTCGCGTCGAAGCTGCCGCAGCCGATCCTGACTCCGACGACGAAAGAGGACAGCCACGACCTGCCGCTCACGCCCGACGAGGCGCGCGCAAAGGTCGGGCCGGAACTGTATGCCGAGGCCGAGCGCGCGGCGCTGGCGCTGTTTGCGCGCGCGAGCGAGCTCTTGGGCAAGCAGGGTATTCTGCTCGCCGATACGAAGTTCGAGTTCGGCCTGCGCGGCGGCAAGCTGCTCTTGATCGACGAGGCGCTCACCCCCGATTCCTCGCGCTTTTGGCCCGCGGAGTCATGGAAGCCCGGCAGCACTCCGCCGAGCTACGACAAGCAGTACCTGCGCGACTGGCTCGAGACGCTCGACTGGAACAAGCAGTATCCGCCGCCGACGCTCACGCCCGCGGTGGTCGAGAAGACCGTCGAGAAGTACCTCGAGATCTGCCGCAAGGTGACCGGTCGCGTCCCCGAGGGCGCCGCGCTCTAGCGCCTTTCCTCCGCCCCACACCTATGCCCGTCGCAACACTCGTTTGGGAAGGCGGCCGTCCGGGCCACGTGCGCCTGATCGACCAGACTCTCTTGCCGACCCAGTACGTCGTCGTCGACGTGCGCACCGTCGAGCACATGTTCGACGCGATCCGACGGCTCGTCGTGCGCGGCGCACCCGCGATCGGCGTCGCTGCGGGCTTCGGGCTCTTGCTCGGCGTGCAGCACTTGGACGAGCGCGATCGCGACGACACGCTCGGCCGCGTGCGCGAGACGGCCGCGTACCTCGCGAAGGCGCGCCCCACTGCGGTCAACTTGTTCTGGGCGCTCGAGCGCATGGTGCGCCGCGCGACGCGCGACCATGCGAGCGGCGACGGAATCATCGACGGCCTTTTCGCCGAGGCGCGCGCGATCTTCGAAGAAGACAAGGCGATCTGCCGCAAGATCGGAGCGGTCGGCGCCGAGCTCCTGCGCGACGGCGCGACGGTGCTCACCCACTGCAATGCGGGCGGACTGGCGACCGTCGACTACGGGACGGCGCTCGCGCCGATCTACGTCGCGGCCGATCAGGGCAAGCGCGTCGCGGTGTTCGCCGACGAGACGCGCCCGCTCCTTCAGGGCTCGCGGCTCACGGCTTGGGAACTGCACCAGTCGGGCATCGACGTCACGCTCATCACCGACAACATGGCGGCGCGCGTGATGTTCGAGGGCCGCATCGACGCGGTGTTCGTCGGGGCGGACCGTATCGCTCGCAACGGCGACGTCGCCAACAAGATCGGCACGTACGGCGTCGCGGTTCTCGCGCGCGAGCACGGAATTCCGTTCTACGTTTGCGCGCCGCTCTCGACCTTTGACCCTGCGATCTCCACCGGCGACGAGATTCCGATCGAGCAGCGCGGCGCCGAAGAGGTGGCCTGCGGCTTCGGCACGCGAACGGCGCCCGAGGGCGTCAAGATCTACAACCCCGCGTTCGACGTGACGCCCGCGCGGCTCGTCACCGGCATCGTCACCGAGGTGGGCCTGATCGAGCGCCCCAGCCGCGCGCGGGTCGAGGCTGCGCTGCGCGCCGGCGGCCGTATCTAGGCACGGCGGTTCTGCTCGAAAATGTTGCCGAGCGCCTCGCTCGGGGGCCGGTCGGCGCTCCAGCGCGACGGGGGGCGCTGGCCGAAAACGGCTTCCCATGAGCCAGCCCCAACCGCCGAGCAAGTCCCCGACGAAGAAGGGGACGAAGTCACCCTCCCCGCCGGTTCGCACGTCCAAGGCGCGCAAGGCCGCCAAGGCGGAGCCCGCACTGCCCCCCGAGGCGCAGCTCGTCGAGGACGACGAGACCCGCGGGGAAGTGCTCGAGTTCGCCACCGCCATCGACGCTTACAAGCGCAACCAGCGGCGCCCGTTCCCGACGTGGGGCGAGGTGCTCGAAGTGTTGAAGGGGCTCGGCTACCGCCGCAGCGCGTGAGCGCACGGCGCGGCCGCGTACCTCAAGCGTAGATCGGGAACGCCCGGCAGAGCTCGGCGACCTCGCCCTTCACGCGCGCGGCGACCGACGCGTTCGTCGGCTCCGCGAGCACGTCGGCGATCCAGTTGCCGAGCTGGCGCATGTGCGCCTCGTTGAGCCCGCGCGTCGTGATCGCGGCGGTACCGAGGCGCACGCCCGAGGCCTTCATCGGCGGGTTCTGGTCGTACGGGATCAGGTTCTTGTTGCAGGTCAGGTCGACCTCGTGGAGCACGTGCTCGGCGTCCTTGCCGGTGAGCTTCATCGGCGTGACGTCGACGAGCATCAGGTGGTTGTCGGTGCCGCCCGACACGATGCGCAGCCCGCGAGCAGCGAGCGTCTCGGCGAGCACCTTGGCGTTTGCACACACCTGCTTCGCGTAGGTCTTGAACTCGGGCGCGAGCGCCTCGCGGAACGCGACGGCCTTGGCCGCGATCACGTGCATGAACGGACCGCCCTGATCGCCCGGGAAGACCGCGGAATTCACGGCCTTCGCGACGTTCTCGTCGTTGCACACCATCAGGCCGCCGCGCGGGCCGCGCAGCGTCTTGTGGGTCGTCATCGTGACGAGGTCTGCGTGCGGCACCGGGCTTGTGTGCACGCCGCCCGCGACGAGGCCGGCGATGTGCGCTTGGTCGACGAGCAGCTTCGCCCCCACTTCGCGCGCGATCGCGGCGAACGCAGCGAAGTCGAGCGGGCGCGAGTAAGCCGACGCTCCGGCCATGATCACCGCCGGCTTGAACTCGAGCTCCTTCTCGCGCACGCGGTCCATGTCGAGGCGCTCGGTGCCCTTCTCCACGCCATAGCTTTGGAACTCGTAGAACACGCCCGAGAAGTTCTTGGGGTGGCCGTGCGACAGGTGGCCGCCGTGGTCGAGCGACATCGCGAGCACACGGTCGTGCGGCTTGGCGAGCGCCATCAGCGCCGCGACGTTCGCCTGCGTGCCACTGTGCGCCTGCACGTTGGAGTGAGCGGCACCAAACAGCGCCTTGGCGCGGTCGCGCGCGAGGTCCTCGACGACGTCGACGAACTCGCAGCCGCCGTAGTAGCGCTTGCCGGGATAGCCCTCGGCGTATTTGTTCGTGAGCACCGTGCCCATCGCGGCCATGACCTCGCGCGAGGTGTGGTTCTCGCTGGCGATCAGCTCGAGCTGCGTCTCTTGACGGTGCGTCTCCTGTTGGACGGCGGCCCACAGCGCCTCGTCGGTCTTGCGTGCGGACAAGGGGGAGGCGCTCAGGTTGCTGGTCGTGGTGGTGCTTTGCATGGCTCCGCCATTGTCCCAAGCGCCGCGCGCGGTTCAATTGCACGCCCGCGGCCCGTCCCCGCGTACGCTCTCCGCCCCATGCAGCACCGCCCGCTCCTCGCCTCCGCGCTGGCCCTCGCCCTCGCCGCTGCCTGCTCCGACTCGGGGCACTCAGGCCACGCCGGGCACTCAGACCACGCCGACCACTCCGACCCGACCGGCGCCGACGTGCACGGCCAAGACGACCGCGGCTTCGTGTTCCTCGACCCGCAGCACCCCGCGCACCCCAACTGGGCCGATCTGGGTGACATCGAGCTCGGCGACACCGCGCACACGACCGTTCGGATGCGCAACGTCGAGGACCATCCCATCACGATCGACACCGTGCTCTCCGGCTGCTCTTGCACCGCTCCGGAGATTTCGGCCGTGACCGAGTCGGGCGAGCGCATCGTCGGCAACGCGCGCGCTTCCTCCAAGGCGCTCGTCGTGCCGCCGGGCGCGACCGTGGAGCTCGCGCTGTCGGTCGACAGCCGCCTCTCGCCGGCGCGCAACAAGGACAAGCTCGTGCTCGTGCGTCTAACCACCGACGACGAGCACGACCCGTACCTCTCGATCGAGCTGCGCATGAAGGTCGTCTCGGCCTTCCAGTCTGCACCGCCGGAGCTCGACCTGCAGCGCGTGGCTCGCAACGGCGGTGCGATGGGCACCGTCGAGATCGCCGCGATCGGCGAGAGCGGCCGACGCCTGATCGAAGTCCTCGAGACTCCACCGGAGCTCGGCGCGACGCTGCTCGAAGGTCGGGAGATGGGACTCTCGCCGCTGTGGACGCTGCACGTCACGCTGCGCGCGCCGCTGCCGCTCGGCCCGCAGGAGCGCGTGCTGCGCCTCTCGACGTCGCACGAGTCGGGCATCGGCGAGGGACGCCCCTTCGAGGTCAAAGTGCGCTGGAACGCCGTCGAGGACGTCGAGGTGGTGCCGCCGCGGATCCTGTTCCTCGCCGATCCGGCACTCGGTCGCGAGGTCGGTCGCGTCGAGCTGTTCTCGCGGCTCGCGGGCGCCCGCCTGCGAATCGTGCAGGCGAGTGTCGCCGGGCCGTCGACCGATGGGCTCGAGGTGACCTTCGAGCCCGCGCTCACCGAGCTCGACAGCGAGGGCAAGGCCTCGCGCTGGCGCGTCACCGTCGACCCGCGCGGTCGCACGGGCCCGATCGACGGCACGCTCACGATCCTGACCGACGACCCTACGTTCCCGCGCTTCGACGTGCCGATGCTGCGGCGCCGCTGAGCGGTCGCGAAGAAGGGTTCAGCGCACGCGCAGGTACTTGCGCTTGCCGAACTGGATGAGGAGCGGCGCGGCGGGACGCTGCACGACGAACTTGGGGTCGCGCTGGACTTCGCCGTCGAGCTTGACGCCGCCCTGCTCGACGGTGCGGCGCGCTTCGCTGGAGCTCGGCGCGAGCCCGAGCTCGCGCAGGAGCACCGCGAGCGGCACGCCGTCTGCGGGCCACTCGCGCGTGACCTCGGGGATGTCACTCGGCAGCTCGCGGTCGCGGAACTGGCGGTCGAAGGCCTCGCTCGCGGCGCGGCCCGCGTCGCGGCCGTGGAAAAACGAGGCGATTTCCTCGCCGAGGCGGGCCTTGGCGGTGCGCGGATGCCCCGCGAGCAGCGCGGTCACTTCGCTCTCCGGCACGTCGGTGAGCAGTCGGAACCAAGCCCCCATCACGTCGTCGCCGAGGCTCATCACCTTGCCGAACATCTCGCCCGCGCTCTCGGTGAGCCCGATCGAGTTGCCGTAGCTCTTCGACATCTTCCGCCCGTCGAGCCCGTTGATCAGCGGGAACGTGAGGCAGATCTGCGGCGGCTGCCCTTCCTTCTCCTGCAGCTCGCGGCCGACCAAGAGGTTGAAGAGCTGGTCCGTGCCGCCGATCTCGACGTCCGAGCGGATCATCACCGAGTCCCAGCCCTGCATCAGCGGGTAGAGGAACTCGTGCACGCCGATCGCCTCACCGGCTTCCATGCGCTTCTCGAAGGTGTCGCGCTCGAGCATGCGCGCGACGGTCGCCTTGCCCGCGAGGCGCAGGACGTCTTCGAAGCGCATCTTGTCGAACCACTCCGAGTTGCGGTGCACCTCGGTCTTCGACATGTCGAGCACGCGCGCAGCCTGCTCTTGGTACGTCACGAGGTTCTTCTCGACCTCCTCGCGCGTGAGCTGCGGGCGCAGCTTGTTGCGGCCCGACGGGTCGCCGACCATCGCGGTCGCGTCGCCGACGATCAGCACGATCTGGTGCCCCGCTAGCTGCATCGCGCGCAGGCGCAGGAGCTGCACGGCGTGACCCACGTGCAGGTCGGGCGAGCTCGGATCCATGCCGAACTTCACGCGCAGCTTGCGGCCCTTCGACGCGGCGTGGTCGAGGCGCTTCTTCAGGTCCGTGGACTCGATGACGTCGACGGCGTTGCGAGTGAGGATCTCGAGGTCGTTCATGCGCGGGCGCTTCCCTGCCCCACAGATTGGCGATCGGCGCGCGGCAAGTCGAGCTTCGGGCGCGCCGGATCGCCGCGTCTCTCGCGCGACTCCAGCCATGTGCGCCACTCGCGGGCGTCGGCGGGCGGCTCGTCGAGGCCCGTGAGCCAACGCAGGGCGGGTGCGACGCGCTCGAGCTCGGGGTCGATGTAGCGCAAGAGCGCGGGCGTCGCGCGCCGCAGCGCCTCGTCGCGTCGGGCTGGGGCGAGCCGGGCTGCGCGCTCGAGCAGCGCCGGAAGGCTGGGCGCGCCGCGCTCGACGTAGCGCACGAATTCGTCGGGCTCGACCTCACCCGACGGGAGCCGCGGGTCGAGGCGTAGCACCTCGCACTCGACGGCTTCGAAGCTGTTGGCTGGCAGTTCGCGCTCTCCGCGCAGGAGGGTCCCCCCGAGCGTGGCGAGCGACCAGCGCGCGCGCGCGGCGACGAGGCCGCGCGAGGGAACGTAGAACGTGCCGAGCGGTGCGGTGACTTCCTCGCCGCTGCGGAGCTCGAGGTCGGCGAGCGCGTCGGTGAGCACGCGGCGTCGCGCGCGGCTCTCGATGCCGGTCTCGCTCACGCCGACCGAGAGGAACTTGAGGGCGCTGCCCGAGCAGCGCAGTCGCACGGTCTCGCCGAGCTCATGGCGCGCCCGCAGCGAGATGCGGTACTCGCCCTCGTTGTCGGTCGGGGTCGCGACGAGCGCGAGCCCGAGTGACTCCGCGGTACGCCGCGCGTCGACGATGTTGCGGTAGGCCGTGACCCGCGCCGCGGCGACACCGAAGGGCTGCAGTTGCTCCGCACGCACGAGCAGTCGCTCTGCGGCCTCGTGTTCGCGCTCTTCCAGTGCGAGGTTGAGCTCGGTGAAGAGCGCCTCGAACGGCGCGAGCTCGGTCCGCTCGAGCGCGAGGTCGAGCCGCGTCGCGCGCTGCGGCAACACGCTCGTCCCCGCGAGGGACCGAGCGAACTCCAACTCGGTCCGGGAACCGCGCAGGTCGCCCTCGCGCTCGAGCCGCTCGGCCGTGTCGAGGTGCGCGAGCGCCGCCGCGGAAACGACGCCGCCCTGCGTCGCACAGGATGCGAGCAGGGCGGCAACGATCGCGGCGAGGACGGGGGCGTGCTTCACGCCCCCATCCTAGCCCGAGGAATCAGGCCGGTTGCGAGCCTTCGGCCGGCTTGGGGTTGAGCTTGTCCTTTTCGATCTGCTCGAAGAGCGGCTTGTTCTCCTCGAAGTCCGCGTGGACGAAGGACAGGCCGATCTTGCGCTCTTCCGTGTCGACGCGGATGACGCGCACTTCGATCTTCATGCCCGGACGGACGACGTCCTCGGGGCTCTGGATCTTGTGGTCCGAGAGCTCGCTGATGTGCAGCAGGCCCTCGAGGTCGTCCTCGAGCTTCACGAAGGCACCGAAGTTGGTGATCTTCGTGACGTGGCCCGAGAGCAGGTCGCCCACGTGGTAGTTGTTCGGGATGTGGTCCATCCACGGGTCGTTGGAGAGCTGCTTGTAGCCGAGCGCGATGCGCTTCTTCTGCGTATCGACGCTGAGCACGACGCAGCGCAGCTTGTCGCCCTTCTTCACCATCTCGGAGGGGTGCGTGATCTTCTTGGTCCACGACATGTCCGAGACGTGCAGGAGGCCGTCGATGCCTTCCTCGATCTCCACGAACGCGCCGTAGGAGGTGAGGTTGCGCACCGAGCCTTCGATGACCGTGCCGACCGGGTAGTGCTGCTCGACCAGATCCCAGGGGTTCGTCTCGGCCTGCTTCATGCCGAGCGAGATCTCCTGCTTCTCCTTGTTGTACTCGAGCACCACGACCTCCACCTTGTCGCCCGACTTCACGAGCTCGCTGGGGTGGTTGATGCGGCGCGTCCAGCTCATCTCGGAGATGTGCACGAGGCCCTCGACGCCGTCTTCGAGCTTCACGAAGGCGCCGTAGGACATGATGTTCACGACCTCGCCGACGTGCTTGCTGTTGACGGGGTAGCGCGACTCGATGCCCTCCCAGGGGCTCGCCTGCTTTTGCTTGAGGCCCAGCGCGATGCGCTCGCGCTCGGTGTCGACGCGCAGGACCTTGATCTCGATCTCCTGATCGAGGGCGACCATTTCGCTGGGGTGGTTGATGCGACCCCAGGTCATGTCGGTGATGTGCAAGAGGCCGTCGATGCCGCCGAGGTCGACGAACACGCCGAAGTCGGCGATGTTCTTCACGACGCCCTTGCGGACCTGACCCTCTTGGATGTCGGAGAGCAGGAATTCCTTCTGCTTCTGGCGCTCTTCTTCGAGCAGCTTGCGGCGCGAGATGACGATGTTCATCCGCTCCTGGTCGATCTTGATGATGCGCGCGCGCACCGGCTCGCCCAGGAAGTCCGAGATGTCGTGCGTGCGGCGCAGGTTGACCTGGCTCGCGGGCAGGAACACGTTGACGCCTTCGACGTCGACGAGCAGACCGCCCTTGATCTTGCGCTGGCAGATGCCCTGGATCTCGTCGCCTTCCTTGTACTTCTGGCTGACGCGCTCCCACGCGCGCAGACGATCGGCGCGCTTCTTCGAGAGCACCGCGGTGTCGTTCTCGTCGAGACCGTCGTAGAAGACCTCGTAGGTCTCGCCCTTCTGGGGCAGCGTCTCGCCGAACTCGGCGAGCGGGATCGAGCCTTCGCTCTTTCCACCGATGTCCATGACGACCATGCCGGTGCGGTCGTCGACCGAGTCGACCACGGCCTTGACGATCTGGCCGGTGGCGATGTCCTTGACCGACGAGTGCAGCTGGGCCGAGAGCTGTTCGTCGGTGACAGCGCCCATCGCGGCTGCGACCTGACGGTCGAGCTCGGCGGGGTCGATGTCGTACTGCTTGATCCTGCGGGAGGCGAGAGCCATGAAAAAAGGGTCCTTGGGGACGGGGAAAGAAAACTGGGTTTTCAGGTAGTTGCCCCCGTCGCACGTGCGGCGGGGTTGCTCGGGGTGTGGGAGTTCGTCGCTCGGGCGCGGGAAGCCTCGCTCTAGGCGCGGCCATCTCCTGCCATTCCAGAGACCGCGGCCTGCGCGCGCTCGAGCGCGTCGGGCAGGGTCGAGTCGATCGGGGTGCCAAACTGCACGCGGATCTTGCGCGGGCGCGGGAACAGCGCGCGCTTGGGCAGCGCCTCGAAGGAGCCGCGGATCGCGCAGGGGACCAGCGGCACCTTCGCCATGCGCGCAGCGAGCAGTGCTCCGGCCTTGAACTCCTGCACGCGGCCGTCGCTCGTGCGTGTGCCCTCGGGGAAGATCACGAGGCAGTCGCCCTGCTCCAAGTGCGCCACCATCTCGCGCAGGGCGGCGCGGTCGGGGGCTCCGCGCTTGATCAGCACGGCGCCGCAGGTACGCATCAGCCACGCGAGCGGCTTGAAGTTCGCCAGCGTGTCGCGCGCGACGAACGAAACGTGGCGCGGGATCGCGTGGCTCAGCACGGGGATGTCGAGGAACGACTGGTGGTTGCTCACCACGACCACGCCGCCCGCGCGGGGCAGGTGCTCGCGGCCCGAGAAGCTCTCGCGGAACCAGACGGCGCCGAAGGCCCACGTGCTCCACTGCGCGAAGCGGTAGCCCGGTGTCGCGTGCGTGAGGATCGACGGCGTCTCGCTCACGTGCGTGGCGCTCCGATCAGCGACACGAGCAGCGCGAGCACTTCCTCGGCGCTCTTGCCGTCCGTGTCGATCTCGCGCACGCCCGGTCCGACGTGCAGCGGCGACACCGCGCGGGTCGAGTCGAGACGGTCGCGCCGCTCGATCTCCTCGCGGATGCGCTCCACATCCTCGGGGGTGCCCAATTCGAGCGCGCGGCGTCGCGCGCGCTCGGACGAACTCGCTTTGAGAAAGAACCGATGCCGGGCCTCCGGGAACACGACGGTCGTCATGTCCCGGCCTTCCGCGACCAGCCCGCCCCAGCGCTCGGCGAGCGAGCGTTGCAGCGTGACGATCGGGTCCCGGACCTCCGCGTGGGCCGACACCGCCGACACGAGGGAGGTCACCTCGCGGCTGCGGATGTGCGGCTCGCCCGGCTGTCCGGCGATCAGCACCTTGCCCTGCGCGTCGAAGTCGAGCTCGATCGAGCCCGCCACCGCCGCGCAGTCCCCGCCGCTCGCCGGATCGAGTCCGCGGCGCAGCACTTCGAGGGTCACGGCGCGGTACATGGCGCCGGTGTCCAGAAAGTGCAGGCTCAGACGCCGTGCCAGCGACTTCGCGACGGTGCTTTTTCCGGCCCCGGCGGGTCCGTCGATGGCGACGATCATGGCGTGCAACAGAGGGCGCAAGAGTCTACGGGCTCTCCCGCAAACCTCAAGCGCGGGCGCTCGAAGCGCACTCCAAGGCCCCCTGCGGCCCAAAACGGACCATGTCCCGGCCCCCACCGAAGGCGTCGAGCACGATCCAGCGCAGCCCGCCGTCGTCCTCGTCGCGGAACTCGTGGGCGTGGCCGACCACGAGCGAGCGGCAGCGCGCCGCTCGGGCCAAGGCGACGGCCGCAGCGCGCTGCTGGCGCTTGGCTTCCGGCGGCTTCTCGGCGACGGCCTGCACCGATGCACGCCGCAGGCGCCGCGCGGCCGCGAGCGCGATGCCGCGAGGCAAGCGCGGCGCGAGCCACAGGATCGGCCGCGAGCGCAGCACGCGCTTGAGCCGCTGGTAGCCGTGGTCGCGGGTGCACAGCTCGTCGCCGTGCACGAGTAGCGTCCGGACGCCCTGACAGCGCGCCACGAAGCCCTGCGCGTGGACGCGGGCGCCCGAGCGGGCCTCGAAGCTCGCGTCGAGCAGGAAGTCGCGGTTGCCGTGCACGACCTCGACCGGCGTCCCCGCGCGGACGAGCTCCGCGAGGGCGTCGAGGATCCTGGCCGCGGGCGCGAGCTCCGCTTGTGCGGGCCCGATCCAAGCATCGAAGAGATCGCCGAGCACGATGAGCCGCGGCGCGCCGCGCGCACGCCGCAGGAAGTCGAGGAACTCGCGCGGCTCCGCGCCACGCGGCCCCACGTCGAGGTGCAGGTCCGCGATCACGAGGCTCTCGACCTCGATGTCCAGCTCGGGCCAACGCGTGCTCACGGCGGCGTCCACCCCCAAAGCCTAGCGCGTCGCGGCTCTAGGTGCGCGGCGCCCCTCACTCGGAGGCTTCGTCCTGCGCGAGCATTCCGTGGTCGCGCATCTTCTCCCACAGGACCTTGCGGGAGATTCCGAGCAGGTCGGCGGTCTGCGAGCGATGCCCGCCGGTCTTTTCCAGCGCGCGCTCGATGTGACGGCGCTCGGCTTCCTTGAGGACCTCGCGCAGGGGCCGCACGGGCTCGGCCACTTCGGTCGCGCCGCGCCAGCGGGGGTCGAGCGGCACGAGGTCGCCGAGGGCGAGCTCCGCACGGCCGGACTCGCCCGCGGGCTCGCACAGCGCGATCGCGCGCTGCACCGCATTTTCGAGCTCGCGCACGTTGCCCGGCCACGGGTAGCGCTCGAGTGCGGCCATCGTCGCGGGGCTCACGCGGAAGGTGCGGCCGCCGCCGTGGCGCTCGAGCATGTGCGCGACGAGCAGCGGCACGTCGCCCGGCCGCTCGCGGAGAGGCGGCAGCACGATCGGCACGACGTTGATGCGGTAGAACAAGTCTTCGCGGAACTTCCCCGCACGCACGAGCTCGCGCAGGTTGACCTTGGTCGCGGCGACGACGCGGATGTCGAGCGAGCGCGTCGTCTCGCCGCCGAGGCGCTCGAACTTGCGCTCTTGCAGCACGCGCAGGAGCTTCACCTGCATCGCGAGCGGCATGTCGTCGATGTCGTCGAGGAAGATCGTGCCGCCGTCGGCGAGCTCGAAGCGCCCCTTTTTCTCGCGGCGAGCATCGGTGAAGGCGCCACGCTCGTGGCCGAAGAGCTCGGCTTCGAGCAGCGTCTCGGGCAGCGCCGCGCACGAAATCGCGACGAAGGGTCGCTCCGCGCGCGGCGAGGAGCGGTGCAGAGCCTGGGCGACGCGCTCCTTGCCGGTCCCGCTCTCGCCTTCGATCAAGACCGTCGCGTCGTTGCGCGCCACGGTCCGAATTCGCTCGAACACGGCGCGCATCGCATCCGACGTTCCGACGAAGTCGGGCATCGGCGTTGCGGCGGAGAGCTGCGCGCGCAGCTCGGCGTTCTCCGCTTCGAGGTCCCGCACGCGCGAGAACGTGCCGACCATCTGCACGATCGACTCGTTGCGGAAGGGCTTCTGGACGTAGTTCACGGCGCCGATGCGCATCGCCTCGACCGCTTGGTCGATCGTTCCGTAGCCGGTCATCAGCACCACCGGCCGCCGCGGGTCGAGCTCGATGGCACGCCGCAGCACGGCCATCCCGCCTTCGCCGGGCATGCGGATGTCGGTCAGCACCACATCGGGCCGCGCGCTGTCGAGCAGCGCCAGCGCGCTCGCCGTGTCAGGCGCGTGGAGCACCTCGTGCCCCGCATCCTCGAGCGCGTCGCGCAGCGTGATGTGGATGGTGACCTCGTCCTCGGCGAGCAGGATCCGCATGGAGTCCCCTAGCGCCTACCCAAGGCCAGGGTCACGCGAGGCGAAGCGATCTCCGCCGGCGGCAGCAGCCTCGTCGAGAGCCGCCTCCGCGGCGCTGACCAGCTGGTCGAAGAAGAGCGTCTGGCCGTCGGCCATCGTCGCGCCGCCGACCGAGACGGTGATCGGCACGCGCTTGCCGTCGCTCTCGAACTTGACCGCGTGGACGCCGGTGCGGACGCGCTCGGCGAGGACCTTGAGGCCGGCGGCGGGCGTGTGCGGCACCACGGCCATCAGGCGGTCGTCGGCGAGGCGCCCGAGGAAGTCGCAGCTGCGCGCGAGGCTCTGCAGGACGCGCCCCACCTCGTCGACCACCGCTTCCTTCGACTCGTAGCCGTACACGTCGCGCAGGTGCCCGAGGCGGTCGATCGCGATCACGAGCACCGAGAGCGGATAGCGATAGCGCTGCGCGCGCCCGAACTCGATGCGCATCAGGTGCTGGATCTGCGACAGCGAGAAGAGGCCGGGGTCACCGTCTTGGAACTGCGCGGCGCGGAAGTCGGTCATGGGAAACTCGGGCCTGTCTGCGGGGAGGGGGCTATTCGCCGCGGATCGTCGCGGCGAGTCGGTCGAGGTAGGCATCGATGCTCCACTCCCAGCGCACGCGCACGACGAAGAGTGCAACGCCGAAGAGGAGCACGAACACGGCGAGGACCAAGATCTGCGTCACAATCGCGGCGAACCAGTTGCTCGCGCTGCGCTGCACGCGCCGCACGGACCCGCGCACGCCCTGCTGGACGGGACTCATGATCAGGTCGCGCTGCAGGCGCGTCGCGCGCTCGAGGATGCGCGGGTCGCCCGCGGGAACGGCGCTGTTCGCGAGCAGATCGCGCGCGCAGGACTCCGGCTCGAACTCGCTGCGCAGGATCGCGTCCTGCCAGCGCTTCGCCGCAGCGGGTTCGGCGAGGCCGAGCTCGACGAGCAGGCCCGCGCGCAGGCGGTTCCACGCCGGATCCGCGGGTGCAGCGGGCGCGGCCGGCGGCGGAGTGGGCGTCGGCGGCAGCTCGACCTCTTCGAGCTGCGCATAGGCGAGCCCGTCGAACTGCAGCTTCGCGCCGCGCCACTCGATCAGGTCACCGGCGCGCAGCTCGCGCTCCTCGACGCTCACGCCGTTGACGCGCGGCGCCTCGCCCGAGCCGATGAAGAGGAGCTTCGGCGGACGATCCCAGATGTGGAGCTGGTCGCCGTCGGTGTCGCCGAGCGCGACGTCGCCGCGTCGGCCCCCCACCGTCGTCAGCCCCTCGCGCAGCGAGTGGCGGTGGCGCGTTCCATTCGCGTCCGTGATGTCGATCCAAGCCTGCGCCATGTTGCGTAGGGATAGCGCATTCGAGCGCGCGTTGCACGGGGGCAGCGCTGTAGTGCCTCCCGTTGCGGCGGACTATCCTCGTCCCACGGAGGTCCTCGATGCTGATCCACGCCCTCGGTCTCGCGCTCGCGGCGCTCTCGCCCGTCCCCCAAGAGGCATGGAGCACCCTCGCACTTCCGGCGCTGTGCGAACCCGCGGTCCTCGATCGCGCGCCGCTCGAGCGCCTCGAGCGCGGCTACCACCTCGACTGGCACGGCTATCGGCAGGAGGTCGCGGCGCGTCCACCGGTCGCTCGCTTGGAGCCCGGGACCCTCGCGTCACTCCTCTCGGACGAGGCCGCGCGAGAGGAGAGTGAGCTGCGGTTCTTCGGCGAGGCGCCACCGCTCTTGGTGCGCGGAGACGCCGCCGCGCTCGAGCGCGCGCGCGACCGTCGCAGATCTGCAGGCCCTCTCGCAGTCCCTCGAGGTCGAGCTGCGCGCCTACTGGGTCCCGAAAGCCGCTGCGCCGGCCGCTTGGCTCGACGACGGTGCCGCGCGGGCCCTGATCGGCGCGCAGCCCGAGCTCGGCACCGCCCGCGTTCGCTCGGGTGCGAGCGTCGACCTCGGCGTGCGCCGCACGCGCAGCTTCTTGGCGAGCTTCGACGTCGAGGTGGCGAGCGATGCGAACGCTGCCGAGCCGCGCATCGGCCGCGTCCACAGCGGCCGCACGCTCCACCTGCGCGCTTGCCGCGTCGACGGCGGCCGCTCCGTGCACGTCGCGGGACTCTTCGACCATGCGCAAGAGCGCGAGACCCAGCGCTTCGAGCCCAAGTCGAGCGACCTCGGTGTCCTTCAGCAGCCTACGGTCGACAGCGTGCAAGTCGCGTTCTCCGGAAAGATCCCGAGTGGCGGCTGGCTCGCCGTGAGCGTGGCTGGACGCGGGGCTCTGGACGGCGTCGTGCTCGTGCAAGCGACGACCCAGCCCGACCCGGCGGCCCCCGCGCGCTGGCGCGGTTTCGACGTCGCGCTGCTCGAGTCGCCGGTCTCCGAGTGGCCGATGCCGGAGCCCGAGACCGACGGTCTGCTCGACGAGGAATCCGAGCCCCTGCAGCACCAACCGGCGCTGGCGACTTCGACGCTGGCCCAAGGGGCCGAGGGGCTTCTGCGCGTCGGAAAGCGCTCCAAGCTCTCGTCGTTGTCTCGGAGTAGCTCGCCCTCTCCCACGTGGATGCCGGGGCTCCTGCTGCTGCCGGTCGCCGAGGCCGACGCGTGCGCCGAAGTCGAGCAACTCGCACGCGCGGCGCTCGCGGAACGTGCGCGCACGCACGAGCTCGTTGTCCGACACGGCGAGCTCGTGGTGCGTGGACCGGCCTCGCAGGGCGGATGGCTGCGAGTGCTCGCGGTGAGCGAGCGTTCCGTGCTCGCGGACTACGCGCTCGAGATCGCGCAGGAGGCGTGGATCCCGCAGCCGCAGTTGCGACGTGTGCTGACGGGGTTTGCGCTCGAGGGCGTCGTTCACGACGGCGTGTTCGTCGCGCGTGCGTGGCGTGCCTCGGGCGGCGTCGGCGAGACGCTCTCGCGCGCCGAGGCCAACCTCGGAGCGCTGGAGCTGCTCGATCGCGCGCAGGCGCGCGCGACGGCGCGGGTCGTGGGAGAGCCTCGGGAAGTTCTTTCGGCCGACGGGGCGCTCCCGGCTCTCTCCGTCCAGCTCTCTCCCGCGCGCTGAGACCTGCGCCCGATCGGCGTCTATACTCGCCCTACGCTCGAAAGCACTTCCCTTGAGACTCGGACTCCACCAATCGGCGCGCATGGAGCAGCGCCTCCTGCAGTCGCCGCAGATGATTCAGGCGATGCAGATCCTGCAGCTCCCCTCGCTCGATCTCGCCGATCGAATCGAGCAGGAGCTCAACGAGAATCCGCTCCTCGAGAAGGCCGAGCTCGGCTACGAAGAGGGCGGCGCGGAGGGCGCCTCGGAGGCGGGCGACGGCGCGCTGCTCGACGCGCGCCTCGACGAGCTCGAGCGAGTCGACCGCGAGAGCTGGAACCGGGGACCGAAGGGCCGTGTCGAGGACTCCGACCGCAAGCTGGAGGCGCTCCAGAACGCTCCGGACAGCGCGCTGACGCTGGCCGAGGCCATCTCGGCGGAGCTCGCCTTCTCCGACCTCGACGACGCGACCCGCTCGGTGGCGCAGTACATCGTCAACTCCCTCGACGCGCGCGGCTACCTCGCCGCGGCGCCGGAAGAGATCGCGCGCGACTGCGGCGTCCCCGGAGCGACGGTCGAGTCCGTGGCGCGCGCGCTGGCGGAACTGCGGCACCTGATTCACCCCGCGATCGCCGCGCGCGACCTGCGCGAGTGTCTGCTCCTGCAGCTCGAGTCGCACCACTTCGACGATCCGCTCCTGCGCGCGATCGTCGAGCAGCACCTCGACGACGTGACGACCAACCGTCTGCCTCGCATCGCCAAGTCGACGGGTCGCTCGCTCGACGACGTGGTGCAGGCGCTGGAGATCTTGCGCTCGTTCCAGCCCAACCCGGGCGCGAGCTACGGCGGTGAGACCGCGGCGGCGATCATGCCCGACGTGGTGGTCGAGGGGCTCGACGGACACTTCGAGGTGCGGCTCGTGCGAGATCGCGTGCCGACCTTGGTGCTCTCGCCGCAGTACAAGGAGTACCTCAAGCTCGCCAAGAAGGGCGAGGGTGAGCGCGACTGGGTCCGCAAGCGCCTCGAGAGCGCGCGCTGGTTCATCGACGCCGTGCAGCAGCGCCAGAGCACTCTGCTCCAGATCTCCGAGCGCGTGTTCGAGCACCAGCGCGACTTCCTGGAGAAGGGCGTGCGCGGTCTGCACCCGCTGCGCATGCAGCAGGTGGCCGACGAAGTGGGCGTGCACATCTCGACCGTGAGCCGTGCCGTGTCGGGCAAGTTCGCGCAGACGCCGCACGGCACCCTGCCGCTCAAGTATTTCTTCACGGGTGGCACCGAGACCGAGGACGGCGAGGTCGAGGCGCAGGCCTCGATCCAGCTGCGGATCAAGGAGCTCGTGGAAAAGGAAGACCGCCACAACCCGCTCTCGGACGATCAGATCGCGGCCGCGCTCTCCGAACAGCACAAGATCCAGATCGCGCGGCGCACGGTGACCAAGTACCGCAAGGCGCTCTCGATTCCGTCCTCCACCCAGCGCAAGCAGTTCTAGCGCGCGACGCGGGTGCCAAGCTCCGCGGGGGCTGCTATCCTCTCGCGCCCGCGGACCTCCCGTCGCGGTACCACCGAACCTCCACTTCGAACTCTCAGAGCACCGCAACATGGGCGTCAAGGCCACGGAACTGCGCAAGGGCACGGTCATCGAGCAGGACAACGATCTCTGGCTCATCACCGAGTACATGCACCACACGCCGGGCAACCTGCGCGCGATCATCCACGTCAAGATGAAGAGCCTGCGCACGGGCGGCATGCGCGACATGCGTCTGGGCTCGGGCGACGTGCTCGAGGTTGCGTTCCTCGACAAGAAGAACTGCGAGTACCTCTACAAGGAGAACTCGGGCGGCTATGTCTTCATGGACAACGAGTCCTACGAGCAGTTCACGCTCCCCGAGGAGCTGATCGGCGAGAAGATGCCCTACGTGAAGGAGAACACGACCTGCGTCGTGACCTTCCACGGCACCAACGCGATCGGCGTCGAGCTCCCCGCGGCCGTCGTGCTCACCGTGATCGAGGCGGACCCCGCCGTGCGCGGCAACACGGCGACGAACGTCAAGAAGGACGCGGTCGTCGAGACGGGTCTCAAGATTCGCGTGCCGATCTTCATCAGCAAGGGCGAGAAGGTGAAGATTCGCACCGAGGACGGAGAGTTCCTCGGCCGCGTGAACGACTGAGCGCGATCGCGCGAGACACTGCGGGCCCGTGCGGAGTGCTCTCCGCGCGGGCCCGCTCCGTTTCTCGACGGCTCGAGCTCTGGCCGTTCACGGGCGCAAGTAGACCTCGACGTCCAAGTTGCGCGGCGTCCATGCGACCGGGAACGTGCGCACACGCTCGCACTGATCTCTCAGGAAGCGCTGGAAGCGCACGCGCTCGGCCTCGGACCAGTCGAGCAGGTCCTCGCGGTTGAGCACGATCCAAATACGGCGCTCGCGGCGGGCCCAGACGTCGACCAAGTGGTCTTCGTAGGCGGTGAGTCGAGCGATGCTGCGCGCTTCGCGCAGGTGCGTACTCCCCGGCGCGACGTAGTACTCACCCACCGGCGGTGCCATGCCATAGATCAGGTCGTCGGGTCCGCGCGAGCGCACCACAAGCGCGTAGGCTTCTTTCCAGCGTGGGCGATCTCCGTGGCGCAGCGTCATGTAGAGCAAGACGTCGACCACGCCCCACGTGAGGACCGCGACGAGCAGCGTGCGCGCGGCGATGCTGCGCGGGCGCTCGAAGGGCGCGATGCCGCTCGCGGCGGCCGCAGCCCACGGCAGCAGGACAAAGACGTACTGTGCTGCCACGCGGGCGAGCAGCGCAGCCGCCAACGCGAGCGCGAAGGAGATGGCGAGAACGAGCGCGATCAGGACATCGCCCGAGCGCCGCTGCCGCAGCGCCTCGATTCCCGTCCACGCGGCGGCGAGGCACAGCGGCGGGCCGAAGTAGAAACCACTCGTCTGCGCGAGGTGCAGCACGCTCGAGCCGCCCTTCTTGCTCGCGTATTCGCTCCACACGTCGGCGCCCCAAGTGACTCCGAGCGTGAGGCCGAGGAGTCCGAGCGCCGCCATCCAGCGTGTCGACGGGCTCCACGCGAGCGGCGCGCCGAGGCGCCCCGCGATCCAAGGCGCCGCGAGCAGGGCCGGGACGAGCAACGCCGCCGAAGGGTGCGCGAAGGCCGCGGTGAGGGCGAGCCCCACCCCGAGCAGGTAGCGCGAGCCACTGCCGCGGGCGATGCCTCGGAGCGCGACGCCCGCTCCGAGGATCGAGATCGCCTGCGCCAGCGTGTAGTGGCGCGCGGACTGGCTCCAGAAGAGGTGATAGGACGACAGCGCGACCATCAGGGCCGCGAGCCACGAGCGCGCAGCGCCGAGGATCGGCCGGAACGCCCAAGCGGTCCCGAGGATCGAGAGCACCCCGAAGAAGCACGCCGGCGCGCGCAGGGCCCACTCATCGTGCGGTGGGCCGAGCACGTCGAGCCATACCGAGGTCAAGAAGAGGTTGAGCGGGAAGTCCGTCAGCTTGTCCCACGAGAGCGCCTGTGCGTCGTGCAGGGTGAAGGCCTCGTCGATCCAAAGCCCCCACCGCCCGAGCCCTGCGAAGCGCAGCAGGCACAGGGCCGCCACGGCCCACGGGAGGGCGCGCAGCGCGCGCTCGCCCCAGCCGGGCCCGCGCTCACTCCTTCGGCTGCGTTCTGCCGTCTCCAAGCGCGTGGAGCCTTTCAAAGTGCGGGCACGTTGGCAACACTCTTGGAGTCCCATGCGCTCCTCCCTCTCCGTCGCCACGTTTGCCGCCGCGCTGCTCACGGCCGGCTGCGTCGAGCTCCTCCCCGCTCCGGGCGTGATGTTCGCGAGCACGCCGTCCGGCGCGCGCGTGATCGTCGACGGCGAAGACTCCGGCTTTGTCACGCCCTGCCACATCGACCTCGCGCGCGCGACGCACGACGTCGACCTCGTCCTCGAAGGCTACAAACCGGCGAGCGTGCACATCGACGAGGGCGGCGACACGTGGCTGATCCTTTGGGACGAGGCTTGGGTCAACGCGCAGACCTGGCACTTCCCGCTGTGGTTGAACGTTCGCGACGGCGTGTTTCCGATCAAGGTCGAGCGCATGCTCGAGCCCGCGCGCATCTATGTGCGCATGAGCCTCGTCGAGTCCCAAGATCGTCCGCGCCGACCCGCAGGCGGGCGCTAGCGCCGTGCCGCTCCGCCCGGCGGTCTTCCTCGATCGCGACGGCACGCTGCACCGCGAGCTGGAGCGTGCCCCGCGCGCGCTCGCCGAGCTGGAGTTCGTGCCCGGCCTCGATGGGGCGCTGCGCGAGCTCGCGAGCGCCGGCTATGTGCTCGTCGTCGTGACGAATCAGAGCGCAGTCGCTTCCGGTGAGGTCAGTGTGGCCGAGCTCGACGCGCTGAACCTCGCGCTGCGCGAGCGCTTCCCGATCGCGGCCTGCTACGTCTGTCCGCATCATCCCGAGCGAGGCGCGCCGCCCTACGTGCGCACGTGCGCGTGCCGCAAGCCGTCGAGCGGCATGCTCGCGCTCGCGTGCGCAGAGCTCGGACTCGACCCGACGCGCAGCTGGATCGTCGGCGACGCGCGCCGCGACCTCGAAGCGGGGCTCGCGCTCGGGACGCGCGCGATCTTGGTGCGAACGGGCAAGGGCGAGCGAGAGCGGGCCTCGCTTCCGGCCGAACTCGCGGCGCGCGTGACGGTCGTCGAGGACGTCGTGGCGGCGGCTCGCGCCGTGCTCGCTCAGGGCAAGTAGCGGCAGAGCTCTTCCGAGAGCCTGCGCGCGATCGGCCGCGGCAGCCGAGCCCAGCTGTCGCGCAGGATCTTGGTGCGCGGATTCGACGGCGTGAGCGCCGGAAGTGCGCGATCGCGCACGAAGTGGAAGCGGTACGGGAGCGGCGTCGGCGTGAAGCCTTGGTGCTCCTTGAACGTGAACGCGCCCGAGTCGCGGCGGCTGCGGCCGAAGTCGAAGCGCGTGTGCCCTTCGCGGACGGCCCACTCCTGCAGCGCCATGTACATGAAGTTGCTCGCGCTGCACTCTCGGTCGGCTCCGTCGACGGCTCCGGAGTAGTAGGCGAGCACGTCGCCGCGGAAGAGGAAGCTCATCACCGCCGACACGGGCTGGCGCCCGCGGTGCACCACGTGGATCCGAACGTCGTCCCCGAAGCGCTTGCACAGCGACCAGAAGAACGAGTGCGGCAGCCCCGGGGAGCCGAGCTTGCGCTTGTTCTCATGGAACATGCGCACGAAGTCGTCCAAGTACCAGCGGCCCTCGGTCAGCACGAGCCCGTGCTTCTCGCGCGCCTTGCGCGCCTCGGCGCGGGCCTTCTTGGGCATCGACGCGAGCACGTCTTCGGGCTTTCTCGGCAACTCGCGCACGAAGGTCGCATAGAGCTCCGACGGGGCGAGGTCGAGACCGGGATCCTCGGTGCAGCGCAGCTCGAGGCGCCCTGCCCGTCCGCGCTCGGCAGCGTCCTTCGCCGCTTCGATCAGCCGCTGCTCGACGAGGCGCGAGTCTCCGATCGGCCCGCCGTAGACGGCGTAGGGCATCGAGATCAGCGAACGTCGCGTGATCGGACCGGGAGCGCGCATCAGCGGCAGCACGCCGACGAGCCTGCCTTCGCGGAACGCGAGCAGGTCCGCAGGCTCGTGGCCCATCTCGCGCTCGACGACGTCGCGCCAGCCGGCGAGGTGGAAGAAGGTCGCCTTCGGGTGGGCGCGGACGTACGCGTCGCGGGCGGAGTCGTCGGCCGCGGTGCCGAGCCGCAGCTCGGGCTCTTGCTCCTGTGCGCTCGCTGCAGGCTGCGCGTCGGGCATCTGCGCTGCTTGTTCGGCGCTCAAGGCTGTTCCTCGTCGGAGCCTTCGTCGTCAAAGCGGCGACCGATCCTGTACTCGCGCAGATTTCGCGTCTGCGTGTAATAGATGATGATCTCCCCCACGAGGCCGAAGCCGATCACCTGCACGCCGAGCGAGAACAGCATCAGCCCGAGGAGGAACGCGGGCTTGTTCTGCAGGCCGTAGTTCGGCGTGAGCACGCGGTTGACGATCGTGTAGGCGAGGATCATTCCTCCCACGAGCGAGAGCGTGAGCCCCACGGAGCCGAAGAAACGCAGCGGCTTGATGCGGAAGCGCGTCAGGAACACCACGCCGACGACGTCGAGGAAGCGCCGCGCGTACACGCCGATGCCGAAGAAGCCCGCGCGGCCCCATTCCTTGAGGTGGCGGACGGCGCGCTCGCGTACCACGAGGCCCTCGCGCTGCGCGATCAGCGGGAGGAAGCGGTACATGTCCCCGTAGATCTCGATGTCGGCGATGCGCTCGCGCTTGAAGGCGCGGAAGTAGCAGTTCAGGTCGTGGAAGCTGCTCTTGTTGATCTTGCGCATCAGCCAGTTGAAGCTCGCCGACTGCACTTGGTTCAGCCACGGGTCGATGCGCGCCTCGCGCCACGGCACGACCATGTCGGCGCCCGCGTCGAGCTCGGCGAGGAACTCACCGATCTCGATCGGGTCCACCTGCACGTACTGGGGCGTCGTGAAGAGCACGGCTCCGCGCGCGATCTCGCGCGCAGCCTTGAGGCACTCGGACTCGCCGAAGTGGCGCGCGAAGTGCAGCTTGCGCAGCTTGTCCGGCGAGCGAGCCTCGAGCGCGCACGCGCGCTCCCACGCCTTGCCGCGCACGCCGTCGAACACGAGGATGCACTCCCAGCTCTTGCCCAGGCGCTCGAGCTGGCCCGCGAAGGCTGCGACGACCTGCTCGACCTCGGCGTCGGGCGAGTCGATCGGGACCACGACCGTGACGTCGAGAGTGCTCACGCCAACCTCCCCTTGCGCGAAGGCTCGCGCGACTGCAGCACGCTCTCGCGGTGCACGCGGCCAGCGTTGACGACGAGCTCGGACAAGAGGCCGAGCATCAGGAAGTGCGCGGCGGGCAAGAGGCACAGGAGGAAGGCCATGAACGGCCACTGCGGCAGGTTCTGGAGCGTGACCGACTCCCAGTCGATCTCGATCGCGAGCAGCGCGACCGCGAGCGCGCCGAACTGCAGGGAGAGCAGGAAGAAATAGTGCAGTGGCCGCCGCGCGAAGCGCGCGATCAGCGTGATGGCGAACATGTCGAGCAGGACGCGCTGCGCGCGTCCGATGCCGTACTTGCTGTGGCCGAACCGACGGGCGCGGTGGTGCACGACCATCTCGGTGATGCGCGCGCCGCTGCCGCGCGACATCGCGGGCAGGAAGCGGTGCTGCTCGGCGTAGATCGGCAGGCGTCGCACGAGCTCGGCCCGAAACGCCTTGAGCGTGCAGCCCGTGTCGTGGATCGGCGTGTCGGTGAGCCACGCGATCATGCGGTTGGCGATCTGCGAGGGAACGCGGCGCAGGAACAGGCCGTCTTGGCGCTCCTTGCGCCAGCCGGCGACGATGTCGAAGCCCTCGTCGAGCCGCGCCACCATGCGCGGGATGTCCGCCGGATCGTTCTGGAGGTCGCCGTCCATGGTGACCACGATCTCTCCGCGCGCCGCGTCGAAGCCGGCGGAGAGCGCCGCGGTCTGGCCGAAGTTGCGGCGGAAGTGCAGGATCCGCACGCGCGGGTCGCTGTGGCGCAGCGCGCGCATGTGCGCGAGGCTGCGGTCGGTCGAGCAGTCGTCCACGAAGATCAGCTCGAAGGTCCGAGCCGTGGGCTCGAGCGCGTCGCGCACCTCGGCGTAGAGCAGGTCGAGACTGTCCACTTCGTTGAACACGGGGACGACGATGGAGATCTCGGGACGCGCGCTCATGGCCTAGGCCTCGTGGCGCAAGCTACCCCAGCGCGGGGAAAGTGCGAACACACCCTCGTGGAGGGTCTGGAAAGAGGTCTCCGACTGCCCGAAAGCACGGCCTTCGCTAGGATTGCGCTCTCCGAGGAGTCCGGCCTGAACCCCAGCCCTGCCCCCGCCGCGCTTCGCTGCGCGCTGCTGCCCTTCGCCGAGCGCGAGCTCCACGCTCGCGTGCTCGCGGCGCTCGCACCCGAGGTGCAGCTCGAGCTTCCGGGTTCGCTTCTGGAGCTGGAGGCGCTCCCTGCGGACGCGCGGTCGGTGTTGGTGCACGTGGACCATTGGGCGTGCGAGGAGATCGGCTCGCTGGGCCGGATTCTTGCGGTTCGACCTCGCTGGCGGCTGTGCTGCACCGGTCCCGATCCCTCGGGGCGCGTCGCGCGCGCGTTGCTCGCCCTCCCGGGGGCACGCTGGCTCCCGTGGCCGCTGACCCTGCAAGAATTTCACACCCTGCTCGCGCCGCAGGAGCCGTCCTCGCACGCGGTGCCGCGGTCGGATGGGATGACTGCGGACCACGTCGAGACGCTCGGCGCGCTGGTCGTGCGCTTGGAGGGCGCGGAGTCCGCGCTGCGCGACCGCGCGCCCGGCGACGAGGTCGCGCTCGCGGCGCTGCGAGACGAAGTGCGCAGGCTCGGTCACTTTGCGCGCACGCTCGCGCTGCTCGCGGCCCCGCCGGAGCGCGGTGCGGACGAGTTCGACCTCGTCGCGTTGCTCGACGAGCAGCTCGCGACGTTGACCACCGGCGCTCGAACCGCGGAGCGCTTGAGCGCCCGCACCGCTTCCGGCCCTCGATCTCCGCGTTTTCTCGTGCGCGCGGATCGCCCCCTGCTGGCGCGCGCGTTCGAGACCCTGCTCGGGCTCGCACGCCGCTGCGCGGGTCCGGGTGGGACCGTGCGCGTGCTCTACGTGCCGCTCGAAGGCGAGCGGCTCGAGGTGCGCGTCGAGTTCCCCGCGGGCGCGCTCGCGGGTCTCGGCGCCGCGGGCCTCGCCGACCCGCGTGCCGTCGC
>CAIYPP010000130.1 GCA_903928115.1 uncultured Planctomycetota bacterium
AGGCGTTATTGCGACGAGCTTCAGCCAGCGCATCGCCTGCGGCGATGCTCGGGGGATCCCTCGCCGAAGACGCCAAGGCGTCTTCGGCGCCGTCGCGCGCGAGCGCGCGGGAGAACAGCCTGGGGCTGTAGGCGTTATTGCGACGAGCTTCAGCCAGCGCATCGCCTGCGGCGATGCTCGGGGGATCCCTCGCCGAAGACGCCAAGGCGTCTTCGGCGCCGTCGCGCGCGAGCGCGCGACGGACGGGCTTACCTGTCGAACGCGCTGCAGTTCACGCTGGCTCCGTGATCGCGTGAGCGATCCGCGGGCTCGATCGGGCCCGTGACTGGAAACGAGGGGCGTCCCTGAGCGATCAGGGGCGCCCCTCTGACTTTCGAGGATCGGCACGGCGCGCGGGCCTGAGAACCGAGGCGTGATGGACGAGCGGGGGAGCGCGCTACCATTCCCCGCGTGGGTGGGACGGGTAGCAAGCGGGAACTGCCGCGGCAGGCGGACGGGTTCGAGCTGCTCTCGGAGCTCGGCAGCGGCGGCATGGGCGTCGTCTATCGCGCGCGCGAGCTCTCGACGGGGCGGGTGGTCGCGCTCAAGGTGCTGCGGCACTCCAGCGATGAGGACGACACGACGTTCGATCGCTTCCAGCGCGAGGCGATGATCGCGGGCTCGATCTCCGACTCGCGTTGCGTGTTCGTGTACGGCGCCCACTCCGTCGAGGGGGCGCCGGCGATCGCGATGGAGCTCGTCGAGGGCGAGACGCTCGAGGCCGTCCTCGCGCGCAAAGAGCCGATCGCCGTGCGCCGAGCGGTGCAGTGGGGGATCGAGCTCTGCGAAGCGCTCGAGGTCGCTCACCGCGCCGGCATCCTGCACCGCGACGTCAAGCCGTCGAACTGCTTCCTCGATCCCGAAGGGCGCGTGAAGCTCGGGGATTTCGGGCTTTCGCGCTCGATCGAAAGCAATGTTCACTTGACGGACAAGGGCGCGTTCATCGGCTCGCCGCTGTATGCGCCGCCTGAGCAGATTCGCGGGAGGGACGTCGACGAGCGTTCGGATCTTTACTCGGCCGCAGCCACGATCTACGCGCTGCTCGCGGGGCGTCCGGGCTGGACGGGCAACAACATCCAAGAGGTGTTCGCTCGCATTCTCTCCGAGCCGCCCGAGGATCTCGCAACGCTGCGATCCGAGATCCCGCGTGAGCTCGCCGAGGTCGTTGCGCGGGCGATGGACAAGGATCCCGCGCGACGCTTCGAGAGTGTCCGGGCGCTGCGCGAGGCGCTCCATCCCTTCGCGAGCGAAGCCCCGGCTGCGGATCTGTGGCGGCGGGGTGCGGCCTACGCCATCGATTCTCTCGGGATCGGAGTCATCGCGGCTCTGCTCGCGGTCCTCGTCGAAGGACGGAGCCGTGCGGACCTCTCCGAGGGGCCGCTCGCGCGCGCGATCGAGTACGCCGCCGTGCTGCTCACTCTCTTGTACTTCACTCTGTGCGAAGGTCGCTTCGGACGCAGTCTCGGCAAGTGGGCGCTCGGGCTGAAGGTCGAGCGCGCCGACGGAAGTGCGCTCGGATACGCACGTGCGTTGGTCCGCGCAGCGATGTTGTCCGTGGGCACCGTCCTCTCTCTGGCTTTCAGCAGCGAGGTGGAGCAGCAGATCGGCGATGGCGTCATGTTCTCGTACGTCAGCGCTCCGCTCGACGTCCTGTGGTTCGCTGCGATGGCGCTGACGATGCGCCGCGTGAGCGGGAAGCGTGGCGTGCACGAACTCGTGAGTGGAACGCGCACGACGCAGTCCACCCTGCCGCTGCAGCGCATCTCGACGGAGCTTCGCGTGCCCGAGCCCCGCGCGCTCGACGCGAACGTCGAAGGCGATGGAATCCTCGATCGCTATCGCCTTCGCGGCTGCGTCGCACAGACTTCGTGGGGCCCGCTCTACATGGGCGAGGACGCGTTGCTCGAGCGCGAGGTCTGGATCCTTGCGGAGCCGAGGGACGCGACGGAGATGATTCGCGCCGAGCGGTCTGCGCGATTGCGGTGGCTCGCGTCGTTCGAAGCGGTGAACCGCCGTTGGCTCGTGCTCGAGGCGCCGGGCGGAGAGACGTTCGAGCGCTGGCGTGCTGCGCAGGGCGAGCTCGCCTGGGACGTCGTCCTGCGTCTGCTGCGTGACTTGTCGATCGAGCTAGAACTCTCCGGGTCTCGCGCCGTTGCACCGGAGCAGCTTTGGATCGATCGCTCTCACAATCTCCGTGTGCTCGACTTCACGGTGCTCCCCGCGACGGCGCAAGCGCAGGAGCCGCGCGCGTTGCTGGAGTGGTTCCTGCGCCGCCTCCTCGGTGTGGCGCTCGAGTTGCCTCACGACATGCCGGGCGCCGCGGATGAGGTCATCCGACGAGTGCTCGCGCGCCAACACGCGTCGATTTCAGAGGCGCGCCGCGAGCTCGAGTCGCTCGCCAGCGCAGGCAAGGTACTCGCGCGTCGGCAGCGGGTGTTTCACTCCACGTTCTCGGCCTTCGTGGGCGCGAGCTTCGTCGTCGGATGCGCCATGGGGGTTGTGCTCGCGTACTCGCAGCAGGGCATCAGCTCCGAACAGCTCGCGCCCGGATTCTCAAACATGCTTCTCATCGTGTCGGCCATGTCGCTCGCCTACATCAGCCTGACACGTGGCGGTATCTCGTTCCGAATGTTCGGACTACTGTTGCGCGACGCGCGCGGACGGCGAGCTTCGCGATGGACGTGGTTTCAGCGCGCAGTGCTGCTCTTGGGCCCGCTGCTCTTGGCTGCGGTGACGCTGCGGTTTCTCGCGACACAGAGAGAGATGTGGATCTGCGCGGGCGTCACAGGGGCTCTGTACCTCGCGGGGCTCGTGTACACGTTGATGCAGCCGCAGGTTGGCCTGATCGACCGTGTGCTGCGAACCCGCATCGTCGGGCGTTGAGCCGGCGTCGCGAGGGCTAGCGCACGCGCGCCAAGTTGTCGGCGGCCCACGGGTGCTCAGGGTCGAGTTCGAGTGCCTTGGCGTAGCAATCGCGTGCGGCATCGCGCTCTCCGGCCTGCTCGTGGCACCAGCCTAGGTTGTTCCACTCGTTGGCCGTGAGGCTGCGGCTCGCGCGCACGGCTTCGAGCAGCGGCTTCGCATCGGCCGCGCGGTTGCTGCGAATCATGTCTGCGGCACACAGCGAGCGAGCCGTCATGTTCTGTGGAAAGCGCTGGAGCAGCTCCAGCCATGTGTTGACGGATGCAGCGAGTTCGCCGCGCGAAGACGCGTCGGACGCGAACTGGAAGAGCTTGAGCTCGTCCTTGCGCAGACCCGGAGCGGGCAGATCGCCAGGAGCGAGAGGATCGAGCCGCGCGCCGCTGTCGAGGCCGGAGTCGACGTAACCCAATCCGCGCAGCGCGCGTTGCGCGTCGGGGTTCACGTGTTCGTCGCTGTCGCGCGGCAGCGCGGGCTGTGTGCGCACGTCGCGGATCGCGGCCAGCATGCGCGCCGCATCCGACCCGCGCTCCGCCGCGACGTTGCGCTGCTCCTGCTTGTCCTTCGAGAGTTCGAAGAGCTCGGGCTCGCTCGAGTGGATGTACTTGAGCTCGGAGTCGGCCCAGCCCACCAGCGGGCTCCAGCCGAAGTTCTCGGCGCCGTTGAAGCACTCGAAGTACACGCCGCGGCCCTCGGGGACGCGTGCATGGTCGAGGTTCGTGCCGTCGAGTTCGCGTGGAGGCGCGATACCGAGCGCCGTGAGCGCGGTGGGGAAGATGTCGACGACGCTCACGCACTCCTTCGAGCGCTCACCTCGTCGCCAGCCATCGGGGAAGCGCGCGAACATCGGCACGCGGACGGTGCTGTCGTAGCAGAACCATCCGTGCGTGGCTTCGGAGTGCTCTTTCAGGCCCTCGCCGTGGTCGCCGAGCACGATCACCAGAGTGCGATCGAGCGTCCCATCGGCGCGCAGCGCGTCGAACAGTCGCCCGAGCTCGCGATCCATGTACGCGACCTCGCCGAGGTAGGCGCTGCGCATCGATGCGAACTCTTGCGGCGGCTCGTACGGGTCGTGCGCGTCGAAGAGGTGAATCCACGCGAGGAACGGCCGCTCGCGGTCGCGCGCATCGAGCCACGCGCGTGCGCGGGAAAGCACGTCCTCCGCGCGCAGCTCCGCAATCTTGGGCGCGTTCTTGTCGGTCGCGGGCTCGACGTCGCGATACGTCTCGAACCCTTGAGCGAGGCCGAACGACCGGTCGAGCACGATCGACGCGACGAACGCTGCCGTCTGCACACCCTCGGCCTGCGCATATTCGGCGAGGGTGCGCGCCGAGCTCGGCAGCGGTCGAACTCCGTTGGCCGAGATCGTGTGACGCGGGGGATACAGGCCGGTGAGCATCGAGCTGTGCGCCGGCAGCGTCAGCGGTGTCACGGTGCGCGCTTGCTCGTAGACCAGCGACTCGGCCGCGAGCGCATCGAGGTTGGGCGTCGGCTTCTCGCGGTTGCCCATGAAGCCCGGCGCGTTGAAGCGCGTCGTATCGAGCGTCACGAGCAGCACGTTGCGGCGCTCGTCGGACTTGCCGCACGCAGCGGCGAGCGCGCAAGCGAGGAACGCCGCGAAGTTCCAGCACATCCACTTCACGCGCGCGAGCCTAGCACCTCGCGCGCGCCGCTTCGCGGCCGTGTACCAAGCAGCGCGGGCGGCCCTTGCGAGCCGCCCGCGCGTTCAAACTCTGCCGAAGGGACCTTCGCTCAGCGAGCGCCGAGCACCTTCGCATAGCGGAAGTACACCTCGAGGCACAGCACGCCGAGCGCGGTGGTGTACACGCGACCGCCCGAGAAGCCCCACGGGTCGACCTTCGCGTCCCACGAGCCCTTCTCGTCGCCGTCGCGACGCTGGGAGTCGACCACGGCCGTCTTCATGGCCTTGTTCCACTGCTCCCAGTACTTGTCGCCGCCCATCTGGTACATGGCGTACGAGCCGTAGTACCAGTAGTAGAAGTCGATGCCGAAGCCATCCGGATCCCACTTGGGGAGCTTGGTCTTCAGCAGGTCCGCATGCTTGGCCATGACCGGGTTCTTCTCCGGGTCTTGGCCGAGGAAGAAGCGGCAGAGCAGGGCCACCGCCGTCATCGCCTCGCCCTTGTCGGTCGGGAAGTGCTCGTTCACGCGCGTGATGCGCGAG
>CAIYPP010000131.1 GCA_903928115.1 uncultured Planctomycetota bacterium
CCCCCGCGCCGCTCGCGCCCGCCGCTGCGGCCGCCGCGCCGGCTCCGGCCGCGGCCCCCGCTCCGTCCGGCCCGCCCCCGGGCACCAAGGAGTTCAAGAGTCCGATGGTCGGCACCTTCTACCGCGCCGCGTCGCCGGACGCCGAGCCCTTCGCGAGCCCGGGTAAGAACGTCAAGCCCGAGTCGGTGCTGTGCATCATCGAGGCCATGAAGGTCATGAACGAGATCAAGGCCGAGTGCTCGGGCACGATCGTCGAGGTGCTGGTCGAAAACGGGGCCGCAGTCGAGTTCGGCCAGCCGCTGTTCCTGATCAAGGCCTGAGGCACGCGCGGATCCACCCCATGTTCGGACGCATTCTGGTCGCCAACCGGGGCGAGATCGCGCAGCGCGTGATCCGCACCTGCCGCGAGCTCGGCATCGAGACCGTCGCGGTGTACTCCGAGGCCGACGCCGACGCGCTCTACCTGCGTCAGGCCGACGAGACCATCTGCATCGGCCCGGCGCCGAGCTCCAAGAGCTACCTCAACATCCCGGCGATCATCAGCGCCGCGGAGGTGGCCGACGTGGACGCGATCCACCCCGGCTACGGGTTCCTCTCGGAGAACGAGCACTTCGCCGAGGTCTGCAACTCCTGCAACATCACCTTCATCGGACCCGATCCGGAGTCGGTGGCCGCAGTCGGCAACAAGGCGCGCGCGCGCGCCATGGCGGTCGAAGCGGATGTGCCGGTCGTGCCGGGCTCGGACGGGCCCGTGCAGGACGAGAAGACGGCGCTCGAAGTCGCGCAGCGGCTGGGCTACCCCGTGATGATCAAAGCCTCCTCGGGCGGCGGCGGGCGCGGCATGCGCATCGCGCGCAACGATCCGAGCTTGGTGTCGGGCTTCCACGCCGCGCGCGCGGAGGCCGAGGCCGCCTTCGGCGACCCGACCGTGTACTTGGAGAAGTTCGTCGAGAATCCGCGCCACATCGAGGTGCAGCTGCTCGGCGACAAGCACGGCAACGTGATTCACCTCTTCGAGCGCGACTGCTCGATCCAGCGCCGCCACCAGAAGCTGATCGAGGAGGCGCCGTCGCCGTCGCTCACGCCGGAGCTGCGCCAGCGCATGGGGGAGGCCGCGGTGCGCCTCGCCAAGCACGCGAAGTACTACAACGCGGGCACGTGCGAGTTCCTGCTCGACAAGAAGGGCAACTTCTACTTCATCGAGGTCAACGCGCGCATCCAAGTCGAGCACACGGTCACCGAGATGGTCACCGGGGTCGACCTCGTGCGCGAGCAGATCCTCGTGGCGGCGGGGGAAAAATTGTCCTACCGCCAAGAGGACATCCGCCTGAACGGCCACTGCATCGAGTGCCGCATCAACGCGGAGGACCCCGACAAGGATTTCCAGCCCTCGCCGGGCCTGATCCAGATGTACGCCCCTCCGGGAGGACCGGGCATCCGCGTCGACAGCCACGCCTACAGTGGCTACCGCATCCCGCCGAACTACGACTCGATGATCGGAAAGCTCCTCGCACACCGCTCGAGCCGTGACGCCGCCATCGCGACGATGCTGCGCGCGCTCGACGAGTACGTGATCGTCGGTCCCAAGACCACGATCCCGCTGCTCTCCAAGGTGCTCGACCACTCCGACTTCCGCTCGGCCCGCCACGACACGGGCTTCGTCGAGCGCTACATGTCCGCCCATCCCTCCGCGAACCACAAGTCGTCATGATGCGGGGAGCGGCGATCTGCGCCGCGCTCGCGGCCGTGCTCACGCTCGGCGGCTGCGCGGCACGCGAGACCCAGCGCTGGCCTGGGCCGATGCGCGCCACGCAGAGCCCGCTCCCGCCGGGCGATGCCCAGAACCACCCGCCGGGGCCCGAGGAGGTCTCGGTGCTGCGCCACGCCGATCCGGTGCAGGTGCGACCGGCGGGCGCGCTGCGCGGCTATCCCCTGACCTTCTTCGACAAGCGCGCCCGGCTCACCGCGGGCGGAGCGGTCGTGCTCTCGCCCGGCGGACGCGCCGAAGTTCTGTGGCCCGACGGCGCGAGCGTGATGCTCGCGGGGGAGGCGATCGGCTGGGTCGGCTCGCCCTCGCGTGGAGAGCCCCTGTTCGAGTTCCAAGAGCTCGACCGCGCCCGCATCGAGCTGCGCGAAGGATCCGAAGTTCGCCTGCTCGGCGGCGCGATCCTCTCAGGGGCTTCGGGGCCGTACCTCCTGCAGCACGGCACCGACGAGACCCTCGCCATCCAAAACCAGAGCAAGTCGCCGCTCTCGATCGCCTTCCGCGAAGAACGCATCGAGCTCGCCCCCGGCCAGATCGTCGTGCTGCCGCTGCTTTCCTCGGGCGGCGCGCCGCGGGGCGACGACGCCGAGTTCGCGCGCTTCCAAGGCCCGGGCTTCGCGCTGCGCATGATCGGCGAGCCCACGTGCACCGAAGAAGGAGCGCGTGTGCAGGTCCAAGCGGCCAGCGAGCGCGGCGCCGACATCCTCACCTTTGGCGTGCGCGTCAAGCTCCCTGCGGGCGAGCGCGCCACGTTCTCCCTCCCCTCGGGGGCGGGGGGCTGAAGTATCGGATCGCGCGCCGCGCGGTCTCCCATCTTTCCTAGAGCACGAATTCGATGAGCCAACAGAAGAAGCGCGTCGTCATCACCGGCGGAGCCGGGTTCTTGGGCAGCCACCTCTGCGATCGTTTCCTGGCCGAAGGCTGGGAAGTGATCTGCATGGACAACCTGATCACTGGTGACCTGCGCAACATCGAGCACATCACAGGGCGTCCTGACTTCCACTTCTACCACCAGGATGTGACGGAGTTCATCCACGTCCCCGGCCCCGTGCACGCCGTGATGCACTTCGCCTCGCCCGCGAGCCCGATCGACTACCTCGAGCTGCCGATCCAGACGCTCAAGGTGGGCGCGATGGGCACGCACAAGGCGCTCGGCCTCGCGCGCGAGAAGAACGCCCGCTTCCTGCTGGCCTCGACCTCGGAGTGCTACGGCGACCCGCTCGTGCACCCGCAAAAGGAAGACTACTGGGGCAACGTGAACCCCGTCGGCCCGCGCGGCGTGTACGACGAGGCCAAGCGCTTTGCCGAGGCCATGACGATGGCGTACCACCGCTACCACAAGGTGCAGACGCGCATCGTGCGCATCTTCAACACCTACGGTCCGCGCATGCGCTTGAACGACGGCCGCGCGTTGCCCGCGTTCATGAGCCAAGCCCTCAAGGGCGAGGACGTCACGGTGTTCGGCGACGGCTCGCAGACGCGCTCGTTCTGCTACGTCGACGACCTCGTCGACGGCATCTACCGCCTGCTGCACTCCGACGAGGTCTACCCGACCAACATCGGCAACCCCGGGGAGATGACGATCCAGCAGTTCGCCGAGCGCGTGATCAAGCTCACGGGCTCGAAGTCGAAGATCGTCAACAAGCCGCTGCCGGTCGACGACCCGAAGGTACGTCAGCCCGACATCACCAAGGCGCGCCGCATCCTCGGCTGGGAGCCGCGCTACGACCTCGACACGGGTCTCGCGAAGACGCTCGACTACTTCCGCTCGCGCATCAACGACCCGCTGGTCGGACCGCTCGTAGGCAAGAAGGGCTAAAGCCCGCGATGTGCGGCATCGTCGGAGCCTTCTCACGCAACGGCGCCGTGCTCGATGGCATGGTCGAGGGCCTGCGTGTCCTCGAATACCGCGGCTACGACAGCTGCGGAGTCGCCGTCGTCGAGGGTGAGAAGGTCGAGATCCGCCGCAAGGTGGGGCGTCTCGCCGAGCTGGAGAAGCTCCTCTCCGACGGAGCGCTGTCCGCGGCGCGCATCGGCGTCGGCCACACGCGCTGGGCCACGCACGGCGCGCCGTCGGACGAGAACGCGCACCCGCACTCGGACGGCAGCGGTCGCCTCGCGCTCGTGCACAACGGCATCATCGAGAACTACCTCGACCTGCGCCGCGAGCTGCAGGCTGAGGGCCGCGTGTTCACGAGCGAGACGGACACCGAAGTGCTCTCGCACCTCGTCGGACGCGAGCTTGCGCGCGGTGCGAAGCTCGTCGACGCCGTGCGCAGCGCGCTCGCGCGTGTCCACGGCTACTACGCGATCGCGGTGATGTCGCCAGACTCGGGCGGCGCCCTCGTCTGCGCGCGCCAAGGCCCGCCGCTCGTCGTAGCAGTAACGCCCGACGCCGCGTACCTCGGCAGCGACGTGCTCGCACTGCTCCCGCACACGCGCGACGTCGTGTACCTCGAAGACGGCGACGTGGCCGAACTCGCACCGGGCTCGCTGCGCGTCAGCGATCTCGCAGGCAAGCCCTTGGAGCGCCACGCACGGCGCATCGACTGGGACGCCGAGCAAGCGAGCAAGGCGGGCTATCCGCACTACATGTTGAAGGAGATCCACGAGCAGCCCGACGTGCTCGCGCGGACGGCCTTCGATCGCATCCTGTCGGCATCGGGCGATGTGTCGTTCGAGCACGGCGATTGGAGCGACGCGCGGCTGCGCTCGTTCGAGCGCCTGCAGGTGATCGCGTGCGGCACGGCGCTGCATGCAGGCCTCGTCGCGCGCTACATGATCGAGCAGCTCGTGCGTATCCCGGTCGACCTCGACTACGCGAGCGAGTTCCGCTATCGCGAGCCGGTGCTCGCGCCGAAGACGCTCGCGCTTGCCGTGTCGCAGTCGGGCGAGACCGCCGACACGCTCGCCGCGCTGCGCCTCGCGCGCGAGCTGGGCGCGTCGACCGCCGCGATCTGCAACGTGATGGGCTCGACGGTGGTCCGCGAGAGCGAAGCCGCGATCCTGACCCACGCGGGCCCCGAGATCGGCGTCGCCAGCACGAAGGCCTTCGTGGCGCAGGTCGTCGCCGCGTTCCTGCTGGCCGTGCGCCTCGGGCGCGCGCGCGGCACGATCGACGCGCGCCGCGGCCGCGAGCTGCTCGACGAGCTGCGCCGCCTGCGTCCGCGCATGGAGGCCCTGCTCGCGCCCGAGACCATCGATGCGGTCGGCGCGATCGCGCGCGCGCACGTCGACGCCAAGGGCTTCTTCTTTCTCGGTCGCGGGGTGAACTTCCCGATCGCCCTCGAAGGCGCGCTCAAGCTCAAGGAGATCAGCTACGTGCACGCCGAGGGCTACGCCGCCGGCGAGATGAAGCACGGGCCGATCGCGCTCATCAGCAAGGGCATGCCGATCGTGGTCGTCAATGCGCCGGGCGGCGTCGCCGACAAGGTGCGCAGCAACCTGCACGAGGTGAAGGCGCGCGGCGGCCACGTGATCAGCATCGGCTCCGACGCGGCGAGCCACGAGCTCGCAGACGAGCGCATCGACGTCCCCGCGACGATCGAGCCGCTCTCGGCGGTGCTCAACGTGATCCCGCTGCAGCTCTTCGCGTACCACCACGCGCTCGCGCGCGGCTGCGACATCGACAAGCCCAGAAACCTCGCCAAGAGCGTGACGGTGGAGTAGGGGAGACACGTGGCAAAGATCCTGGTCACCGGCGGGGCCGGCTTCATCGGCTCGCACACCTCGGAGCGCCTGCTCGCGCGTGGCGACGACGTGGTCGTGCTCGACAACTTCAACGACGCCTACGATCCCGCGATCAAGCGCGCCAATGCGGCGGCGCTCCGCAAGGCGACGGTCGTGACGGGCGACATCCGCGACCGCGAGCTCGTGGCGCGACTCTTCCAAGAGCATCGCTTCGATGGCGTGGTCCACCTCGCCGCGATGGCGGGCGTGCGACCTTCGCTGCTCGACCCGCTGCACTACGAGGACGTGAACATGCGCGGGACGATCACGCTGCTCGAAGAGGCGCGCAAGCGTCCGAAGCTGCGCTTCGTGTTCGCGAGCAGCTCCAGCGTCTACGGCGCCCGCGACAAGGTGCCGTTCAGCGAGCGCGACGACATCCCGCACCCGGTCTCACCGTACGCCGCGACCAAGCGCGCCGGTGAGCTGATGTGCTACACGTACCATCACCTTTACGGCATCCCGATCGCGTGCCTACGCTTCTTCACCGTCTACGGACCGCGCCAGCGGCCAGAGATGGCGATCGCGAAGTTCACCAAGGCGCTGCTCGAAGGTCAGCCGATCCCGTTCTTCGGCGACGGCTCGACGCGGCGCGACTACACCTACGTGGACGACATCGTCGATGGCGTGGTCGCGGCACTCGATCGCTGCGCGGGTTACGAGATCTTCAACCTCGGTGAGAGCGCGACGACGTCGCTGTCGGAGCTCGTCGAGGGTCTCTCGAAGGCGGTCGGAGTTCCCGCGATCCTCGACCGCCAGCCCAACCAGCCGGGCGACGTGCCGCTCACCTGCGCGGACGTCTCCAAGGCGAGGGCCCTGCTCGGCTACGAGCCGCGCACGCCGGTCGCGGTCGGCCTCGCGCGCTACGTCGAGTGGTACCGACGCACTCAAACCACCGCGGCGCGCAGCTAGCGCGCCAGCTCTTCTGGCCTGCCCCAAGATCCCTCGCATCACCAGCCGAAAGTCCCATTGTCATGAAGGGTGTCATCCTCGCCGGCGGTCTCGGCACGCGGCTCTTTCCGCTGACCAAGATCACCAACAAGCACCTGCTGCCGGTCTACGACCGGCCGATGATCTACTACCCGATCCAAGCGCTGGTGAACGCGGGTGTGCGCGACATCATGATCGTGACCGGCGGCCGCAAATCCGGCGACTTCCTGTCGTTGCTCGGCAACGGCTCGGAGTTCGGTCTCAAGCACCTCAACTACACGTACCAAGAGGGCGAGGGCGGCATCGCGGAGGCGCTCGGCCTCGCCTCGCACTGGGCCTCGGGCGACAAGGTGTGCGTCGTCCTCGGCGACAACATCATCCAGTACAACATCGCCAAGGCGGTGCGCGACTTCGAACGCCAAGACAAGGGCGCCAAGATCCTTCTCAAGGAGGTCCACGACCCCGAGCGCTTCGGCGTGGCCGAGCTCGACGGCGAGCGCGTGGTGCGCATCGTGGAGAAGCCCAAGGCGCCGAAGTCGAACAAGGCCGTGATCGGCATCTACATGTACGACGCGCGCGTGTTCGAGATCATCAAGACGCTGAAGCCCTCCGAGCGCGGCGAGCTCGAGATCACCGACGTCAACAACTGGTACATCCAAGACGGCTCGATGACCTTCGAAACGCTGCAGGGCTGGTGGACGGACGCGGGAACCTTCGAGTCCCTGCACCGCGCGAGCTGCCTCGTCGCGGAAGGCGGCGCGAACCTGATGGACGACCCTCGGCCGACGCCGGGGCGCTAGGCGCGGTGGATTCGCGACGCAACCCGCGGGTCCTCGTCACGGGGGCCGCCGGAATGCTCGGGAGCGAGCTGCTCGCGCGCGTCCCTGCGGGCATCGAGGCGCTCGGCACCGACCTCGTCGCAGGCCCGACGGTCACGCTCGCCGGCCTCGATCTCGCCGATCCCAAGGCGGTCGAGCGCGCGTTCGAAGAGCACGGCCCGTTCGAGGGCGTGCTGCACTGCGCCGCCTACACGGCGGTCGACAAGGCGGAGAGCGAGCCCGAGGTGGCGCGCCGCGTCAACGTCGACGCGAGCCGCGTGCTGGCCGAGGCCTGCGCGCGAGCCAAGGCCCAGCTCGTCGCCGTGAGCACCGACTTTGTGTTCGACGGCGCGTCGCGCGTGCCGTACACGGAGTCGGACACGCCGCATCCGCTGTCGGTCTATGGCGTGACGAAGCTCGAAGGCGAGCGCGCCGCGCTCGACGCGAACCCTGGCCGTACCGCCGTCGTGCGGACGCAATGGCTGTACGGTCCACGCGGCAAGCACTTTCCGCGCACGATCGTCGCGCTCGCGCGCGAAAAAGGCTCGCTGCGCGTCGTGGACGATCAAGTCGGCGCGCCGACCTCGACGCTGGAGCTCGCGCCGGCGCTGTGGGACGTGCTCGCGCTTCGCGGCACCGGCGTTTTCCACGCGGCCTGCGAGGGCGCGTGCAGCTGGCACGGGTTCACGGCCGCGATCTTGGAGGCGTGCGGACTGCGCTCCGTGGCCCTCGCGCCCTGCTCCAGCGCGGATTTCCCGCGCCCCGCACGCCGCCCCGCGTACAGTGTGCTCGACAGCTCGCGGCTCGCGGCGCTGCGCGGACGGCCTCTCGCTCCGTGGCGCGCCGCGCTCGCCGAGTACCTGCGCGTGGAACCCCTATGACGAAGACCCTGATCGTCACCGGCGGCGCCGGCTTCATCGGCGCCAACTTCCTGCACCTCCTGCGCCGCGAGCGGCCGGACTGGAAGCTCGTCAACCTCGATGCCCTCACTTACGCGGGCAACCTCGAGAACCTGACGGAGCTCGAGGGCCACCCGGGCTATCGCTTCGTCCACGGCGACATCACGCGGCCCGAGGACATCGAGAGCGCCTTCACCGCTGCGCGCGAGCTCGGCGGAGGGGTGTCCCTCGTCCACTTCGCCGCGGAGAGCCACGTCGATCGTTCGATTCGTTCTGGGCTCCCGTTCGTCCAGACCAACGTCGTCGGCACGCAGCTCTTGCTGGACGCCGCGCGCGCCCACGGCGTCGAGCGCTTCGTCCACGTCTCGACCGACGAGGTCTACGGCTCGCTCGGGGAGAGCGGGTACTTCACCGAGGAGACCCCGCTCGCCCCAAACTCGCCGTACTCCGCGAGCAAGGCCGCGAGCGACATGCTCGTGCGCGCGGCGGTCCACACGCACGGGTTCCCGGCGCTGACCACACGCTGCTCGAACAACTACGGGCCCTACCAGTTCCCAGAGAAGCTGATCCCGCTGATGATCTCCAAGGCGCAGGACGGCGAGCCCCTGCCCGTGTACGGGGACGGGAAGAATGTTCGCGACTGGCTCTACGTCGTCGACCACTGTGAGGCCATCCTCGCCGTGCTCGAGCGGGGCCGCGTGGGGGAGGTCTACAACATCGGCGGACACAACGAGTACGAGAACCTCGCCATCGTGCGGCGCGTACTCTCGGAACTGGGAAAGTCCGAGGACCTGATCCGCTTCGTAAAGGATCGCCCCGGACATGACCGCCGCTACGCCATCGATGCGTCCAAGATCGGGCGCGAGCTCGGCTGGAAGCCGCGACACCGCTTCGAGGAGGCCCTGCCCCTCACCATCGAGTGGTATCGAACCCACGCGTCGTGGTTGCAAAGGGTTAGGAACGGTGCCTACCGTGAGTACCTGACCCGCCAATACGGCGGGTGAGCGCTCCCTGCCGCGCAAGCTCCGGACCCCTCCGGACCGATGGTAGGGGGCGTCGGCACGCCTCCGAGGGTCGCCCGACCCCGCTCCCCATGACCACGGCCAAGCTCCACTGGCTCCACGCCCTCCTCGTCGCGCTCGCGTGCGGGCTGTGTGCGTGCAGCAGCACCGCGCCCGACAAGCGCGTGCTGCAGTACCTGAACGACAAGGGCTTCGGCAACCGCTACACGGGCAACGCAGAAGACCAGAACTACGTCACGATCGGGGACACGGTCCAGATCACCGACGCGTTCAACGCCGAAGTCAACCAGACGGTGCGCATCGAGGTCGATGGCACGGCGGTGCTCGCCGAGATCGGCGAGGTCCACCTCGCGGGTCAGACGCGCGCAGAGCTCGAGGCCTTCCTGACCCAGAAGTACGCGCCGTACTTTGCACAGCTCAAGCTCGAGGTGCGCATCCAGACCGCAGGCAAGGTGTACTACATCTTCGGCGAGGTCGCAGGCCAAGGGCGCAAGCAGTTCCCCGGCGATCTCACGGTGTTCGACGCCGTGATGGACGCCAATCCCGACCCGCAGACCGCCAACCTCGCACGCACCCGCGTGATCCGCGCCGACCCGCGCGACCCGCTGGTCTTGTACGTCAACATCAACTCGATGCTCGACGGCAACGGCGACTCGACGGACAACGTGCTCATCCGCGAGCGCGACATCATCTACGTGCCGCCGACGATGATCGCCGAGTTCGGCTACTTCCTCGCGGACCTGATGTTCCCGATCACCAACGTGCTGCGCAACATCGCGAGCTCGATCTGGATCATCAACGGTGGCGGATTCGGCGGCCGCGGGTTCCGCAACGACAACGCGAACAACAACGGGTTCTTCTAAGGCGAACCGCGATGGCGATTCAGGCCCAGAACCAAAACCAGCTGATGGAGGTCGCCACCGCGCTGCGGCGGCGGCTCGGTCAAGTGTTTGCCCCGGCGGCAGTCTTGATCTCGCTCGGCGTGCTCGCGAGCGGGCTCGTGCCGCAGAAGTTCACGGCCTACACCGCGCTCGAGGTCCGCGACGTGCCGCTGCCGTTCAGCGGGCAAGGCGGGATGGACACGACCGCGATCGTGCGCGACGTCACGGCCACCCCGTGGCAGATCAAGCAGTACGAGCGCGTGCGGCGCGTGATCGAGAAGCTCGAGTGGCCGGAGTACACCGCGCTCTCGCCGACGGAGCAGAACGACTTCGTCCGCAAGCAGATCGACGCGATCGGCCTGACGCCCGCGGGCACGAAGAACGCAGGGGGGTCGAGCCTGATCGGCATCTCGTACAAGTGCGATGATCCTCAGCGCGCGGAGCAATTCCTGAACCGCCTGCGCGACGCCTACACGCAGGAGGTGCTCGAGCGCTACCGCAAGGACGCTCGGCGCAACCTCGAGGTGCTGCGCAACACCATGGCCACGGCCTCCGACGAGCTGAAGAAGCGCAACGAGGAGTCCGCGAAGTTCCAGAAAGACTACGCGATCTCTGCGACGCAGCAGGCACCCGGCGGCGGGCGCCAGCGCGACGAAGATCCGGTCTACACGCGGCTCAACCAGTCGATCGTGCGGCTCTCCGAAGTCGAAGCGCAGATCACCGCGGACACGGCCGCGATCGCAGCGCTCAAGACCCAGTACGAGGCGGAGCCGCTGACCTTGGCGGACGCCTCGGCGGTCGCCGGCGGCATCAGCTTCGACGACGAGCTCGCCCGCATCGAGAGCGAGATCGCGGATCTGCGCGAGTCGCAACGCCCGTACAAGGAGATCGCGACGGCCTATCAGGTTGCGGAGCGCAAGATCCGCGTCCTCGAAGAGAAGGCTTCCCAGCTGCGCTCGCGCGCCACCGCGCCCGAGCTGCGAACGCTCCTGCGACCGAATCCGCGGCGCGAGGAGCTCGTGGCCGAGATCCAAAAGCGCGAGCTCTCGCTCAAGCAGGCGGAGGCCCAGCGCGAGCAGCTCGACCGCGATGTCGCGACGCTGCGGGTACAGAACGCCGAGCGGACCGAGATCTTCAAGGAGCTGCGCGACCTCGACGCGCGAGCCACCGTCGCTGACGAAAACTACAAGAAGGCCAGCGCCGCGTTCCTGCAGCAGAAGCGCTTCGTCGATCAGATCATGGAAGGCACCTCCAGCCCCTTCGAGATCGCGGAGCTCGCGCGTGCCCCGACACAGCCGAGCTCGCCCTCGGGCGCGATCGTGATCGCGGCGTCCGCGGTGCTCGGCCTCGGCATGGGGCTTCTGTGGGCCCTCGCCAGCGAGTTTGGTCGCAACGGCTTCCGTGGCGTGTCCGACGCGGGCCGCGCGCTCGCCATCCCCGTGCTCGGCGTGATCAATCAGATCCGCACCCGCTCGGAGCGTCGCAGCGATCGCAACCGCCGCGTCGTCGCAGGCCTCGCCACCGTGGCCCTCGTCGGGTCGATCCTGTGGATCTCTTGGGCGTTCGAGAATCGGCCGCAGCTGCTCGGCTCGGGGCTGGTGCGCGCCCTCACCGACGTGCGCGAGGCGCTGCGCTAGGGGACACGTGGACCCCGGGCGCACGAGCGGAAGAAACGAAGGCCCGCGGTCCCGCCGCGCAGCAGAGATCTAGCCCGTGCGCGACATCATCTTCTCGCTGGTGATCTTCGCGCTGCTGCCGGTGTGCTTTCGGCGGCCCCTGATCGGCGTCCTCGCGTTCTCGTGGCTCGCGTACATGCGCACGCAGGACCTGTGCTGGGGCTTCGCGCGCGAGCAGCGCTGGTCGTTCCTCATCGCCGGCGTGACGCTCGCCGGTCACCTCGCGCGCCCGGGCTCGAAGTGGCTGGAGCGAGACCTGCGCAGCACCACGATGATCTTGCTCGCGGTGTGGGTCGGGTTCTCGATCGTGTCCGCGGGGGACTTCGACCCCGGGGTCCTCAACATCTACGTCGAATACTGCAAGATCATCGGCGTCGCACTCTTCACCGCCGCCGTCGTGACCAAGCGCGAGCACCTGCGCGTCTTGATGTGGGTGATCGGCCTCTCCTTCGGGTTCTACGGCGTGAAGGTCGGACTCTCCGGCGTACTGTCGCTCGGGCGCATCAAAGTGCTCCAAGGCCCCGGCGGCATGCTCGAAGACAACAACAACTTCGGGCTCGCGCTGTGCATGGGGCTGCCGCTCCTGATCCAGATCGCCATCGCGGAGAAGAACCGCATCCTGCGGCGCGGCTTCATCGCGATGATCCCGTTGACGGTCCTCACGATCGTCCTCACGCACTCGCGCGGCGCGTTCCTGTCCTTGTGCGCGCTCGGCGCAACGCTGATCTGGCGCTCGCGCAACCGAGTCGCCGGCTTCATGATCGCCGGGCTCGGCGGCTTGATCGCCATCGCCTTCGTCGACCGCTCCTACATCGACCGCATCTCGACCATCTCGACCTTCGAGCAGGACGGCTCGGCCATGGGGCGCCTCGCAGCGTGGAAGACCGCGCTCAACATGACCGAGGCCAACCCCGTGTTCGGCGTGGGCTACGGCATGTTCCAGTGGAACTACTGGCAGTACGCATCCGGCGCGCAGAGCGAGGGCCGCCGCGTCGCCCACAACGCGTACCTGCAGATCATGGCCGAGTGTGGCCTCCCAGCGTTCTGTCTGTACATGACGCTGATCGTGCTCTCGTTCTGGAGTCTCTGGCGCATCCGCCGCCGCGCGCGGCAGGCCTACTACTCCAGCTGGATCCTCGAATACGCGACCATGTTCGAGGCTTCGATGGTCGCCTTCGTGGTCGGCAGCACCTTCTTGAACCGCGCGCAGTTCGACCTCTTCTACCACTTCGTCGCGATCATCCTCGCGTTCGAGCGCATCGCGATGCGCGAGATGGACGGGCTCGCGCCGGACGAAGGTCCGCGCGGACATGGGGGCGAGCTCAAGCTCGTCGAGCCGCGTACCTTCCAGCGGCCGGCTTCGCGCAATGGCTTCGTGCGCGGCACGCTGCAGGAGCTGCGGAGCTGAGCCATGTGCGGCCTGTGCGGTGTAGCGCTCGACGACCTCGCGGCGCGGCCGGATCCCGAGCGGATCCGCGCCATGGCGCGCACCATCGAGCTGCGCGGCCCTGATGACGAGGGCGTGTGGACACGTGGCCCGGTCGGCGTCGGATTCCGGCGGCTCTCGATCATCGACCTCGCGGGCGGCCACCAGCCCATCGAGAACGAGGACGGCACCATCGCACTCGCGATCAACTGCGAGATCTACAACTTCGTCGAGCTCCGTGCGGAGCTCGAGCGCAAGGGGCACCGCTTCCGAACGCGCTCAGACTCGGAGGTGGTGCTGCACCTCTACGAAGAGCACGGGGAGCGCTGCGCCGAGCACTTGGTCGGCATGTACGCCTTCTGCCTGCTCGACCTGCGCGATCCCGCGCGTCCCAAGGTCGTGCTCGGGCGAGATCGGCTGGGCATCAAGCCGATGTACTACGCGCGGACGCGCGACGGACTCGTGTGGGGCAGCGAGCCCAAGGCACTCCTCGAGTGGGGCGCCACGCCGCGCGAGCTGCGGCCCGAGAAGTTGCTCGACTACCTCGTACTCGGCTACACCGGCGGTGACGACGCCGCTTGGACGGGTATGAAGCGCCTCCCGCCCGCGTGCACGCTGACCTGGGAGCCGGGTGGCGAGCCGCACGTGCGCCGCTACTGGGACTTGCCGACCGACCGACTCGCGGAGCCCACGAGCGATGAGGAAGTGCTCGCATGGCTCGACCGCACGGTGGGGGACGAGCTCGCCGCCGACGTTCCGCTCGGCGCGTTCCTCTCGGGAGGCATCGACAGCACGGCCGTCGTCACCAGCATGGCCCGAGCTCAGGCACGGCCTGTCGTGGCGTGCTCCGTCGGATTCCATGACAAGGACTACGACGAGCTCGACCTCGCCCGCGCCACGGCTGCGCGACTTCGTGCCGTGCATCACACGGAGGTGCTCGAGCCCGACCCCACGCTCGCGACCGAGGTCCTGCCGTGGATCTTCGATGAGCCGCTCGCCGATCCTTCGACGCTCCCAACGTACCTCGTCGCGCGGATGGCGCGCCGCCACGTGACGGTCGCGCTTTCGGGCGACGGAGGCGACGAGGTGTTCGCCGGCTATCGCCGCTACGTGCACGATGTCGCGGAGAACCGCGTGAGGCGTGCGCTCGGAGCGCCCGGGCGAGCACTGGCGAGTGCGCTCGGTGCGGTCTACCCCAAGGCGGACTGGGCGCCGCGCTGGCTGCGCGGCAAGACGTTCCTCCAGAACGTCGCGCGCGACCCGGCGTCGGCGTACTTCCACAGCGTGACGCAGCTGCCGTACGCGCAGGCGCTCGCGCTGCTCGCGCCCGACGTCGTCGCGCGGGTCGCGCAGCACGACCCCGCGGCGGAGTTCCGCAGGTGGTACTCCAAGGTGCAGGTCGACGACCCGCTCTACCGCGCGCAGTACGCCGACTTCCACACGTACCTGCCGGATCAGATCCTCGCCAAGGCCGATCGCGCGGCGATGGGAGCCTCGCTCGAAGTCCGGCCGCCGCTGCTCGACCACCGCTTCGTCGAGCGATTTGCGCCACTGCCCGCTGCACAGAAGGTGCGTGGGGGGCGCGGAAAGCATGCGCTGCGCGAGGCGCTGCGCTCGCGCGTGCCTTCGGAGGTGCTCGATGGACGCAAGCGGGGCTTCGACACTCCGCTCCGCCGCTGGATCGCAGGGCCTCTCGCCGCGAGCGTCTCCGACGCAATCGAGACCCTGCCCGAGACATGGTTCTCGCGGCCCGCGCTGCGCCAGCGCCTCGCCGCCCACCGCTCGGGGCGCCACGACCACGGACGCATCCTGTGGAGTCTCCTCGTCCTCGAACACTGGCGCCGTCGGCACGGCGTCCGCGGGCTCTCAGCATGAGGATCGCGGTGCTGACCTCGCTGTACCCGACGCACGTGCGTCCCCGGGAAGGCATCTTCGCCGAGCGGCGCTGGCTGCTCATGCGCGCGCGCGGGCACGAAGTGAGCGTAACCCAGCCGCTGCCGTGGGCTCCGCTTCCGATCGGGCCCGCGAGCTGGACCGAGCTTTCTCGAACCTCGCGCCGCGAGCTGCGCAGCGGCATCGAAGTCGAGCGTCCTCGCTACCTCCACATCCCGCGTTGTCCGCGCGCCAATGCGCGGCGCTTCGCACGCGTTGGAGTGCGAGCGCTGCTCGCCCGTTCGCGGCCGGACGTGGTCATCGCAGACTATGCGTGGCCGGCGAGCGCGGCCGCGGAGAGGCTCGTGGCTGCGGGGATTCCCTGCGTGGTCAACGGCCGAGGGAGTGACGTGCTGCAAGTTGCGGGAGAAGCGGGGCTCGGATCCGAGCTCCGCGCCCACCTGCTCGCCGCAGGATACTGGTGCGCTGTCTCGGAGGACCTCGTCGCGCGAATGGACGAGCTCGCGGGATCGCGAAGCGGTGTCCTCGTTCCGAATGGCGTCGACAGCGAGCTCTTCTGCATTCGCGAGCGCGCAGCATGTCGAGCGGAGCTCGCAATTGCGGCGACGGATCCGTTGGTGCTCGTGGTGGGGCACCTGATCGAACGCAAGGATCCGCTGCTCGCGCTCGCGGTTTTTGCGGAACTCCAAAAGTCGCTTCCCAACGCGCGCATCGCCTTCGTCGGGCGCGGACCGCTCGAGGGTGAGCTCGAAGTGGCCGCGCGAGAACGCGGACTCGCCGAGCGAGTCCAGCTCGTAGGCGAGGCCGACCCGCAGCGACTCGCGCTGTGGTACGGCGCGGCGAACGTTCTGCTGCTCACGAGCCGCCGAGAAGGTCGACCCAATGTCGTGCTGGAAGCGCTCGCATCGGGTCTGCCCGTCGTTGCGACGGAAGCGGGCGGAACGGCGGAGTTGCTGCGCGGAGTCGATGGCTCACTCTCGGCTTCGAGAGCTCCCGCGGACATCGCGGCGCTCGTGCTCTCCGAGCTGCGCTTGCCGCGCGAGCGCGAGTCGCTTCGCTCGCACGGCAAGGCTTTCGGTTGGGAGCGCGGGCTCGACGCGCTCGAAGTGCTGCTCGAACGCGCGATCGAAGGTGCGCGATGAGGATCCTCTACCACCACCGCACAGGCGCCGGCGACGGTCAGGGCGTCCACATCCGCTCGCTGCAGCGCGCGTTCCGCGACCTTGGCCACGAGGTCTTCGAGGTGAGCCTCGTCGCGTCCGACGCGCCGCGCAAGGCCGAGGCCGGCGGTCCCGCGAAGCTCTCCCTCCTCGCTCGCATGCCGCGCTTCGTGCGCGAGCTCGCGGAGTACTCCTACTCCGGCCTAGGACGTCCGCGAATCATCGCGGCTGCCAATCGCTTCGAGCCCGACTTCGTCTATGAGCGCTACGCCTTCGGCAACGCCGCGGGTGTCTTGGCGGCGAAGCGCCTTGGACTTCCGATCGTGCTCGAGGTGAACTCGCCCATGGTGCTCGAGCTCGCCAAGACGCGGGGACTCTCGTTCCCCAAGACCGCCCAGCGCTTGGAGGACTTCATCTGGAAGAGCGCCGACCGCGTGTGCGTGGTCACCGCCGTCCTCGGGGACATGGTTGCCGAGCGGGGCGTCGAGCGCGGCCGCATCTTCGTCACGCACAACGGAATCGAGCCCGAGGCCTACGACTACGCTTCCGACGCGCGCGCTCGTGCGCGCAGCGAGCTCGGTCTGCCGCTCGACGACCTCGTCTTCGGGTTCGTCGGCTTCTACCGCGAATGGCATCGTCTCGACCTCGTGCTCGACGCGCTTGCGACGCCGGCGCTTGCGCGAGCGCGGCTCGTGTTGATCGGTGAAGGACCCGCTCACGCCGCGCTCGCCGCGCGCGCGGCCGAGCTGCGCGTGGATCCGCGCGTCCACTTCGCGGGCCCTCGTCCTCACGGCGCCATCCCCGCGCTGCTGCCCGCCTTCGACGTCGCGCTGGTGCCCGCGATCAATCCCTACGCATCGCCGCTCAAGCTCTTCGAGTACATGGCCGCTGGAATCGCTTCGGTCGCGCCCGATCAGCCCAACCTGCGCGAGGTTCTGGAGAACGAGCGCAACGCGTTGCTCGTTCCGCCCGGCGACGGACCAGGCCTGCAACGCGCGCTCACACGCCTCGCTGAGGAGGAGTCCCTCCGCGCGCGGCTGGGCGCGCGGGCTCGGGCCGACGTGCTCGAACGCGACCTCACATGGCGCGGAAATGCGCGAGCGGTCATCGGCGTCGCGACGGAGCTTCTGGCAGAGCGCCGGGCCACCCGCCACGGGAAGAGTGCGCGCTAGGATGGAATCCATGGCGGACGATTCACGCACGCTCCATGCGATGAGCTTCGACGTGGAGGAGTACTTCCAGGTCGCCAACCTGCGCTCTCACTTCCGCCGCGAGGACTGGGACTCCGTCGAGCCGCGGCTCGACGTCGGCATGGAGCACATTCTCGGTGCCCTCGCCCGAAACCGCGCGCACGCGACTTTCTTCTTCCTCGGGTGGATTGCCGAACGTCACCCGAAGTGGGTGACCCGTTGCCTCGAGGCCGGACACGAGGTGGCGAGCCACGGCTACGAGCACCTGTTCCTCCAAGACCTCGGCCCCGAGCGACTCGAAGAGGACCTCGCGCGCACCGAGCGCGCTCTCATAGCCGCCGGCGCACCGACGCCGATCGGTTTCCGTGCCTCGACGTTCACGCTCACGCGTCGCACGTGGTGGGCCTTCGACGTGCTCGTGCGCCGAGGCTATCGCTACGACTCCAGCGTGCACCCCATTCGCCATCCCGTGTACGGAGTGCCCGGCTTCGAGCCCGGCATCTCGCGCGTCGAAGCAGCGGGCGGATCGGTCGTCGAATTCCCCGTCTCGACCTATCCGCTCGCAGGTCGCAACCTCCCGTTTGGAGGCGGTGGCTACTTCCGCTTGCTGCCCGGCAACGTGACGCGCGCAGCCCTGCGCTCCCTCGAGTCGCGCGGGCGAGCCGGTGCGTTCTACCTGCATCCGTGGGAGTTCGACCCCGAGCAACCTCGGATCGCGGCCGCGGCTACGGCGCGCTTCCGCCACTACCTCAACCTCGATCGCACGCTGCCGCGACTGGAGCGGTTGCTCTCCGAGTTCCGCTTTGGCTCGCTGCGCGAAGTGCTCGAGCGCGAAGGCTGGCTCACTGCGAGCGCTGCCTCGCCTCGCTAGCCCAACCCTGAATGGGACGCGCTAGTTCTGCGGGCTCGGCTGGTTGCCGAGGAAGCGCGCGACGCCGGAGAGAGCGACCAGCACATTGCGCTGCGTCGGATCGACCACGTACCGACGTGCTTCGTCGATAATGGCTGCGGCCCGCGCGCGGTCCGCCATGTCGTAGCGACGGCATAGCGCGAGCGCGAGCCACGTGCCGACCTCGCCCAGCTCGGCCGGACGCGCGCTGGCGCTGCGATCCTTCCATAGCCGCTCAAGGATGGTGATCGCCTCGGAGAGCTTCGCAGAGTTGCCCTGCAGCAGCGCCCGCGCCACCGCGAGCGTGAGCGCGCGATCTTCCGCCGCCGCACCGCTCACCCGACGCGCGTCATCGACATGGCGTTGCACGGCATCGAGCGAGTCTCCGCGCCGCGCCGAGAGCACCGCGAGCATGCGCGCGCTGGCCGCATCGGGCAACATGCGAACGGCAGTCTCCGCAGCCTCGACGGCACGGTCGAGCCAGCCGACGCGCTCGCAGGCCTGTGCCAAGGCTCGCCAGAGTTCCACGGAAGCGGGCGTGGAGCGGAGCTCGTCCTCGAGGAGCTCGCAGGCGCCCTCCGGATCGATCTGAGCGTAGAACTCCGCCCACTCGATCGCGCTTCCGGCGCGCAGGTGCTCGAGCGGCGTGCCGTCCGCGCGACGGCGCAGATCGGCGAGCAGCGAGTCCACGCGGCCGCGGGCGGCCCGCCGATCCTCGGCGGCATCGCGCAGCGCAGCGCGAGCCTGAGCGAGCGTCGTCAGCGGATCCGTGGGAAAACGAGCGGCGAGGAAGTCGACCTCGAGCTTGACCGCGCGATCCAGCGCGCCGGCAGACGCCACACGCGCCTCTTCGCACAGTGCGAGGAACTCCTTGACAGGCACGTTGTCGCTCTCGCCGCCACGTGCGCGCTCCATGCCGGCATGGAAAGCAGCGAGCGCCGCAGCCCAGTCGCCGCGCTTGCGCAGCACCTGCGCGAGGCGCCGATGCGCCGGAGCGCTCTCAGGGTCGAGCTGAACCGCTTCTTGGGCGGCCGCCAGAGCGGCGTCGAGGTCGCCGCGCTGCTCGGCGAGCCGCGCCTCGGCGATCGCGAGGTCCGCGGTTGGACGACGGGGCTCTCCGAGCGCCGCGCGCCGCTCCTCGACCAAACGCAAGAGCCGCGGATGATCCGGACGCCGCAGCTCGCGCTCGAGCACGGACTCGAGCAAGTCCCAGCCTCCCACGAAGCTCGGCCAGCCCTCGACGATCGCACGCGCGCGCGACTCCGCCGTGCGCGTGTCGCCGAGCCATGCGAGCCCTTGGGTCGCGAGGTAGGCGGGCCACACGGAGCCGGGTTCCGGCGGGGCCACCCGCGACAGGTCGGCGATCGCCCACGAGGTCCAAGACGGGTGCCCGAGCGCGAGCAGGCGGGAGAGCAGGCGGCGCGGGTCACGCTCGATCGTTCCGGCAGCGGAGACTCCGAAGCCCTCGTCGCGCACGAGCTCGGCCACGCTCTCCGACGCGAGCGACGACTCGGCGCCCAGCGCAGAGAGCGCCGCTCCAAGGAGCTCCCAGAGCAGCCGCTCGTCTTCGAGCACTTCCACTCCGGTCGCAGCCGCACGCGCCTCGGCGACACGCTCACCGAGCGCCGCGGCTGCGCAGTATTGCATGGGCGTGGGCGAGAAGCCGGACTGCGACAGTTCGACGACCGCCCTCGGCAGCGCGCTCCACTCGCGGCGCTCGACGTGCAGGAGCAGGAGCCCGAGCTCCGGAGCGCCGCTCTCGTCGTAGGCGAGCGCTCGCTCGAGCGCCTCGGCGGCCGAGTCGAGATCGCCCGCGAGCATCGCGACCTGCGCCTCCCGCACGAAGAGCGCTCCCGTGCGGAGCTTGCCGCGCTCCTGCATGCGCATGACCAGTTCCCGCGCGCCCGCCTCGTTGCGCAGGGACAGCATGTGGTCCACGCAGTCGAGCAGCGCGTCGCCATCGACCTTCACCTTGGCATCGAGCAACCGCATCAGGTTCGAGACGTGCGCGTCGTCGCGCTTGGCGATCCCGATGTGCAGCGCGAGTGGCAGCGCGCGAGCGAGCAGATCCGCGTCCGCGCTCAGGCGCGAGAGCTGCGTCTGCGCACGCTCGAATTGGCCTTGGTCGTAGAGCATCTGCGCGAGAAGGAGGTTGCCCTCGTCCCCGAGTCGCGCCGGGGCAACGCGCTGCAGACCGGCGACGGCCTCACCGACCTCGCCGCGATCGCGAAGGTCCTCGGCCGCCCAGCGGCGCCCGAGTCCCTCGGGATCGAGGCGAACCAAGTCGGCGCGGCGCGCGCCGTCGAGTGCATCCTCGCCGAGCTCCAAGATGCGCGCGAGCACCGCATCGTCCGGCCCCGCGCGCTCGAGCAGCTCGCGCAGCGCATCGACCGCGTCGAGCGGCGCGCCCGACATCGCGTAGGCGTCGGCCGAGACTTCGAGAGCCGGCATCAAGCCCGGGTACGACGTGAGCACGCGGCGCGAGAGCGCCAGCGCGACTCCGGGCGCCTCATTCTCGAGGCACAGCTCCGCCATGCGGACGAGCTCGTACGACGTGCGCCGTCCCTCCGGGATCGTGAGTCCGCGCTCGACGAGCGAGCGCGCCTCCGCGGGGATGTCGAAGCGCGAGCTCGAGGCGACGAGCTCGCCGTGCTCGCGCCAGAGCTTCTCGAGCGACTCACGCCGCGCCGGCGCCAGCCGAAGCGCGTGGGCCGCGTCGTCGATGGAGAGCACTCGGTCCTCCCCGGGTCGGCGCCACGACAGCTCCGCGAGCCGCGCCCAAGCGTCACCGACGCCGGGCGTGCGGTCGTTGCTCGCAGCGATGGACTTGCGCAGCGCTGCGAGTTCCGCGGCTTCGTCGGCCGCGGCGCCGTGCAGCTCCGCCAGAGTGCGCCACGCGAGCGCGAGCGCGTCTGGGAACGGCTCGACGGGCGGGCGCGTCACGTAGCGCTTGAGCGCATCGAGCGCCTCCTCGCGGTTTCCGAGCTTGGCATGCGCCATGCCGAGGTAGAGCCACGCGCTGACGCGCTGGTCGGGCTCGCCCCACTGGCGCAGGTGGTTGGAGATCGGGACCAGCTCGCGCCAGCGGCCGGCGTGGTACATCGCGTCGGCCCACGTCCCGAAGAACGTCGCGTCCGGCGCGGTCCGGCGCCCGAGGTCGGGCGGCACGACCTCCATCGCGGCCTCCGCGCGGCCCGCGTCGACCAAGGTGCGCATCAAGTCGCGCTGGAACGGCCAGTAGCTCGAGAGCCACGGCGTGCGCACGAGGCACAGCCCCAGATCGGTGGCGAGATCCTCGCGGCCGGCGTCTGAGAGCAGCTTCACATAGCTCTCCATCGCGTCACGGCGCACCGAACCTCGCAACGACTCCGCGATGGCATCGGGAACCTGCGCAAACAGCGCGCTCGCATCGTCGAGCTCTTCGAGAGCGTCGCGAGCGGCGTCGCGCTCGTCGGAGGGAAAGAGCGCGAGGAACTCGTCGACGCGGCGCGCGCGCGCGGGGTCCTCAGGGGCGAGCACCGCGATGCGCCGCAGGAGCGTCTCGGTCGGTTGATCGCCGCTGGAGTGCGACGCCATCCCAGCGCGCACCCGAGCGGCCTCCAAACGGGCATCCGCGAGGCGCAGCAGCGCGAGCGCGCGCACACCCCACGCATCGGCCTGCGTGCGGTCCTTGGCGAGCACGGCCGAAGCGCGCTGCAGCGCCGCCTCGACCTCTCCGGCGTCGAGGTCGATCGCCGCGAGCTGCGCCTCGACCGACAGCGAGCCCGGCCGCAAGTGGGTGAGCACGCGCTCGAGGTCCGCGCGCGCTTGGAGGTAGCCGCCCGTGCGCCGCAGGAGCTCGGCGCGCGTGGTCAGCACCTCTTCGATCAGCGCGAGGTCCTGCTCCTTCTCGGCGGCCTCCAAGGCCAGCCCGAGACCGAGGAGCGCCGCACGATAGTCGAGGTCGGGACCGCTCATCGAGCGGCGCGCCTCGTCGAGCAAGGTGCGCGGCTCGGCGTCGATCGCCTGCTTCCACTGGAAGCCCAGCCACAGACACAGGGCGAGCGCCAGCGCGGCGTAGAGGACGGTCAGAGGTTTCATGCGCGCAGGGCCGGTGCGTCGACTCGCGGAACTATGCGAGCCCGCGCGGCCCCTGTCCAGCCGCGCTCGTTCCCTCGATCGGGAAGTCCAAGAGTCCGTGCTTGCGCATCTTGTTGAAGAGCGTCGTGCGGTTGATGCCGAGCATCGCGGCCGCGCGCGCACGCCGTCCTCCGCAGGCCTCGAGCGCACGCACCACGAGCTCGCGCTCGGGCTCTTCGAGCGCGCGCTTCAAGGCGCCGTCACCGCTCTCGCGCAGGGCCAGCGTCGGAGCCTCGATCGAGAGCCCGAGCTCTGCGGCGAAGTCGTGCACCGACAGTTCGTCCGCCGTCGCGAGCAACACGGCGCGCTCCAGCGCATGCTCGAGCTGGCGTACGTTTCCGGGCCACGGTGCACGGCACAGCGCAGCGAGCGCTTCCGAGTGCAGCGTGCGCTGCTTGCGGCCGTGCTCGCGCGCGAATCGCCGCAGGAAGGTCTCCGCCAAGAGCGGAATGTCGCCGGGACGTTCGCGGAGCGGCGGCAGCTCCAGCGCGACGACGTTGATGCGCCAGTAGAGGTCCTCGCGGAAGCGGCCCTCGGCCACCTCGCGCCGCATGTCGCGGTTGGTGGCCGCGATCCAGCGTACGTCCGCCTCGCGCGTGCGCGTCTCACCGACACGCTCGAACGCGCGCTCCTGCACGACGCGCAGGAGCTTCGCCTGCACGTCGAGCGGAGCGTTGGTGAGCTCGTCGAGGAAGACCGTGCCTCCCTCGGCGGTCTCGACAATGCCCGGCTTGTCCTTCACCGCGCCGGTGAATGCGCCCCGCGCGTGACCGAAGAGCGTGCTCTCGAGCAGGTTGGCCGGCACGGCGCCGCAGTCGAGCACCACAAACGGTCGCTTCGCGCGCGACGAGCGCTGGTGAATCGCACGCGCGAGCAGCGACTTGCCGGTGCCGCTCTCGCCGGTGATCAGGACGCTGGCGCGCGTGTCCGCCACGCTCGCCACGATCTCCATGTTGCGGCGCATGCGCGGATCGCGGCTCAGCGGCTCGCCCGCGTCGAGGCGCTCCTCGAGCGTGTCGCGCAGGCGCTCGTTCTCGTGCCGCAGCTCGCGCTGGGCGAGCGCGCGGCGCAGCGCGTGGAGGATGTGCTCAGGGGTCGTCGGACGAGAGAGATAGTCGAACGCTCCGCGCCGCACCGCGAGCACCGCGTCTTGAATCGTCCCGAAGGACGCGATCAGGACGAGGTCGGGCGAGTCCGGCTCGCGGCGCGCCCGATCGAGCAGCGGGTCGCTGCCGCGCGCATCGGCGACGAGGGCCTCGAAGTCCCATGCCCCCGCGGGCACCTCCTCCGACACCGCGAGGCTCCAGCCGGTCGGCTCGAGCGCCTCGAGGAGGTCCTCCCGCTCGCCGCCCGGCGGTAGCGCCACGTGGACGCGAAAGGACGCGGGCTGTCGCGCCGTCGAGACGTCGGGTGCCATGACGTCCATTCATTTCGACAGGGACTCCGAGCGCTCTTGAAGCGGACACGCAACGGCGCGAGCCCGCGGGCCAGGCGGGCCTCAGGCGAAGGGATCGAGCGCGGACCTGTGGGCCGCGGGGGCGGGCGGCAGAGGGGCCGACGCAGGCGGGGTGGAAGCGGTTTCCGAGGGCACCGCGGCGGCAGGGGGCGCGGCAGAGACCTCGGCCGCCGCCGAGAGCAGGACCGCGGAGCGCACGAGCCCCTCGGGCCGCGCCTCCAAGCTGAGGCGACCGCCTTGGCTCTCGATCGCCGCTTGGGCCGCCGCGAGGTCCGCAGGCCAAAGCTCGGGGATGCGCGCGGCGACGGCACGCGGGTCGGCGAGGCC
>CAIYPP010000132.1 GCA_903928115.1 uncultured Planctomycetota bacterium
AGCCTCCTGCTGGGCGACGGCGGTCAGTGCGAGGAGCGGGAAAGCGAAGAGAGCCTTCATGGCGAGAGTCCTCCGAAGCGTTGGGCGGGGCTTGCGGCGCACCGCACCTGAAGCAGGTGCCGTCGCGCGCCTCGGAGGACATGGGCGCAGCCGCCGCGTGCTCCTCACGCGGATTCCGGAAAGAAATCCGCGCGGAGACGCCAGGGCGCTGCGCCAGCGCTCGCGCGCGTCAGGACTCGAACACGCTGACCTTGGTGCTCACCTTGGACTTGGCCAGCAGGGCGGGCCAGAAGCCGATGATCTCGGTGGCGTGGGGGCGGCCGCCGGCGAAGCCGGTGACGCCCGGGGGGCCGCTCGTCACGAGCGGGACGAGCTCGTAGCCGAAGCGATCGATCTTGGCCTTGTCCGGGCCCTTCACGCCGAGGCGCAGCACGACCTCGGAGGGCTCGGCGGCGTGGGGGACGTCGATGCCGGCGTGGCAAGTGTTGGCGCCGACGAACTCGATCGTCTTCTCCTCGTCGCTGAAGGTGCAGCCGTCGTAGGCGAGGCGGCGCCAGACGATGTCCGAGCACAGCTTGGCCTTGGCGAGCGCATCAGGGCCGCTGATCGTGAGCTGGCCGAGCGCCTTCCAGCCGTTCTCGTAGCTGATCGAGACCTTGTAGGTCGGAGTCGGCGCACAACCCTTCGCGCCGCTCACGCGCACGCGGTTGGGTCCGACCTCTTCCATGCGGATCGAGGTGAAGTCCGCGCCGCAGTCGGGGCCGATGTAGTTGCGCGGATCGCCCATCTCGTAGACGAGCTGGTGGAGGATCGTGCGCGGCGTGACCATGCCGCCCGTGCCGTCGTGCTTGGTGACGACGAAGCTGCCGTCCTTGGAGGCCTCGATGATCGGGTAGCCGACCATGGCCATGTCGGGCACGGCGCGCCAGTCGGTGTAGTTGCCGCCGGTGCACTGCGCGCCGCACTCGACGATGTGGCCGGCGATCGTGCCCGCCGCGAGCAGGTCGTACTGGTCGCGCTTCCAGCCGAACTCGTGGATCAGCGGTCCGAGCACGAGGCCCGGGTCGGTGCCGCGGCCGGTGATCACGATCTGCGCACCTTGATCGAGCGCCTCGGCGGTCGGGAACGCGCCGAGGTAGACGTTGGCGCTCGACACACGCGCACGCACGCTGGAGAGCGGAGCGCCGCTGTCCATGTTGGCGAGTTGCTCGCCCTGCGCGAGCAGACTGTCGAGCGAGCCGTAGATGTCGTCGCCCTCGACGACCGCGACCTTGACGCCCTTGAAGCCGTGCTTGCGCAGCACCGCGAGCGTCGCGTCCTTGCAGGCCATCGGGTTTACGCCGCCCGCATTGGCGATGACCTTGATGCCCTTCGCGACGAGTTCGGGCGCCGTGCGCTCGATCATCTTCACGAAGTCGGTGGCGAAGCCCTTCGACGGATCCCGCAGACGCTGCTTCTGCAGGATGCTCATCGTCACCTCGGCCAAGTAGTCGAGGGTCAGGTAGTCGAGCGGACCCTCGCGGCACAGCCGGATCGGCCCGAGCAGCGAGTCGCCCCAGAAACCTTGACCGTTGGCGACGAGCACCTTGTCCTTGCGCGGCATCTCAGCGTCCTTTCGAGCGCGAGGATTCTAGCTTTGGCAGGCCCGAGTCGTTCCGCGCGAGGTCGGATCCCGCGTAGATTGGGGCTGTGCCGCTCCCGCTCGTCCTCGTCACAGGCTTCGGTCCCTTCGAGGACCGTCGCAACAATCCCAGCCGCACGATCGCGCGCGCGCTCGAGCGCCGTCCGCCCGCGGGGCTGCGCGTGCGCTCCTGCGAGCTGCCAGTGAGCTTCCACGGCGCGCCGCGCGAGGTGGAGCGCTTCGTCGCGCGGCACGCCCGCTCGCGTCCGCTCCTCGTGCTCGGCCTCGGGGTGCAGCGGGAGGGCTACTTCCGGCCCGAGCGCCGCGCGCGCGGCACCTACACGACGCAGCGCATCGACAACGACGGAACCGTCGGCGCGTCGCTCGGCTCCAGCGTCGGCCCGACGCTCGAGACCTCGCTCGACCTGCGCCGCGTCGCACGCCTTCTGCGCGAGTCCGGCGCCCCTCGCGTGCGCGTGTCGAGCAACGCCGGCGGCTACGTCTGCGAGCGCACGTACCACGCGCTGCTCACGAGCGCCGGTTCCCGCGGTATTCCCGCGCTCTTCCTCCACGTCCCACCCGCGGAATCCATGCCCGCCGCGCAGCAGGCCCGCATCGTCCGCGCGCTGCTCGCCGCGCTGCTCGGTCAGCCGAGCGCGATGCGCGGGCGCTCGTCGGGGTCGGCGGGGCGCGACGCGGCGAAGGCGCGGAAGCGGGCGGTGAAGTCGCGCAGGTCGAGGCCCATGTAGTCGCCGCGCGACTCGCGGGAGACGCGCTCGAGGCGCGCGAGCGCGTTCGTCGAGAGCTTCTCGAGTCCAGCGGGTTGCTTCATCGGGATCTTGAGGCACGCCGCGGAGCATTGGATCAGGCCTTGGAGGAAGTCGGCTTGCAGCGCGTCGTGCTTGGCCGAGTGCCAGAGTCCTTCCCAGACCTCGTGCGCCTCCCAGAAGAAGCCCGCGTTGTAGAGGTCGACGCCGAAGCGGTAGTCCTCGTTCGACTCCCAGTCCGAGGGCGCGAAGTACGGCGCGGGCGGCTCGCGCTCGCCGGTATAGCTGTGGCCGCGCGGGTCGCCGGTCGGGTGAGGATCGCGGCCCGGCAAGTAGGCATAGGGCGGGAACTTGCGCTCCGGCGCGTAGCGCTCGCTCAAGGGAAGACCTCGACGACCGGGTTGTCGAGGGCGATCGAGCCGTACTTCACGTAGATGCCCGCGTGCGTGCGCTCGGTGCGCACGATCGGCAGGCGCAGCGGGAACGGGCCCTGCTCTCCGACCATGACCTCGATCGAGTTGTCGGGGAAGACGCGCGCGCAGAAGTCGAAGGGCTCGCCGATCTTCGGCGGGGTCGGCAGCTTGACGGTCGCGGTCGTGGTGTCGGTGACGCCACCGCCGCTGCCGAAGACGAGGCGCTTCAAGTTGAGACGGCCTTCGTGGTCGAGCGTCACGACCGCCCAGTCGCCCTTGGGCATCCCAGCGATCACGAGTCCGTGGTGAGCGCCCATGCGTGGCTCGCCCTGCTGCGTCACGCGCGCGCGCACCTCGTACTCGCCGCGCAGCTCGACGGCCGTGCAGATGCGGCCGACGGGGCGAACACCCTGCAGCGTCACGTGCTCCGGCTGAGCATCGAAGCTCGTCTCCAAGTTCGTGAAGATGGTCTGCCACGTGCCGAGCCCACCGTGGAGCTTCTGCACACTGCCGCGCAGGAGTCCACGCTCGCGCGCCAGCGTCCGCAGCTCGCCCGCGAGCTGACCGAGCGTGCCGCTCGCGTCATCGAACGACACCGACGCCTGCCGTGCGAGGTTGTAGGCGCGCAGCGTCAAGTCGGCCTTTCCCTTGCGGTAGTCCTGCACGAGGATCTTCGCGATGTTCGCGAGCTGCCGCGTGCGCGCACGGGCCGTGACCAGCGCGGAGTTCTTCTTGTCGAGCTTGGCGAGACGCTTGGTCAGCGACTCGAACTCTTCGTCGCTCGTCTCCCACTTGCCCTCGGCGTAGAGTTCGAGCAGTGCTTCGAGGAGCGGCGCGGCGGCCGCGGGCTCGCCGATGCGCTCCAGAATGTCGGCCTGCGCGAGCAAGAGCTCCGGCGCGGGCGAGGTGGGATCGTCGATCTGCTTGCGGATGTGCTCCAGATGTCCGAGCGCGCGCCGCAGGAGCTCCTTCTCGCCGATCTTCGCGGTCTTCGAGCCCGCGACGGCCTTCGCGGCGGCGAGGTAGCGCTCGACCTCCTGCATGCGCAGCGCACGGCGGTTCGTCGCGAAGTGCAGCGGATGAACTTGGTCGAGGATCCAGCGCTTCCACTCGGTCTCGAAGTGCTCCAGCGTGCGGTGGCCGCGCGGAGAGAGCGGGCCCAAGAACACTTCGTCGAACACCGCGCGCGAGCCCTTGTCGCTCGTGAGCACCTTGTCGCGATAGGCCTCGTAGAGCGGGCGGAACGAGTGCTCCAGCGTGACGGGATCCTCGTACTGCTGGAGGAAGTAGACGATGCCCCAGCCCCACGGGTAGTACTCGCCCGCGTAGGAGCCGGGCGAGTCGTAGTTCACGACGTCCGCGAAGCTCGGCCCGCCGCCGGAGGTCAGCATGCGATAGAGGTGGGCGAGGCGCTCCGTGGCGGCATCGGGCCACAGGACCGTGCCATCGGCCATCGCCGTCGCACCCTCGAAGAAGCACGCGGTGCCCTCGTTGAGCCACGCGGGCGCGGCGCCGCCACGCGAGAGGATCGTCATGAACTGGTGGCTCGCCTCGTGGAAGAGCGTCTCCAGCATCTGGTCGAGCGAGCCGCGGTCGCTGCGCGTGTCGTAGGCGTGCACGCTCCACTCGCCCGGCGACCACCATCCGCCTGGGCGCGAGCCGCCGGTCCAGCCTGCGAGCATCGCGTCCTGCGAGGGATGGATGTGGATCGTCGCCTTGCGCGTCGGGACCTGCGCGCCGTCGCCGTCGAAGTAGATCTGCACGTAGGACGCGAAGATGCGATCCATCGTGCGGCCGAGGAGCTCGGCGACGGCGGGTTCGAGGTGCACTGCGAGGATGTAGCGCTCGCTCTCGATCTGGAGCAGCGGCCAGCCCGTCGGCGGACGCTGCGAGCCTCCGGCCTCGAGGTCGACCTCTTCTTCGTGCGAGCGCAGCTTCGCGATCAGCTCGGCGATCGGCGCAGCCGCAGCGCCACGCGCGAGCGGCAGTGCGCGCTCGCAGGCCTCGAGCGCGCGGGCGTGCTGTCCATCGGCGTCGAGCGCGAGCGCGCCGTCGAAGAGCTCCTTCGCGCCGCGCTTCCAGAGTGCTTCGCGACGGGCGAACAAGGGATCGAGTTCGATGAGCCGCTTGCGCAGCTTCGCCGCCTCCTTGTCGCCGTCGGGCAGCGCGTTGTAGGCGCGCTCTAAGTAGTGTGCGGCCTCGTCGCGTCGGCCGAGCTTGGAGAGCGCCTGCGCGAGCAGATCGTCGAGGGCCGGCGTCGGCGTGTCGAAGCGCAGATGGGCCTCGATGGCTGCGACGACCTCGCTCCACTTCTGCGCGGCCGCGAGCTCGCGGGCCGTGCCCAAAGCGTCACCGGCGGCACTCGCCCAAGGGGCGAGCACCGCCAGTGTGAGGGCGCCGAGACCTCGACGGAGGTGGACGGCGGACCACATCGAGCGTGGGCCTCTCAGTTGCGGCTCACGTCGAGCTTGATGTCCATCGTGCCCGACATCGCCATTTGGTTCTCGATGGTCATGTTCTGGCCCTGCGCCGAGACCGCCATGCCCATGTCGATGCCGACCTTGGACTTGCCCGAGAGGGTCAGCATGCGGATGTGGCCGTTCGCGACGTCCCACAGGACCTGACCTTCGGCTTCGAGCGCGAACTCCATGTCCATGTGCTCGACCTTCATCTCGCCCATGCCTTCCGGCATCTCTTGGGCCATCTCGGCGAGCTTGTCGGCCATGTCGTTGCTGCTCTCGATGTTGATCTTGAGCTTGATCACGCCGTACTTGCCGCCCTCGATCTCCTGCATGCCGGCGTACTCGGCCGTCGCGGTGCCTTCGAGCAGGTCGCCGACCAAGTCGTTGAGGTCGCCCATCGAGTCCATGCCCGGCATCATCCCGCCGCCCGCAGCGTTGGGATCTTCGGGGCGGATGCCGACGTCGCCGCCGGGCATCAGGAGCGGCTTGAGCGCCTTGACGTCGATCTCCCACGTGTCGCCCGCGGCCGCTTCCTTGCCGGGGACGAGGGCCGCGAGGTCCATGTCGATGTCGAGGTTGGCGATGAGGTCCGCCTCACCCTCGCTCTCGTGATAGCTCGTCTCGTAGGCGCTCTTCTCCGCGTCCCACTTGAAGGCCACAGTCTTGCCTTGGAGGGCGCTCGCGCCGGTGGTCGACTGCTCCATGCCGCCCTCGGGCATCTGGGCCATCTCCATGGCGAAGCTCGACGCGCTGCCGAGCTTGTCGAAGGTGCGGCGCAGCTCGGTGATCTTGCCGTCGGCGGCCGCGATGATCTCGTCGCTGACCTCGATCGTGTTCTCGGTCGTCATGTCCATGTCCATCTGCAGGTCCATGGGGAACGGCTGGCCGTTCATCGACATGTTCATCTCGTCGAGGGTCTGCTCCTGCTTGATCGACCACGCGCGCGAGACCTTGGTGCCGGCCTTCGGGCGGAAGGCGAGCGAGTCGCCGGGCGCGAGGTGCGAGCAGAGGATCGAGGCGGCGAGGGAGGCAAGGAGCAGGCTGCGGGTGCGGTTCATGGGCGGGTCGGACGCGGGGTGCGCGCGCGAGGGTGGTGTCTTGGGGGTCGCCTGCTCGGATCCGAGGAACCGGTTCGGCCCGGCGAGTGCCGAGAGGCTAACAACTTCCGGGCCAGCCTTGCGCACAGGTGCCAGGACCCCGCTGGGGCGCCGTCGCGAGGGGCGGGGAGGGCACATCGGTGCCGAGTTGTGCCCCGTGGGCGAAATTGGCACGCCCGGCCGATCGCTCAGGCCGCGATCAGCGCGAGGAGCGTCGCGACGACCAAGACGAGAACGATCGTGGCCGCGGACGAGCCGCTGTGGGGGCGTCGAAGGGAGCTCTCGCTGCGCATGGGAGGGGAGGCGGGCGTCGAGGGCCTCGAGAGTAGCGCTCGGAGCGCACTTTGGGGGCTGAAATGCTCGGATTGCAACTTCCTTTGATCGCTAATTTTCTTGGGCTGGACGATTCCTTGATCTCGTACCGCGGAACCTTGTCCCCGCGGCCCTCGTCTAGGGAGCGACGGCCGCTTCTTGCTGCCGCTTCCTGCGCTGTGCGAGTCAGCGGAGGGCGCACTGGGCGCGGAAGGGGCTGCGAGGGCGGCCGGACGGGACTCAGGACCCGTCCGGCCGCCTGCTTTTTCCTGGCCCTTGCCTCGGTTGCCGCCGTCCGACGGTAGGAAACGGCCTCCAAGGACCTATTCTCTCGCCGCCCATGCAAAGCCCAGAGTCTTCCGCGCCGTATCCCACCCCCGCACTCGCACGCCCGAGCACCAAGATCGTCGCCACGATCGGACCGGCCTCCGAGGACCGGCTGGTGCAGTTGATCGAGGCCGGCATGGCCGTCGCCCGCATCAACTTCAGCCACGGCGTCGAGGAGGACCATCGCCGCCGCGTCGAGAAGGTGCGCACGGCCGCCCGGCTCACCGGGATCCCCATCGGCATCCTCGCCGACATCCAAGGGCCCAAGATGCGCCTCGGGAAGCTCGCGGGCGGCGAGCGGAAGCTCGAGCGCGGCGTCGAGGTGCGGCTCTTCGAGGGCGACAGCTCCACCGACCCGGACCTGCTGCCCTTCAACTTTGCGGGCTTCCGCGGCTCGCTCAAGCCAGGCGATCGCGTGCTGCTCGCCGACGGCGTGGTCGAGCTCGTGACCCAGTCCGTCGAGGGCGATGTCGTGCTCGCGCGCGTGCGCCGGCCGGGGCCGGTCTCGGACCGCAAGGGCGTCCACCTTCCGGATTCGTACCTGTCGCAGGAGCTCCCGACCCCGCAGGACCGTCGGCACATCGCTCTGGCCCAGGAGCTCGGCATCGACTTCCTCGGCATCTCGTTCGTCTCGCGCGCGGAGGACTTGGAGCGCATCCGCGACCTCGCGCCGCAGATGATGCTTGTGGCGAAGATCGAGCGTCGCACCGCGCTCGACAACCTGAAGGGCATCTTGGAGGCGACCGACGGCATCATGGTCGCCCGCGGGGACCTCGGGGTGGAGACGGCGCTCGAGTCGCTGCCGCTCGTGCAGAAGAGCCTGATCGGCGAGGCCCTCAAGGCGGGCAAGTTCGTGATCACCGCGACCGAGATGCTCGAGTCGATGGTCCACAACTCGCGCCCGACACGCGCCGAGGTCACCGACGTCGCCAACGCGGTGCTCGACGGCTCGGACGCGGTGATGCTCTCCGCGGAGACGGCGGTGGGCGAGTACCCCGTCGAGGCGGTCGAGGCCATGGGGCGCATCGCGCGCTCGGTCGAGACCAGCCAGCGCTACCACGAGCTGCCGCGGGCCGGCTTCCGCCAGAACGAACCGACCTTCTCGAACGCGACGGCGCTCGCGGCGGCGCAGGCGGCCGAGGCGCTCTCGATCCACAAGATCGTCTGCTTCACCGAGACCGGCAACACCGTGCGCCTGCTCTCGCGCTACCGAGTCAACGCCGAGATCATCGCCATGACGCCCAACGAGCGGACCCTGCAGGCGATGACGATCCTGAGCCACGTGCGGCCGATCCTGTGCGATCGTGAAACGAGCTTGGAGGACATGCTGCACGAGGCGCAGAACCTGCTCGTCGAGCGCCGCATCTGTCTGCACGGCGAAGAGGTGATCTTCGTCGCGGGCGTGCCGCCCGGCGTGTCGCGCTCGACCAACGTGATGAAGCTGCATCGCATCGGCGAACCGGCGCGCATGCACTGAGTGCGCGGGAGCGTCGTTGACGCGGGGCCGCGGGATTTGCAAAGTCCCAAGCCCCCCGATGCTCGACCTATCTTTCGATCTGTTGCGGAGAAATCCGCTGAAGAAAGTCCTCGAAACCGAGCGGCGCATGCGCGAAGGCACGCCCCAGACAGCGCGGGTGGTCTCGATCGCCAGCGGAAAGGGTGGCACGGGCAAGAGCGTGCTCTCGACGAACCTCGCGGTGCTGCGCGCGCAGCGCGGCGAGCGCGTGCTCCTCGTCGACTTCGATGCCGGGCTCGCCAACGACCACCTGCTGCTCGGTCTCGCGCCGCAGTTCGACCTCGGCCACATCGTCGAGGGGCGCGTCGGCGCGCGCGAAGCGATGGTCGACGGGCCGTGCGGCATGAAGCTGCTCTCGGGCGGCGTCGGTCGGCACGGACTCGCAAATCCCACGCGCCGCGAGCTCGAACGACTCTTCAAGGCGCTGCGACCACTCGAAGACCAGTTCGATCTGATCTTGATCGATCACGGCGCGGGCATCGGCTACGCGACGCTCGCGCACCTCGCGGCGTCGACCTCGCTCCTGCTCGTCACGAGCCACGAGATCACGGGCCTCTCCGACGCGTACGCCGTCTACAAGCGCGGAAAGATGGTCAACCCCGACCTGCAGGTCGGCATGGTCTTCAACCGCGTGCCCGATCGCGAGTCGGCCGATGCCGCGTGGCAGCGCTTCCGTGACGCGTGCAAGCGCTTCCTCGGCAGCGAGCCCGAGCACGTCGGTGTCGTGCCCGCGGACGGCGCGGTGAGCGCGAGCGTCGACGCGCGGATTCCGGTCTCGCTCCATGCTCCGACGTCGCGCGCGGCCCACGCGTTCTCGACGATCGCCCGCTGGAATCGGATCGACACGTCTCGTAGCGTCACGGCGTTCTTCGACCGTGCTGCGCGCGCGCTCCGCTGAGCACCGCGCGCGGCCTCGAATGCCACGAAACCCACGTGAAGACTGCCTCCTTTTCGACGCGCTCCGAGCCTTCGGCCCCCGCGGGCCGCATGCGCACGTACGCCCTCGCCAACCACAAGGGCGGCTCCGGCAAGACCACGACCGCGATCCACCTCGCGGGCGCGCTCGCGGCGCTCGGCCAGCGCGTGCTGCTCGTCGACCTCGACCCGCAGGCGCACGCGACGCTCGGACTGTCGTGCGAAGCGGAGGACTCGCCCTGCGCACTCGAGCTGCTCGCGGGCGAAGTGCGCGCGTTCGATGCGCTTCACGCTGCGCCGGGCGGAATCACGCTCATTCCGAGCCATGCGCGACTTGCCGAGTTCGAAGAGCGCGCGGCGCGCGAGCTCGGCTCGGAGAGCGCGCTCGCGCGGGCTCTCGCGCCGCTCGCCGAGCGCTTCGACATCTGCTTGCTCGACTGTCCGCCGCGCGCCGATGGCCTGCTGACGGCAAATGCGATCCGCGCCTGCGACACGGTGCTGCTGACCGTGGAGACCGGCGCGTTCGCGCTGCAAGGCGCGCTGAAGGCGCAGGAGATCGTCGACGAGGCCCTCGCGGCGCAGCGCCACACGCCTGAGTTGCGCGTCGTGGCAACGATGTTCGACAAGCGGCTCAACATCGCGCGCGAGGTGCTGATCGCCATGCAGGCTCGCTTCGGTGAGCGCCTGTTCGACACCGCGATCCGCTCGAGCGCGAAGCTGCGCGAGGCCGCGGGCGCGGGCGTCCCGATCCAAGTTCTCGCGCCGCGCTCGAGCGCCGCGCAGGACTTCGCAGCGCTCGCGCAAGAGCTCACTTCGGCGGCGGTGGGGGCCTAGGGCCGCGATCCAAGCGCCGCGTACGCACAAGGAACGACTCGATGGACTCGCTGGCACTGCTCTGCAATCTCTACGGACAAGGTCCGGTGACGCTGCGTCGCCTGCGCGAGGCGGGCGCGCGCACGTGTGACGATGTTCTCTGCATGGAGCCCGTGAAGCTCGCGCGGGTGCTGCGCACGCGCCGCCCTGCCGCGGAGCGCTTCCAGCGTGAAGCGCGCGAGCTTGCGGCGCGAGTCGGGACCCTCGGAGGTCCCGCACCTGCGATCGAGTCGAACGAGACTTCACCGAATCCCGCGACGCCGCTCGCGCCGCCGCGCGCTTTCGAGCGCGCACCGGAGGAACACGAGGCGCAGCAACCGACGCCGCTCGAGGTCGCCGCGGGCCACACCCCGCTGCGCGCCGAGCTGTTCGATGGCCTCGATGCCACGCTGTGCATTCGACTTCGCGCGCACGGCATCGAGCGCGTCGAGGACCTCGCGCGGGCCGATGCTCTCGAGCTCGCGCGCTCGCTCGAAGTCCCGGTGACGCGCGTGGTGCGCCTGCAGTTCCTCGCCCGCCGCGTGGCCGAGCCGCGCCCCGAGCGCGACGAGGGTCTGCGCACGATCACGCTCATGCCGCGCCGCTCGCAGCTCTCGGCCGCGCGCTTCTCGCCTGCCGAGTCGGAGTCCGCGCGAGTCCCCGCCGCCGAGGAGGAGCTGCTCGAGGCATGGGCCCGCGAGCAGGAAGCGCTGGGAACGGTGCTCGCCGAGCCGGCGGCCGCGGTCGACGCGGACGCGACGCCGCAAGAGCTCGAAGCCTCGCCCGCGGGGCCCTTCGGGGACCCCGTCGGATCGTCCGAGCCGTCGAGCGGCCCGTTCGCGTGAGCGGTAGGGCTCCCGCCGCGGGCGTGAGTGTGCGATCGTGACCGCAGCTTTGGGGCGAGCTAGGCCCCAGAGCTTCGGTTTTGCCGTGAAGTCCCTGTCCTTCTTCGCACTCGCCTGCTGCCTCGCTGCGGTCGCCCATGGTTCGCAGGCTGCCCCGTCCGCTCCGGATGGACGGCGCGGGTTCGGCTCGAAGGCGGCGCTCGCGGATGTGCTCGCGACCGTGCGCTCGACGAAGGATGCGGAGCGTGCGTTCCTCGCCGAGCTCGACTCGCTGCCGAGCGAGCTGGCGGTGTTGGAGGCCGGCGCGCTCGAGCGGTATCGCGAGCGCGGCTATCTCGCGCTCTTCGACCGCGCGACCGAGCCGAGCCTCGCCCTCCTCCATGCGCAGCTCGACGCGGCGCTCGCGGATCCGCTCGCGACGCTGTCGCCCGCGGGGGCGCGTGCAGAGGTCCTCGCGCGCATCGTCTGCGACCTGCGCCTGCGGGTGCGTGCGCGCGCGTGCAACGACGTAAAACTCGACGTGCGCGAGTTGCGGCGCGCGCTCGCGGTCCTGCGCGGCGCGACGGAAGGCTTCGTGCTGCTGTCGCAGCCCGAGGTGGACAACATCGTGGCGCGCGTCGATCTCTCTGCGAGCTTCCTGCGCGCGGCTCGCAACGACCTGCGCGCGCTGCGGCAGGTGGGTGACGAGGCCGAGATCGAGCGTCGCGCGCAGTCGCTTCTGGCGATTGCCCGCTCCTCGGAGGGTGTCAACGTCAAGCGTGCGGCGCTCGAGCGCGAACTTGCGTCGCTCGCTGCGCTCGAAAAAGCGATGTCGAGTGCGCTCTTCACCGTGCGTCTGCGCTCGGAGACGCACGAGCTGCTCGACTGGCGACAGCGCGTGTTCGACGAGTCCGTGCCGCTGCGCGATGAGGCCTTGAAGTGGATGCCCGATTCGGAGTCGGCCAAGCTCGCTCCGCCGGAAGTGCAGAAGCTCTCGCGCGGCGACCGCATGCGCGGCGCGCGTCAGCGTGCGCTGGACTCCGTCGGGATCGATCCGCTCGACGCGGAGGCCCTGTGGGTCGTGGCGCACTCGACGGACTTTTTCTCCGGTTTGGTCGAGTCACGGCCGTGGTACGACCGCTTCCTCGCCTTGCGCGGCATCCGCTCGCACGACCACCGCACGTACGCTGAGCGCAAGCTCGACGCGCGTGAGCGCGAGGCGCTCGACGCGCTTCAGCGCGGCCTCTACGGCGACGCCGGAGCGTCGCAGCCCCCGAGCGGCGGTCGCTAGCGGGGACGCGGCCGCGCGGTGCACGCGCACCGCACCTCCGCGGGGGCGCCGACGCCGCGGATCGGCTATCCTGACTCCTGCGTCACTCGGTCCGACGTGCACTCCGTGCGCGACCGTGGCGCTCCTCCAAGGCTCCGTCGATGTCCTCTGCTCAGACCTTCAGCCCCCTCGAGTTCCTCGTCGCCGCCTCGCGCCAGCGACCCGCGGACGACCCGATCTTCGCGCTCAACGCCGAAGCGCAGCGGCGCGCGAAGGCCGGGGAGTCGGTCGTCAACGCCACGCTCGGCGCGCTGATGGAGGATGACGGCAAGCTCGCGGTGATGCCGTCGGTGACCGAGGCGCTGCGAGCGGTCGATCCGCGGCGCGCGGCAGCCTACGCGCCGATCGCAGGCGAGAGCGGTTTCCTCGCGGCGGTCATCGCCGACTTGTTCGGCACGGGGGCTCTGGCGCGCGCAGCGACGGCTGTCGCGACTCCGGGCGGCACGGGCGCGCTGCACCATGCCATCGTGAACACGCTCGAGCCGGGGCAGGCGCTGCTGACGAGCGAGTACTACTGGAGTCCCTACCACACGCTCGCCGAGCACACGCGGCGTCGTGTCGAGACGTTCCGCATGTTCGGTGCCGACGGGCGCTTCGACTCGGCGGACTTCGAGCGCGCGCTCCGCGCGCAGGTCGCAACGCAGGGGCGCGCGCTCATTCTCCTGAACTCTCCGTGCCACAATCCGACGGGATACTCGCTCGACGATCGCGAGTGGGGCGAGGTCGTGCGCATCGTGCGCGCCGCGGCGGAGCGCGCGCCGGTTGCGCTGCTCATCGACCACGCGTACGCGAAGTTCGGTGGTGCCGGCTCGGAACGCTGGATCGAACACGTCGCTCAGCTCGCGGGCGAAGCGCTGCTCTTCGTCGCGTGGACGGCGTCGAAGTCGTTCGCTCAATACGGCGCACGCGTCGGCGCGCTCGTCGCGATTCATCCCGATGACGAAGCTCGTCGGCGCATCGGCAACGCACTCTCGTACTCGTGCCGCGGCACGTGGTCGAACTGCAACCACGCAGGGATGCTCGCGGTGGGCACGATCCTCTCGGACGCGACATTTCGCGCCAAGGTCGACGGCGAGCGCGCAAAGCTCGTCGAGCTGCTCGCAGAGCGCGTGCGGGCGTTCAATGCCGCGGCTGGCGCGGCAGGGCTGCGCTATCCGCGCTACGAAGGCGGCTTCTTCGTGTCGGTCTTCAGCGCGGCTCCGGAGAAGACGGCGGCGCGGATGCGCGAGCTCGGCGTGTTCGTCGTGCCGATTCACGGCGCGGTTCGCATCGCGCTGTGCTCGACGCCTGCGCGCGACGTGCCGCGGCTCGTCGCGGCGCTCGCCGAAGGGGTGCGCGCAGCGCAGTAGGAGACGGGACCATGACGAACGGAGGGACGACCATGGCGGCGATTCGCAAGCACGCACAAGAGGGTGGCTGGGAACTCGCGCACGGGTACGGCCCGAAGGTCCACGTGCTCGACAACCTGTACTTGCTGACCGCGCTCGCCAAGCTGTCGGGCAAGCGCATTCGTCATCCCGAGATGACGGCCACGCTGCGCCGCATCTACCAGATCATGATGGCGAACGTCGCGGGCCACGATCTGCCCCGCGCGCGCACGGAAGAGCCGACGCGCATGCAGGACTTGCACCCCGCGGAGGGTGTGTACCGCGGCGACGTCCTCGACCCTGCGACGCGCATCGTGATCGTCGACATCATCCGCGCCGGCATCGTTCCGAGTCAGGTGTGCTTCGAGATGCTGACCGCGGTGCTGCCGGACGAGAACGTGCGCCTCGACCACCTGAACATGGCGCGCAAGTCCGACGCGGCGGGGCACGTCGTCGGTGTCGACTTGTCGGGGTCGAAGATCGGTGGCTCGGTCGATGGCTCGATCCTGCTCCTCCCCGATCCGATGGGCGCGACGGGCTCGACCACGATTCGCGCGATCGACCACTATCGCCGTCACCACGGCAAGCCCGCGCGTGTGATCGCGATGCCGATGATCGCGACGCCGGAGTACCTGCGCGCGGTGCTCGGCGCAGTCGAGGATGTCGTGATCTACACCGCGCGGCTCGATCGCGGGCTGTCGCCTTCGGACGTGCTCGCGGCGCTGCCCGGCGAGCGCTGGAGCGAGGAGCGTGGGCTCAACGAGCACGGGTACATCGTCCCCGGTGCCGGCGGTATGGGCGAGGTGCTCAACAACTCCTGGTGCTGAGCGCGATGTTCGACTGGCTCCTCGACGCGGACGTCTACGCCCCCAAGCCCCTCGGTCGACGCAATGTGCTCGTCGGCGGCGGCAAGGTGCTGTGGATCGGCGAGGAGGAGCTCGAACTTCCCGACGCGCTCGAGGTCCGCGTCGCGAACCTCGAAGGGATGCGGCTCATCCCCGGCCTCGTCGACTCGCACGCGCACGTGATCGGCGGCGGAGGCGAGGCGGGGTACGCGAGCCGCGTTCCGGCCGTCGGCGTGTCGCGCTTCACGCTCGCGGGCATCACCAGCGTCGTCGGTTTGCTCGGCACGGACGACTGCGTGCGCACGACGGGGCAGCTCGTCGCGGGTGTGCGCGCGCTGTGCGAGGAGGGGCTGTCGGCGTGGTGTTGGACCGGCGGCTACCACCTCCCGCCGACCACGCTCACGGGCACTGTGCGCGGGGACATCGTGCACATCGATCGCATCCTCGGCTTCGGCGAGCTTGCGATCAGCGATCACCGCTCCAGTCAGCCGACGCTCGACGAGCTCCTGCGCATCGCGTCGGAGTGTCATGTGGGCGGACTCATGACGGGCAAAGCCGGTGTGCTCCACATGCACATGGGCGACGGTGCGCGCGGACTCTCGCTCCTGCGCGAGGCTCTCGAAGTCTCGGAGCTGCCGCCGCGCGTCTTCCATCCGACGCACGTCAATCGCCGGCGGGCGCTGTTCGAGGAGGCGCTCGAGCTCGTCGAAGACGGCGTGACGATCGACATCACGGCGTTCCCGGTCGAGGACGGCGAGGATGCCTGGAGCGCGCCGGACGCGCTGACCCGCTTCCTCGAAGATGAATTGGAGCCGACGCGTGTGACGGTGAGCTCCGATGCCGGCGGCTGCCTGCCGCACTTCGACGCGCACGGACGTATTGACCGCTGGGGCGTGGGCGAGCCCACGTCGATGTCCGATGCGCTGCGCGAGATGCTCGTGCGCGGCTGGCCCGCCGAGGCGGTGCTCCCGGCCTTCACGTCGAATGTCGCGAGCGCACTGAGGCTCCCTGGCAAGGGTCGGATCGAAGTCGGAGGCGACGCGGACCTCGTCGTGCTCGACGGGGAGCATCGCGTGCGCGACGTCATGGCCCGCGGGGTCTGGCACGTGCGGCGTGGACAAGCGCTCGTGAAGGGGCGCTTCGAGTAGCGCACGAGGTCTGCCTCGATGTGGTTTGCGCTCTTCCACGCGCTGGCGTTGGCGTCGACAGCGTTCGACGGCTCGGTGTCGAGCGCGCGCGTTCATCGAATCGCAGCAGGGGAGAGTGCGCCGAAGGTCGATGGCGATCTCTCGGATGCGATCTGGCAGAGCGCGGCCGAGCTCGGTCCACTCACGCAAGTGGAGCCGGTGCGCGGCGCTCCGCCGAGCGAAGTCACGGTCGTCAAGCTGTGCTACGACGCGAACAGTCTCTACCTCGCGCTTTGGTGCGATGACTCGGAGCCTGCGGGCATTCGCGCGACGCAGATGCAGCGCGACGCGAACCTCGACCCGGACGACCGCGTCGAGATCTTGGTCGACCCGTTTCTCGACCGCCGCAACGCCTTCTGGTTCCAGATTGGCGCGGCCGGCTCGCTCGGCGACGCGCTCGTCACGCGCAACGGCGCGACCTTCAACAAGCCTTGGGACGGCATCTTCCACGGCCACGCACGCATCACGGAGCGTGGCTGGCAGGCGGAGCTCGCGATTCCTTTCGCGACGATCAACTTCGATCCGAAGCAGACCGAGTGGGGCTTCAACCTGCGGCGGTTCATCCGGCGACGCACCGAGGAGGCGCGCTGGGCGAGCGCGGATCCGAGAATCGCGTTCTTCTGGGTCGCGAATGCGGGCACGCTGACGGGACTCGAAGGTCTTGAGCAGGGACTTGGCATCGACGTCACGCCCTTCGCCGTCGGTCGGCGCACGCGGGATCACGCGACGGACGATGATGGAGAGGATCTGCAGCTCGGCGCGGATGTGTTCTGGAAGATCACTCCGCAGACGAAGCTCGCGCTGTCGCTCAACACCGACTTCGCAGAGACCGAGGTCGACGAGCGCCGCGTCAACTTGACGCGCTTTCCGCTCTTCTTTCCGGAGCGGCGCGACTTCTTCCTCGAAGACTCCGGCATCTTCCAGTTCGGTGGGAGCACCGAAGTGATTCCGTTCTTCTCGCGCCGAGTCGGACTCGACCAGAACAGCGAGAAAGTGCCGATCGACGCAGCGGCGAAGCTGACAGGGCAGACCGATGGCTGGTCGTTCGGCGTGCTCGACGCGAAGACGGGTGACAGCGATACGCAGTTCGGCCAGAACCTCTTCACGACGCGTGTTTCACGCAACATCTTGGAGCAGTCGGACGTTGGCGTGATCCTCACCAGCGGCGATCCGAGCTCCGACCAGTCGGCGCAGACCTATGGCGCGGACCTGAACCTGCGCACCAACGAGTTTCTTGGCGACTCGACCCTGCGCTGGAACTCGTACATCCTGAAAAGCGACAACGAGGGCGACGGCGGCAAGGACCTCGCGTGGGCGGGGCGGCTCTCTTATCCCAATGACCAGTTCAATTGGTCCATCGGCACGGCGACCATCGAGGAGGACTTCGACCCCAAGCTCGGCTTCGTCGCGCGCACGGGCATTCGCCGCCACGACGGCACCTACACGTGGCGACCGCGACTTTTCCACGACGTTGTGCGCCAGTACGAGGCGCAGGTGGACGCCAACTGGGTCACCGGAATCGACGGCGAGACGCAGACCTTCGAGGTCGAGGTGCAGCCCTTCGGCCTTTACTTCGAGAGCAACGATTCGGTGCGGCTCGAATGCAGCGCGACGCGCGAGGTCCTGCTGGCACCGTTCGAGATCCAAGACGGTCTGGAGATCCCTACCGGCGACTATCGCTTCGACCGCGCGCGGCTCGAGGCCGAGACATCGGACCGTCGCGAGCTCGCGGTCGAAGGCTCGTTCTCGACCGGGCAATACTGGGACGGCGTCGCCGACGAGTGGTTCGCCGCGCTCGCGTGGAGGCCCTCGGGGCACTTTCAGACCTCCGCGGAGTGGGAGCGCACGGACGCGTCGCTCGAAGCGGGCGACTTCACGGTCGACATCGCGCGCCTGCGCTTCGCGATCTACGCGAACAACGACGTCTCGTGGACCAACTACGTCCAGTGGGACACCGTGAGCGAGCAGGTCGGCTGGAACAGTCGCCTGTGGTGGATCTTCTGGCCCGGAACGCAGGCCTACCTCGTGCTCAACCAAGGTTGGTCGAGCGCGGGACCGACCTTCGCGGCGACCACCACGGAGGTGGCGCTGAAGTTCGGCACGACGCTGCGCTTTTGATGCGCGACGTCAGCGGCGCGCGAGCAGCTCGTCTGCCTGCGCGCCGGGACTCTTCGTGTCGATCGCGGCCACGATCCGGCCGTCGGGGCCGATCACGTACGTGTAGCGCGCGGGGAAGCGGTCGCGACGCGAGCGCGCGGCGCCGTAGGCCAGCGCCACGTCGCGCTTCGTGTCGGATAGGAGCCGGAACGGAAAGCTGTGCTTCTCTGCGAAGGCTCGATTGCGCGCGGGATCGTCGAAGGAGATCCCGAGCACTTCGATGCCTCGCTCGGCGTAGTCGCGGGCTCGATCACGGAACCCGCAGCCCTGCAGCGTTCAGCCGGGCGTGTCGGCCTTGGGATAGAACCACAAGACGACGGTGCGCCCCGCGAAGTCCGCGAGGCGCACGGTCGCACCGTGGTGGTCGAGCACGCTGAACTCGGGCGCCTTCGAGCCGACGGGGAGAAGCTCCCCGTGGCCTTGCAGGTGCAGCAACGCAAGCAGCTTGCGCAGCATGGTGCGCTCAGGCTCCCGTGCTCGCGAGCACGCCGGAGTCGCTCGCCGCGTCGGCGTAGGCCTCGATCGGGAGGCACGTGCAGACGAGGTTGCGGTCGCCGTAGCCGTTGTCGACGCGGCCGACGAAGGGCCAGAACTTGCGTTCGCGCGTCCACGGGGCGGGGAACGCGGCCTGCTCGCGCGAATAGGCTCGATTCCAGCTGTCGGAGATCACCACGTCGGCCGTGTGCGGCGCGCCCTTCAGCGCGTTGTCGACGCGGTCGGCACGGCCTTCTTCGATGGCGCGAATCTCCTCGCGGATCGAGATCAAGGCGTCGCACAGCCGATCGAGCTCGGCGCGCGCCTCGGACTCCGTCGGCTCGATCATCAGCGTCCCCGCGACCGGGAACGACATGGTCGGCGAGTGGAAGCCGTAGTCCATCAGGCGCTTGGCGACGTCCTCGGCCACGACGCCCGCGCTCTTCTCGAAGGGGCGCAGGTCGATGATGAACTCGTGCGCGACGCGCCCGCTCTTGCCGGTGTAGAGCACCGGGTAGTGCGCGCGCAGGCGCTCGGCCATGTAGTTCGCGTTGAGGATCGCGACCTCGGTCGCGCGGCGCAGGCCCGCGGCGCCCATGAGCTGGATGTAGACCCACGGGATCACGAGGATGCTCGCGCTGCCCCACGGAGCGGCCGAGACCGCGCCGCTGCCGCGCTCGCCGCCGGTCTTGACGAGCGGGTGGGTCGGCAGGAACGGAGCGAGGTGCGCGCGCACGCCGATCGGGCCCATGCCGGGGCCGCCGCCGCCGTGCGGGATGCAGAACGTCTTGTGCAGGTTGAGGTGGCACACGTCGGCGCCGAAGTCGCCGGGGCGGCAGAGGCCGACCTGCGCGTTCATGTTCGCGCCGTCCATGTACACCTGTCCGCCGTGCTCGTGCACGATCGCGCAGATCTCGCGGATCGACTCCTCGAACACGCCGTGGGTCGAGGGGTACGTGACCATCAGCGCCGCGAGATTCGCCGAGTGAGCGGCGGCCTTCGCGCGCAGGTCCGCGACATCGACGTTGCCGTGCTCGTCGCAGGCGACCACGACCACCTGCATGCCCGCCATCACCGCGCTCGCCGGGTTCGTGCCGTGCGCGCTGGTCGGGATGAGGCATACCGTGCGGTGCGGCTCGCCGCGGTGGCGGTGCCATGCGCGGATCACGAGCAGGCCCGCATATTCGCCCTGCGAGCCCGCGTTGGGCTGGAGCGAGATCGCGTCGAATCCGGTGACCTCGCGCAGAGCGTGTTCGAGCGTCTCGAAGAGGCGCGTGTAGCCCGCGGCTTGTCCGACGGGCGCGAACGGATGCAGGTTGCCGAACTCCGACCACGTGACGGGCAGCATCTCGCTCGTGGCGTTGAGCTTCATCGTGCACGAGCCGAGCGGGATCATCGCCGCGGTGAGCGACAGGTCGCGCCCTTCGAGCTTGCGGATGTAGCGCAGCATCTCGTGCTCCGCGTGGTAGCGGTGGAACACGGGGTGCGTGAGGTACGACGAGGTGCGCGGGAGTGCGTGCGAAGTGTTGAGCCCGGCCGCGAGCGCGCCGAGGTCGAGCTTGGCGCCCGCCTCGCCGCCGAAGATCTCGAGCAGCGTGCGGAGGTCCGAGGTCGTGACGGTCTCGTCGAGCGAGATACCGACCGAGTGCTCGTCGATCCAGCGCAGGTTCACCTGACGCGCGCGCGCGGTCGCGACGATCGTCTCGGCGCGCTTGTCGCCGAGCTGAACGCGCAGCGTGTCGAAGTAACGCGCGTGGGCGAGCTTGTAGCCGAGCGCGCCGAGTCCGCGGGCGAGCAGCGCCGTGCAAGAGTGGACGCGCTCGGCGATCGCGCGCAGGCCGTCCGGTCCGTGGTACACGGCGTACATGCCGGCCATCACGGCGAGGAGCACCTGCGCGGTGCAGATGTTGCTCGTGGCCGTTTCGCGGCGGATGTGCTGCTCGCGCGTCTGGAGCGCCATGCGCAGCGCAGGCTTGCCCCGCGAGTCCTTGCTCACGCCGATCAGGCGACCGGGCATGTCGCGCTTGAAGGTGTCCTTCGTCGCGAGGAACGCGGCGTGCGGGCCGCCGTAGCCCATCGGCACTCCAAAGCGCTGCGCCGAGCCGACCGCGATGTCCGCGCCGAACTCACCGGGCGCGCGCAGCACGGTCAGGGCGAGCAAGTCCGTCGCCACGACCACGAGCGCAGCGTTGTCATGCGCTTTCTGGACGAGGGGCGCGTAGTCGAGCACCTCGCCATCGGCGGTGGGGTACTGCACGAGCGCACCGAACACCGGGCGCTTCGCGAAGTCGAACGTGGTGTGGTCGCCGACGATCACGTCCCACCCGAGCGCCTCGGCGCGCGTCTGCACGACCGAGATGGTCTGCGGCAGGCAGCGCTCGCTCACGAAGAACGTCGTGCGCTTGCCCTTGGTCGCCGAGTGGCACATCGCCATCGCCTCGGCCGCGGCGGTGCCTTCGTCGAGCAGCGACGCGTTGGACAGCGGCAGTGCGGTGAGGTCGGTCACCATCGTCTGCCAGTTGAGCAGCGCCTCGAGTCGGCCTTGGCTGATTTCGGCCTGATAGGGCGTGTACTGCGTGTACCAGCCGGGGTTCTCGAGGATGTTGCGCAGGATCACCGGCGGGGTGATCGTGCCGTAGTAGCCGAGGCCGATGAAGCTGCGGAATACTTGGTTGCCGCTGGCGATCTGCTTGAGCTCCGCGAGCAGCTCGTGCTCTCCGCGCTCGCCGCCGAGCGCGAACGGTCGGCGCATGCGGATCGCGCCGGGCACGGTCTCTTCCATCAGCTGCTCGAGGCTCTTCGCGCGCACCGCAGCGAGCATCTCGCTCACGTCGGCGTCGCTCGGCCCGATGTGGCGGCGGACGAAGGTGTCGGTCGGGGACAGGAACGAGGGGATCGACGCCACGGCATGCACTCCTGGGCCACCCGGCCCTCGGGGTTTCGCGCGGGGTCCCTCCCAGCCCTACCGACGGGCGTGCGGACGGCCCCCGCGAGCCGCGGATTGTAGCGACGGTGGGGGCGCGGCGTGCCCCGTCCGAGCGCGGCGAATCGAGGCCTCCACCCGCCTCGCCCTAGGCTGCGGTGCCGCCCTCGCCTGCGGGCTCGTCCGTTCCGCCGCCTTCGCCCCGCCGCGCGAGCGTTCGGCGGTAGGCCGCGAGGATGTGCTGGCGCTCGAGCATGCCGACCACGCGGCGCGGCTCCGCGCGTGAGACGACCGGCAGCTGGCGGAAGCCGTGCTGGTCGAGCCGCGCGAGGGCGAGCGACAGCGGCTCGTCCTCGAAGATGGTGACGACGCGCCGCTCGCAGAGGTCCGAGGCGATCGTGAGCGCCCCGAGCTGCGCCGCCGTGCTCTCGTCGATCTGGCGGAGGTCCTGCAGCGACAGGATGCCGACCATGAGGTCGCGCTCGTCGACCACGACGAAGGCGTTCGCCCGCGAGCGCGAGACGAGGGCTTGGAGCTGTGGTGCCGTCGCGGACGCCGGGACGCCCTCGAAGCCAGGGTGCATCGCATCCTGAGCGAAGACGCCCCCGAGGGCGGTGACATCGCGATCCTCGCGCAAGTGCACGCCGCGCGACGCGAGCTCGGCGTCATCGATGCCGTGGCGCTCGAACTTGCGCGCGACGTAGAGCGCGGCCGCGACCGCCAAGATCGTGGGGAGCACCGCCGTCGAGGAGGAGCCCGTCATCTCGAACACGAGGAAGATCGACGTCAGCGGAGCGCGCACGGTCGCAGCGAGCAGGGCGCCCATGCCGATCATCGCGTAGTGGCCGGAGATCGAGATGCTCTCGGGCCACAGCCGATCCGCCGTGCCGCCGACGAGCGCGCCGAGCGCGGCGCCGAGCACCAGCGACGGACCGAAGATGCCGCCAGCGCCTCCCGAGCCGATCGTCAGGCTCGTGGCGAGCGCCTTGGCGAGCACGAGCGCGCCGAGCGCGGCGAGCAGCATCCCGCTCGCGGACTTTTCGAGCCCAAGCAGGACCTCGATGACCTCGTGCCCCGCGCCGAGGACGCCGGGCGTGAACAGTGCGAGCATCCCGACCAGCGCTCCCCCGAGCGCCGGCCGCGCGAGTGCGGGGATCGAGCTCTTGGCGAAGCCGCGTCGCGTCGCGAAGAAGAGCCGCGAGAAGAGCGCGCCGACGAGCCCGCAGGCGAGTCCGAGCGCGAGGTAGACGAGGAGCTCTGCGGGGCCGACGAGCTCGAAGGGCTGGACGTCGAAGATCGGCGCGTCGCCGCGCATGGCGCGCGCGACGACCGTCGCCGAGCCCGCGGCCACCACGACGCGCACGAAGTTCTGCAGGTCGTAGTTCCCCGCGAGCACGATCTCCTGCGTGAAGAAGACCGCCGCGATGGGGGCGCCGTAGGCCGCCGCGACCGCCGCGCTCGCCCCGCACGCCACCATGACGCGCAGCCGCTCGCCCGCGAGCTGTCGCACTCGCCCGAACCATGCCGCGATGCCGCCGCCGAGCGAGGCGATCGGCCCCTCGACCCCAGCCGAGCCTCCCGAGCCGAGCGTGATGGCCGCCGCCACCGCGCGCAGCACGATCAGCTTGGGCTGGAGCTCGCCCACGCGCAGGTTCACCTTCTCCAGGAAGGAGGGCAGGGAATAGCCGCCGACGTCGGACTGGCTGAAGTGCCCGAGGAGGCCCACGGCGAGCCCGCCGAGCGCGGGCGCCAGCACGAAGAGCAGCGGCTTCCAGCCCAGTCCGAGCGGAGTGAACAAGCCCTCGGTGCCGGAGACGAAGACCTGCTGCGAGAGCGAGATCAGGGCGCGCAGGGCCGAGTCCAGCAGCGCCCCCGCGGCGCCGACGGCGGCCGCGAGGATCAGGAACTGGGTCTCCGGCTCGAGGCGCAGCTTCTTCAGCACGCAGGCATCCTAGCCTTGGACCGTCGAGCGCGGCGGAAACGTGCGCGGCGCGCCTCGCTGCCGAAGCAACGAGGCGCGCCGCGGGTCACAGCGTCCCTTGCGGGGAGCTGCGGCGAGCATCAGCTCACTTGGCCGACTCGTCGCCCGACCACCACTCGATCGAGTTGAACACGACGTAGTCGGCGAACAGGCACAGGCTGTAAACCTGGCAAATGGTGAGTCCGAGGAACACGGCTTCGTTGCCCCAGCGGTTGCTGGTGACCGTCATGTTCCAGTCGTGGACCTTGTTGAACGTCTTGTTCGGGCCGAGGCAGCTCGCGCCGAACAGGCCGAGGGCCAGCGACGCGGCGATGAGGCTCTTCTTCATTGATCGTGAATCCAGAGAGTGTTGGGGGTTGCCAAAAAGGCCCCTGTGCAGACCTTGCGGTACGCCGAGGCTTCCGAAAGGCTAAGAATTGGCAGCCCCCGATTCCACCCCCCTCCCGCCAGCTGCCTGTCGGCTACCGCTGCAGCGCCTGCAGTTCGGTGTACTCCTCCAAGCCCGCTCGCCCGAGCTCCCGCCCGCGGCCCGAGCGCTTGAAGCCGCCGAACGGTGCGAGAACGTTCCACTTGCCGCCGTTCAAGTCGACCTGACCCGTCCTCAGACGCCGCGCCACCCGCTCGGCGCGCGCGCGGTCCCCCGACCAGACAGCCCCGCCGAGGCCGTAGGAGGAGTCATTGGCGAGCTCGATCGCGTGCTCGTCGCCGTCGTGGGGGATCAGGCACAGCACCGGCCCGAAGACCTCCTCGCGCGCGACTTCGCAGCGCGGATCGACGTGGGTGAACACCGTCGGCGCCACGAAGTGGCCCCGCGAGAGGCCCGCAGGGGGCTCGACACCCCCGCAGGCAAGTTCCACCCCCGCTTCCAGCGCGCGTCGCACGAATCCGAGCACGCGCTCGCGCTGGGCGGCGCTGACCAGCGGTCCGAGGCGCGTAGCGGGGTCGAGCGGATCGCCGACGCGGTAGGTCGCCGCGGTCGCCACGGCGAGCCGCGTGGCCTCGGCCATGCGTGCACGCGGCACGAGCATGCGGGTCAGCGCGCTGCACGTCTGGCCCGAGTTGAGGAACGCCCCGCCGACGCCCGCGGGCACGGCACGCGCGAAGTCCGCGTCGTCGAGGATCACGCACGGAGACTTGCCGCCGAGCTCGAGCGCACAGCGGGCGAAGTTCCCGGCCGCGAGCTCCGCCACGCGCCGTCCCGCGCGCGTCGAGCCGGTGAAGGACACCATGTCGAGGTCGGGATGCGCGGCGAGCGCTTCTCCGACCGTGCCGCCGGGTCCCAAGACGAGGTTGAACACTCCGGCGGGTAGTCCGCAGGACTCGACCACCTCCGCGAAGAGCAGCGCCGAGAGCGGGCACACCTCGCTCGGCTTCACCACGACCGTGCAGCCCGCCGCGAGCGCGGGCGCGACTTTCGCGACGACTTGGTGCAGCGGGTAGTTCCAGGGCGTGATCGCGCCGACGACACCCACGCTCTGACGGATCACGAGCGAGTTCCCGACCTCTTCCTCGAAGCGGTAGTCGCGCAGGAGCTGGGCGTAGGACGCCAGCACGGCGACCGGAAGCCCGGCTTGCACGCGGCGCGAGAGTTCGAGAGGCATGCCCAACTCGGACGTGATCAAGCTGCCCAGCTCGTCGCGTCGCGCCGCGAGCGCCTTGGAGAGCCGCTCCAGCATCGCCGCGCGCTCGGAGGGCGCCGTGCGAGACCATGCGGGCCACGCCGCCCGCGCCGACTTCACGGCGGCGTCGACATCGGCTGCGGACGACGACCGGACGCGCGCGAGCGGTGCCTCGGTCGCGGGGTTGGAGACCACGCATTCGCCCTCGCCCTGGTTCTCGACCCACGCCCCGCCCCAGTACGCACGGTGTTCGACTCGCATCGCGGCAAGCTAGCGCAGCGAGCGCGCTCGGGCCGGGGTCTGCACGCCTGAAATCCGGCCCGGGTCAAGCTGGAGCCCCAGGTCTCCCGATGTAGGTCGGCGGAGGTTCTCGAGAACGTGTTCTTCTGGCGCAAGCAGCCTGCCGAAACTCCGCCTGCGACGGCGCCCGAAAACCAGCGCGGTGCGTACCGCCGCGGCAACTCGCGCGCTCAGCCGCTGGAGCTCACTTTGCGCGTCCCAGGCATCGCGCCGTTCCGGGTCGAGCTCGCCGACCTCTCTGCGACTGGGGCGGGGCTGCGTCTGCCGCGTTTCGACCGCCTGCTGACGTTCGGCGAGCGCGTCGAGCTCGCCATCTCGAGCGGGATGCGCCAAGAAGTGCTCCTCGGTGCGCGCGTGGTCAGCATGCGCCGCGACGGGCCGGGCCATGTGCGCTACGGGGTCGAGTTCCTCGCGCCCGAGGCGGTTCTGCGCGGTCTCGATCCCAGCTATTTCCGGCACTTCAACCGCCGTCGCGAGCGGCGTGTGCCGCCCTCGCTCGATCGGCGCCCTGCCGTGAACGTCGAGCTCCGAGGCACCTCGATCGCGGGCGTGATGTGTGACATCTCGGAGGGCGGCGTCGCGGTCAGCGTCCCGGCGGAGGCCGCACGCGGACTCAAGGAGCTCACTTCGGTCGTCCTGCGTTTCCACCTCCCGGGACTGCGCGACGAGTTCTGCCTGCGGGCGACTCTGCGGCACTGCTCCCGCGGGAGGGTCCAAGCGCAGCTCGGGTTCGAGTTCGACGGCGCGGACCGGGGATACGAGGAGCAGGGAGGGGCGCTCGCCGAGTTCGTCCGCGAGCGCACCCGCGAAGCCGAGGCTTGGGAGCGGAACGTCGGCTGAGCCGTTGCCCTTCCGCGAACGCGCCTCCGCGTCGGTCCGTTACGAGAGTTTTTCACGGCTGAAACGCGAGAGGGGCGTTATCGTACGCCGGCTTCGAGCTCCTCCGGCTCGATCCCCACGATGAAGCCCCCGATCCCCGTCGACGAGGAAGAGCGTCTCGCGCGCCTCCGAAGCTACGCGATCCTCGACACCGCGCCGGAAGCTGGCTTCGACGACCTTGTCGCGCTCGCGGCCCACCTCTTCGGCGTCCCGATGGCGTTCGTGAGCCTCGTCGACTCCGAGCGGCAGTGGTTCAAGGCGAAGGTCGGTCTCGATGTTTGCGAGACCTCACGCGACGTCGCGTTTTGCGCGCACGCGATCGTTCAAGATGCGCCGCTGGTCGTCCCCGACACGCTGCGCGACCCGCGCTTCGCGGACAATGCTCTCGTGACCGGAGCGCCGCACCTGCGCTTCTACGTGGGTGCGCCGCTGCACACCGGCTCGGGGAGCGCACTCGGAACGCTGTGCGTCTTGGACACCGCTCCGCATCAGGTCGCGCCCCAGTCCGTGGCGATGCTTCAAAAGCTCGCGGCGATGGTCGTCGACCGGCTCGAGCTGCGGCGCAAGCTCGAAGAGCTGAAGGACGCGCTCGAAGCCCGCGCACGCGCCGACGAGGCTCGCGAGCGCACCGTGGTGGAGCTGCGCGACGCGCTCGACCGAGTGCGCAAGCTCGAAGGGCTGCTTCCGATCTGTTCGGGATGCCGCCAGATCCGCGACGAGAGCGGCGCTTGGCGCCAGCTCGATCATTTCCTCGCCGCGACCGGCAAGGCGCGCTTCACGCACAGTATCTGCCCTGTCTGCGTGAAGGCCCTGTACCCCGATTTCTCGGGCGCCTAGCGCGGCTCGAACACCTCGCGGGCGACGCGATAGGTGTTGGCGTGCGCTTCCAGCGTCGGCTCGATCGGATCGCTGTAGCCGCCGCCCAGCGTCGCGACCGTGGGCAAGCCCCGCGCACGCGCTGCGAGGAACACGCGCCGATCGCGCTCCGCGAGCCCTGCGTGCGTGAGCGCGAGGCGACCGAGCTTGTCGTGCACCAGCGGGTCGACGCCGCCTTGGTAGAAGACGGCGTCGGGCCGGGCGCGCTCGTAGGCCTGCGCCATGTGCAAGTCGAGCAAGGCGAGGAACTCGTCGTCGCCCGTCTGGTCGCGCAGGGGCACGTCGAGGTCGCTCGTCTGCTTGCGCGCGGGGAAGTTGCGCTCGCCGTGCATCGAGAACGTGAAGACGCGCTCGTCGCCTTGGAAAATCGAAGCCGTGCCGTCGCCTTGGTGGACGTCGAGGTCGACCACGAGCACGCGCGACGCCGCGCCGCGCGCGAGCAGCGCCACGGCGGCGATCGCGATGTCGTTGAACACGCAAAAGCCTGAGCCTTCCGCGCGATAGGCATGGTGCGTTCCACCTGCGAGCACACCGGAGAAGCCGCGCTCCAGCGCGGCGTCTGCAGCGAGCAGCGTCCCACCGGCGCTGCCGAGGGTCCGCGCGACCATCGCGGGAGACCAAGGAAAGCCGATGCGCGCGAGCGCCTTCGGGTCGAGCGAGCCGTCGAGGTAGCCGCGCACATAGCTCGCGTCGTGGACCGCGAGCACGGCCTCAAGCGGCGCCGCCTGCGCGGGCACGAGCTCGTCTTCGTCGAGCACCCGCTCGTCGACGAGCTTGCGCCGCAGCGCCGCGTACTTGTGCATCGGAAAGCGATGCCCCGGCGGCAGCGGGACCGTGAAGTGGTCCGTGTAGAAGACGCGCATCGCCGGGCAGCGTAGCAGCCTGCCGCGCTGCAGAAATCGCCTCTCGGTCGCGCGGCGCGCTTTCCACGACGTCCCGCGCCTGTTACGAACGGGCCATGAAGCGTATCTGCGTGTTTTGTGGCGCGAATGCGGGCAATTCGCCCCGCTACGCCGAGGTGGCGCACGAGCTCGGGCGCGAGCTCGCGCGACGCGAGATCGAGCTCGTGTACGGCGGTGGGAATGTCGGCCTGATGGGCGCCGTCGCCGACGGGACACTCGCGGCGGGCGGGCGTGTCATCGGGGTCATCCCGCGTGCGCTGCTCGAGCGCGAGCTCGCGCACAAGGGCGCTCAGGAGATGCACGTCGTCGACACGATGCACGAGCGCAAGGCGCTGATGGCGAAACTCTCCGACGCATTCGTCGCGCTGCCCGGCGGCTACGGAACGCTCGACGAGCTGTGCGAGGTCCTCACGTGGTCTCAGCTCGGCTTCCACCGCAAGCCGGTCGCGCTGTTCGACATCGACGACTATTGGGCGCCGCTTGTGGCGCTGTTCGACCACGCCGTGTCGCGTGGGTTCGTGAGCGCGGAAAACCGCCGTCTCGTGCTCGAGGAGCGCTCGATCCCGCGACTCATGGATCGACTCGCGAGCTGGCGCGCTTTCGGTGGCGAAACGTGGCTCGAGGAGCGCGATCTCTAGCCGACCGAGGCCACCACGGAAGGGGCGGAGATGGCTACGATGCGGGCTACGAGGTCCGGCCCATGACGAACACTCTCCGCGTGCTCTCCCAGCCCCTCTCCGCGCTGTTCTGCATGACGCTCGGCGTCGTACTGTCGGCCGACGCGAGTGCCAGTTCCCCGCGGGGCGAGCGCGCGCCCGCGCGCGTCAGCTACGACCGCGACGTGCGTCCGATCCTCACGGATCGCTGCTTCTCCTGCCACGGCCCGGACGAGGGCAAGCGGCAGGCTGGGCTGCGGCTCGACACGTTCGAGGGTGCGACGCGCGAGCGCGAAGGGCGTGTCGCGCTCAAAGTGGGGGACGCCGAGCAGAGCGAGCTTTGGCGGCGCATCACCAGCCACGACGACGCGGTGCGCATGCCGCCGCCGTCGAGCAAGAAGAAGGCGCTCGACGAGGCCGAGCTTGCGCTCGTGCGGCGCTGGATCGACGACGGCGCGGAGTACGAACCTCACTGGTCGTTCGTCCCGCCGAGTCGCCCCGAGGTTCCCAAGGTCGACAGCGCGCGTTGGTCGCGCAACCCCGTCGACCGCTTTCTGTACGCTCGCTGGGCGAGCGAGGGGCTCGCGCCGAGCGAGCGCGCGGACGACGCGACGGTGCTGCGGCGCGTGTTCCTCGACCTGACCGGCCTTCCGCCGACTCCGGAGGAGCTCGACGCGTTCGCCGCCGACACGCGCGCGACCAAGCTCGAGCACTGGATCGAGCGCCTGTTTTCCGAAGAGCCCTATCGCACGCGCTACGCGGAGCGCATGGCGACACCGTGGCTCGATGCGGCGCGCTACGCCGACACGAGTGGCATCCACATGGATGCCGGACGCCAAATCTGGCCGTGGCGCGACTGGGTGCTGCGCGCGTACCGCGACAACATGCGCTTCGACCAGTTCGTGCTCGAGCAGCTCGCCGGCGACTTGCTCCCGAACGCCACGCTCGACCAGCGAGTCGCCACGGGCTTTCACCGCAACCACGTGACGACCGACGAGGGTGGCGCGATCGACGAGGAATACAAGGTCGAGTACGCGGTCGACCGGACGGCGACCACGGGCTCGGTGTTCCTCGGTCTGACGATGGGCTGCGCGCGCTGCCACGACCACAAGTTCGATCCCGTCTCGCAGGCGGACTTCTACTCGCTCTATTCGTACTTCAACTCCAACGAAGAGCCGGGTCTCTACTCGCAGGTGCCGGACGCCAACCGCGCGTTCGAGCCGTTTCTGGAAGTGCCGAGCGAAGCCGACGTGGCCGAGCGAGCGCGCCTCCAAGGCGAGCTCGATGCGGAGCGCGGCCGACTCTCCGAGCGCGGACCCACGGAGGCGGCGGAGCTGGCGAAGTTCCACGCGGAGATCGCCGCGGCGGGTCTCGCGTGGAGCGCCCCCGAGGTCGTCGAAGCGACGTCGAGCGGCGGTGCGACGCTCGAGAGGCTCGCGGATGGCTCGGTGCTCGCGAGCGGCGAGAATCCGGACAAGGACCTGCACACGCTGCGCTTGCGCACCCAAGCGACCTCGCAGCGGCTGCTGCTCGTCGAAGCCCTTGCGCACGCAGACTTGCCGCACGGGCGTGTCGGTCGCGCGGAGAATGGCAACGCGGTCCTGAGTGCCGTCCGCGCGGAGGTCGTGTCGCTCGCCGATCCTTCGCAGCGCAAGCCGCTGCGCTTCGAGTGGGCGTGGGCCGACCACGAGCAGCCCAACGGCGACTTCCGCGCGGTCAACGTGCTCTCGAGCACGGACAACCTCGGCTGGGCGGTCAACGGGCACAACCTCGGTGGATCGCGTGCGCTGGTCTTGCTCGCCGACGAAGCCTTCGGCTTCGAGGGCGGCAGCGAGCTCGTGATCGAGCTCGATTACTCGTCGATCTACGCGCGACACACCCTCGGCTGCGTGCGCATTCGCACTTCGTCGATCGGCGACGCGCTGGTGGCCCGACTGCCGGTCGCTTCGAGCGGCTGGTACATGTGCGGCCCTTTCAACGGCGAGCGCAGCGAGCTGTTCGAGCGCGTCGAGGGCCCCGAGTCCGCGCCGACGCTCGACCTCGCGCAGCGCTTCTCGGGCAAGGGCTGGTCGTTCGACGACGCGCGCCTCGACGGACGCGTCAACCCGCTGCCGGAAGGCGCGAACAACACGTACGTCGCGAAGCGGCTGTTCGTGCCGAGTGCGCGCGACGTCGAGCTCTCGCTCGGCAGCGACGACGGCATGCGCGTGTTCGTCGACGGTGCCGAGCTCTACAAGAACCAGATCGACCGCGCTGCGGGCGCCGATCAGGATCAAGCCAAGGCCATGCTCGCGCGCGGCACGCGCAGCGTGGTGTTCAAGGTCGTGAACACCGGCGGCCAAGGCGGTTTCTACTGGCGCGAGAAGCGGCGCGAAGGGGAGCTCGCGGGCGAGCTCGTGGCAGCGATCTTGCCGCGTGAAGCGCGCTGGCCTGAACTCGAGGCGCGGCTGGAGAGTCGCTGGATGACGGACTTCTCTCCGACGTATCGCGAGCGCTCGGAGCGCATCGCGAAGCTCGACGGCGAGCTCAACGCGCTCGCCGCGCGCATTCCGCGCACGATGGTGATGCGCGACGCCGCGATGCCGCGCGAGACCTACGTGTTGTCTCGTGGTGCGTACGACAAGCCCGACAAGGCCCGCCCCGTCGGACGCGCCGTGCCTTCGGCGCTCGGCTCGCTGCCCCCGGGCTCACCCGCCAATCGCATCGGCCTCGCGCAGTGGCTGCTCGCGCCTGAGAACCCGCTCGTCTCACGCGTCGCGGTGAACCGACTGTGGGAGCTTCTGTTCGGCGTCGGCATCGTGGCCAGCACCGAGGACTTCGGACTTCAGGGCGCGTTCCCGACGCACCCCGAGCTCCTCGACTGGCTCGCGGTCGAGTTCCGCGAGAGCGGCTGGGATGTGCAGCACGTGCTGCGCATCCTCCTCACCAGCGAAGCGTACGCACAGGCTTCGCAGCGCCGTTCCGACCTCGCCGAGGTCGACCCCGACAATGCGCTCGTCGCTCGCTTGTCGCGACGCCGTCTGCACGCGGAGGCGATCCGTGACATGGCTCTGTACGTGTCGGGCCTGATGGTCGAGCGCTTCGGTGGGCCGTCGGTCAAGCCCTACCAGCCTGACGGCCTGTGGCAGGAGGTCGCGATGCTGCAATCCAACACGCGTATCTACGAGCGCGGCAGTGGCGACGCACTCTGGCGTCGAAGCCTCTACACCTACTGGAAGCGCGCGTGTCCGCCGCCCGCGATGCTCACGTTCGACGCGCCGACCCGCGAGTTCTGCAACATCCGGCGCATCAACACGAACACGCCGCTGCAGGCGCTGGTGCTGTGGAACGACGAGCAGTTCGTCGAAGCCTCGCGCGCGTTCGCCGCTCGCACGCTCGCTGAGCGCGACGGGGACGATGCGCGGCTCACCCTCGCGTATCGGCGTGTGACGGCGCAAGTGCCCGATGCCGAGGCGCTCGCGCTGTTGCGTGCGGCGCTTGGGGACTTCCGTTCGCGGTACGCAGCGGCGCCCGAGGACGCGCGCGCGCTCGTCGAGGTCGGCGAGTCGATGGTGCCCGAGGGTGTCGATGTCGCGGAACTTGCGGCGTGGACGCTCGTGTGCTCGAGCCTGCTCAACTTGGACTCGGTGATCTGCAGGAACTAGCGATGAACCCGATCGAAGAACACTACCTCTCGCTCACGCGCCGTCGCTTCTTTGGCAAGGCGGCGACTTCGATCGGCGCGGGACTCGGCGCGCTGTCGCTCGGCTCGCTCCTCGGCGGGTCGCTCGCCCACGGGCAGGACAACATGCTGCCGCAGCAAGGCCCGCACTTCGCGCCGAAGGCGAAGCGTGTGATCTACCTGCACATGGAGGGCGGGCCGAGCCATCTCGACCTGTACGACTACAAGCCCGAGCTGCGACGCCGCTTCAATCAGGATCTCCCCGACTCGATCCGCAAGGGTCAGCGGCTCACGACGATGACGAGCGGTCAGGCGCGCTTTCCGATCGCGCCCTCGATGTTCCGCTTCCAGCGCTGCGAGAACCGCACGGGCGGCGTGTGGCTCTCGGAAATCCTCCCGCACACGGCGACGGTGGCGAACGAGATCGCGTTCATCCACTCGATGGAGACCGAGGCGATCAACCACGAGCCCGGCATCACCTTCTTCCAGACGGGCAACCAGCAGCCCGGCCGTCCGAGCTTCGGCTCGTGGATGAGCTACGGCCTCGGCTCTGCGAACGCGAACCTGCCGACCTTCGCGGTGATGATCACGCAGGGGCAGGGCAACATGCAGGCGCTCGCCGCGCGCTTTTGGGGCTCGGGCTTTCTCCCGAGCGAGCACCAAGGTTGCAAGCTGCGCTCGAGCGGCGATCCGGTGCTCTACCTCAAGGACCCGCCGGGCATGACGCGCGTCGATCGGCGCCGCATGCTCGACTTGGTCGGCGCACTCAACGAGAAGGAAGCGCGCGAGAGCCTCGACCCCGAGATCGACGCACGCGTCGCGCAGGCGGAGATGGCCTACCGCATGCAGATGTCCGTGCCCGAGCTGACGGACTTCTCCGATGAGGACGAGGCGACCCTCGCGCTGTACGGCGACGACGTGCGCAAGCCCGGCACGTTCGCCGCGAACTGCCTGCTCGCGCGTCGACTTGCGGAGCGCGGCGTGCGCTTCATCCAGCTCTACATGCGCGGCTGGGATCAGCACGGCGGCTTGCCCGCGGAGATCCAGCTTCAGACGCGCGCGGTCGATCGAGCGCAGGCCGCGCTGATCAAGGACCTGCGACGCCGTGGCCTTCTCGACGAGACCCTGATCCTGTGGGCGGGCGAGTTCGGACGCACCGTGTACAGTCAAGGCACGCTGACGGAGACGAACTACGGGCGCGACCATCACCCGCGCGCGTTCACCGTGTGGGCTGCGGGCGGCGGCATCGCGCCGGGCATCAGCTACGGCAAGACGGACGACTACGGCTACAACATCGTCGAAAACCCCGTCAGCGTTCACGACCTGCACGCGACGCTCCTGCACACGCTCGGCTTCGACCACGAGCGCCTCGTCTATCGCCATCAAGGGCGCGACTACCGGCTCACCGACGTCTCGGGCCGCGTGATCCCGGAGCTGCTCGCATGAGTGCGCGCTGGACCGTGCTCGCGCTGAGCTTGGCGGCTGCGTGCCAGAGCGGCGAGGTGCGGGATTCGCTCGCACCTACGCGCGAGTCCGCCTACGAAGTCGTGATCGCGCCGATCCTGCGCGAGCGCTGCGTCGGCTGCCACGGCTCGGAGCGCGCCAAGGGCGGCCTGCGGCTCCACACGCCGGAAGCGATTCGCGCGGGTGGTTCCATGGGTGCGGTCGTCGTGCCTGGCAATGTCGGCGCGAGCGAGCTCGTGCGCAGGCTGCACCTCGCGCTCGACGACGACGAGCACATGCCGCCGGACGACAAGCCGCAGCTCGACGCCGCGCAGATCGCGACGCTGGAGCGCTGGATTGCGGCGGGAGCGCCCTACGAAGGCCCCGTCGACGGGCTCGTTGCGCCGCAGAAGGCGCCGGCTCCGACGAAGATGGCCGCCGCCGATCCCGCGGCGCTCTCCGCGCTGCGGAACGAGCTCGTGCACGTGCAAGCGGTGTCGCAGGGCTCGCACGCGCTCTGGATCGACTTCGCGGCGATCGCGCCGCGCACCGACGACGCGCTGGTGGAGCGGCTGCTCACTCCGCTGAAGTCGCAGACGAGCGAGCTGGCGCTCGCGCGCAGCAAGGTCGGCGGCGCGACGCTCGCGTTCTGCGGACGGCTGCCCGCGCTGCGCAAGCTGGACCTGCGCGATACCAAGGTGGGGGATGCGGAGCTCGCGGGCTTGGGCGCGCAGCCCGCGCTAGAGGAGCTCGTCCTCGCGCGAACGGCGATCACCGATGCGTCGGTCGAGACCCTGCTGGCGCTGCCCGCGCTGCGCAGCGTGCACCTCTGGGGCTGCCAGCTCTCGCCCGACGCGCTCGCGCGGCTGCGCGCGAAGCCGACGCTGCGCGTCGACTTCGGGGACACGCCGGACACGGTGATCGCCGAGGTCGAAGACAAGCCCAAGTTCACGAGCGAGCTGCCGAGCCCAGATCTGCCGCCCGCGGGCGATCCGAGTGCGCCCGTCAACGCGAAGTGCCCCGTCACGGGCTCGCCCATCAACCCCAAGTACACGCGCACCTTCGAAGGCAAGGTGATCGCGTTCTGCTGCCCCAACTGTCCCGGCGAGTTCGACACGGACCCGGCCAAGTACGCCGCCAAACTGCCGTGAGACGCTGCCCTAGCGGGCGTAGGCGCGGCGCGCGAAGAGCAGCGCGAGGAACGGCAACATGTTGGTCTTGTTGGGGATCAGGCTGAAGATCCGCCACAGGCGCTTGGGGTTGAAGTAGAAGCGGCGGTAGGCGGACTTGCGCAGCGTCGTGATCGTCGACTCAGGGACGGTCGAGAGGTTGATCTGCGTCTGGTAAGGCTCGTACGCCGACCAGTCGTGGGGGAGCTGGAAGCCCGCGTTTTCGACTTGGCGATAGAGCTCGGTGCCCTTGAACGGGATCACGCGGAAGAAGGCCGCGGTGTGGAAGGACGAACGGCTCGCCCAGTCGATCGTCGAGCGCATCTCGTCTTCGGTTTCGGACGGGAAACCGAGCATGAACGCGCCGTGCACCATGACTCCCTGCTTGGCGATGAAGTCGACGATGCGCTCGACCTTCTCGATCTTCAGGTTCTTCTTCATCACCTTCTGGATTCGCGGGCTGGCGGACTCGACCGCCACCATGCAGCGGTACATGCCCGCCTGCTTCAGGAGCACGACCAGCTCCTCGTCGAGAATGTCCCCGCGGAATCCATTGGGGAAGGTCAGGGCCAGCTTGTAGCCGCGCTCGAGGATGCCGCGCGCAATCGCTTTCGCGCGCTCCGGCTTGAAGTTGAAGATGTCGTCCATGAAGACGAGCTCCTTCACGCCGTACTTCGTGACCAGCAGGTCGATCTCCGCGAGCACGTGCTCGGCCGAGCGGTCGCGGAAGGTCTTTCCGTAGCTGTTGTGGCAGTAAGTGCAGCGCCAAGGACACGCGCGCGAGCTGAACATCGTCGCGAACTCCTTGTGCGCGTAGATCACGCCGCCGCGCGGCACCTTGTGGTACTTCGCGTGGTCGATCAGGTCCCAAGCGGGGAACGGCAGAGCGTCGAGATCCTTGGGCGCGGCGCGGTCGGGCTCGTGCACGACCTCGGCCCCGCGACGCCACGACAGTCCGAGGCAGCCCGCCCAGTCCGTGCGACGCGCGGCGACGCCGTCGAGCAGCTCCGCGAACGTGAACTCGCCCTCGCCGCGGACGACGAAGTCGACGCTCGCATCGGCGAGCACGTCCGCTGCGGCGACGCTCGGGTGCGGGCCGCCGCAGACGATCACGGCCTTGGGAAGCCGTTCGCGGACCAGCTTCGCCACGGCGTGCATGCAGCCCGCCTCGTAGGTCATCGCGGAGAGGCCGACGACGTCTGGGGAGAGCCGCACGAGCTCCGCGACGCACTGCTCGGGGTCCCAGTCCTCGACCTTCATGTCGAGGATGTGCACGTCGGGGTGCCCCGCCGCACGCGCCTGCGCCGCGATCATCATGATCCCGAGCGGGTGGACGTGCGTGAACTGCGTGTAGCGGTGGTAGGTCTGGACGAGGGCGACGCGCACCATGGACACGAGCATGGTAGCGCGGATTTTTCACCACCGCGCGGCGGGTTGGAGGCTCGACGCGCCGCGTCCACCACGCGAACATACGAGCCATGCGTCCGCTCCCCGACGCCCGCGAACAGCTCGAACATGCGCTGCGCACCGCCAACGGCCACTTCGTCTACGAGTCGGGCCACCACGGCGACCTGTGGATCGACCTGCAGCGGCTCTTGGCCCACACGCCGCACATGCGTGCGTGGGCGAGCGAGCTCGCGCGCCTGACGTATCCGGAGCGACCTGAGGTCGTTTGCGGTCCACTCGTCGGCGGAGCCTTCGTGGCGCAGTTCGTGGCTTCCGAGCTAGGGCTGCCATGCGTGTTCTCGGAGCGCATCTCCGATGAGGACTCACGCTTCCGTGTGCCCCCCTCACTGCGTGCGCTCGTCCAGGGTGCGCGTGTCTTGCTGCTCGATGATGCCATCAACGCGGGGGCGGCATGTCGCTCGACGGCTCGAGACCTGCGCGAGGCGGGCGCGAGCGTCGTGGCGCTCGCGGCGCTGGTGGAACTCGGCGATGACGGGAGCAAGCTCGGCGGCGAGCTCGGCGTGCCGTTTCATGTGCTCGCACGCCGCGACCGACAGCTCTGGCGTCCGGACTCCTGCCCGCTGTGCAAGCGGGGGACGCCGCTCTCGTTCGAGCTGATGCGCTAGTCGGACGGAATGCGCGCGAGGATTGCCGCGAAGCGTTGATCCGCGCGGAAGCTCTCGAGGGCTGGAGTGGATTCGAGTTCGACGCGGACGTGGTAGCCGCGCTCGACGGCCTCGCCGAGCAGACCGAACATGCGCTCCACGGCCTGCTCGTTCGCTTCGCCCGCGCGCTGCTGAGCTAGCGCTAGCTCGTTCCACAGATCCGCGGCGTAGCGCAGCCGCTCGGGGTCCGTGCCCACCGTAGCGGCGTGGCGTTCGATCGCACTCCGCGCGGGCTCGAGTCGTCCCGCATGCAGCAGTGCGAGTGCATGTCCATAGCGACCGTTCGAGATCAAGTTCCCGACGTCGTCGCTCGCGAGCAAGCCTGTTCTGCACGGCTCGAGCAGGCTCTCGACGCGCTCGTAGCACGCGAGAGCCGTATCCGTGTCTTCACCGAGGCCGGTGAGGCTCGCGGCAAGATTCGTCAGAGCGAGGCAGGCTCGCATGCGCAGGTCGCAGCGGTCCGGACTCGCAGCCAGCTGTCGCTCCCGCTCGCGGACCAGCTCGCGCTGGAGCTCCAGCGCACCGCGGATGTCCCCACGGCGCGCGGAATGCACGCCGAGCTTCTCGAGCGCGTTGCTTCGCAGGTTGCGATAGCGCACGGAGTCGGGGAAGTCGCGCAGCAGCACGTCGACACGTTCGATCGCGCTGCGTAGAAACTTCTCGGCGACCTCGAATTCGTCGAGCTCGAAGTGAGGGTCGGCGGCATCGACCTCTGCTTCCGCAACGTCGAAGGCATAGAAGCGCGAGGCCGAATCGAGCTCTGCGGCACGCCGAAACGCCGCCAGCGCCGCTAGGGCCTGATCGCGCGCTTCATCGCGAGCTCCTGCGCGCTCCTCGATGGCCGTCAGCCAACCCAAGCCGCGTCCGCGCGCCCAATGGGGCAACGGATCGGCGGGTGCGCGCAGCGACGCCGTCTCAGCTCGCTCCACGGCTTCGCTCGCGGGGCCGCGCGCGTCCTCGTTGCGACCGAGGATCACCAACGCTTCGGCTTGGGCCAACAGCGCCTGCGTGAAACCCGGCGCGGATTCGAAGTCCGAGAGCGTGCGCCACAGCGCGATGCCCTCTTCGATGCTCGGCAGTCCTTCTGCGGTCCGGCCCAGCGCGCTGAAGCTCTTGCCGTAGGCCACCAGAGCGGCCGAGAGCTGCGAGGAACGCTCGGTGGAAGGGCTGACGGCCACGGCCCTCCGCGCGTACTCCACTGCGCGTGCGAACTCGATGTTCGCCTCGCTCGCCCGTCCCAGATCCCCGAGCACGCGAGCGCGTGAGCCGTGGAGCTCGTGGCCTTCGTCGAGCACGCTCGCGTCTTCTTGGCGCGCGGACGAAAGCTCCTCGAACAGCGTGAGCGCGCGGTCGAGGGCCACGAGCCTCGCCTGCTGCATGCGCGGAACGTCTTCGAGCTCTTCCGTCGCCGTGTCTCGCAGGACGTGGCCGATCGCCGAGAGCGCGGAGCGGAAGTCGCGCTCCGAGCGCTCGTAGGCATCGCGTACCTCGGCCATCGAGCGCATGCGGGAGAGCTCCCAGCCCACGGGCCCCGCGAGCACGAGTAGCGCGCCGAGAGCGCTGCCCACAGCGGCAGCAGGATGGCGCTGCGTCCACTTCAGCGCGCGCCGTGCCAGCGTCGGCGGTCGCGCCTCGATCGGGCGCAGGGCCAGCACATGCCCGAGGTCGCGTGCGAAGTCTGCCGCGCTCACGTAGCGCCGCGCAGGATCGCGCTCGAGTGCCTTTGCGCAGATCACTTCTACATCCGCTGGCACGCTGCGGTTGCAGCTTCGCAGCAGGGGCGCGTCCGCATCCAGGACCGCCATGCGCACGGCGTTCTCGCCCGGCTTGACGAAGGGATGCCGCAGTCCGAGCAGCTCGTGCAGCGTGATGCCGAGTGCGTAGACGTCCGTGGCGGGAGTGACGCGCGCGCTCTCGCCGCGGAACTGCTCGGGCGCCATGTAGGCGAGCGTTCCGAGCTGAGCCCCCGAGCCTGTGAGTCGCGCCGAGTCTTCGAGCGCAGCGAGTCCAAAGTCACACAGCCGGACACGCCCGTCCGGCGAGAGCAGCACGTTGGACGGCTTGATGTCACGGTGCAGAACGCCGCGCTGGTGCGCATGGTGCAGCGCTTCGGCCAGCGACTGCACCATCCGCACGCAGGTCTCCGTCCAGCCGCGCGCGAAGAAGTCCTCGTTCCATGCAACGTGGGCATGCGTGCCGTGGAGCTTGGAGGCGAGCACGGCGCGGACATCGACGCCGGAGAGTTGGGAAGGGTCGCGCCCCGCGAGCGCCGTGATCAACACATCGAGCGAGCACCCCTCGATGTACTCCATCGCGAGGTACGGAACGCCGCCGTGCTCGCCGGCGGTGAGCACGCGCACGATGCCGGGATGGTCGAGCCGCGCGACAGCCTGCGCTTCGCGCAGGAAGCGTGCGCGCACGTTGCCGAGCACGAGCTGCTCCGCGCGCACGATCTTGAGTGCCACGCGCCGCGCGACGCTCTTCTGCTCGGCGAGGAACACGACCCCCATGCCGCCCTGTCCGAGGCGGTCCAAGATGCGAAAGTCGCCGAGTTCCTTCGGTGCGTCCGCAGCGCTCGACGGTCGCCAAAGTCCGCCGCCGACGAGCGCCGCCACGCGCCTGCGCAGCTCGCTCGCGTGGTTCGGTGCGCTCGCGCACAGCTCCTCGAGCACGCTCTCAGACGACGCCGGGTCGCTCTCCGTGCGATCGAGGTAGGCGAAGACGAGCTCCTCGACCGGATCCTCTTTGCCTTGGTGCTGTTCGCTCATGGGTGCGGCTCGATGGTGAGCAAGCCGTCGTGGCTTGCACAACGCGAGGACCTGCCTTGATCAGAACTTCACAATGCTAGCGCGCGGGATCGTCCTCTGGCCCGTTGCTCGCGGCCCACGCGCGACGTACGACGGGGAAATGAAAGCACACCACCTGCTCCTATTCTGCGCAACCGCCGCGATCGCAGCCTGCAACGAAGTCGCTCCGCCGGGCGCGGTCGAGGAGCGTCCTACTGCGGAGTCGGAAGTTCCGGAAGCCGTGCAGCTTGCCGCCGCGAAGCTCTGCGCGCGCATGGGCAAGACGAGCGTTCGCGACTGGGTGTGGGACACCGAAGATCAGAACTGGGAGGTCGCCGTTGTCGGGCTGCCGCGCGAGGCGGAGTTGGACGTCCTGCCCGATGGCACTTTCTCCGAGCTGGAGCTCGTCTACACGCTCGCAGAACTCGACGCAGCCCTTCCCGAGGTCGCGCAGCAGGTGCGGTCCCGTGTCGGTGAGCGCCATGTGAAAATCGAGTTGTCGCTGCGGCGCGTCGAGCACCTCGACTCACTTCCGGAGCTATCGACGGCGTGGAAGCTCGACGGCGTCGTGCTGGAGTTTCAAGGTGAGGGGCGTGGCGACCACGAGCTCGACGCGCGCGGGATGCTGCTGACGCATCCTGTCGACGATCACGACGCTGCGAAGTAGCCGAGCTCGCTACTTGCGCGCGCTGTGCTGGGCGACGAGCTTGTCGACGACCTCGGGCTCCGCGAGCGTCGAGGTGTCGCCGAGGCCCGTGTACTCGCCTGCCGCGATCTTGCGCAGGATGCGGCGCATGATCTTGCCCGAGCGGGTCTTCGGCAGTCCGGGCGCGACGTGGATCACGTCGGGTGCCGCGAAGGCGCCGATCTTTTGGCGCACCTGCTCCTTCAGGGCACCCTCCAGCTCGCGCGGGTTCGACGGTGCGTAACCAGCGTTGAGCAGCACGTAGGCGTAGATGCCTTGACCCTTGATGTCGTGCGGATAGCCGACGACCGCGGCCTCGGCGACCGCCTCGTGCGCGACCAGTGCGCTCTCCACCTCCGCGGTGCCGAGTCGGTGCCCCGACACATTGAGCACGTCGTCGATGCGGCCCGTGATCCAGTAGTAGCCGTCTTCATCGCGCGTGCAGCCGTCGCCCGTGAAGTAGTAGCCCTTGTACTGCGTGAAGTACGTCTCCTTGAAGCGCTGGTGGTCGCCCCAAACGGTGCGCGCCTGACCCGGCCACGGCGACGCGAGGCACAGCGCGCCCGAGACGCCGTTGCCTTCGAGGAGCTTGCCGCTCTCCGGCTCGAGCACCACGGGCTTCACACCGAAGAAGGGCAGCGTCGCGCTGCCGGGCTTCGTCGGAGTCACTCCCGGCAGCGGAGTGATCAGGATGCCGCCCGTCTCCGTCTGCCACCATGTATCGACGATCGTGCAGCGGCCGTCGCCGACGACATCGTGGTACCAGCGCCAGACCTCGGGGTTGATCGGCTCCCCGACCGAGCCGAGCACGCGCAGCGACTTGCGCGAGTGCTTCTTCACCGGCGCGTCGCCGTGCTGTGCGATCGCGCGCAGCGCCGTCGGGGCGGTGTAGAAGATGTTCACTCCGAGGTCGTCGACGACCTGCCAGTAGCGACTCGCATCCGGATAGAGCGGCGTCGACTCGAACATCACGGTCGTCGCGCCGTTGGCGAGCGGTCCGTAGACGATGTAGCTGTGTCCCGTGATCCAGCCGACGTCGGCGGCGCAGCAATAGATATCACCGTCGTGGTAGTCGAAGACGAGGCGGTGCGTCATCGACGCATACACCATGTAGCCGCCGGTGGTGTGCATCAGGCCCTTGGGTTTCCCCGTCGAGCCGGAGGTGTAGAGGATGAAGAGCGGATCCTCGGCACCCATCCACTCGACCGTGCAGGTCGAGCGCTGCTTCTTCATCTCGACGTCGAGCCAGTGGTCGCGTCCTGCGTGCATCGGCGTCTCGACTTCCGTGCGGCGCGCGACGAGCACGGTCTCGACCATGTCGAGCCCGTCGATCGCTCGGTCGGTGATCGCCTTGAGCGGGATCTTGCGTCCGCCGCGCAGTCCCTCGTTCGCGGTGACGACGACCTTGCAGCGCGCATCGACGATGCGATCGCGCAGGGATTCCGCGGAGAAGCCGCCGAACACCACCGAGTGCACGGCGCCGATGCGCGCGCAGGCGAGCATCGTGTAGACCGTCTCGGGAATCATCGGCATGTAGATGCAGACGCGGTCGCCCTTCTTCACGCCGTGGGCGAGCAGCACGTTCGCAACGCGGCACACCTCGTGCTTCAGCTCGCGGTAGCTGATGTGGCGGTAGACACCCGGCTCGTCCGCGGCCCAGATGATCGCCGTCTGCGCGCCGCGCTTCTCCAAGTGGCGGTCGACGCAGTTGTAGCAGGCGTTGATGCGCCCGCCGGAGAACCAGGCGAAGTCGACCTCCTCGTAGTCGGCGTCGAACACCGTCGTCCACGGGTGGAACCAGTCGAGCGCCATCGCCTGCTCGCCCCAGAAGGCCTCGGGGTTCTCGAGCGAGCGCTTGTACAGCGCCTCGTACTGCTCGCTTGACGCGACGTGCGCGTTCGACTGGATGTGCGGCTTGACCGGGTACAGGTCCTGCGACATGGGGCGGCTCTTTCTGGGGTCCCGCGCGCCCGGCATCTCGCGCCGAACGCGCAAGTCCGCACGCTAGCCGCTCCGTCGCGCGTGCGCCACTCCCGCGCCGCTCGCGTTCAGAGCTTCTTCTCGACGTGGATCGCGTGCTTGCGGCAGAAGCGGCAGTACTTGCTCTTCGAGAGCTTGTAGCTCGCCTTCGCGCGCTTGTGCGTCGTGTAGCGGCTGCGTCCGGGGGTCGGGCAGCCGGAACAGACGAGGAAGCAGTAGCGTTCCTTGGTCTTCACCGCTCAGCCTTCCGCGGGAGCAGCCCCGCCTCGCGCAGCACGACGAACGCTCCACGCCGGTCGATCTGCTTCAGGCCCCGCGTCGAGACGCGCACGCGCACCCAGCGGCCGAGCTCGGGCACCCAGACGCGCTTGGACTGGATGTTGACCTTGAACTTGCGCTTGGTGTGGCCGGTGGTCTTGAGGCCGATGCCGCCGCTCTTCTTGGGGAGACCGCGGCGCGCGATCTGCTGGCCGCTCGAGGTGCCGCGACCGGTGATGGGACAACGACGGGCCATGGTTCAGGACTCCGGGTGGAATTCGGGGTGGTCGGGCGCGCTCAGCACCCAGGAATCGAAGGGGTCACCGAGCTCCCGCCAGCCGTCCCAGCCCAACGCGAGCTCGGACTCGGTCAGCAGGCACAGGTCGAGGGCGCGCGTGATGCCCTCGCGGTCGAGGTCGACGCCGATGAAGACGAGCTCCTGGATGCGGTCGCCCCACTGGGGGTGCCAACGGGCGTCGATCTCCGCGCGCGCGTCGGCGTCGTCCGGCCAGTCGTCCTTGGGCGTCGCGACGTACCACTTGCCGATCGGCTCGATCGAGGCCATCGGACCCGCCTGCGACCAGCACCCGATCATGTCGGGACGAGTGGCGAGCCAGAAGAAGCCCTTCGCGCGCAGCACGTCGCCGAACCCGCGCGAGAAGCACAGGTGCAGGCGCTCGGGGTGGAACGGAAGGCGCGAGCGGTAGACGAAGCTCGAGATGCCGTACTCCTCGGTCTCGGGCACGTGCTCGCCCGAGAGCTCGCGCATCCATCCGGCGCCCTGACTGGCGGCCTCCATGTCGAAGCGACCCGTGTCGAGCACGCTGTCGAGCGGCACCTCGCCCCTGTGCGCGCGCACGATGCGCGCCTTGGGGTTGAGCGCGCGCAGAGCGACCTCCAGCGTGAGGAGCTCGTCTGCGGCCACGAGGTCGGTCTTGTTGAGCACGAGCACGTCGGCGAACTCGATCTGTTCGACGATCAGGTCCGCGACGCCGCGCTGGTCGTCCTCACCGGCGGCGAGGCCACGCTCCTCGAGCGTCTCGACCGTGCGCGCGTCCTCGAGGAAGCGCCGGGCATCGACGACCGTGACGAGCGTGTCGAGTCGCGCGATGTCGTTGAGCGTCCGACCGTTCTCGTCGGTGAACGTGAACGTCTGCGCCACCGGAATCGGCTCGGAAATCCCGGTCGATTCGATCAGGATCGCGTCGAAGCGCCCCTCGCTCGCCAGTCGGGAGACCTCCTTGAGCAGGTCGTCGCGCAGCGTGCAGCAGATGCAGCCGTTGTGCATCTCCACCATGCGCTCCTCCGTGCGCGAGAGCGCCGCGTCGCCGCTGCCGACGACACGGGCGTCGACATTGACCTCGCTCATGTCGTTGACGATCACCGCCACGCGCCGCCCTTCGCGGTTGCGCAGCACGTGGTTGAGGAGCGTGGTCTTCCCGGCTCCGAGGAAGCCGGACAGGACGGTGACGGGGACGGCGCGCTGGTTCATGGTGGCTCGCGGGCGCGGAATGGCCCGCAACGCTTGCTCGCCGCTCGCTTCGCTCCGGTTCCCCGGAAACGCGCGCCTCCCGGGAGTCCGCGTTCCAGCGCGAGAGACGGAGCTACTCTCGTCGCACCATGAGCTCCCTTGTCCTCGACGATCGCCGCGACGGTCTCGCGGGTTTTCCCGACGACTTCCGACCCGTGGCGCGCGACGGGCAGGGCGACGTGCTGGCCGTCGACGCGCGTGGCAAGGTGTGGCTCTTCGAGCACGGCCGCGGGGCCTGGTCCGACCCGACGCCGGCTTTCGCCTCGCTCGAGCAGCTCCACGAGTTCCACGCCATCCAAGCCGAACTCGAAGCTGCCGAGGACGAGCCCCTCGACGCCCTCGTCGCGCGCGAGCGCCGCCTGCGCGACTTCGCCCGCAAGCTGCGGGGTGCTCCCTTCGCGAAGCTCGCGCTCTCGACCGCGCTCGACACGCTCCGCGAGTGCATCAAGGACCGCCGTTTCTGGTCCTCGCCCCGCGGCGCCGGTCTCGCCGCTCGTCATCAGGAGCTCGGCCGACGCTGCGAACAGGCCCTGCGCGACGCCGGAGCCCCCGGTGACTGGCTCGTGCGCGCCCACGCCGACGACCCGCGCGCCCTCGTCGTCGTCGGCCCCTTCACCGAGCCTTGGACCTCCGCGCGCATCACCGAGACGCTCCAACCGCTTCTCGCCGGCCGCCTGCACCTGCTCTGCCGTCCGTTCCCTCCGCGCTCGTGACCCGAGCGGCGACGATCAACGCACGAGTTGAGCCTGCAATTCGACGGGCCCTCCGCCAGCGCCGATCTCGAACACGAACCCCGACTCGCCGTCGGGTCCCACGATCTTGGGGAGCTCGATGCTGATTGGATACCGGCCCGGCTCGAGGCCGCTGATGCGATAGGGCGGGACCATCGACGTGGTGAGGAGCGAGTCGTAGGCCGTCGCGTTGCGGTCGCTGAGTCGGCCAAGCACGAAGCGCACACGGCCAGCGAAGGCGGTGCCGGCGAGACCTTCGAGTTTCAGGCGCACTTCACCCACAGGGGCGAGCGTCAGCTCGAATTCGTTCCCACTGGCCTGGACATCGACCTCGGGAGCCTGTTGTGGATCCGCCGGGTGCCAAGTGCGCGTGGGGAACACGAGCACACGAGCTCGGTACCGACCGACCGGAACTCCATCGAGTCGCGAGGCTCCGTCCTCCGTTGCCGCGAGCGCGAACTTGTGGGTCGTTCCGTCGGCAGCCTGCAGGTGCAGTTGTGCGCGAGGGAACGCCATCGGAGCCTCGATGGACGCGGCGTGACGCAGGTGAACGGCGAGCGACGCGAAACCCGTCGCGGTCCGCTGCATGGGCACAGCCACGACGCTCGGCGATCCGAGAAGGCGCGGCAACGCAAACGAGCCGCGCGAGGGTGCATATCCAGGGGCTTTCACCTCGTACGTCAGCGGTTCGATCGATTGGGCTTCGATCGCCGCAGCGACCAGCGCGAGCTTCGACCCCGCCTGCGGCGTCGCCAGCTCGACGTTTCCCGTGGCGAGCAGCGCCGGAAGTCCGCAGCCGTCATCTCTCCGGCCGCGCCGTCGCTGAACCAACGCAAGTCGAAGTCCCCGAACTCGTCCGCCGGAAGCTCTCGTCCTTCCGGGCCGGTGAGCGCCAGCCTCGCGCCGTAGAGCTGGGCCACCCGCAATTCCAACTCCCGCCCGTCGCCGTTCGCTGGAATCCACGCGGCCTGCTGGAGGAAGCCCTCGCCTCCGACGTTCAGGAGCACCGCTTCGTTCGGTCGCAGGCCCACGATGCAGAATCGACCGTTCGCGTCGACGCTTGCGCTGCGCAAGCTCGGATCCCGGCGAGCGAGCTTGCGAAACACGAGTTCCGGCGGGTCCGGTTGGGTCAAGCCGAGCGCGACGACACGCACCTTGGGCACGTCGGGAATTCCGTCGGCCCGCATGACTCGTCCACATAGCGTCGCGCCAGCTTCGAGCCGAATCTCGACCGGCCAGGACTCGTCATCGCGCAGCTCCCGAACCTCGCGCAGGTAGCCGCTCGCGATCACTCCGACGCCCTTGACGATTTCCTCGCCGTCGAGCGCGAGTGTTCCCCGTTCGTCCGTCGTGCCCGCGTCGCGCCAGGAGTCGAGGTCGTCGCTCACTCGGACCTCGGCACCGGCGACAGGTCCCCGATCGATGGCTCTCAGGACGACGATGGAGCGCGACGGCGTCGAAGGTCGTTCGCTCGGTTCGACCGGGGTGGCGTCGACGGCCACGCGACCGCCGCCCGCTCCGAATTCCGCTGAGGGTTGCGTGTCGGAAGTTCGCTCGTCTGCGCCCGCGACCGGCGCCGCGGAATCCGCTCGATCTGGCTGCCCGAGCCAGAGCGCCACGACGGCCCACACCCCGAGCAGCAGGAGCGAGACGAATCCGATCAGCCGTCGGCGAGGCTCAGTCATGCTTGGAACTCCGGGAAACCACGGAACCCCGCCGCGCACGGGTGAATTCGTGCGAGAGCTGAAGTCCCGTGGACGGCCTTGCGAGACGCTCGGTACCCCGCGTTCTTACCGCGATTTGCCCCGCGCGCCTCAGGCCTCGACGCGGACGCGCATGTCGACGGCGCACAGGTTGTCGGGGAAGGCGAGGGCGGGGTTGATCTCGAGTTCGGCAATCTCGGGGTGGTCGATGGCGAGCTGCGAGAGGCGCTGGATGAGCTCGACGAGGGCGTCCTCGTCGATGCCTTCCTGTCCGCGCACTCCGGCGAGGATCGGCCAGCCCTTGATCTCGCGCAGGAGCTCGCGCGCGCGCACGTCGCTCACCGGACACAGGGCAAACGAGACGTCCTTCAGGACCTCGACGTAGATGCCGCCGAGGCCGAACATCAGGACCGGGCCGTAGCTCGGGTCCTGCGTGAAGCCGATCACGACCTCGCGGCCGCCTTTCAGCATCTTCTGGATGTTGACGCCCTCGGCCTCGGGGTGGCGCAGCTTGTCGAAGGCGGCGCGCACGGCGGCCTCGTCGGCTAGGTTGAGGAGGACGCCGCCGACGTCGGACTTGTGGGGGATCGAGGGCACCGAGAGCTTGGCGACGACGGGGTAGCCGACCTTGGCGGCGATCGCGACGGCTTCCTTCGGGCTCTGCGCGAGGCCACCGGGCACGACGGGCAGGCCGTAGGCGCGTGCGAGCTCGCGGCGGGCCTTCACGCCGAGCCAACCGGGCTTGAGCGCGCTCTTCGCGGCCTTGGCGTCGACGCGGAACTGCCGCACCTTGCCGATCGGGCGCGCGAGGATGCGACGGCGCTCGTCGAGGGCGGCGAGCGCTCGCACGGCGGACTCCGGGTACAGGTACACGGGCACCCAGCCCTGCTGGGCCTCGCTCGAGATCGAGCGCAACACCTCGTCGCGCGCCATGAAGCAGCCGACGACGGGCTTCTTCGAGTCGCGTGCTGCCTCGAAGACGGCTCGGGCGACGACGACCGGATCGTGCGTGATCGGCGGCACGAAGATCACGATCACCTGATCGACGTTCGCGTCGCGCAGGAGCACACCGAGGGCCTTGCGGTAGTGCTCGGCGGTCGCGCCCGCGACCATGTCGACGGGATTCTGCACGCTCGCCTCGGGCACGAGGATCGTGCGCAGCTCGGCGCGCGTCGCCTCCGAGAGCTGCGGCATCTCGAGGCCGGAGCCGACGATCGCGTCCGTCGCGAGGATCGCGGGGCCACCGGCGTTGGTGAGCACGACGGTGCGATTTCCGGCCGGAATCGGCAGTTTCGAGAGCGCGAGGCCGACGTCGAAGAGCTCCTCGACCGAGTCGACGCGCTGCACGCCGCACTCCTTGAGCAGCGCGTCGGCGGCGACATCGGCGCCCGCGAGCGAGCCGGTGTGGCTCGACGCCGCGCGCGCACCTGCGCTCGAGCGCCCGGCCTTCACCGTGACGAGCGCTTTTTCGCGGCTCACGCGGCGCGCCGTCGGCACGAACTTGCGCGGATTGCCGAAGCTCTCCAAGTAGAGGAGCACGCAGCGGATCGACGGATCGGCACCCCAGTATTCGAGCAGGTCGTTGGCGCTCACATCCGCGCGGTTGCCCATCGAGACGAACATTGCGACACCGAGCGAGAGATGGTCGGAGTGTGCGAGGATGGCCTCGCCCATCGCGCCCGACTGCGAGACGAACGCGACCGGTCCGGAGCGCGGAAAGCTCCGTGAGAACGACGCGTTGAGCCGCACGTCGCTCTGTGCGTTTTGGATGCCCATGCAGTTGGGGCCGACCACGCGCATGCCGTGCTTGCGCGCGAGGCGCACGAGCCGTTCCTCGACCGCTGCGCCCTCGGGCCCCGTCTCCTTGAAGCCCGCCGTGATGATCACCACGGCGCCGACGCCCTTGCGGGCACAGTCCGCGAGCGCGCGCGGCACGAGAGCCTTCGGCACGGTGAGGATCGCGAGGTCGACCGCGTCGGGGATCGCCGCCACGCTGCGATGGCACTTGATCGAGTGCAGCACGTCCGCGTGCGGGTTGACGGGGAAGACCTTCCCTTCGAATCCACCCGTGATGAGGTTGTGAAGAACTTGCCAGCCGATCGAGCCCGGGCGACGCGATGCGCCGATGACTGCGACGGCGCGCGGGCGGAAGAGGCGGTCGAGGGAGTGGCGAGCGCGCCGGGCGGAGGTGGAGCTCAGGGTCATGCGTGGCTCATTTTGAGACGATCGCGCCTACGCGGCGCACCGCACAAAGACGTAGCGGTGCGGTATGCTGCTCGAAGAGCGTCGCGGAAGTGCGGGCTCGCAACGCCATGTCGCGCATCGCCTTTGTCCTGACGACCTGCCACGAGTTCGAGGGCGTCAAGGTGCTCTCCTCGGTCCTGAAAAAGCACGGGCATCAGACGGACGCGTTCATCACGAGCGAGGAGAGCGACTACTACCGAGCGATCGCCGACTTCCGCCCCGACGTGGTCGCGATCTACGCGACCACCGGCCAGCACGAGTGGCCCTACCCGTACATTCGGCGCTGGAAGCGCGACAACCCCAAGCTGAAGGTCGTGATGGGGGGGCCGCACCCCAGCCACGACCTCGAGCCGCTCGAGCACGTCGATGTGATCGACGCGACGATCAAGGGTGAGGCCGAGTACGCGATGCTCGAGCTCGTCGAGGCGTGGGCCAAGAACGAGTCGATCGAGCTGATTCCCAACGTCGCGTTCCGCGGCCCCGGCGGCGTGCCGATCCAAAACCCGATCCGCCCGGTCATCCAAGACCTCGACACGCTGCCCTTCCCGGACGTCGACATCTTCTACAAGTACCCGTTCCTGCGCTCGAAGCGCGTGCTGCAGGTGCACGCGAGCCGCGGCTGCCAGAACTCGTGCACGTACTGCTCGGTCGGCACGATGAAGAAGGACTGGGTCAGCGGGAAGAAGGGCGAGAAGTTCAACCGCACCAAGTCCGTCGACTACCTGTGCGACGAGATCAACGACGTGCTCGCGCGCTATCCGGGCTTCCGGATGATCAACTTCGGCGACGCGGCCCTGAACATGTACTCGGGCTGGCTCGCGGAGTTCGCGGAGAAGTGGCCGGCGCGCGTCGGCTTGCCGTTCGCCTGCAACATCAACATCAACTACCTCGACGAAGACGACATCATCGCGCTGAAGCGCGCGGGCTGCGTGTCGGTGCAGTTTGGTCTCGAGTCCGGCAGCGAGGACGTGCGGCTCAAGATCTACAAGAAGGGCTACACCGACGACGTCGTGTTCGGAATCCCACCGCTCCTGCGCAAGCACAAGCTGACGTTCCGCACGAACAACATCATGGGCTCGCCCGCGGAGACGCTCGACGACATGTTCGAGACCGTGCGCGTGAACAAGAAGATTCAGCCCAATGGCTGCACGGTGCTGATCTATCGCTCGTTCCGCTCGACCGTCCTCGGCAAGGAGGACTTCGAGCTTGGGCGCCTCGACGAGGGCAAGGACATCGGGCCGTCGATCCAGCACGACTCGAACATGATTCGCGAGGACGTGCGCGAGGTCGTGAACCTCCAAAAGCTCTTCAACGTCGCGGTCTACGTGCCCTTCGGCCTGCCGCTCGTGCGCGCGCTGATCCGGCTGCCGCGCAACCGCCTGTTCGAAGTCACGCAGCTCTCGTTCCTTTGGTACCAGCACGCCGTCGTGTCGGGCTACGGGATGCTCGACGACTTCCTCTTGGGTTTGAAGAACCTGCGAAACATCTTCCAGCCGACCCGGCGCCGCCCGGCTGGAAAGGGCCTGAAAGAGCGCATGGAGACTGGGGTCGAGACCACGGTCTAGCCCCTCGGTCGGCCTCCGCGTGCCGCGCTCCACCGCTGCGCGAGGCCCGTGGTACCCTTGATCCGTCCCATGGGTGTGTCTTCGATTCTAGCTGGAGCGCTGCTCTTGCCCTTGGCGTCACAGGGGGCCCAGCCGTCTCTCCGGCCGTCGTCGGCGGGGAGTGCACCTCTCGCGACACCGGGAAACGTCTTGGTGATCACCCTCGATGACGTGGGGGTGGACCTGATCGGCGCGTACGAGGACTGGTACGTGGCGCAGGGACGCGACCGTGGCACGCCCGCCAACACGCCCGCGATCGACAACCTGCTCGCGAGCCGCGGGATCACGTTCACCGAGTGCTGGACCGCTCCGATGTGCACGCCCAGCCGCGCGCGCCTCTTGACCGGCAAGTTCGGCATGCGCAACGGGATCGGCGCGGTTCTCAAGGAGAACGAGACTTCGGGCTATCTCAATCCAGGCCTGCAGGTCACGGAGCCATTGTTGCCGCAGTTCTTGCATGGCGCCCCGATGCCCTACACATCGGTCGCCGTCGGCAAGTGGCACCTCGTCGATACGCCGCTGCGCGCCATCTATCCCGACCACCCGCTCGGCTCACCTGCGGGAACGTGGTTCGACCGCTACGCGGGGGCCATGTTCAACCTGCAGCAGGCGGCCCCGGGCAACGGCGTCAACGTTTACTCGAGCTGGATCAAGACCTACTGCTCGTTCCTGAGCCCGAACGTCGCACCCTGCGCGAGCGGCAACCCGCCGTGCGACGTGCTCAAGTTCTCGCCGCCGGTCTCGAACTACGCCACGGTCGACACGACGGACGATGCCCTCGCGATGGTCGCGAGCCTGCCCGAGCCCTGGTTTCTGTATGTCGCGTACAACTCCGCGCACGCGCCCGTCCACGACATCCCGACCGGCTTGCCGTCGCAGTACTGCCAGAGCTACTTGCCGAACTTCTCACCGTGCTACGCCGGTGCGAGCCCGACGTTCGCGACGCGCCTGCGCTGCATGATGGAGGAGTTGGACAACCAGATCGGGCGCCTCCTGTGCGCGATCGACGACACCGATACGACGGTGATCCTCATCAGCGACAATGGCACCGATCCCAACGGCCTGCTCCCGCCCCACGATCGCTCGACGGCCAAGGGCACGATCAAGGAGGGCGGCGTGCGCGTGCCGTTCATCGTGCGCTCGCCGCTGCAGGCGCCGGGGACGGTGGGGCGCGTTTCCCGCGCGCTCGTGAGCTCGACCGATGTGTTCGCGACGGTCGCGAGCATCGCGGGGCGCGCGGTGCCGGCCGGCATGGCGACGGACTCCGTCTCGATGATGCCGTACATCACGGGCTACCAAGGGAGCATCCGAAAGTTCGTCTACACGGAGAACTTCTTCCCGAACTTCGAGCCCGACCCGCTCACGGGCGGACCGCCGGCGAGCTACGTCACCAACCGCCACGTGCAGGCCATCCGCGAGGCGCGTTTCAAGCTCGTGCGGCGCACGGATCGCATTCAGAACACGGGCAACACCTTCACTGTCGTCGAAGAGTTCTACGACCTCCAGCAGGGTGGCCCGCCCGATCCGATCACCGGTGCGCCGACCCCGGACTGGTTCGAAGAGAACGACCTGCTCGCCTCCGGGCAGCCGCTCGCACCGCGCGCGCAGCGGGCGCTGACCGTGCTGCAGCAGCGCCTGACCACGCTGTATCCGACGATCTGCCGCTGATTCGCGCGGACTGCGGCGCCGCGTTCTGCGCACTAGCGCCACGCTGTGCATGCGCTCCGCGGGTGCGAGACGTCTTGGGTCTACGTTCCAAGGAGGTTTCGCATGCGCCCCGCAGCTCTTCGTCTCGTCTTCGCCGCACTCGCGGCCGCACCGCTCGTCTCCGCTTGCGCCTTTGGAGACCGCCATGTCCGGCTCGAGTATCCGCCTTCCGGTACGGAGAGCGTCGAGGCCGTCCCGGCGAGTGCGCGCATCGGAGCGCGCCGTCTGCATCTCGCGCTATTCACGGACCAGCGCGCCGAGCGGATGCGCATCGGCGAGGTCCGCAACGGCTGGGGTATGCACACTGCGGACGTCGTCGCGTCGAACGACGTGTGCGAGTGGGTTCGCAAGGGCGTGCGCACGGAGCTCGAACGCGCCGGTTTCGAGGTGGTGGAGGACTGCCCCGCGGCCGGTGGCGTCGAGCTGCGCGGCGAGGTGCTCCGCGTTCACTGCGACGCGCTCTTCAGCTACGAAGCCGAGGTGCAGCTCTCCGCGGAGCTCACGCGCGACGGTGTCGTGCTCGCCCGCTACCCCGCTGGGGGCAAGGGCAGCGCCGGCACGAACTGGGGCGCTACGGAGGCGGGCTATGGCGAGTCGCTGGCCCGCGCGCTGCAGGTCGCGGCGCGGGACCTCGCGGCGAGTCTGAGGACGATGCCCCAGCCCTGAGCGCCTCGAGGGCGGCGATTCTCTGTAACGCCCCCGACTTCTCGCGGATCGACTAGTCTCGGAGGCCCCATGTCGATCCGCACCCCCCTGAACGTCGTCGCGCTCGCCACACTGGCGCCGCTCTCCCCGCTCCTCGCCCAATCTGCGCTCGTGACCTACGGCGGGACGACCGCCAGCGCGGAGCTCGGACGGGCGGTGTGCTACGCGGGGGACGTCGATGACGATGGCTGGCCGGACTTCGCCGTGGGTGAGCCCGGCTACAACGGCGGCGCGGGACGCGTGGTGCTGCGTCGCGGCGGCTACGTCGCCACCGGACAGGGGGCCGCGTATCTGTATGTCTTCGACGCGCCTGCGGGAGTGTCCGGGATGGGGCATGCGTTGCTCGGCGGCGTCGACTGCAACGCGGATGGCATCGAGGACCTGTGGGTCGGCGCACCGGGCTGGAACGCCACCGACCGCGGCCACGTGCTCTTCATCCCGGGCACTCAGACGGCGAACTTCAAGTCGCAGATCGGGCCGGTCGGCGGGCGCTGGGGCTGGAGCTTCGCGCACCTCGGCAACGTCGACGGCGACATCTACCGCGACGTCGCCATGGGGCTGCCCTACGACGATACGAACGGGACGGACGCCGGCGCGGTGATCGCGATGAGGGGCGGCTTTTTCGCGGTGCCGGGCTACCCCTTTTCGGTGTACACGCTGCTCGGCAACCAAGCGGGGTCGCTGTTCGGTCACGCGGTCTCGACGAGCGACCTCAACTTCGACGGCCGTGATGACGTGCTCGTCGGCGCGCCGTCGCAGGACAACCTCTTCGCGGCCAACTCGGGGCGCGTCGTCGCCTTCGACGGTCTCTCGCGCGCGCAGGTGTGGAGCGTGAGCGGAACCTTCGGGGAAGAGCTCGGCTACGCGGTCGCCGGCGGGTTCGACTTCGACGGCGACAATCGCTCCGACATTTTCGTCGGCAGCCCCGCGTCGGACGTGGCCGCGACGGACGCGGGGCGCGCGACGATGTACTCCGGGGGTGCTGCGGCCTCGGGGCAGGTCTCGGTGGTCTTTCAGGTGAACGGGGTGGGCGCGACGGCGGGCTTCGGAACCTCTCTCTCGTTCATCGGCGACGTCAACGTCGACGGCCGCGTGGATGTCGCCGTCGGCGCACCGGGGCTCGACCCTACGCCGCTCACCCCCAACGCGGGCGCGGTGTACGTCTACTCGGGCGAGACGCGCGAGCGACTCGGGTTTCGACTCGGCGGCATCGGCGACCGTTACGGCGAGCGAGTGGCGAGCCTGACGATCTTCCCGTTCCAGCTCGGCAACCTGCTGAACGGGGATCTCGACGGAGTCGCGGGACCGGAGTTTCTCGTCGGCTGTCCGCGCTCGAACGACTTCGCCAGTGACGGTGGCAAGCTCGACGTGCTGCGCCTCTATCCGGTGACTCCCGTCGTGTACTGCACGGGCAAGGTGAACAGCGCCGGCTGCGTTCCGAGCCTGCAGGTGCAGTTCGGGACGCCGGATGTCACGCCCGGCCCGGTGCAGCCGTTCCAAGTCCGCGTCGTGAACCTGCTCAACCAGAAGAACGGGCTCTTCTTCTACGGGCTCCGCGCGAGCGCGACGGCATTCCAAGGCGGCACGCTGTGCGTCGGTTCGCCGACGAAGCGCACGATCACGCAGGGCTCGGGCGGGAGCGCGAGCGGCAACGACTGCACGGGGACGATGCTCTACGACTTCAACGCGCTCGCGGCGGCTGGCATCGACCCGACGCTCGTCGGCGGTCAGGAGGTCTTCACGCAGGCGTGGTCGCGCGATCCGGCAAGCCCGAGCACGACGAGCCTGTCGAACGCGATGCGCTTCGTGTTCGCACCCTGAGCGTGCTCAGCGGACGGCGCGCACCTTCGCGCCGTTCTTGTTTGCGTTGGTGGACTTTGCCACCTCCGTGAGCGCCGCCTTGAGGTCCGCGATGATGTCGCTCGGACTCTCGAGGCCGATCGAGAGCCGCACCGCGCCGCCCTGCTTGCCGTAGGAGCTGTGCGTCATGCTCGACGGCAGCTCGATCAAGGTCTTCGTGTGGCCGAGCGAGACCGCGAGCGTCACCGAGTACGCCGAGCGCGCGAGCGAGTCGATGAACGCCTCGGGCTCGACCTGCGCGGGATCGAGCTCGAAGTAGATCATGTTGCCCGGCGCGAAGTCGCCGTCGAAGTCGAGCAGCTGGCGCTCGGCAAGCTCGCGCTGCGGGAAGCTCGGGAGACCGGGGTAGCTCACGCGCGCGACGCACGGCTGCTTCTCGAGCCACGTAGCGACCTTGCGTGCCGTGAATTGCTGGCGCTTGAGGCGCAGCGCGAGGGTCGGCAGGCCGTAGACGAGGATCGCCCATGCGGCCTTCGACGACAGGATGCCGCCGAAGTCCTTGCGGTAGAGCAGGAGCCGCGCGTGCATCGACTTGGGGCAGATCACCGCGCCGCCGAGCTCGGTGCCGAAGCCGCCGAGGTTCTTGGTGAGCGAGTGCAGCACCACGTCCGCGCCCAGCGCGAGCGGACGCTGGCCGAAGGGCGTCGCAAAGGTGTTGTCGATGAAGATCAGCAACTTGCGGTCCTCGCTGCGGCCTGCGTTGAGCTCGTCGATGAGCTTGCGCAGCGCGCGAACGTCGATCAGCTCCAGCGTCGGGTTGACGGGGGACTCGAAGTACAGCACACGCGTGCGTTCGGTCACCGCCGCGCGCACGGACGCGAGTGCGTTCATGTCGACCCGCTTCACCGTGATGCCTTGGCGCGGATACCAGTTCTGGAAGAGCGAGTGCGTGCAGCCGTAGAGAACGGGGTGCGCGATCACTTCGTCGCCGCTCACGAGTGTGCAGCCGAGTGCCGCGGAGATGGCGGCCATACCGGACGCGAAACTCACGCAGCTCTCACCCTGTTCGATCTCCGCGAGCTCGCCTTCGAGGATCGAGCGCGTCGGTTCGTCGAGGCGATCGTAGATGTAGACCGGCGTCTCGCCGACGTCGGTGACGAGCTGGCCGAACTCCTGAAAGCCGCGCGCACCGCGCTTGGCGGAGTCGAGCCGATAGGTGGTGGAACTCGAGAGCGGCGGCGTGACGTGGTGCGAGAAATCCCACTTCGCCGAGTGCTCGGGGCCGTGGACGAGGCGGGTCGTGACCTTGTACTGCTGCTTCTTCGTCATGGCTTCTCCGGCTCGGGACGCATGGCCCCAAGCTAGAGAATGTAGACCATCCCGAAGGTGCGCCGCTCCTACGAACAGCTGCGCACGCGGGCCGACGTCACGGTTGCAGCGTGAAGCGCACCGCGTCGCTCGTGAGGAACGAGCCGAGCGGGTTGCTGGGGTCGCGCAGGTGCCACTGCGCGTGCACGACCGCGCCGGGCGTGAGGCGCGGATCGATTCCGCTGCCGACGCGTGCATGAACGTCGAAGCTCGCGGCGCCGGAGCAAGGTAGGAACCCGCCGCCGCTCGTCGTCGTCACGGCGCAGCGCGTCAGCGGCGGCGCGATGCAGAGCGTCCCGCCGAGGAACGGCGTCGATGCGGGGCCGGAGAGCGAGTACACGAGCGACGCGGCGCGCTGCTGCGGAGCCTGCGAGACGCTCACCACGAATGCCGCTGCGGGACTCGAGCTCGGATAGCCGCTCCATCCGATCGCAGGTGCGCAGCCGCTGCTCGACACGCGAGCGACGCAGTAGGTTCCGACGACGGGCGGTGTGAAATCGACGATCAGCGTCGGCCACTCCGCGGGATCGAGCGACTCGCGCGTGCCGAACACCTTGGTCGTCTGCGAGACGTTCTCTGCATCGAGCTTGAGCAGCCAGCCGAAGTTCGTGGCGGGCGCGTCGAGCCAGCTCTGCACGTCGGACACGGCCTGCGGCGTCGAGGGCCACGTGTGCAGTCCGAGCTGGTCGACGGCGAGTACGGTGCTCACCGTAGAAGAGAAGTCACCGCCCGCGGTGCTCCACGGGCTCCCCGGATAGAAGCGCTGTAGCCACGTCGCATCGCCCGGTTGCGCGGGGGCGCCCTGCCCGCTCGCCGTGTTGGACGCGCCCTCGCCCCAGTCCGCCAACACGCGGTGCACGCGCACGTTGCGCGGTCCGACGTTGCCGGAAGGGTTTGCCAGCACGAGCTGTGCCGAGTGGATCACCGATCCGGCGGGGAGCGCCGCTGCGAGGTCGAAACGCACCAGTCCGCGGCGAATCGGCGCGGTCGACGTGCCGCCCGAGCGTCCGACGATCATCACCGGCCCGGAGCCGTTGGAGATCGCTCCCGCCGCGTCGTTCCAAAGGGTGTTGTCACGCACCGCCGTGAGGTGGAGGACGTCGGCGCTCGCGGCTGTGCACAGCAGAACGAGCGCCCCGAGGACGGCGGGGCGGAACATGGCGGCAGGAGGGGTGGGCTAGGGGTAGATGTAGAAGCGCAGCGCGTTCGAGAGGTTCGTGGTGAACGTGGAGGCGGGATCGCGGCTCCAGTACTGCGCGCAGACGAGGCGGCCGATCGAGAGCTGTGGGTTCACGCCCGACGCGATCAGGACATTGAAGTCGAAGCTGAAGCTGCCGGTGCAGTCGTTGGCGGGGCTCGCGCTGCCGCCGGAGTTCTGCGCGACGGTGCGCTGGATCGGCGCCTGCACGCACATCGTGCCGCCTTGGAAGGGGGCGGCCGCCGGGCCGACCGTGCCGTAGAAGAGCAGTCCCGCCTTCTGGTTCAGCGTGTTCGAGAGCGTGATCGGAAAGCCCGAGCCCGCGTTGAAGTCGGCGCTGCCGGTCGAGCCGATCGCGGGCAGGCAGCCGAGGCTGTTGATCTTGGAGGTGCAGTACGCCGTCGGAGCGGGCGGCGTGTAGGTCACGATGAGCTGCGGCCGGTACTGGGCGAGGCTCTCTCGGGTCTCGAACTGCTTCGCGGACTTCGCGCCGCCCTCGGGACCGCGCAGGATCCAACCGAAGTTCGTGCTCGGGCTGTTCACCCACGACTGCACGTCCGCGACGAGCTGCGCGGTCGACCCCCACGTGTAGTACTGGTAGGTCGATCCGATGCTCAGCGAGGCACTGGCCGTGGCGTCGAAGTCGCCGCCCGGCGTCGTCCAGAACTGGTTGTTGTAGAAGGTGTGCAGCCAGGTCGGGTCCCCGGTCTGCGCGCTGTTGCCGTTGCCCGAGAAACCGACGGTCGGCCCTTCGTTCCAGCCGCGCGTGAGCTTGTGCAGCGTGAAGGTCTTCGCGCCGACGACCGTCTTCGTCATGTAGAGCTTGACCTGCACGCTCGTCACCGTGGAGCCCGCGGGGACGGCCGAGACGTCGAAGGCCACCATGGCGCGGCGCATGGGCCACGTCGTGTTGGCGCCGGCCTGGCCTGCGTACATGGTGAAGCCCTTGCTGTCGCAGCGGTTGCCGACGGTGTCGTTGTAGATCGTCGCGTCCTTGCTCGAGGTGAGCGTGACGACGTCGGCGCGCGCGGGGAGCGCGAGCAGGGCGAGGAACGGGAGGAGAAGGGCGGAGATGCGGGGGCTCATGGGGGACTTGTAGCTCCGAGGACTCTCCTCTGAAGCCTACCCCATGCTGGAAAAAACGGTCACTCCAGGCCCAAGTCGGCCACTCCGTCCTCGTCGAAGCCCAGATAGTGCCCTAGCTCGTGGTACAGGGTCACCTCGATCTGCTCCGCGAGCTCGCGCCGGTGCGAGCAGGCGCGCTCCAGATTGCGCTGGAACAGGTGGATCGTCGGCGGGAGCTCGGGGAGTGCGTCGGGGCTGCTCTCCAAGCAGGAAGCGCCCGTGAAAAGCCCGAGCAGGTCCGGCGGAGTCTCGCGCGGATCCTCGCCGCACAGGGCGCGCGAGGGCATGGGTTCGACGATCACGGGAACGCGCTCGAGCGCCGCGCGGAACTCCTCGGGCAGGCGCGCGATCGCCTGCTTCAGCACGCGGTCGAACTCGCCCTCGGAGAAGCGCGGCGGCAGCGGAAACGCCTGAGGCTCGAGGCGCTGGGCGTCGCGCAGGAGCCGCTCCGCGCGGCCGAAGTCGCCGTCGAGGTCCGCGAGCAGCGCGAGCTTCGCGAGTACGACGGGACTCTCGCCGAGCGTCTCCGCCCGCGCGAGCTCCTCGCGCGCCGCGTCGAGATCCCAGCGTCGCAGCGCGATCTCTGCGCGCACCAGCGCGAGTTCCGCGTCCTCCGATGCGTCCTCGCGCGCCGCGGCTTGTTCGCAGGCATGCTGCGCTGCGTCGAGGTCGTCGAGCGCGAGCTGCGCGGTCGCGCGCAGGACCCACGTCTCCGCGAGTTCCTCGCTCGCTTCCAGCGCGATATCGAGGGCGGCTTGAGCGTCTCCCTCATCGAGGGACTTCCACGCGCGGTCGAGTGCCGCGTAGTCGCGCTCGCGCTCGTTGCTCGGCTCTTCGTGGCTCATTCGACGGACTGCGGCGGCGTGCGCTCGAACTCGGCGGAGAGGTCGCGCAAGAGCCCCTCGTTGACGCCCTCGAGGCGCCAGTTCGCATCGAACAAGAGCACGTAGCCGCGCGTGAGCGCTTCGAGCTCGCCGTAGTCGAACGAGGCGCTCATGCCGCGGCCGACGTTGACGCTCGCGCCGAGCTGCCAGCCTTGGTGTCGATAGGCGCCGTAGGCGATCGCGATCGCGTCACCCCGGCGTTCCCACACAAAGTTGGGTGCGCCGAGAACTTCGAGGCAATGCGCGAGATCGGTCTCGCCCGGGACGAGGTGCTCGAGCTCGCTCGTGTCCGCGGGCTGCAGCACGATGTGGCGCTCGTACTGCGCTTTCACGCAAGACACGCCGCCGAGCGCAACCGCGAGTGCGCCGCTCACTCGTGCGAGTCGACCCACGGCAGCACCCACTCCGAGCTCGAGGCCTGCAGGGTCGAACCGAACGCGCTCAAGTGGTCCGTCTCGTCGAAGAAGAGCCAGAGACGGTCCTCTTGCGTGTCCGTGTTGAGCGCCGTCACGACGAACAAGGTCAGACCCGTGCGCTTGGTGCGCTGGTGGTCGTAGCGCCACGCCGAGCGGCGTCCGAGCTGCACGACCTCCATGGGGCCGCCGAGCAGCACGAGGACCTCCGCGGAGGACATTCCCTGCTTCAGCTGCACGACACGCTCCTGCGCGATCGGCTGGTTGACCGTATCTCGGGTGAGGAAGCAGCCCGGCAGCAGGGCCAACGACGCGAACAGGAGGAGCTTCTTGGGCGACATGGCCGAGTAGGTTAGCAGAGTCGCTCGACGACGCGGCGCGCGGTGCAATTCCGAGCGCTCCGGCGTAGGCTCGTCGCCCGTGAAGAACACGCTGGAACGTTGGGAATTGGGCCGACGGGGGATGCTTGCGTGGCTGGTGGCGTCGCTGCTCGCGGCGTGTGCCGCGCCGACGCAACGGCAAGCGCACGAGCGGCCCGAGGGTGTCGTCCGGCTCGTCGTGCTGCACACCAACGACATCCATGGGCAGGTGCTGCCCCGCAAAGCCACGTGGATCGACCGTCAGGCGCCGCCGCTCATCGGCGGGCTGCCGCGCGTCGCGGGCTACGTGAACCAAGTGCGCCGCGAGCTCGAAGGCAGCGACAGCGAGCTGCTCGTGCTCGAGGGCGGCGACTGGTACCAGGGAACCCCCGAGGGCGGACTGGAACGCGGGCTGCCGTTCGTGCAGGCGCTCGCCGCTGTCGACTTCGATGCGCTCGCGATCGGCAACCACGAGTTCGATCACTCGCAGGAGAATCTGCTGCGGCTACTCGACGCGACGGACGAACGCGCTGTGTGCGCGAACCTGCGCGATCCTGCGACCGGGGAGCGCGTCCCTTGGATCGAGCCGTGGCGCATCGTCGAGCGCGGTGGGCTGCGCATCGCAGTCGTGGGCTTGATCACGCCCGAGACGCCCTCGATCTCGCACTCCGACACGCACAAGCTCCTGTTCGTCGAGCCCGCGGCGGAGCTCGCGACGGTGAAGAAGGAACTCGAGGGACGCTGCGATCTGATCTTGCCGCTCGCGCACATGGGCGTCGAGGAAGCGCTCGCGACAGCGAAGGCGCACCCGGATCTGCCGCTCATCGTGACGGGGCATTCGCATACGTACTTGAAGGAAGGTCGCCGCGACGGCGCGGGCCTTGTCGTGCAGACTGGCGCGAAGGCCTCGGCGGTCGGGCGCGTCGAGCTGGAGATCGACGGTCCGACGGCAACGGTCACTTCGATTCGCGCGCAGCTCATCGACTTGTTGTCGGAGCCGGACGCGCGCGATCGCAACCAATTGGTCGAGGCGAAGTGCGCCGAGCTCGTCGCGCGCGCGGAGACCGACATGAAGCGCGTCGTGGGGGAGCTCGCGGCGCCGCTCAAGGCCGGTCGTGGGCCGCTCTCCACAGTGGCCGGGAACTGGGTCGCGGATCTCGTCCGCGCGCGCGTTGGCGCGGAGGTCGGGATTCACAACCGCGGCGGTACGCGGGCGGAGATCGACGCAGGGCCTGTGACCGTGCGCGAAATCTTCGAGATGCTGCCGTTCGACAACGATGTCGTGCTGCTCGAAGTGCGCGGAAGCGACCTCGAATCCGTCGTGCGAGGCGCGATCGAGGGAACCGTGCACTCCGGCCTCGACTACAGCGGTCTGAGCGTCCTCGTTCGCTCGCGCGTCGAAGACGGCGTGACGCGGCTCTCGTATGTGCGCACGGAGATCGCGGGGCAGCCTCTGGACGCCGAGCGGCTGTACCGCGTCGCCGTGAACTCGTTCCTCGCGGGTGGCGGCGACGGATTCAAAGAACTCGCGGGTTCAAGGCGGATTTCGCAGGATCCCGTGCTGCTCCGCGACTTGGCGGAGGTGGCCTTTGCGTCCGCGGAGCGCATCACTCCCCCGACCGACGCGCGCATCCTCGAGGAGCCCAAGCCGTGATCGCTGCGTTGTTCCTCGCGAGCGTTGCGTCGCTCGCTCAAGGCTTCGATGAGTGGAGCGCGAAGTTCGTCGACAAGGATGCGCGCGTGCGGCGCGACGCGGTGATCGGCTTGGCGAAGCTCGACGAGCTGCGCGCGTGGGAAAAGGTTCTCGCGGCGCTGCGCGATCCCAAGCCGGAAGTCGCGGACGAGGCGCAGCTGCAGCTTGGATCGCTCGCAGGCGCGACGGAGCTTGCGCTCCTGTATGGCAAGGACGCGCTCGGCGGGAAGGACGAGTTCGTGCGGCTTCGGGCAGCCGAGGCGCTCGGGCGCATCGTAGAGGCGCCGGATGCCGCGCTCGTGACGAAGGCCCTTGCGGACAAGGACGCAGCGGTGCGTCGCACGCTGTGCTGGACGATCGAGCGCCTCGATCGCGCGGGCAAGTGGAACGGTGGGGCCGGGAGCGAGCTCGCCGACCTCGCGCGCAAGGACAAGGACGTCGGTGTGCGTGCGGCGGCGCTCGTTGCGCTCGCGGAGGTCGACCCGACGGCCTTGACCGGGCTCGCGTCGCTCGCGGCGGATCCCGACGCGCAGGTGCGCGCTGCGTACGTGCTCGCGTCACGCGCTCTCGACGCGGACGCGGCGCACGCGCGCGCTGCGGCGGCGATCAAGGACGCGGCCCTCGGCGTGCGCTTGGTCGGTGGCGAGTCGCTCGCGCTTGCGCGGGACGCTCGCGGTGCTCGCCTCATGGTGGAGTGGTTGGAGAGCGAGCGGGAGTTGCGCGGGCGCTGGCGCGCCGTCGAGCTCCTGCGCGAGCTCTCGGGACTCGGCCATCGCCTCGATCCGCGGCCGTGGAAGGCGTGGGCTGCGTCGCTCGTCGATGGACCGGTCCCCGAGCCGCGCAAGAGCGAGCGCGCGGACGACGAGCGCAGCGTTTCGTTTGCAGGCCTGCCGATTCGCTCCGAGCGCGTGACGTTCTTGATCGACCTCTCGGGCTCGATCTGGCAGAAGCGCGCCGACGGTCGCACGCGCAAGGAGGTCGTCGACGAGGAGCTGCGCAAGGCGCTCGAGTCGCTTCCGGCGACGACTCGCTTCAATGTGATCCCGTACACGTCGGCGCCGGTGCCGTGGCAGAAGTCGCTCGTCGGGGCGGACAAGAAGAACGTCGCCAAGGCCTTGGAGTGGTTCGTTGCGCGCAAGGACACGGGGACGGGCGACGTCTGGAGCGCGCTGATGCTCGCCCTCGCGGATCCCGAGGTGGACACGCTCGTCGTGCTCTCCGACGGCGCTCCATCGGGCGGTCGGCGCTGGAACCTCGGGCTCATGCGCGAGCTGTTCGCCGAGCACAACCGCTTTCGACGAGTGGAGCTCGACGCGGTGCTCGCGGACGCCAGCGGAAGGCTCGCACGCGAATGGGAGCAGATGTGCGCGGGGAGTGGCGGTCGAACGATCGCGATCGAGCTCCGCTGAGCAGGTTCGGCAGCGCTATCCTTGAGCACCGTCATGCGGACTCCCGTCGGTTGGCTCGCGTTGCTGTTGCTCGCCGCTTGCGGTGACGAGCCCGCGTCCAAGCCGAGCGAGGTCCGGACGGCGCCCGAGGTTCCCCAGCGCGGCGCGTTGGCGCCTTCGACGCGTCAGGCGAAGCCTGCCCCGGCGCTCGTCGCGGAGCCCAAGTTGCTGTTCCCTGAGCCCGAGCTGCCCAAGGACGCTTGGAACGCGGAGAACCATGCGCGCATGGACCCGCTGGTCGACGGCTGGCCGCTCGAAGCGCTGCACGATCGCATTCAGCCGCGCATGCAGAAGCTCGTGGAGCGAATCTGGGGCGCGGACTCCGGGCCCGTCGCCGAGCTCTTGGCGACCACGTTCGCCGGCTCCACGTCGCTGCGAGGGGAGCTCGCTCTCTTGCGCGACGATGGAACTCTCCGCGTGGAGGCGCTCACGCAGCCCACGGCGGAGCTGCGCGCCGTCGCGGACTGGACGGCGGCGACCAAGGAGTTGCGTGCGGTCTTCGGCGCGGTTGCACCGACGCTGCGCGTCTGGATCGAGCATGTTCAGACCGAAGGCCAAGCGGTGGTGATCGACGCTCGCATCTGCGCGTCGGCCGACATGCGTCCCGGCGCAGCGCAGCACAATGCGCGTTGGAGCGTGCGCTGGGTCGCCGGTCCGGACTCGGAATCTCCGCTGGTGGAGTCCGTGCGGGTGCTCGAACTGGAAGAGCTCCGCATCGGGCGACGCGCGCTCGGCGACCACACCGCGCGCTGGATCGGAACTCCGCCGTGGCTCGAGCGCGAGGTTCTCCACGGGCTCGGAGACTCGTACTTCCGTCAGGACAAGCTCACGGGCAATCACTTGCTCGGTGGCCACGGGCTCGCGGTGGGCGACGCCAACGGCGATGGGCTCGACGACGTCTTCGTGTGCGCGCCCGGCGGCACGCCCAATCGCCTGTTGCTGCAACAGCCTGACGGCACTCTTCGCGACGGAACGTCCGAGGCGAAGGTCGCGTTGCTCGACAACACCCGCTCGGCATTGATCGTGGACCTCGATGGAGACCGGCATCGCGACATCGTCGCCGGCGTCGGGCCCTACGTGTGGGTGGCCTACAACGACGGCAGCAACGTGTTCGGCGAGCAGCAGCTGCTCGGCAGTCCCGAGCTCGGCGAGGAGGACATTTTCTCGATTGCCGCGGCAGATCCGGATCTCGATGGCGACCTCGACCTCTACTGCTGTCGCTACGTGAAGGGCGGGATGATCGCGGGCGTGCCGCGGCCGTACCACGATGCGCACGGCGGCGCGAGCAACCTGTATTGGCGCAACGAGGGCGCGCGGCGCTTCAAGAATGCGACGAAGGAGGCGGGCTTCGACAGCGCCAACGACCGCTACAGCCTTGCCGCGCTGTGGCAAGACCTCGATGGCGATGGAGACCTCGACCTGTACGTCGTCAACGACTTCGGCCGCAACAACCTGTTCATCAACGAGCGCGGCGTGTTCCGCGACGAAGCGATCGAGCGCGGCGCGGACGACATGGCTGCGGGCATGGGCGTGACGAGCGCGGACTTCGACCTCGACGGAGAGCCCGACCTCTACACCTCGAACATGTACTCCGCGGCCGGTCTGCGCATGACCGCCCAGTCGGATCGCTTCATGGATGGCGAGCACCGCGACCTGCATCGACACTTCCGCGGCCACGCGCGTGGAAACTCCGTATTGCGCGGGCTCGGCGGCGGGCGCTTCGAGGACATCACCGAGCGCTTCGGTGGCGCGCGTGCGGGCTGGTCGTGGGGCGCGATGGCGATCGACCTCGACAACGATCGCTACTCGGACCTGCTCGTCCCCAACGGGTTCATCAGCGCTTCGCGGACGAAGGACGTCGAGAGCTTCTTCTGGCGGCGCGTGATCAGTCAGAGCCCGCCCGATGCGAGCGTCGACGAGGACTATCGCCGCGCGTGGGCGAGCATGCAGCAAATCGTCATGGACGAGGGTGCGTCCTACAACGGTTGGGAGCGCAATACGGCGTTCCACAACGTCGACGGCCAGCGCCTGATCGACGCGTCGTCGACGACCGGCTTCGACACGCTCGATGACTTCCACTCGGTGGCGCTCGCGGACTGGGACGACGACGGTCGCGAGGACGCCATCGTGCGCAGCCGGACGGCGCCGCGCTTGCGCTTCTACCGCAATCAGCTCGCGACCGAAAATCACTTCGTGGCCATCACGCTCGTCGGAACCAAGGTTCACCACGAGGCGTTCGGTTCTCGTGTCGCCCTCACGGTCGGCGGAAAGCTGCTTCAAAAGACCTTGCACGCGGGCGAGGGCTATCTCGCTCAGTCGTCGCGACGGCTGCACTTCGGCTTGGGCAACGCGAAGCGTATCGAGAAGCTCGAAGTGCACTGGCCGGACGGCAGCGTGGACAGCTTCCGCGATCTCGCCGCGGACCAGCGCTACGAAATCATGCAGGGCAGCGCTGTGTCCCGCGTGGTGGAGCCGCGCAAGCTCGCGACGTTCGCCGAGCTGGATCCGGCGCCGCTTGCGCCGTCTCCGGCGCGCGTCGAACGCTTCGTGCTGGTCGAGAAGCTACCGCTGCGGGAGCTCGCACTGCCGCGCTTCGAGGGCCCCTCGTCGCGCATTGGCGCTCTCGCCGGTTCGACGCCACTGCTCGTCTTGTGGTCGGTGGAGGATCCGAACTCGCTGGCGTTGCTCGAAGCGCTTGCGCTGCGGCTCCCTGAGCTCGACGCGGCCGGAGTGCGCCTCGCGTTGCTCACGCTCGACGACGGTCCCAAGCTCGCTGCGGCGCGCCGCTGGCTCCAGGAGCGCGGCATCCTGCACCTCGCAGGACCAGCGGACGGCGGTTGGACCCAGCGCTTGCAGCTTTTCTACCTCGAGGTCCTCGGCAACACTTCGCGCGCTCTGTTGCCGCAGTCGCTGCTCTTGGACACGGCGGGGCAGTGGGTGATCGGCTACGACGGGCTCGTCGCCGTCGACACGCTGCTCGTCGACGCGGCGCTGCTCTCGACCGTCGATGCGCGCGCGCCGCAGACGGGAAAGCTGATGGGTGGCCGCTGGGTGCTCAAGGCTGCGCGCGACTGGCAGCTCCTGATCGACGTGAGCCGCGATCTGGGTGCCGCAGAGCTCGCGACGATGTTCGAGGCCCACCGCGCGAGCCTCGCGCAGCCTCGCTGAGCTGGCACGGAGGCCCTTCCGAGCGGCCGAGCTTGCGGGCGGCCGAGCAATCGGGAGAATCTTTGCCCCTATGAGTCTCCTGAGCACGCTCCCGGCCCCGGTCGCACTCCCCAACGGCAAGGTCACGTATCAGGCGGGCCACGGGCTCGCGCTGATCACGCTCTGCAACCCGCCGGCGAACGGTTACTCGGTCGAGATGATGCGCGACCTCGACGAGGCCATCCTGCGTGCGCGCTTCGACGACACGGTGCAAGGGATCGTCCTCGCGGGCGCCGGCGAGAAGTTCTTCTGCGCCGGCGCGGACATCTCGATGCTCAACCGGCTGACGCCGACGCAGAAGTACTACTTCTGCTTGCACGCGAACGAGACGCTCCAGCGGCTGGAGCGCACTCCGAAGCTCGTGATCGCGGCCCTTTCGGGACACTGCGTCGGCGGCGGGCTGGAGATCGCACTCGCCGCGGACCTGCGCCTGGCACGCAAGGGCTCTGGCAAGTGCGGCTTGCCAGAGGTCGCGCTCGGCGTTCTGCCGGGCACGGGTGGTACCCAGCGGCTTGCGCGGCTCGTCGGTCGCGCCAAGGCGATCGAGCTGATGGTGAGCGGCCGCACGTTCGACTACGACGAAGCTCTCGCGCTCGGGATCGTCACCGAGGTGCGCGAGGCGGCCGACGACGCGGCGTTCCTCGAGCTCGTCCTCGCGCATGCGAAGAGCTTCACGACGCCCGAGCGCGCAGCGATGAGCGTCGGGCACATCAAGGCGGCGGTGCACGGCGGCGTCGATCTGTCGCTCGACGCAGGTCTCGCGCTCGAGCGCGAGCTCCAGGCCAAGCTGTTCGCCTCCGGCGACGCGAAGGAAGGCATCGCGGCCTACGTCGAAAAGCGCAAGGCGCAGTTCAAGGGAGCGTGAGCTCGATGCAGGCGCTGCGCATCCACGCCCACGGCGGACCTGAAGTCCTCCAAGTCGACGACATCCCGCGCCCCGAACCGAAGGCCGGTGAAGTGCTCGTCCGCGTCCTCGCGGCCTCGATCAACCACCTCGACCTGTGGGTTCGCCGCGGAATGCCCGGCTTCCCCGTGCCCTTCCCGCGCATCCTCGGGTGCGACGGCACGGGTGAGATCGCCGCGCTCGGCGCCGGTGTGAGCGGCCTTTCCGTCGGTCAAAGAGTGGTCCTCGAGCCCGGCTACTCGTCGGGAAGCTCCCCCGAAGATCTCGCCGGCAATGACCACCTCGCAGCGGACTACTCGATCCGTGGCGAGCATGGCGACGGCTTCGACGTCGAGTACGTCGCGCTCCCCGCGCGGTACGTCTTTCCGCTGCCCGCCGGAGTCGATCCTGTTCGCGCGGCTGCCGTGCCGCTCGTCTTTCTCACGGCGTGGGGGATGCTCGTCACGCGCGCGAACGTGCGCGAAGGCGAGACCGTGCTCGTGATCGCCGGTACGAGTGGCGTAGGCTCCGCGGGCATCCAGATCGCGCGTCAGCGCGGCGCACGCGTCATCGCGACGGCGGGCAGCGCGCGCAAGCTCGACCTCGCGCGCGAGCTCGGCGCGCACGAGGTGGTCGACCACTCACGCGAGGGCTGGGACAAGGAAGTCAAGAAGCTGACGGGCGGTCGCGGAGTCGACGTCGTGTTCGAGCACGTGGGGCCGGCGACGTGGGACGCGTCGGTGCGCTGCATGGCGCGCTGCGGGCGGCTCGTGACCTGCGGCGGGACCACGGGCCCGAAGGTGTCTCTGCTCCTGCCGCACGTGTTCATCAAGAACCTCACGTTCATGGGCTCGACGATGGGGCCGCGCAGTGCGCTGCCGGAGATCTTCGCGCACGTCGCCGCGGGCCGCTTCCGGCCTGTCGTCGACCGCGTGATGCCGCTCTCGGCCGCACGCGAGGCCCACGAGCTCCTCGAGACACGCCAAGTGGCGGGCAAGATCGTGCTCGTGCCGGGCGCAAGCTAGATTCTTCGGCGCTCGGCGAAACCTCGTCGCGCCCGTCCTTTACACCCCTGGGAGAGAGACTTGAAGCGAGCGGAAGAGATCGGGTCGGCGGCCGTCCTCGGCGCCGGGACCATGGGACACGGCATCGCACAGGCGCTGGCGCAGTGCGGCATCGCGACGACGTTGGTCGACCTCGACGCGGGCGCGCTCGCGAAGGGCCTCGCGGCCGTGAAGAAGAACCTCGACGTCGGAGTCGAGAAGCAGAAGGTCACGGCGGAGCAGCGCGACGCGACGTTGGCGCGACTCGCGGGCTCGAGCGACATGGAAGCCGCGGCGCGCGGCGCGGACGTCGTGATCGAGGCGGTGCCGGAGAAGCTCGAGCTCAAGCGCTCGATCTTCGCGAAGCTCGACGCGGCGTGTCGGCCCGATGCGCTGCTCGCGACCAACACGTCGTCGCTCTCGATCACGCGCATCGCGGAGGCGTGCAAGCGCCCCGAGCGCGTGCTCGGCATGCACTTCTTCAACCCTGTGCACATCATGAAGCTCGTCGAAGTCGTCCGTGCGGCTCAGACTTCGCCGGAGGCGGCGACGACAGCGCTCGAACTGTCGCGGCGCATGGGCAAGGATCCGATCGACGTGAAGGACTCGCCGGGCTTCGCGTCGAGTCGACTCGGGCTGGTGATCGGTCTCGAGGCGATGCGCATGCTGGAAGCGGGCGTCGCGAGCGCGGAGGACATCGACAAGGCGATGGTGCTCGGCTACGGCTTCCCGATGGGACCGCTGAAGCTGACCGACTTGGTTGGCCTCGACGTGCGGCTCTCGATCGCGGAGTACCTGACCAAGGAGGTCGGTCCGAATTTCACGCCTCCGCAGATCCTGCGGGACAAGGTGGCGAAGGGCGAGCTCGGCAAGAAGTCGGGTCGCGGTTTCTACGACTGGAAAGCCTGAGAGCAGCGATGGCAGATCAACTCGACTGGGGGAATGAGGCCAACGTTCCGGTGAAGCCGCCGCGCCGCGTCCCGACGTGGGCGTGGTTCTGCGGGGGCGGCTGCTTGCTCGCGCTGATCGTCATGGTGGCGCTCGCCATCGCGGTGTTCTCGTGGGGCAAGGAGATGGCCGACCCCGACAAGCAGTGGAGGGAAGTCGAGCAGGTGCTCACCGTCGAGAAGCGCCCCGAAGGTGAGATCTTCGGGATGAAGGTTCCCTTCCAAGATTTGCGCGTCATCTCGCTGCAGCAGGGCGGGACGAAGATCGACTTCATGATCGCGGGCGGCGCGCAGGGCGAAGAGCTGCGCGAGCAGTTCCTCGATCCGTCGGCGGAAATGAACTTTGGCCCGCTGCTCGGGAACATGGGCCGTTACGAGCCGCAGGAAGTGACGCTGAGCGTTCAGGGATGCGAACTGAAGGGCATGCGCTTCATCACGCAGCCGCGCTCGGCAGAGTCCGAGACGGAGGTCCCGCTCGACGAGAACGGGGATCCGCGCGACCTGGAGTTTTCCGAGGCGACGAAGCTTGCCATGCGGCAGAGCACCGTCGCGCTCGACATCAGCCCCGAGGGCGGCACCAAAGTGGTGATCCTCCAGTACAGTCACATGGGAACGCTCGAGACGATCGAAGACTCGGAAGTCATCGAGTTCCTCGCTCATTTCAAGCTCGGCGGCGGGAACTGAGCTTGGAACTCGAGCGGAGCAGCCTGAGCGCGCGCGCGGTGCTCGTCACGGCACTCGCGCTCGTCGTGCTTGCCTCCATGGTGTGGCTTCTCGGCACGCAGACGACGCGGGCCATCGAAGGAGACGCACGCCTCCGTGAGTGGTTCGAGTGGGCCGAGCTGCCCGCCGGCATGCAGATCGCCGAGGCGTACGAGCTGCCGCGCGGCGATCTCGTGGTGCGGCTCGCGCGCGAGGAAGCCGGCGAAGAGGCACCGCGGATCGAAGCTCCCGAGCTGGCGGCATCCTCGATGTTCGAGCCCTACGACTGGTCGAAGGTGCCGTCCGCACCGACGGGGAGCGCTCCGCGGGAGGTGCTCGTGGTGGAACTGCCGCTCGATCGCGCCAGTTCGGAGCTGCGCGAGCTCTTCGACGGCGGCACGGATCTTCGCGGCGACTGGACCTCCGTCCCTCGCTCCGGAGGCCGACGCGTGTTGGAGCGCGGGCGCCTCGACTGGGGGACTCTGGCCGCACCCTTCGTCCTCGAGCGCGAGTTCGAGTCGGGTGGCACGTATTGCGACACGCTCCGAGTCAATCTCACCGTCGAGCGTGAGCCGCGCATCCTGATTGCCCGTTGGAGCCGCGGCGCTCCCGGCTCACGCGAGCCCGTGCAGGCGCTGTTGCGCGCGTTGGCACCGCGAAAATCGCAGCAACAGAGTGAATGAGCCGGGGTCTGCGCCGTAGGGCCACGCCGCCAGTTCGCGCGACAAGGAGTCCCGATGATCCTCAGCACCACCCCGACCCTCGAAGGCCATCCGATTCGTGAGTACCGCGGCATCGTCACCGGCGAGGCGATCCTAGGCGCGAACGTGTTCAAGGATCTCTTCGCGGGCATCCGCGACATCGTCGGCGGTCGTTCCGGCGTCTACGAGCGCGAGCTCGGCGCCGCGCGCAAGCTGGCTCTCGACGAGCTTGCCAGCGAGGCACGCAAGCTGGGTGCCAACGCGGTGGTGGGGATCGACCTCGACTATGAAGTCGTCGGCGCGAACGGCAGCATGCTGATGGTGTCGGCGAGCGGCACCGCGGTCCTCGTCTGACCCCGCTCAGCGGGCGCGTGACTTGCGAAGCGCCGCCGCGATCACTTCGGCGACGTGCAGCACGCGCGCGCGCACGCCTTCGCGACGCAGCCCCGATTCCCACTGCATGTGGCAGCCCGGGTTCGCGGTCACGAGCGTCTCTGCACCGCAGGCTCGGAACGCGGCCGCCTTCTTCGCGAAGACGGCCTTGCTGTCATCCGGCCGCAACAGCGAGTAGATGCCCGCCGAACCGCAGCAGGACTCGGAGTCCGGCAGATCGACCCGAGCGGCGCCGGAGCGCTCGAGGAGCGTGCGCGGCTGGCTGCGAATCTGCTGTCCGTGGCACAGGTGGCAGGGATCGTCGTAGGCGAGCACGCCGAGGTCCTTGTCGAGCGATCCCTTTTTGTCTGCGGGCAACTCGGGCGCGACGAACTCGCTGAAGTCTCGCACGCGCGCGGCGAATCGACCCGCGCGCTCGCGCCACGCCACATCCTCCGCGAGCAAGTGGCCGTACGCGCGCATGTGCGCTCCGCAGCCCGCGCTGTTCACGATGATCGGGCCGCTCCCTTCACGCTCAAAGTGCTCGATCGTCGAACGGGCGAGCTCGCGCGCGCCTTCGATCTCGCCGTTGTGCGCGTGCAGCGCGCCGCAGCAGACATGCTTCGTCGGAACTCTTGTGTCGTAGCCGATGTGGGTGAGCACCTCGACCGTGGCACGGTTCACGCGGCCGTAGAGCTCGCGCATGGCGCAGCCCTCGAGCATCGCGACTTCGCCCTTGCGCGGCCCGACGGCCGGCGAGTGCGCGGGCAGCGGCGCGCGCTCGGACTTGGGCGGAACCTCGGGCATCTCGACCAGCGGGCGTCCCAGCTTGCCCATGAGCCGGGCGATGCCGCTGCGTTGGCCGATCCGCATCGAAGTCGCCATGAGCGACAGCCAAAAGCGGCTGCGTAGGATCGTTCCGAAGCCGATGCGGCGCGCAGTGCGCGCGACGATTCCGCGCGGTTGGACCTTCTCGAGTCCAGCGCGCGCGGTCTCGATCATCTCGCCGAAGCGAACGCCCGCCGGGCAGACGCTCTCGCAGTGGCGGCACGCGAGGCAGAAGTCCATCTCTTCGCGGTACTGGGGGTCGGTCGCGGCGAGCTCGCCCTCGGCGACGGCGCGCATCAGGTAGATGCGACCGCGCGGACTCGACGGCTCGGCGCCGGTGAGCTGATAGGTCGGGCACGTGCGCAGGCACAGACCGCAGTGGATGCAGTCGAGGCTCTTGGCGTAGTCGACGAGCTCGAGCGGCTTCATGGGGCGCGCGGATTCTAGGCAAACCGCGCTACATTCGCGCCATGCAGAGCGAACGAGTTTGGTGGGTGACGGGGGCTGCGGCGGGGCTTGGACGTGCCGTGGCGGACGAGGTGCTCGCGCGCGGGCAGCGAGTGGTCGCATTTGCGCGCAATGCGTCCCGACTCGCGGAGTGGGTCGCCGCGAGCGGGGGCCGCGCCGTCGCTCTCGAGCTCGACATGGACGACACGCGGGCGATCGAACGTGCAAGCGCGCAGGCGCTGGTGCACTTTGGGCGAGTCGACGTGCTCTGCAACAACGCGGGATACGGGATCCTCGGAGCCGTCGAGGAGGTCTCGGACTCCGAGGCGCGCGCGCAGATGGAGACCAACTTCTTCGGCGCGCTCACGATGACGCGCTGCGCGCTCGCCGCGATGCGCCCGCGCCGCTACGGTCGGATCTTGCAGGTGTCGTCGGTCGCCGGATTCCACGCCTCCGTGGGCTTCGGCCTCTACAACGCGAGCAAGTTTGCGCTGGAGGGCTTCTCGGAAGCTCTCGCGCTCGAAGCGGCGCACCTTGGAATCCGCGTCGTGATCGTGGAGCCCGGGCCGTACCGCACGGGCTTCGCTGGGGCCGCGCTGCGGAGAGCGCAGACGCGCGTTCCGGACTACAACGCCAGCGTGGGCACGATGGAGCAGCGGATGGCGTCGCTCCATGGCTCCCAGCCGGGCGACCCGCTCAAGGCTGCGCGCGTGATGGTGGACGTCGCCGAGCTCGCGGAGCCGCCCCTGCGCCTTCCACTGGGCCGATACGCGCACGAGCGACTCGCGCAGAAGATCGCTTGGCTCTCCCGCGACGCCGAAGCCCTCAAAGCGACGTCGCTGCCGACCGAGTTCGGCGACTAGCGGCTCACAGACCGCCGTGGAAGCGGCCGGTCGCGAAGACGCCAAAGGGGTCGAGGCGCTGCTGGATGGCGCGCATCAGTCCAAGCCCCTCGGCGGAAGAACCGAACGGATCGAGCTCGACGAGCGCGGCGCGCGGTGCATCGCGCAGCGCAACGCTGGCTTGATGCTTTGAGAGCGTCGCGCGAAGCGAACGCGTGAAGCTTGCGAGCGCTTGTGCGTCTTCGAGGCCCGAGGTGAGCTCGACGTCGATCTCCGCGATGCCGGGCTGAACGGAGAAGGTCGAGTTGGGCGCAACTTCGGCGAGGCAGCGTGCGAGCAACGGGAGGACCGCGTCGAGGCGCGAGGGCAGGCACGAGACGTGCAACTTTGGGCGCAGCGAACTTGTACCGCGCTGGCGCGCCGCCGCAGATTCGGCAGCTTCGCGCGCCGCAGCACCTTCGAGAACGCTGGACCTCGGCCACAGCCCCTCGAGCATGGCTCGCTCGGACTCGACGACGCTGCGCAGCCCGAACAGTCGAGCCGCGAGCTCGCATCCGCTCGCGGTGCGCTCGATCGAGAGCGAGACGATGCGCGCCGGCAGCGCGAGAGCCTTGCGTGCGAGCGCCAAGGCTTCGGTGAGCTCGGTCGTTCGCGCCGTCATGCGCAGCTCGTGCTCCGCCTCAGGAAAGAGCCGCAACGAGACCTCGACGACAACTCCGAGCGAGCCGTGCGCACCGCAGTAGAGTCGGTGGAGATCGAAGCCGGTTACGTTCTTGACCAGCTGGCCGCCGCTGCGTGTCGCGAGGCCGTTGGACAGCACGGTGCGCGTACCGAGTACGTGGTGGCGCACAGGGCCGAAGCGGAGTCGGTCGTAGCCGGACTCGCCAGCGGAGACGACACCGCCGATGGTCTTGCCTGCGCGCAGCGGAACATCGGGAGTCAGGAAGTGCCCGCCTCCGCGGCAGCGGCGTGAGAGCTCCTCCATGGTCATACCGGCTTCGACGGTGATGGTTCCGTCGTCGGCCACGTGGCTGACGACGCGCATGAGGTTGCGCGTCGACAGCAGGAAGTCGACGTGCCCCGGCGTCCCGCACCAGCCGAGCTTCGAGCCCGATCCGACGGGAAGGATGCGCAGCGAGTCCCGCGCAGCGAGTCGTACGAGCTCTTGGACTTCCTCGATGCTTCGGGGCGCCACGAGCGGAAGCGGCTCGACGTCGAATCGCGGGCGGGCGAGCTCCACGGGGCCGCCGAGCCTGGCGAGGCGCTGCTCCAGCGTGTCCAGCGCACTCATCGCGGCTTCTCCGTTCCGCGCATCTCGCGGCAAGCGTGAACGGGGATGAGCTTGCCCGGGTTCATTCGTCCTTCGGGGTCCCACGCCTCGCGTACGCGGCACATCGCGCGCAGGTCGTCGTCGTTGAAGACGAGCGACATGAACTCTTGCTTCTCCAGCCCGACGCCGTGCTCGCCCGTGAGCGAGCCGCCCGCAGCGACGACGACCTTCATGATCTCGTCGCTCGCCGCGAGCACGCGCTTCACCTCGTCCGGGTCGCGTCGGTCGTAGCTGATGTTCGGATGGAGGTTGCCGTCGCCGGCGTGGAAGACGTTGGCGAGCTTGAGCCGCTTTTCGCGCGCGATGCGCGTCGACTCGGCGACGAGCTCGCGCAGCTTCGTGCGCGGGACCACGACGTCGGCGACATAGAGATCCGGCGCGATGCGGCCCATCGCACCGAAAGCACCCTTTCGGCCCGCCCACAGCTTCTTGCGCTCGGCGGCGCTGCGCGCGCGGCGCATGTCGATCGCGCCGCGCTTCTGCGCGATGGCCTTCATCGGAGCCAGCGTCGCCTCGACCTCGACTTCTGTGCCCTCCGCCTCGATCAACAGCACCGCCTCCGCCTCCCGCGGATACCCTGCGGCGAAGACGCTCGCCTCGACCGCTTGGATCGTGAGTCGATCGAGGATTTCGAGCGCCGAGGGCTCGAGCTTCGCCGCGATCGCGTCGCTCACCGCATCGCAGGCCGAATCGAGGTCCGTGAAGATCGCGAGGAACGTCTCCGTGACCGGCGGAGTGGGCACGAGCGCGACCGTGATCTCCGTAGCGAGGCCGAACATGCCCTCGCTGCCGACGAAGAGGCCCACCAAGTCGTAGCCCAGCGGATCGGCCTGCGGCAGAGCGAGATCGAGCACGCTGCCGTCGTCGCGGACGATCACGAGGCCGAGGATGTGGCGCGTCGTCGCACCATGCTTGAAGCAGTGGGGGCCGCCCGAGTTCTCGCCGACGTTGCCGCCGATCGTGCAGGCGGCCTGGCTCGAAGGATCGGGCGCGTAGAAGAGGCCGTGCTTTTCGACGGCGAGCGTGAGATCGACATTGACGACACCGGCCTGCACGCGCGCGTAGCGATCCGCGACGTTCACCTCGAGCACGTCGCGCATGCGGCCAAAGCCAACGAGCACGCCGCCCTCGACCGGCGTCGCGCCCCCCGACAGGCCAGTGCCGGCGCCGCGTCCGACCACGGGGATCTTCTCGCGATGGAGAATGCGCATCGCACGCGAGCACTCGTCGGTCGTGCGCGGCAGCAGCACGAGTGCGGGGCGCTGGCGGAGGAGCGCGAGGCCATCGCACTCGTAGGCGAGCAGCCGGGTGGGCTCGTGGATCACGCCCGCGGGTCCGAGCACGCCGAGAAGCTCGTCGATCAGCTCGCGGCGCATGGCTAGAAGTCGATCCGCCGCAGCTTCCACAGGCCCAAGGCGAGGACGAGCGCCGTGAAGAGCAGCGTCGTTCCGAGGGAGAACCATGCGTTGTATTGCCACGCCCCGCCCCAGCCGAAGCGACTGTCGTAGCTGTTCGCCAGCATCAACCGGTCCTCTTCGGACTCGATGGCGATTCCCGCGAGGAAAGCCGTAGCAGCGTTTTCCTGCTCGTTCGCGCGCGCCCAGCCAGACTCCGCGTCGTAGTCGAGCGTGACGATGCTGTCGCTGACCTGCAGGATCCAGCGCCGACGCAAGCGCTTCTCACCGCCGCGGTCTTCAACCCACTCGAAGCGGTCGGCGTAGCGCGAGGAGATGTCGCTGCGCACGGGATCCGCGCCGAGCTCCTTGCGCAGCTTCTTGACGAGCGCACTGCGCGAGCCGGTGTCGGAGAGGTTCTGGCGGCGCAGCGTCCAGCTCGACTCACCGGCGCCATCGGGGTGGGCCGCGAGCCACTGCAGGCCGTCGCCCGAGAACGAGCTGCGGGGCTCGCGCCGGAAGCCGCGCGGCGCCTCGCCGACGATGAGGCCCAGGTCAGCGTCCTCGAACTCCGGCTGTACCTCGAAGCTCCGTCGCCAGCTGCGAGCCATGCGCATCGCGTCGCCCGTCTTCGGCGCGATCACGTGGTAGGTCGTGAGGCCCGTCTTGAGCACCGCAAACGCGCCGCTCTCGGGCTCTTCCTCTTGCGGCGACGTGCGCGCGCCCTCCGTCGCCCGCTCGATCACGATGAGTCCTTCCCAGCCCGTGTGCAGCCCGCAGTTCACGGGCATGAACACCAGCGTGAGCAGGATCGACGCGATCGCATTGCGCGTGAACACGCCGATCGTGCAGGAGATCGCGTGGAACACGGCGAAACCGTACATCAACGCGAACACGCTCCAGAGGAGCCCCGCGTCAAACCAGCCCGAGCTCACGAGCAAGCCGAGCGTGATGCCCCCGACGAGCAGCGTCGAGAGGATGCCGACGAAGATCAGGCCCGCGACGTAGCGCGAGAGGAACAGCGCCGAGCGCGACACGGGCTTGCTGAACACGACGTCGGCGGAGCCGCGCTCCAGCATCTGCGGGACGAAGAACGAGATCGCAGCGATTCCGAACACGAACCCGAAGCGGTCGGCGCCCCACTTGATGACGAGGTCGACGATGCTCTGCAGCAGCCGTTCTCTCACGCCTTCGAGCATCGAGGCGCGGCTTGCGGCATCGAGGCCCTGCGACGCCGTCGCGCTGCGCACGAAGTCGCCGTAGTCCCACTCCCAGATCCACAGGAAGGAGATGCTCGTCTCGCGGAAGCTGACGGCGAAGGAGAGCAGCACCGGCAGCAGGAACAGCGCCAGCAGGATGCGGAAGCCCGCATTGTCGAGGACTTGGTACAGCGCATCGTGAAAGAGCGCGCGCAGAGTGGTGCGGTTCATCGCGTCTCCTTCTTCACGAGCTGGATGAAGGCCTGCTCCAGGTTCATGCGCCGCGCGCTGATGCCGCGGATCGAGAGCCCCGCCCCGCGCAGTCGGTCGACGCAGGTGTCGAGTTCGGTGTCGGACAGCTGGACCTCGAAGCCCTGCGCGTGCGGCTCGAAGTTCGAGCCGAGCTCGCCCACGAGCTCCGCGAGGCGCAGCTCGGCGGCGGGCTCCACATCGAAGCGATAGCGCCCCGTGCGCGGGGTGAGCTCGGCAATGGAGCCTTCGCGCAGGATCTTGCCCTGCGCCATGATCACCACGCGGTCGCAGATGAGCTCGACCTCTTGGAGGAGGTGCGAGTTGATGAAGACCGTCGTGCCGCGATCCTTGAGCCCCTGCACGATCTGGCGCACGGCCGCGCGGCCCACGGGGTCGACGCCGTCGGTCGGCTCGTCGAGGATCACGAGCTCGGGCTCGTGAACGAGCGCCTGCGCGAGGCCGATGCGCTGGGTCATGCCCTTGCTGTACTCGCGGATCTTGCGGTGCGCGGCGTCGCGCATGCCGACCTGCTCGAGCAGCTCTGGGATACGCCGCGCGAGCTGCGTCTTGTCGCGCCCGCACATTTGTCCGTAGAGCTCGAGCAGCTGCAGGCCCGTGAGGTACTGGGGGAAGCGGTGCCCTTCGGGCAAGTACCCGACGCGCTGGCGTGCCCTCGGCTCGCCCACCGGTTGGCCGAAGAGCAGCGCATCGCCGCTCGTGCGCCGCGCGAGGCCGAGCAGGATCTTCACCAGCGTCGTCTTGCCTGCGCCGTTCGGGCCGAGCAGTCCGAACACTTGCCCGCGGCCGACCTCGAGGCTCACGCCATCGAGCGCGCGAAAGCCTCCTCTTCCGAACGCGCCGCCGTAGACCTTGGTCACGTCGCGGACGCTGACGATCGTTTCGTGCGAGCTCATCGGGCCGAATAGGTTAGCGACTAGCGCGCCGCGATCGCGACTCGCGCCGCCCCGATCCAGCCCGCGCTGGGCCCGAGCGTCGCGCGCAGCAGCTTCATCTCGCTCGCGCGGCCGCCGAAGCTGCGCTCCTCGATGCCCTCGCGAATGCCCGCTTCGAGCACGTCGAGCGCGCCCGAGAAGCCTCCGCCGAAAACGAACACCCGCAGGTCCAAGAGGCACACGACAGGCCCCAGACCGCGCCCGAGGTCGCGCCCGATGTCGGTCATGAGCTTTTTCTCCGCGGCGTGGCCGTCGCGCGCGCGCTGCGCGAGCAGCATGAGGTCGCCCGGCTGCTCGAGCGGCAGTCCCGCGGCCAAGGCGCGGCGCTTGGCGGCCGTTGCCGAAGCAAAGGTTTCGACGCAGCCACGCTTGCCGCAGCCGCACGTCGGTCCCTGCGGATCGATCACGACGTGTCCGACTTCACCGCCCATTCCGGCGCCCGCGTAGAGCTCGCCGTTCAGGATCAACCCGCCGCCGATGCCCGTGCCGAGCGTGACCACCAGCGCATCGCGCTCGCCACGCCCCGCGCCGAGCCACAGCTCGCCGACGGCCGCAGCGTTCGCGTCGTTCTCGACGTGCACGCGCGACGGCGAGAGTCCCGTGCGCCGCGCCAGCCCGCCCTTCACGTCGAGGTTGACGAAGCCCGGCAGGTTGGGGCTCGCGATCACGAAGCCGCGCTCGCGCTCGAGAAATCCGGGGACGCCGATGCCGAGAGCATCTCCGCCGCCGAGCTCGTGGAACAAGCTCGCGAGTCGGTCGAGCACACGCTCGGGGCCGTCGGCGAAGCCGGGGTCGATCGTGCGCTCGGCGAGGATCTCGCCCGTGTGCGTGACGCGGCCCGATTTCGCCGCCGTGCCGCCGAGGTCGATGCCGACTTGCGTGGTGCTCATGGCGCGAGAGATTAGCGCCTCGCGCCGAGTCCCGCTAAGGCCGCTCGATGCGCGAAAAAGCGTAGTTTCCGGCCTCGTTGCGGGCGAGGACCAGCGCGAAGTCGCCGAGCGCGCTGTGCGCTACGACACGCACTTCCTGCGGCGCGCCGTCGAGGGCCTTGCCGACCGACTCGAAGCGCAGCCGCAGGCGTCCGCCTTCGAGGCGACTGCGCGCGCCGCGCTGCGTGGCTTCGTCGAAGCTCTCACCGCCGATATCGAGCCGGAACAGCGGACCGAGCCGCAGCAGCTCGCGCGGCAGGGAGAGTTCGAGGTCATCGCCGGAGAGCAGGTTTTTCACGCGCTCGAGGCCCACCGACTCGGGCGCCAGTTTCGCGAGCACCTCTCGCACGCGCGTGGCGAGCTCGCCTTGCGCGGCGCCCTCGGGCTCGCTCGCCCGGGCGACCTCGCCCTTGTGTGCGATGCTGTCGATCCAGAACACACCTTCGTCGGAGATCAGCACCGCGCGCACCGGACGCACGACGTCTTCGTACGTCTTGCGCACGCCGAGCCCGTCGTAGGTGAGCTCGACGTCGCCGAACGCGGTTTTTCGCAGCGGCGGGAGCTCGGCCTGCGTCTCGCCGGCGGTGAACGCCTCGTACTCGCCTTCGACCATGTCGGTGAAGCGCACGGCGAGCACGAGCGCAGCGTTGTGGATCGCGCGGTCGCTGCGGTTGTCGATCGAGACCGCGACGGACTCGCGGAAGGCGCGCGTCTCGATCACGAGGTCGAGGTAGCTCTTCTCGGGGAAATACTCGCGGTAGCGCGGTCCGAGCAGATCCTCGCAGAACTCGAGGTCGTACAGCACGAGGTCCCACTGCCCCTGCGCGCGCCGCCGCGCGAAGTGGTCCTTCACGCGCGCGAGCGCGTCGTCGGTCGAGCCCGCTTCGAGCTCGAGCCGCGCGAGCTGTAGCTCAGGGCTGAAGTGGTTCGCGCCGAGCATCATCGTTCGATACAGGCCCGTGACGCGCCCGCCTTGCCGCGTCTTGCGCAGATATTCGCGCAGCGCGTACGGATCGAGCTCGTCGCGCAGCGCCTCGGCCTGCACGGGATAGCGCGTCATCGCGAGCTCGAGATCCGCGCGCGCTTGCGAGCGATTCCCGCGCTTCCAGTGCCAGATCCCACGCAAGAGGAGCGCGGGCGCGCAGTCGGGGTCTTCGTGCAAGACGCCGTCGAGCAGCCGCTCGACCTCCGGGCCGCGCTCGCTCGACATCCCGCCGCCATCCGACTCGACGAGCGCCAGCGCGAGCAACAGCGTCGACTCGCGATCGCCGGGCGCCATCTCCAACGCCGTTCGCGCCGCCCGCGCCGCCGCATCGCTCTCGCGCCCCGTGATGTACAGGTACGCGCGATCTCGCTGCGCGCACAGCCGTGCCCACTCATCTTCGACTTGCCGGAACACGGGTACGGCCGCATCGAGCGCGTACAGGAGCTCCTCTTCGAAGCGCCGGATCTCTGCCGCGGCCTCGAGCTGCAGCTTCTCGCGCCGCGCGCGCTCCTCCGCGAGCACGCGCTGGCGCTGCGGATCGCTCGGCGAGAACGCGACCGGTCCGAGCGCGATTTCCGTCGTCTGCAGCACGCGCGCGAGCTCGTCGCCGAGCTTCGAGAACGTTCCCCAGAGTTCCTGCTCGTCCCGCTCGCGATCGAGCGCGCCGTAGTACTTCACGAGCACATCCACGAGTCGCTTGCGAGTTGCGAGTACCTCCGGCGCCACACGCCGATAGTCCCCGCGGGACACGCGCTCCAAGAACTCGCGCACCGAACCCGCTTGCTTCACCGCACGGTCGAGCTCGCGCACCGCGCGCAGCGTCGCTTCGACGTCGTACGGCGCGTTCGGATCGACGCTCGGCTCCAGCGCGGCCCGCGCCGGAGCCGCCTGAGCCTCGACTTCCTTCTCGCGCGCGGCGCGCGCCGCGGCCTCAGAATCGCCGTCCGTCTGCGCAAGGATCAGCACCCCGGCCACGAGCGTCGCTGCCGCCACGCCGAGCGCAAAGGGCTTCCACGCCGCACGGTCCATGGCGACGCCTCGCTAGCGCTTCGAGCGCCGCGTCACGCGCCGGTACGCCTTCAGGTACTCCTGCGCCGTCGCGTTCCACGAGAAGTCCTGCCGCATGCAGCGCCCGGTGACTTGCTTCCACGTCTCTTGGCTCTTGTAGAGCTTGCGCGCGGCCTCGATGCCGTCGAGCAGGCTCTCGCCCGTGTACGAAGGGAAGTGGAAGCCCGTGCCCGAGCGCGCGTTCTTCTGGCAGTCGACGACGTAGTCCTCGAGCCCGCCGCTGCCGTACACGATCGGCACCGCGCCGTAGCGCATCCCGATCGCGCACAGCGCATTTCCAGGGTTGTAGTGCGCCGGGAGGATCAGCATGTCGGCCGCCGCGAGAATCTGGTGCGCGATGGCGGCCTGGTAGCCTTCGAGCACGCGACAGCGCCCGAAGAACGTGGTCTGGATCGTCTTCAGGCGGTCGTGGATATCGGGGCGGCCCGTGCCCATGAGCACGCACTCGACGCCGCGCTCCAAGGCCGTCGTCAGGATCTCCGCGAGGATCTCCGTCCCGCTGTCGGCGTCGAAGCGGCCGAGCATCGCCGCGAGCGGCGTGCGCGCGCCCGGCTCGAGCTTCAAGAGTCCCTGCAAGGTCGTCTTGCACTTGGCCTTGCCCGAGAGCGTCTTATCCTTGACCGAGAAGTTCTTCGGCAGCGCCGGGTCCGTCTCGGGATCCCACGCGCTGTAGTCGATGCCGTTGTTGATGCCGACGAGCTCCTTCGAGCGCCGCCGGAAGGCTTCCTCGAGTCCGTAGCCGCGATCCTGCTGCTGGATGCGCTCGGCGTGGCCGGGCGAGTGCGTGCCGATGATCGTCGCGAACTCGGTGCCCGCCTTGAGGAAGTTGACCTTGCCCGCGACCTCGAGGCCCCCGACCGACTGGAACACGCGGTAGGGGAGGCCCAAGCGCGGGAGGATCTCGCGCTCGAAGGTGCCCTGCATCGCGATGTTGTGGATCTGGAAGTAGGTGCCCGCCTTCGCCGCCGGGTGGTCCGGGCGCTTTTCGACGAACTCGAGCTGCTGGACGAGCGGCAGGATGCCCGTCGCCCAGTCGAAGCAGTGGATCACCTCGGGCTCGAAGCCTGTGGTGGTGAAGCTCTCGAGCACCGCGCGCGCGAAGACCGTGTAGCGGCGCCAGTTGTCCGGGTAGGGGCCGTCGTCACCGCCGTACGGGTTGCGCCCCTCGAAGAGCTGCGGGTGCCCGAGCAGGTAGACCGTGACCTTGCCGAGCTTCCCCTTGTGCAGGCGGAAGCTCGTGCGTCCATCGATGTCCTGCGCGTTGACGAGGCCTACTGGCCCGAACTCGGTGAGCTTTTCGATGCTGACGAGCTGGGTCCACGGGAGGAACACCGCGACCTCGCAGCCCGCCTCGGCCATGGCGCGCGGGAGGGCCGCCGCGACTTCCGCCAGCGGCGTGCGCCGCACGAGCGGGTCGAGCTCCGGCGTGACGAAAGCGACCTTCACCGCGACTCTCCGACTTGGCCGGATGCCGCGGCGCGGACGCGCAACGGCCTGTCGCAGCCCTGCACGGGCTTGCGGCGCGAGCGCCCTGCGCGGGCGCGAGCTGCGCTCGATCGATCCGTCATCGAGATCGGGTCATTCGATGGCTGGACTCCGCTGTGCGAGGAGAGCCCTTCGTAGGGGCGCCCGGCGGGGGAGGGGAGTCGTTGGCCTCTACCGCGAGCGGCACCCTAGGAAGAGTCGGGCCAGCACCCCAGAGCCGACCGGAATAGTTTTTGTAAGTGCCTATTAGATATGTACTTATGGACTGTTCGAATTCCGTGCGGAGCCCTTTCCCGACGCCTCGTAGACCGCGATGGCCTCCGGCAGGAGCCGCTCGATGGCCGCGATGCGGTTCTCGTTCGAGGGGTGCGTCGAGAGGAACTCCGGCCCGCCGTCGCCCGACAGCTCCGACATGCGCCGCCAGAAATCGACCGCCTCGCGCGGGTCGTAGCCGGCGCGCGCCATGTAGATCAGGCCGATGTGGTCGGCTTCCAGCTCGTCATCGCGTCCAAACGGCATGAGCACGAGCAACTGAACCGACAGCGCCAGCGCCTCCTTGTAGGCCGCGACCTCGTCGCTCGACGCCGCCGCGACCTCGAGCCCCAGCTGCGCCACGAGCGTGTCGGACATGCGCGAAGTTCCGTGTCGAGCGATGGCGTGGGCGATCTCGTGCCCGAGCACGACCGCGAGCCCCGTCTCTCCCTGACAGACTGGCAGGATGCCCGTGTAGACCGCGATCTTGCCGCCCGGCATGCACCACGCATTGACCATCTCGGGATCCCGGATCACGTTCGCTTCCCACTCGAACCCCGGATCGTCGGAGACTGCCGCGATGCGGTCGACGACCTTGCGCACGAGCTCGACCTCGGGCCCGGTCCGCACCAGTTGGCCCTCCGACTCCTTGAGCACGCTGACGTACGCCTCCTTGCCGAGCGCGAGATCGTCCGCGGTGTCGAACAGGTTGAACTGACTGCGCCCCGTCACCGGCACGGTGAAGCAGCCCGTGGCGAGCAACGCGAGCGCGAGCAGCGCCGCGAGCGACTTCGCGCCGCCGAAAAGGCCCGCGAGCCACCGCCCCGCGCGATAAACTCCGCGCTCCGTCGAATCGACGATTCTTCGCATGACTTCGAACTCCTCTGCGTCGCTCACAAGCCTGACCCTCGTCGGATTCGCCGACGCGCTCGCCGCGCGCACTCCGACTCCCGGCGGGGGCAGCCTCGCCGCGTTCATGGTCGCGGGTGCTGCGGCCACGGTGAGTATGGCAGCACGCTTCACCTCGGGCGACAAGTACGCCGCCGTGGCCGAGGCCATGGCGAGCCTCGCCGCCGCGCTCGACGCCCTCCGCGCCCGCGCGCTCGCGCTCGTCGACGCCGACAGCGCCGCCTACGACCGCGTGACGGCCGCTTTCGGCCTCCCCAAGGCCACCGATGCGGAGAAGGCGGCCCGCAGCGCCGCCGTGCAGGCGGGCCTGAAGGGCGCGCTCGAGGTTCCGTTCGAGACGATGGAGGTCGCGCTCGCGGTGCTGCGCCTCGCTCGCGATGCGGCCCCCGCGGTCAACCCGAACCTCGCCAGCGACTGCGGCAGCGGCGTTCACGCTGCGCTCGCCGGACTCGAGTCCGCGCTCGCCAACGTCCGCATCAATGCGGGCTCCATCAAGGACGCCGACTACGTCGCCGCGCGCAGCGCCGCGGCCGAGGCCATGCGCCGCGAGGCACGCGAGTGCGCCGAGGCCGCCCGCAGCGCGCTCGCACCCCACATCGGAGGCTGAGACCCATGCACAAGCTCGTTCTGATTCGCCATGGCGAGAGCCAGTGGAACCGCGAGAACCGCTTCACCGGTTGGAAGGACGTGCCGCTCTCCGAGAAGGGCATCGGCGAGGCGCGCGAGGCGGGCAAGCGCCTGCGCGCGGCGGGCTTCGAGTTCGACGCTGCGTACACGTCGCTCCTGCGGCGCGCGATCTCGACCCTGCAGCTCGTGCTCGACGAGACCGAGCAGCTGTGGCTGCCGGTGACGAAGGACTGGCACTTGAACGAGCGCCACTACGGCGCTTTGACCGGCCTCGACAAGGCCGAGACCGCCGCCCGCCACGGCGAGGATCAAGTGCTCATCTGGCGCCGCAGCTACGACATCCCGCCGCCGCCCTACGCCGCGGGCGACGCCGCGAATCCCTCGAACGATCGCCGCTACGCGAAG
>CAIYPP010000133.1 GCA_903928115.1 uncultured Planctomycetota bacterium
GCTCGACAGCGCAGCGTGCCTGCGCATCTTCGAGGCCAAGGAACGGCCGGCCTTCGATCCCTTGATCGTTCACGTGCGCTCGCGCACTCAGGCACTCGAGCTCTGCGAGGCTCCGCCCGCCGAGGCTTTGGCCCTGATGGACGCGTTCTGGCCCGGACCGCTGACGCTCGTACTTCGCAAGCGCGCAGCGGTGCCGGACGTCGTGACGAGCGGCCTCGACACGGTCGCGTTGCGCCAGCCCGCCCATCCGCTCACCGCGCGCTTGCTCGACGCCCTCGAGTTTCCGCTCGCGGCCCCGAGCGCGAACCTCTTCGGCCGCACGAGCCCGACCACGGCTGCGCACGTCGCGGAGCAGCTCGGCGACCGCATCGCGTACATCCTCGACGGCGGACCGTGCTCGGTCGGCGTCGAGAGCACGATTGTCGGCTGGGAAGCGGGGCGCGCGGTGCTGTACCGCCCCGGCGGCACGCCCGTCGAGGCGCTCGAGCGCGTCATCGGCCGCGTCGATCCGGCTCAGCGCCACGTCCTCCCCGTCGCGCCGGGAATGCTGGCCGCCCACTACGCGCCGCGCACGCCGCTGGAGTTCGGCGACATCGACGCGCGGTTGCCCCAGCTCGCGGGCGAGCGTGTCGGAGTGCTCGCGTTCGAACGCCCGAGGGCGGCCTTCGCCTGTCGGGTGCTGTCGGAGCGCGGAGACCTCGCCGAGGCTGCGCGGAGGCTCTTTGCCGAGCTGCGCGAGCTCGATGGCAGCGGGGCGGAGCGAATCCTCGCCGAGCCCGCGCCAGACCATGGACTCGGGCGCGCGATCAACGATCGCCTGCGCCGCGCGGCGGCCGCGCGCAGCGAGCACGCCTAGCCGAGCCGGACTCGCTCGTTGCCTCGCCCCGCTCGGCGAACTACGCTCCGGCGGTCGAAACGGGCATTCCCGCGCCGACGCTGCCGTCGAGCCACACTCGACGGCTCCGACCCCCCAACGACCGCGAGCGAGACGCACTCAGCGATGTCTGAAAACAAGCAGCAATGGGGCAGCCGCCTCGGCGTGATCCTCGCCGTCGCCGGCTCCGCCGTAGGCCTCGGCAACTTCCTGCGCTTTCCGGGCCAAGCGGCCGCCAACGGCGGCGGCGCCTTCATGATCCCGTACTTCACCGCGCTGCTCCTGCTGGGCATCCCGCTCGGCTGGGCGGAGTGGGCCATGGGGCGCTACGGCGGGCGCAAGGGCTTCCACTCGGCGCCCGCGATCCTCGGCGTGATGGGCAAGGGCAAGATCGCACGCTACCTCGGCGTGCTGGGCGTGCTGATCCCGCTCGGCGTGTACTTTTACTACGTGCTGATCGAGAGCTGGTGCCTCGGCTACGCCATGAAGTACCTCACGGGCGGCATCGGCATCGCTGCGGACCAGACCATCGCTGCGCAGGTGGCGAGCTCCTCGGCTCACTTTGCGACCTACACCGGATCGATGGCGGACGGCGCCGTGTTCGACCTGTCGGGCGGCCTGATGAGCACGCTGCTCGTCGCGTTCGTCATCACGGTCATCACCAACGTCTACCTGCTCTTCCGCGGCCTCTCGGGCGGCATCGAGACGTTCTGCAAGTGGGCCATGCCGGCGATGGCGGTGTTCGCACTGATCGTGCTCGTGCGCGTGCTGACGCTGCCCGCGGATGCCACGAATCCCGACCAGAACGTGGTCAACGGCCTCGCCTACATGTGGAACCCGCAGTGGGACAAGCTCGGTGACACCGGCGCTTGGATGGCAGCCGCCGGACAGATCTTCTTCAGCCTCTCGGTCGGCTTCGGAGTGATCATCAACTACGCGTCGTACATGCGAAAGAAGGACGACGTGGTGCTCTCGGGTCTCACGGCTTCCGCGACGAACGAGTACTTCGAGGTCGCGATGGGCGGCCTGATCACGCTGACCGCCGCATTCGTGTTCCTCGGCCTGAGCCTGACGACGCTGCCCGGTGGAACCTTCGGCCTCGGCTTCCAGACGCTGCCGGTGGTCTTCGCGCACATGCCGCTCGGCAACGCGATCGGCGCGATCTGGTTCTTCATGCTGTTCCTCGCCGCCATCACGAGCTCCCTCTCGATGCTCCAGCCGACGCTGGCCTTCATCGAGGAGGCCACGGGAATGAAGCGCAACGCTGCGGTGGCACTCGTGGTCGCCATCAGCCTCATCGGCAACGCCTACGTCATGTGGTTCAGCAAGGACCTCACGGTCCTCGACACGATCGACAGCTGGGTCGGCACCTTCTTCATCGTCGTGCTCGCGCTGGTGCAGTGCGTCATCTTCGGCTGGGTGTTCGGAATCGACCGCGGCATCGAAGAGGCGCACCACGGCACGCAGTTGCGCATCCCGAAGGTGTTCCAGTTCATCATCAAGTACGTCTCGCCGGTGTTCCTCGGCTGGATGCTGTTCAGCTTCTGCCGCGACGTCTTGCCCAAGTGGATCGACAACCTGGGCGAGAACCCTGCCGCGCGCAATGCCGTGTTGTTCATCGGCCTCGTGATCGCGTTCCTCGTCGCGATGACCGCCATCGGCGAGAAGCGCTGGCGAGCGCAGGGACGCGACGTCGACGGCCAACTTCCCGCTCAGGACTGAGAGTTCTCGAGCCAACCACCATGAACACACTCCTCCTCGTCCAAGACGCAGCGTCCACGGCAGCCGCCGAGGCCCCCAAGATCCAGCCGATGCAGCCGCTCGGCTGGACCTTCATGATCGTGTCCGTGAGTGCCGTCGTGCTGCTCACGGCATGGTGCTTCTACAAGGTGCTCACGGCGCCGCCCGAGCAGCGCTGAACCAAGAGTTCACCGCATGAAACAGCAGGGGCCGCTCTTCGCGGCCCCTGCTTTCGTTTCCAGCGCTCGTCGAGCGCGTGCTACTCAAGCTCGCGGACGTAGATGTTCGCGAACTGAATCGGAGATCCGTGCTGCTGCAGCGCGATGGGGCCGCGGGCAGGAATGCCGGGAAGATCGGCATTTTCGATGACCGTGACACCGTTCAGCACGACCGTCAGGCGCGAACCCCTCATGGTGATGTGAAAGCGGTTCCACTCGCCGAGCGGCGCGTCGGCGTTCGACTTCGGCGTGACGCCCGCGCGCACTTCCGCGCTCTGGCTGCCGTCCGTGCGGTAGCCGTAGACCTCGCCAGAGCCGATCGGCCAACACCAGATGTTCACCTGACTCTTGTCGCGTCCACGCAGGTAGATGCCGGAATCACCGCACTCCTGCACGCGCTGCTTCTTCTGCTGGCCATTCTCCATCACGTACTCGCCACTCGGCAGAATCACGGGCAAGTCTGCATCGTGCGCAGGCCCGCTCCAGCGCCAATCGCAGAGCAGCTCGAAGTCGCCGAACTCTTCCGCGCTCCAGAGGTGCGTTCCCTGACCGTCGAAGGAGATCGTCCAGTCGTCCGCCTTCCAGTGCCCCTCGTGCTCAGGCCCGAACTTCCAGCCCGCGAAGTCGCGGCCGTTGTAGAGGGAGCGGAAGCCGTTGAACGTGTCGCAGACCATGCCCGGAGTCGACGCGATGTCGGGCTGGGCTGCGGGAAGCTCCCTGATGCGGAGGTTCCGAAACTGCGCAGGCGCGCCCTCGGACTCGAGGCAGATGTAGCCACGGCGCGGCTTGCAGTCGGTGCCCGTGGTCACCACCTTGCCGTTGACGGCGAGCTCGAGCTTCCCGTCGATGCACGTGACGCGGTAGTGGTTCCACATTCCGCCGGGGTTCATGCGCGATTCGGTTGGAAACGCGCGCGAACCGCCGCGACCGTTCACCGGCTTCATCGTCGCGCCGTGGATCGGGAACACGTCGCCTTGGCTCGTGTAGCCAGGGCCCTCCATGCCTGTCATCACCTGCACCTCGATCGAGCGCGAGAACGGCTGACCGCGCGCCGTGAGCGGATCGCTCCACATGAACAGTCCCGCATTGCCCTGCGCAGCGAGGTGGCGCCATTCCATCTCGAACACGAAGTTCTCGTACTGCTTCTCCGAACACAGGATGCCCGTCGGAAAGCCCGAGCAGTCGATCACGCCATCGCGCACGGTCCACGTCGACGGCGAGCAGTTCACATTGCGCCACCCGGCAAGGTCGCGGCCGTTGAAAAGCTCGACAAAACCGGCCTCCTCCGAGTAGTGGGGCGTGCGGCCGGAGTCTCCGACGATCGTGGCTCCCGTCCAGTCATCCGTGCGGAAGCTCGAGGCGGGCAGCCCCGCGGCGTTGGTGAGGTTCGACACGCCGACGTTGCTCCACGCGTAGCGCACAGCGACCGGCTTGCCGACCTTGGGATGCGAGAGCACCACGAGGTTGCCACTCTCGATCTTCGGCGTCGCTTCGAAGAACTGCTTGTCTTCCCCCGCGATGAGCCAGCCCGTCGGAGTCGAAGGCTTGTAGACCAGCCCACCTTCCGCGTGGTCGAACTCGAGCCGCGCTTCGGCGCCAACCGTCTTCATCGCGCGGAACAGCGGACCGCTCGACGAATCCTGCGACTGCCCGTACGCCTTCTGGAGCGCGAGCAGCGCGAGCCGACGCCCGACCTCCTGCTTGCGAGCCGGATGGATGTCGCGCGCATCACCGATGTCCATCGTGATCGCCATGCCCGTGTTGGGCGAGACTGCGAGCGTCTTGCGCTGGGCATCGCGCAGCTCGGCGGAGTCCGTCGCCGCCGCCCCGCCGTATTGGAAGGGCGCGATCTGCACGAAGAGGAACGGGAACTCGCCGTTGGCAAACTCGTTGCGCCAGTCGGCGATCATCGCTGGAAACAGCGTCTCGTACTGCTTGGCGCGCCCGACGTTGGCTTCGCCCTGGTACCAGAGCACGCCCTTGAAAGAGAGCGGACGCAGCGGCGCGATCATGCCGTTGTAGAGCGCGCTCGGAGTTCCGGCGCCGAACTGCGGACCGGAGCCCTGTCCGATCGGCGGAAGCTCGCTCATGCGCGCGCCCATGTGGTAGCGCCACGTGCCCGCGAGCGAGATCGAGCCGAGCGCCGCATCGTCGCACGTGAGCTTGAGCTGCTCTTTCTTGCCGTTGATGCCGCCGATGCCCGCGGTGTCGAGTACGCGCACGGCGACAGCGCGCTTCCCCGCCTTCACGAGCTCCGGCGCGAGCTTGTAGCGCCGCGGCGTTCCCCAACGACCATCTTCGTGCTCCTTGCCGACAAGCACTCCGTCGAACCACGCATCGTCGCGGTCGTCGATCGGTCCGAGCTCCAGCGTTGCGCCCTTGCCTTCCCACGAAGCGGGCACCTCGATTTCCACACGGAAATACGCGAATCCATCGAAGGAACCCAGCTCGCCCGAGAATGTCGCCGGAAGGTCGAAGCTCTTCCATGCTGCGTCGTCGAAGCCCGTCGCGGTCCAGCCCGCGGCCACCTTGCGCGGACCGCGCTTGTCCGCCTCGTCCCACCAGCCGCTGCCGCTCGCGCGTTGACGCTCCCAGCGCAGGTTCGGGTCGACGGACGCCGCGAGGTTGTCGAGCGCTCCCGCGAACTCCGTGAAGCCCGCCAGTCCCCGTGCGCTCATCCACGACTCGACGGGCGTGCCGCCCCAGTCCGCCGTCACAACGCCGACCGGAACGCCGAGCGTGCTGTGCAGCGTGCGCGCGAAGTAGAACGCCGTCGCGCTGAACTCCCCCGCCGTCTTGGGCGAGCTCGTCTTCCACGTGCCCTGCGCGTCACGGCGCTCGTGGTTCGAGACGCGGTTCGGCACGTCGAACACGCGAATCTGCGGCAGGTCCGACGCCGCAATCTCCTCATCCGCACCCGGGAAACCCGGCAGCGCGTTCGGGAAGGCCTTGACCTGCCACTCCATGTTCGACTGTCCGGAGCACAGCCACACCTCGCCGATCCACACGTCGCGCAGCGCGCGCTCGCCATCGCCGCGCACGACGAGCGTGTGCGGACCGCCAGCCTGCTCCGCGGGAATGGCGATGCGCCAGTCCCCAGCCGCATCCGCTTCGCCCGTGACAGGCTCGGTGCGCCACGACGCCTCGATCGTGAGCTTCGCTCCCGGGCGCGCGCGGCCCCACACGGTCGTCGCAGGCCCGCGCTGCAGGACCATGCCATCGGAGAAGATCGCGGGCAGGCTCACCTGAGCGGAAGCCATCGAGGCGAGCGCGGCCAGCACGACGGGAACGGAGACGGCGAGTCGGGCGTTCATGGTGGGTTTCCTGTGACGTTCGGGGTCGGGGCGCGAGTCTAGCGGCGGCGCTGCGCCGCGGGTTCCTGCGATTCCCGCGGCGCGTGCGCGCAACTGCAGGGCGTGCGCCATACTGTTGCGCCCGTGCAACCTGTGCTCGACACGCTCCGCCGGCCGCTCGCGAACCTGCGCATCTCGGTTACAGACCGCTGCAACCTGCGCTGCGCGTACTGCATGCCGGAGGAGGAGTATCGCTGGCTCCCGAAGGAGCACCTGCTGCGCTTCGAGGAGCTTGCCCGCTTGGTGTCCGTTTTCGCGACGCTCGGCGTGCGGAAGGTGCGCCTCACCGGTGGGGAGCCGCTCCTGCGGCACGAGCTGCACGAGTTGGTGCGCCGCATCGCGAGCGAGCCACGCATCGAGGATCTCGCGCTGACAACGAACGGGCTTCTGCTCGCGGAGCAAGCGACTGCGCTCGCGGACGCGGGCCTGCATCGCATCACAGTGAGTCTCGACACGCTCCGCGAAGACGTCTTCGAGGCCCTCACGCGTCGCACAGGGCTCGCGCGAGTGCTCGAAGGTATCGAGGCCGCGCGCTCGCGCTGGCCTGGCCGTGTGAAGCTCGACACCGTCGTCATGCGCGGCACGAACGACGGTGAGATTCTCCCGCTGTTCGACTACGCGCGTGAGCGAGGGCTCGAGCTGCGCTTCATCGAGTACATGGACGTCGGCGGTGCGACCCAGTGGACACCGGAAGCCGTCGTGTCGCGCGAAGAGCTGCTCGCGCACATCGCGGACCGCCATGGACCGATCGAGCATCTCGGCGAGACCTCCAGCGCCCCCGCGGAGCGCTTCCGTCTGCGCGATGGCACGACCTTCGGCGTGATCGCGTCGACCACGGCGCCGTTTTGCTCGCGCTGCGACCGAGCCCGCCTCACCGCGGATGGAATGTGGTACCTGTGCCTCTACGCACGCCTCGGCCTCGACCTGCGCGAGCTGCTGCGCGGCGGAGCGAGCGACGAGCAGATCGCGCAGAGACTGCGCAGCACATGGGAGCGGCGCACGGATCGCGGCGCCGAGCAGCGCCTCGAAGAGCTCGCCCGCGGCCCGCTCGTCGGCGTCGAGACGCTGCGCCGCGACCCGCACCTCGAGATGCACACGCGCGGAGGCTGAGCGTGCGCGTCGCGATCGTGCACCCGTCTCCGCAGGGAGTCACCACCGGCAATCGCGTCACGGCGCTGCGCTGGGCGAAGCTCTTACGCGAGCTCGGCCACGACGTGCGCGTCCGAGCGAAGCTCGACGAGAAACCCGTCGATGTGTTGATCGCGCTCAACGCACGCAAGTGCGGGCAGGTCGTTCTGGAGTGCCGTGTTCGCCATCCGCGCGCTAGGCGCGTGACAGCGGTCACAGGCACGGACCTCTACGGGCCGCTCTCGGGGCTCCCCGCCGCGGAGACGTCGCTCGAAGCATCCGATGCGATCGTCGCACTCGCCCCGCACGCGCTCGAGCGGCTACCGCAGCACCTGCGCGAGCGAGCGCGGGTCATCCTGCAGTCCGCGCCGACCTGAGCGCCGCTCCCCCGAACGCCGGGCGCGTTCGTGGTGCGCGTCGTCGGCCACCTTCGGGCCGTGAAGGATCCGTTCCTCGCCGCGCGCGCCGTGCGCGAACTACCTCCCGAATCCACTCTGCGCGTCGAGCACATCGGTGCGTGCCTCGAGCCCCAACTCGCGGAGCAAGCGCGCGTCGAGGAGCGCTCGAACCCGCGCTGGCGCTGGCTTGGCCCGCTCTCTCGCCGCGAGACGCTGCGACAAATCGCCAGCGCGCACGTGCTCGTCAGCACCTCCCGTTCCGAGGGCGGACCGAGCGTGCTCGCCGAGGCGCTCCTCGCCTCGACGCCCATCGTCTCCACTCGCACCGATGGTGCACTCGGAATGTTGGGCGCGGGTCACCCCGGACTCTTCGACGTCGGAGACGAAGCGGCACTCCGACGGCTGCTCTTGCACGCAGAAGCCGATGCAAACTTCCTGAGCGAGCTGCAGGCCGCCGGAGACCTCCGCCGCGGCGCCTTCTCGCGCGAGCTCGAGCGCGCCGCGCTGCGAGACCTGCTCGCGGGCTTGGACTCGAGCCCTACGGCCGGATGACGAAGCTGATCCCGCCCGTCAGCCCGATCGTCGAGTTGTCAGGGTGCTGCGGATCGCGGCTCCAGAACTGGCCAAACACCGCGGTTCCCGGCGTGAGCGCATTGGCCGACAGATACGCGTGCGTCAGCGCGAACGAGTAGCTGCCCGTGCAGTTCTGGCCCGCGCTGCCGCCCGAGTCGAGCGGAGGCGAGCGCTTGACCGGCGACTGCACACACATGGTTCCGCCACCAAAAGCGGAAGCCTTGGGCGCGAGCCCCCAGAAGAAGATCCCCGACTTCTGGTTGAGCACGTTGGTCGCGGTGACGACGAGGTCGTCGAGCCCCGTGATCGTCGGAGTGCCGTTGGCACCGATCGTCGGCACGCAGCCGAGGCTGTTCGTCTTGGGCGTGCAGTACGTGAGTTCCTCGTCGCGGTAGACGAGCTTCACCGCATCCGCGACGGTGTACTCGCTCGCCAGCGAGCCCGCATTCGACACGCTGACGACGCGCGTACGCGCACCGTTCTCGAAGAGCCAGCGACCCACCAAGTTCCAGCGACCGCCGTTCGAGCGCTGGTCGACGTTGACCGTGCTCGTGCCTCCCGCGTGATGGATCGTGAACTGCGCGGCGTCGTTGCGGTTGGAAGATGCGGTGTGCCAGACGTACACGTCGTAGGCACCGGCGCGGTCGATGCGCGCATGGAACTCCGCGCTCGCAGCGACTCCGCCTTGGACGATGCGCGAGTTGTAGCCGTGGAAGTCCGCCTGCGCGGAGGTCGACCAGCCCGAGCCAGCTTCGACGTACGCCGCCGCCGTGGTGCTGGGCATCGAGTTGTCGACGATCACCTGCACCATGTCCGGGCTCACGAACGGATTGATCGCGGGCGCCGCCCACGGCTGACCGGGGTCCGGCAGGTTGTCGAGCTCGTCCTGAATCGCCGGGACGCTCGTGTAGAAGTGGTAGACCCACAGCGTGCCATGCGCGACGCCTTGGCTGCGCGCGTAGTTCATCTGGTCTCGCACCACGGTCCAGTCCGCTGCGTCCTGCGCGCGGAAGCCGACGGCGAGCTTGCTCACGTTGGCGCCAGCCTGCGCCTTCTGCGTGTTGAACTCGGTTTGGAAAGCCGAGAGCGTGGTCATGTACATCTGCGGCATGACCAAGTCGAGGTAGCCGCCGGCAACCCACGCGGGCCAGCGCTGCATCATCTGCGTCAGGCCGTAGGAGCCGAGCGGCGCGCTCGACACGCAGATCTTCGGGTTCGCGGCCTTGATCACGCCGTAGCACTGCTGCACGGCGTTGTTCACGAGGTTCTCGCGGAAGGTGACCCAGGTCGAGTTGTTGACGTTCGTGGGCGGTGTCGTGCCGTACTGGGCCTGATAGGCGTTCGCGGTGACCGTCTCGTAGCCGTACTCGCGCCCCGTCGACTTGCGCCCCCAGCGGAAGCGGTCGAGCTGGATGTCGTCGAAGTCGTAGTTCTCGGCGAGCTCCTTGGCCATGTCCTTCATCAGCTGGACCACCTGCGGATGGCCGGGCGAGAGAAAGACGAATCCACCGTTTTCCCCGGTCACGGCGCCGCCTGTGGCGTCCCGTGCCAGCCAGTCTGGATGCGCCACCGCGACCGGGTGAGTCGAGCTGCCGAGCGCCAGCCCGTACTCGAACCAAGCTCCGACCTGCAGCCCCTCCTCGTGGAAGATCCGGATCAGGTGGTGCGCCCAGTCGAAGCTCGGGCTGCCCCAGCTCCCCCCGGCGGCCTTGAAAGCCTTGCTGGGCCAGTAGGTGACTCCCCCGCCGGCGTACATGGCCACGTAGACCGTGTTGATGCCCCCCTGACGCATGTTCTGGGCGAAGCCCCGCAGCCCGGCCTCGGACTGCGTGAGGTAGGCGTATTGGGTCAGCCAGCAGGCGCGGACCTCGCTGGCTTGAGCCGCGCCGGGGGCCGCCAAGGCCGCCGCGGCGAGGAATGCAGGAAAAAATGAGCGGATCCGGTGAAGGAAGGAGCGCATGGATAGGGACTCGGTCTCGACGGCCTCCGCACTCGATCCTACCCCCGAAATCGGCAGTGCAGGGTAGGATTTGACGCAACCGCGGGGGGTGTCTTGCTTCAAAAGGGTGGGACGAAGCCTCCGACGCGATCGGTTCCGTCCAAATTCCCCCTCTACTTGCCATGCGCACCCTGCACATCACCTTGGCCGCGGCGCTGGTCGCGCCGGCGCTGCTCGCCCAGTCGCCGACGACCACGAAGTTCACGCCGCTCGGCTCGATCAACATCTTCTCGACGTCGGCCGCGGCCAACGCCGAGTTCATCGGCACCAACCCGTCGGCCATCGCCTGGAACGGCTCGCGCCTGTGGGTCGCGGGCTTCTGCAACACGGGCACGGCGCAGCCGTCGGCGATCATCGAGATCCTGAACCCGCTGAGCGGCTCGCCGACCTACGGCACGCGCTTCGCGCAAGCGACGCCGACCGGCCTGCGCGGCTACTCGGGTCTCGACATCCAAGGCAACACGCTCGTCGCCGCACTCGACCTCGGCTCGGCCGTGGCGAACGGTATCACGGCCTGGGACGTCTCCGTCCCCGGCAGCGCGACGAACCTCTGGAGCCAGAGCGCTCGCGGCGCGAGCGGCGTGTCCTTCGACCCGGGCTTCTCGGGCGTCGACGCCGGCGTCGGCTGGACGTCGTTCAGCGTGGCCCGTCGCGCGCTGAACAACAGCGTCGGCGGCGCGGTGATCTACGACACCACCACCGGCTTCAACTTCCAAGCCGCGGGCACGACCGGCACGCTCTGGCGCGACACCGAGTTCGACCCCGACACGGGCGACATCTACCTCCGCAAGGAAAATGACGTCGTGCGCGCCCAGCGCACCGGCGGCAACGCCTGCGCGACGGGCTCGGTGATCGTGACGCTCCCCGAGAGCGGCACCGCGGGCTTCACGGCCGGCCAAAACCTCGCCTACATCAACTCGCCCTACGGTGACCGCGTGATCTTCAACGATCGCCCGGACGGCTCCAACGTGCAGGACTTCTTCCAGCGCGTGAAGATCGTGAGCCCGACCGGTCAGGCGCACACCGTCGACTGGGGCACCTTCACCCCGGTGGGTCTCAGCACGGCCTGGTACGACTTCTCGTGGGACGCCCCGAGCGGCACGCTCGCGGTGCTCGACTTCGGCACCCGCGCGGTCTACTTCTTCCGCCTCGAGCCGCCGACCGAGACCTTCCCCTACTGCACGGCGGGTACGAGCACGAACGGCTGCAACGCCACCATGGCGTCGGCCGGCTACGCGAGCGCCTCGCAGGCGAGCCCCTTCACCCTCAGCGTCTCGAACGTCGAAGGTCAGAAGCAGGGCATCATCTTCTACAGCGTCGCCGGTGCTGCGATCGCACCGTGGGGCGGCGGCAGCACGAGCTTCCTGTGCGTGAAGTCCCCGACGCAGCGCACGACCGCCCAGTCCTCGGGCGGCTCGCTCGGCGGCTGCGACGGCAACTTCAGCCTCGACTGGAACGCGTGGATGACAGCCACGGGCAGCGCGTACCCGGTCGGCACTTCGGTCTGGGCGCAGAGCTGGTTCCGCGACCCGCCGGCGCCGAAGACCACGAACCTCTCCGACGGCCTGCAGTTCTTCGTGTCGCCCTGAGCGACCGAGCCTGAGGCTCCTTCCAACCGCGAGGGCGCGCCGCAGCAATGCGACGCGCCCTCGCTCACTTTCTGGCCGCGCGGCGAGCCCGCGGCCCAAGTGCGTGGAGCGCGGCTCCTAGGGAAAACGCCGCTAAGATCCCCGCCTGCGCGTCTCGCGTCCCGGCGAGAGCGCTCTCGTTGACTCCCCCACTGGAGATCCCTCGTGACGCTGACACTCGCAGAACTGCGCGAACACTTGACGGCCCTAGACGTGCGTTGGGAAGCCCCCGACGAGGAGCCGAGCATCACGGCGACAGCATGGGAGTGCGAGCACTACCGCGACAGCATGGGCAGTAGAACCCTGTTCGTGTTCCTGATCCTCGACGACGAAGGTCAGCTGCTGTCCCTGCAAACGCAGCCGCTCTTCGATCTCTCGATCGTGCGTTTCGCCGGGCCACTCGCCACTCGCATGCTCGAGCTCACCTCCGAGCGCCTGGCGGCTCGCTTCGTGCGCGAGGACGGTGGACCGCAGGTGGCTCTACGTATCGACTTGCCGATCTTCGATGGACAGCTGGGCACAGGACAGTTGCAGTTCGTTCTCGAGCAAATCTTGGCGACGGTCGACGAAACCCACACCGAGCTGCGCACTGTCGCGGAGCGCGGACAATCTGGTGGCTTCCAAAGCGATCCGGCCGGCGACGCACCCTGAATCCGCCATGAACACGAATCTGCAACATCCCCCGCTCGCGTTCGAACCTCCCGTCGACCATTCCGAGCTCTGCGCGCGGCTGCGCTTTCCGCTCGACGAGGTCGCGCGGCTCGATGGCGAATCGCTCCAGCGTCGCGACGCGGCGGTGCAGGCGCTCCGCACGCAGATTCGCCGCCAAGGCGTGCGCGCCAGTCGCCGCGTCACGGCCCGCATCCATCAGATCGTGTGCGAAGCGAGCTCGCGGCTCCTGCTCCTAACGGAGCCGGAGGTCTACGTGATCGCGAGTCATGAGCTCAACGCCTTCGCAACAACCACGAGCGACGGCTCACCTTTCGTCGTGCTGCACAGCGGAATCGTGCAACTGCTCTCCGACGACGAGCTCCTCGCCGTGGTCGCGCACGAGCTGGGCCACGCGGGCCTACGGCACGCCGTTGGCACCGACGAGAACCCAGTTTCTTACCTCTACGCCACGCACCGCTCAGCTGCGGGCGAGGTGTCCGCGGACCGTGTCGGCATGTACGCCTGCGGCTCGCCAGCGACGCTGACCCGCGGACTGATCAAGCTGATGTGCGGCTTGAGCGAGCGCGATCTGCGCATCGACATCGACACGATCCTCGAGCAATACCTCCATCCGGAAAATGTGCCTGCCGGCGAGGACCAGATCACGACCCATCCGGAGTTGCCATTCCGCTACTGGGCGATGATGCGTTTTGCCGAGTCCGACATCTACCAATCGCTGACCGGACGCCCCGGCGGCGTCGCCTTCGCCGAGATCGAGTCCGAGATCGAGGATCGCTTCCACGCACTCGACGAGGGCATGGCGTTCCTCATGACATCTCAGATCGTGCATGAGACCGTCGCGTGGCTCGGCATCCTGATGATCGCGAGCGATGCGCACGTGAGCGAACTCGAGCGCGCGACGCTCTCCGAGTTCGTCGGGCGTATCTGGGCCGAGGACGCTGCGAGCTTCGCGCGACGCAATGGACTGGACGCAGCGCACCGGCGCGCAGTGAGTTCGCTCGAGAATCTGAAGCACGCCAGTCTGCGCACGCGCCAACGCGTCCATGCGATCGTGCGCGAGATGGGCGAGCGCAGCGGCAATCGCGAGCGCATCGACGAGATTCTCGCGCTCGTCAGCGCTGCTTTGGGCGACGAGTGAACTCGCAGCGCTAGCGCTGCGCTTCCTCGCGGTAGGCGTCGCGGAACGGCACGCCCGCCTTCACCTTGTCGAGCGCGCGCTGCGTCGCGGCGAGCTTGGGGTCCGCGCACGCCGCGGCCAGCGCGGCCGCGTCGAACTCCAGCGCCTCGACGAGGCGCGGCAGCAGCGCGAGCATCGTGGTCGCGGCGTCGTGGGCGCGGAAGAGCGGCGGCTTGATGAGCTGGAAGTCGCGGTGATAGCCGCTCGGAAGGTCGCGCAGGAGATCGAGCAGCGCGGCGCGCTCCGCGACGATCGCGCGGGCGTGGGCGCGCGCGAGCTCGATCGCGTCGGGATTGCGCTTGTGCGGCATCAGCGACGAGCCGGTCGTGAACGCGACAGGGAGCTTCACGAAGCCGAACTCGCTCGTGCTGTAGAGCCACAGGTCGGCGGCGAGCTTGCCGATGTCGAGCGCGATCGCTTCGAGCGCGGTCAGGTACGCGAGCTCCGCGCGTCCACGGGCGTGCTGCACGTGCGTGACGGGCTCGACGGGACGCTCGAAGCCGAGCTCGCGCGCCACGAACTCGCGGTCGAGCTGGACGGGCAGCCCGTAGCCCGCGCCGGAACCGAGCGGGCACTCGCGCGTAAGGCGCAGCGCGTGCTCCAGCTCGCCGAGGTCGAGCTCGAACGCGCGCGCGTGAGCGCCGAGCCATTCGCCCGCCGTCGAAGGCATCGCGCGGCGCAAGTGCGTGTAGCCCGGCAGCGGCAGCTCCGAGTGTCGCCGTGCGGCCTTCGCGAGGCTCTCGTGCAACGCGCGCAGGAGCGCATTCGTGCGCTCGATCGCATCGCGCAGCCAAAGGCGCACATCGACCGTCACCTGCTCGTTGCGGCTGCGGGCCGTGTGCAGGCGCTTGCCCGCGTCGCCGACCAGCTCGGTGAGCCGACGCTCGACCGCCGAGTGAACGTCTTCGTCTCCGGCTTCGACGGTCCACTCCCCCGCGCGGTGCGAGGCGAGGAGGCGCGCGAGACCTTCGCAGATCGTCGCGCAGTCCTCGGCGCCGATCAGGCCCACTCGCGCGAGCCCCTTCGCGTGCGCTTGCGACCCACGGATGTCGTGCGCGATCAAGCGTCGATCCCAGAGCGGATCGTCACCCGTGGTGAACGCGAGCATCTGTGCGTCGATCGCGTCGCCGCGATCCCAGACGGGGCGGTGAAAGTCTTGGGTCATGACGGGCCTCTCAGCGTGCGTGTGCGGTCGCGAGCGCGGAAAGCGCGCGCGGCGCGAAACGCGTGTAGAACTCGACTCCGGCCTCGAGCTCAGGGAGTAGCACGAACTCGTCGGGAGTGTGCGAACGCGCCGTGTCGCCGGGGCCGCACTTCACTGCGGGAACGCCCTGCAGGAGGGCCATGTCCGACATGGTCGACGAGCCGATGGCGCGCGTGCGTCCCGCGGTCGCGAGCGCGGCCTGCACGAGCGGATGATCTTCCGGCGTCTCGAACGGCTTGAGACGCGCCGAGCGCACGCCGACCTTCGCATGGGGCATGCGCTGCGTGAGCAGCGAAACGACGTCCCCTGCACTGTGGCGCGGCGACAAGCGCGCGTCGAACACCGCCTCGGCCTTGTCCGGCACGACGTTGTGACGCTCGCCGGACTTGAACACCGTGGTCGCCACGGTGCTCGCGCCGAGCAGCTCGTGCTCGCCGTCGAGCTTCATCCAAGCGCCCGCGCTCACGATGTCGCCTGCGGCCTTCACGAGCGCGTTCTCGTGCTCGACGCGCGCCACGTGCGCGGCATGGCAGGAACGTCCGCCCCACTCCGCAGTCAAGACAGCGAGCCCCGACTGCGCCCGAACGACCTCGAGCCCGGTCGGTTCGCCGGTGACCGCGCCATCCGGGAGCCCAAGCCGCTCGAGCACCTTCGTCATGCCGAGGTTGGTCGTCTCCTCGCACTCGTTCAGCGCGAGCAGAAGCGTCCCTTGGGCCTCACGGCGCTCGGCGCACGTACGCAGCGCGAGAAGCATCGCGACCACGCTCGCCTTCGCGTCGTTCGAGCCGCGCCCGTAGAGCCGCCCGTCGCGCCACTGCGCAGAGAACGGGTCGACCGTCCAGCCGTTCCCGACCGGAACCGTGTCGAGGTGCGTGTTGAAGAGCAGCCGCGGTCCGCTCCCGAGCTCGACGCGAGCGAGCACGGTGTGCCCGAGCCGCTCGCAGTCGATGCGCCAGCCTCGCAGCAGGTCGATCACCCGATCGGCGATCGCCTGCTCCGTGCCGGAGATGCTCTGAATTGCGACCAGCTCGCGGAGGAGCCGCGCGGACTCGCTCTCCACGCTCAACGCGCGGTCCCCTGCAGTGTCGTAGGCTCCAGCGTGACTTGCTTCAGCCCCGGCTCGGCCGCAGGCGCCTTCTCGGGCTCGCGCGTCACCAGCGTGCCCGCGCCCTGGTTCGTGTAGAGCTCCGCGAGCAACGCGTTCTCGTCGCTGCCCGACACGACGTGCACGCGGCCGACGCCGCCGTACAGCGCAGCGCGGATCGCAGCCGCCTTCACGCGCATGCCACCCTTGAGCGCACCGGACTCCTCCATCGCATCGAGGTCGGAGATCGAGAGCGCCGAGAGAAGCGACGTCGAGTCGCTCGGGTTCGAGAGGATGCCCGGCGCGCCGGTGAGCATCACCAGCTTCGCCGCGCCGAGCGCGACGGCGATCGAGGCTGCGGTCAGGTCCGCGTTGACGTTGAGGAAGCCTCCGTTGCCGTCGCCCGCAGGCGGACACACGACAGGGATGAAGCCGTCCTCGATCAGCGCGAGCAGCGGCTTGGGGTCGACGGACTGAACGTCCCCGACCTCGCCGAAGTCGACGATGCCTTCCGTCGTGCGCGTCGGCGCGCGGCGCTTGGCGACGAGCAGGCCCGAGCTCGCGCCCGAGACGCCGACGCCCGGCGCGCCTTCCGCCGCGAGGCACGCGACGACCTCGCCCGAGAGCTCGCCCGCCGTCGCCATGCGCAGCGCGCGCATCGCGGTCGGCGTGGTCACGCGACGGCCGTCGACCATGCGCGGCTCCTCGCCGAGCATGCGCTGGAGCGCGTCGGTCTGCGGTCCGCCGCCGTGCACGACGACGACGCGGGCACCGAGTGCGTGAACCACGGCGACTTGCCGCGCGAACTGCCGGATCGCGCTCGTCTTGGCGATCGTGCCGCCACCGGCCTTGATGACGAAGGTCTTGCCACGGTGTAGGCGCACGTGCGGCGCTGCCTTGAACAGGTCGGTCATTGCGGGAGCTCCAAGGGAACGGGGGACTTCGCGCGGATCTGGCTCTTGCGCTCGATGCTCGCGAATTGGCTTTCGAGCAGCGCGGTCTGGGCGTGCAGGCGGTTCTCGGCCTGATCGATCACGATCGACCACGGGCCGTCGAGCACCTCGTCGCGCACCACGACGTTGCGGCGCACGGGCAGACAGTGCATGAACCGCGCGTGGTCCGTGCGCTGCATCCACTCGGGGCTCACACACCAGTCGCGCAGCCCCGCGCGCTGCGCGGTCTCCGCCTCCGGCTTGCCCCAGCAACCGAGCGAAGCCCACGACTTCGCGTAGACGATGCTCGCGTCCTTCAGCGCCGCGTCGCGATCGTCGGTCACAGTCACCGTGCCGCCGTTCGCCTTCGCGAGCGCGTGTGCCTGCGCCATGATCGACTCGTGCAGGTCGTAGCCCGCGGGTCGCAGCACGACGACCTCCATGCCGCGCTGCGCGGCCATGCAGACGGTCGAGTTCGGCACCGCGTGCGGCAGGGGCTTGGGATGCCACGCCCACGTCAACACGAACTTCGCCTTGCGCGGCACCTCGTAGAGATCCATGGTCGCCCAGTCGGCGAGCGCTTGGCAGGGGTGCCACAGCGCGCTCTCCATGTTGACCACGGGAACGCCCGCGTGCTTGCGGAAGCCGTTCATCAGCGCGTCGCGCAGGTCGCGCTCCAGCGACTGGATGCCTGCGAACGCGCGAATGGCGAGCACGTCGACGAAGCGACCGAGCACCGGCGCGGCCTCGCGCACGTGCTCCGCGTTGCCCGCGTCCATCACGGCGCCGTCTTCGCACTCGATGCCCCACACGCCGTTGCCACCGGCCTGCAGCTGGACGAGGTCGACGCCGAGCTTGCCCGCCGCGCGCTGAAACGACGCCTGCGTCCGCAGGCTCGGGTTGAAGAACAGAATGCCGAGCGCCTTGCCCTCGAAGCGTCGCGCCGTCGCGCCCGCACGCAAGTGCAGCGCGCGCGCCGTGAGCTTCTCGATCTCCGCGGTCGAGAGCTCGCTCAAGTCATAGAAGCCCTTCATGCCTTCACCTCCAGCGCCTCGAGGGCGCGCGCGAGCCGCGGAGCGTCCGCGGGAGTCAGCGTCAGCGCCGGCGAGAGTCGCAGCACCTGCGGGTCGTCGCTCGTTCCGATCAGCACGCCCTGCTCGAGCAGCTGATCGCGCACGACCGACGCCTTGAGCTCCGGCTTGACGACGAGGCCGAGCAACAGGCCCGCCCCGCGAATGCTCGCGATCGGACCGCGCAGCGCGGCGGTGCGCAGCGCAGCGGACGTCGCGCGGACGTTCTCCAAGAAGCCCGGCTGACCGACGCGGTGCGCGACCATCGCAGCTGCGGCGAGCACGAGCGGGCCACCTCCGAAGGTCGAGCCGAACAGCTTGCCCGGAACGGCCTGCGCCATCTTGGTACGGAGGACGGTGATGCCGATCGGCAGGCCGCCCGCAGCGCCCTTCGCCGTGGTGAACGAGTCGGGGACGACGCCGAAGTACTGCGACGCCCACGGTGTGCCGAGGCGACCGTTGCCCGTCTGCACTTCGTCGAAGATCAGCACCGCGCCCGTGCGGTCGCACAGCCGGCGCAGCGTGGTGAGAAACTCCATGCTCGGCTCGGTGACGCCCGCGAGCGACTGGTACGGCTCGAGGATCACGGCGCCGACCGTCGAGTCGATCGCCTTCGCCGCCATCTCGGGGTCATTCCACGGCAGCTTCACGACGTCGAACGGCGTCTGCGGGAACGCCGCTAGCTTCGTGTCGCTCACCGCCGCCGCGGCCGCCGTGCGCCCGTGGAAGGCACCCTTGAAGAACACGACCTTGCGACGGCGCGTGAACGCGAGCGCGTGCTTGAGCGCGTTCTCGTTCGCCTCCGCGCCGCTGTTCGTCACGAACACGCTCCAGCCGTCCTCGCTCGGCGGCAGGTTGCGCTCGAACGCCGACATGAAGCAGCCGCGCGACTCGTGGTCGATCAGGTTCGTCGCGAACGAGAGGCGGCTCCACTGCTCCGCGATCACCTTGCCGAGGCCCGGATCGCCCGCGCCCAGCGTGTTCACGCAGTGCCCGCCGTAGAGATCGAGGACGCGCCGACCGTCTTTCAGGATCAGCTCGTTGCCCTGCGCACCGACCACTTGGATGGGGAGACGCGCGTACGCGTCGACTTCACGCAGCATCATGTCAGTTCACTCCCAGGCCCGCGCGCGGCAGGCCCCAATGCTCGGGAAAGCCCAGCATCACGTTCAGACACTGCAGCGCCTGACCGGCGCCGCCCTTGGTCATGTTGTCCAGCGTGCAGAGCACGTTGAGCACGTCGCCGCGCACATGGACGGCGACCTGCGCGCGGTTCGAAGCGCTGATGGAGCGCAGGTCCGGCACCTTGCCGTCGAGCACTTCCACGAACGTCGAGCCCGCGAACAGCTCCGCGTATACGGCGCGCGCCTCGGCGCTCGTCACCTTGCGCGCGAGCGGCAGCGCCGCGGTCAGGTGAATGCCACGCGCCATCGGACCCGAGTGCGCGACGAAGTGGATCGGCGGAACCGCGCCGAAGGGCTCGACCGCTTGCGCGAGCTCGGCCTCGTGGCGATGTCCGTCGAGCGAGTAGGCCCACATGTTCGCGTGGCGCCACGGGTGGTGCGTGCCGGGCTTGGGCTCGACGCCGGAGCCGCTCGAGCCCGTGATGCCGTGCAAGATCCACGGACGCGCGGTGTCGAGCAGCTTCGCGCGCGCCGCGGGCACGCAGGCGAGCTGCAGGGCCGTCGCGAAGCAGCCAGGCGCGGCCACGCGACGCGAGCGTGCGATGGCGTCGCGGTGCAGCTCGACCAAGCCGTACGTGAAGCGCGCGAGCTCGGTCGGCGCAGGATGCGGATGACCGTAGGCCTGCTGATAGCGCGCCGGGTTCGCGATGCGGAAGTCCGCAGCGAGGTCGACGAGGTACAGGTTGTCGGCGAGTGCGCCGAGCTCGCTCGAGAGCTTGGTCCACAGGCTCGCGGACTCGCCGTGCGGCAGCGCGAGGAACGCGACGGCCTGCTCGCCGCGCGCGAGGACCTCGGCGATCTGCGCGCGCGCCTCGTCCGCGTTGCAGGTGCGAGCGCGCGTCACGAGGTGCGGATGCGCTTCGACGACGCCCTGCTCGCTGCGCGACACCGCGCCGCGGAGCTCGAGCCCCGGGTGCAGGTCGAGGAGCCGCAAGAGCTCGCCCGCCAACATGCCCTTGGCGCCAAAAACCCACGTGGGGATCGTGGCGGTGGCCGTCAGGCTCGCGTTCATGCGTTCACCGTCTCGCGACCGAAGCGAACGCCCTTCTTGCGCAGCCCCTTGAGCACCGCCTCCGTCAGGTCGCGGCCCTCGCGCAACGCGTTGAACGCCGGGACGCCGAGCTTCTCCTGGCAGAAGCGGCGACCGACGGGCGTGTCCGTGACGCGACCGCTGGTGACGTCGACGTCGAGCTTGTACCGCTCGCGCAAGAGCATCTGACCGCCCCACGCACCGACCGGGTCCTGCGCGCAGAGCACGACGCTCTCGATCGCGCTGCGGATCGACTCGTCGGAGAGCAGCGACTGCACCCCGTAGGTGCCGAGCAATCCGTCGCCCATCTCGAGCACGATCAGGTCCGGCTCCGCGCCGGCGAGGTTTGCGATCAGGCTGTGCGCGGCGGGCACCGAAGTCGACTCGTCGGTCGTGACCACACCGAAGTCGGTGAAGATCGCGACCGGCTCCGCGCCGCAGTCCTGCATCTGCAAGATGTCGCGGCGCAGCGAGACGCCCGTCAGCTTGCCCGCGGCGACGCGCAGACCCTTGTGGGAGAGCTCGCTGATCAGGATCGATGCCGCCGTCGTCTTGCCCGCGTCCATGCAGGTGCCGACGAGCACGATCATCGGCGGCAAGCCGTCCGCGCGCGTGGGCATCGGCTGCGTGGGCAGGGCCGCGCGCGCGATGTTGGCGGGAATGCCGACGCGCGTCGCGAGGTACGGAAACTCCAACACGGAGCCGAGCACTTCGAGACGGAAGGGCTCGCCCGTAGCGGCCGTCGGCTCCGCGCCCGTGCCGATCACGCCGCCGAGGTTGAGGAGCTGCAGCTCGTCCCCCACCGCGACCTTGGTCGGCACCTTGCCGCTGAATCCGTACAGCGCATCGCGGTGACCGAGCGCGCCCGCGATGATGTCACCGGGGTGCAGCGCGACCATGCGGCCGTGCACGTCCTCGAGCGTGTTGTAGCTCGTCTTCGCGTTCTTCACGCGGCACGCGACGACCGTGCCCGCCTCGGCCGGGATCGTCTCGCCGAGCACGGCGTTGCGATCGAGCCCGAGGCGCAGCGTCACCGACGCGATCTTGTCGAGAGTGCAGCGCTTCACTTCGCGCTCTCCGCGGTGGCCTTCTCGCCCGCGCGACGGAAGAGCCGCGCCGGCTCCGCCAGTGCGCGCGCCAAACCGAGCGCGCCCTGCGGCGTGGCGTTGGAGCCCGCGCGCTCGCCGTACTTGGCGTCGCTCGCGGCGAGCATGCTGTAGGGCGACGAGACGCCCTCGACCAGCGCCGAGCCCGGCTGCACGCGCACCTTGACGGTGCCCGTGACGCGCTGCTGCGTCGACGAGAAGAAAGCCTCGAGGTCGCGCTGGAACGGATCGTGGAACAGGCCCTGGTGCAGGCGGCGACCGTAGACGTCGCCCATGTGGTCC